>NZ_JBEPZB010000006.1:168320-175192 GCF_041641055.1 Microbacterium sp.
CCCCCCCCCCCCCCCCCCCACGCCCCACCGACAGAACGGATGACCCCGTGAGCGACCAGGTGCTCGACGGCCCGCATGGGCCGCTGCGCGTGCGCGTCTACACGCCCTCCGCGCCGGCCGGCCCCGGGCTCGTCTGGGTGCACGGCGGCGGATTCGCCGCCGGCGAGCTGGACATGCCCGAGGCGCACTGGGTCGCGCAGAGCTTCGCCGACCGGGGGATCGTCGTGGTGTCGGTCGACTACGCCCTGGCACCGTTCCCCCGCACCTGGGCTGCCGCGGCCGGGGCACCCGAGCGAGCGGGCGTGCACTACCCGGTCGCCTCCGACGAGGTGGAGTTCGCCTTCCGCTGGGCGGTCGAGTCCGGTCTCGCCCGTGGCCCGTGGTCTCTGGGCGGAGCGAGCGCCGGCGGCAACCTCGCCACCGGTGCGGCACTGCGCCTCAGCCACGCTCCTGGGCCCTTCCCTGCGCTCGCGGTGCTCGCCTATCCGACGCTCCACGCCGTACAGGGCGCACCGGATACCGCGCTGCGTGCCGCTCTCGACGCGGAACCCGATGCCGACGTGTTCGGCCCGGAACCGGTGCGGGGCATGTACGAGAACTACCTCGGCGGGCCGGTCGCGAGCGCCGACATCTACGCCGTGCCGGGCACCTCGTCCCCCGCCCAGCTCTCGCATTTCCCCGCCACGATCATGATCACCGGCGAGGTCGACGAGCTCCGCGTCTCCGGCGAGGCGTTCGGCGCCCTGCTGCGCGACGCGGGCGTCGAAATCGACATCTCCACCGAGCCGGGCACCCGCCACGGCCACCTCAATCAGCCTGAACTCGCGGCGGCGACAGCATCGATCGACCGCTTCGCCCGCCGCATCCTCGCCACTTCTCCCGAGCACAAGGAACAGCCATGACCAACCCCACCGCCGCCGCCCTCATCGAGCGGTCGAACCGCCTGGGTGCCGACCCCAAGAACACCAACTACGCCGGCGGCAACACCTCGGCCAAGGGCACGGAGATCGACCCCGTCACGGGTCAGCCCGTCGAGCTGCTGTGGGTCAAGGGATCCGGTGGCGACCTGGGGACCCTCAAGGAGCAGGGGCTCGCCGTGCTGCGCCTCGACCGCATGCGCGCGCTCGTCGACGTCTACCCCGGCCTCGACCGTGAGGACGAGATGGTCGCCGCGTTCGACTACTGCCTGCACGGCAAGGGCGGAGCCGCTCCGTCGATCGACACCGCCATGCACGGCCTCGTCGACGCCGCGCACGTCGACCACCTGCACCCCGACTCGGGAATCGCGATCGCGACCGCGGCCGACGGCGAGGAGCTGACCGCGAAGATCTTCGGCGACAAGGTCGTGTGGGTTCCGTGGCGTCGGCCCGGATTCCAGCTCGGACTCGACATCGCCGCGATCAAGGCGAAGAACCCGCAAGCCGTCGGATGCATCCTGGGTGGCCACGGCATCACCGCCTGGGGCGACACGTCCGACGAGGCCGAGACGAACTCGCTGTGGATCATCGACACTGCAGCGTCCTACATCGAGGCGAACGGCAAGGCCGACCCCTTCGGCGGTGTCCGTGCCGGCTTCGAGGCACTTCCCGAGGCCGAGCGCCGTGAGCGCGCCGCAGCCCTGGCCGGCACCGTCCGCGGCATCGCGTCGACCGACAAGCCGATGGTCGGCCACTTCACCGACTCCGACGTCGTGCTCGACTTCCTCGCCTCCGAGCGCGCCCCCGAGCTCGCAGCCCTCGGCACCAGCTGCCCCGATCACTTCCTCCGCACCAAGGTCAAGCCGCTGATCCTCGACCTGCCCGTCATGGCCTCCGCCGACGAGCAGATCGCCCGTCTGCACGAGCTGCACGAGGAGTACCGCGCCGACTACCAGGCCTACTACGACGCGCACGCGACCGCGGAGTCGCCCGCGATCCGCGGCGCCGACCCGCTCATCGTCCTGGTCCCCGGCATCGGCATGTTCTCCTACGGTGCGAACAAGCAGACCGCCCGGGTCGCCGGAGAGTTCTACGTCAACGCGATCAATGTGATGCGCGGCGCCGAAGCGCTGTCGACCTACTCCCCCATCTCCGACGCCGAGAAGTTCAACATCGAGTACTGGGCGCTGGAGGAGGCGAAGCTGCAGCGGATGCCGAAGCCGAAGTCGCACCAGGGGCGCATCGCCTTCGTCACCGGAGCCGCCAGCGGCATCGGCAAGGCCATCGCCACCCGCCTCGCCGCGGAGGGGGCCTGTGTCGTCATCGCCGACCTCGACCTCGAGAAGGCGCAGGCTGCCGCTGCCGAGCTGGGAGGCACCGACGTCGCGATCGGCGTCGCGGCGAACGTCGCAGACGCGGATGCGATCCAGGCCGCTCTGAACGACGCCGTGCTGGCGTTCGGCGGCGTCGACCTCGTCGTCAACAACGCCGGGCTCTCGCTGTCGAAGCCGCTGCTCGAGACCACCGAGAGGGACTGGGACCTGCAGCACGACGTCATGGCCAAGGGCTCGTTCCTCGTGTCGAAGGCCGCAGCCCGCGTGCTCATCGACCAGAAGCTCGGCGGCGACATCATCTACATCTCGTCGAAGAACTCCGTCTTCGCAGGCCCCAACAACATCGCCTACTCCGCGACGAAGGCCGACCAGGCGCACCAGGTGCGGCTGCTGGCCGTCGAGCTCGGCGAGTTCGGCATCCGCGTCAACGGCATCAACCCCGACGGCGTCGTGCGCGGCTCGGGCATCTTCGCCTCGGGCTGGGGCGCGAACCGCGCCGCGACCTACGGCGTCGCCGAAGAGGACCTCGGCCAGTTCTACGCCAACCGCACGATCCTCAAGCGCGAGGTCGTCCCCGAGAACGTGGCGGATGCCGTGTACGTCCTCACGGGCCCCGAGCTGAGCCGCACCACAGGCCTGCACATCCCCGTGGACTCCGGCGTCGCTGCGGCGTTCCTGCGATGACGGTCCGGTCCGTCGCCGCCGTCGACCTCGGTGCGACCAGCGGTCGCGTCATGATCGGCCGGATCGGCGACGGCCGGCTCGACCTCGAACTCGTCTCGCGGTTCCCCAACGGGCCCGTCGAGCGCGAGGACGGCCTGCACTGGGACTTCGGCGCCCTCTACGAGCACGTCGTCGCCGGGCTTGCCGAGGCCGTGCGCCGAGAGCCGGGCATCGAGAGCATCGGCATCGACTCCTGGGCGGTCGACTACGGCCTGCTCCGAGACGGGGACCTGCTCGCCGAGCCGTTCCACTACCGCGATGCCCGCACGGCACGCGGGGTCGACGAGGTGCACGCGATCGCCGGGTTCGACGAGCTCTACCGACGCAACGGGCTGCAGTTCCTGCCCTTCAACACGCTCTACCAGTACCGTGTCGACCCCCGGCGGGCGGATGCGGATGCCGCGTTGCTGATCCCCGATCTCATCGCCTTCCTGCTCACCGGCAGGGCCGTCGCCGAACGCACGAACGCCTCGACCACCGGACTCCTCGGCGTCGACTCGGGGGACTGGGACGCCGAGCTGGCGGAGCGCCTCGGCATCCCGTCGCGCATCCTGCCGACGCTCGTCGACCCCGGCGAGACGATCGGCACGCTTCGCGCGGATCCGGCCGCACGCATCGGCAAGGACCTGCCCGTGATCGCAGTCGGCTCGCACGACACGGCATCCGCTGTCGTCGCCGCTCCCCTGTCGACCCCGCACTCGGCGTACATCTCCTGCGGCACGTGGGGGCTGGTCGGCATCGAGCTGACCGAGCCGGTGCTGACGGATGCCGCCCGCGACGCGAACTTCACCCACGAGCTCGGTGTCGACCGCCGCTACCGGTTCCTGCACAACGTGACGGGGCTGTGGCTGCTGAGTGAGACCGTGCGGGCCTGGGAGGCGGAGGACGGGTCGGCGATCGACCTGCCGGAGCTGCTCGCCGCGGCATCCTCGGTGACCGGCGACGTGCCGATCTTCGACGCGAACGACTCGTCGCTCAGTGCACCGGGAGACATGCCCGCCCGCATCGCGACGCTGCTCGGTTCGGAGGCGCCATCCACCCGGCCCGCCTTCGCCCGGTCGATCGTGGAGTCGATCGCGGCCGCGTTCGCAGAGGCGGTGCAGACGGCGGCAGATCTGTCCGGGCGGGAGCTCGACAGCATCCATCTGGTCGGAGGCGGCTCGTTGAACCGCCTGCTGTGCCAGGCCACGGCCGACCGCACCGGTCTTCCGGTGCTCGCAGGCCCCGTCGAAGCGACCGCCCTCGGCAACGTGCTCGTGCAGGCGCGAGCCCTCGGCGCCGCACCCGCCTCACTCGAGGAACTGCGCGCGCTCGTCGCCGCGACCCACGAGCCGGAGCGCTTCTCGCCCCGCTGACCTCGGCCCCTCTTACTCTCAGGGTCTGGCCCTGCTCCGGGTCTGGCCCTGCTCCGGGTCTGGCCCTGCTCCGGGTCTGGCCCTGTCCCGGCCCGCCCTGCCCCCTACGGCCCGCCTGCACCCGCTGGCCCCCTGCACACCTGCATGCCCAG
The DNA here is from genome assembly GCF_041641055.1 of Microbacterium sp. Classification (GTDB taxonomy): domain Bacteria; phylum Actinomycetota; class Actinomycetes; order Actinomycetales; family Microbacteriaceae; genus Microbacterium. Next base: position 172,802 of record NZ_JBEPZB010000006.1, read on the forward strand.
ATCACGGATGCATGCCGAGAACACCCTTTCTCGGCATCCATCCGTCGTCTCGGCATGCATTCGTACCGAAGGACACGAAAAGGGACGCCGAGGCCGAAGCCCCGACGCCCCTCACGAGCGTGACTCAGAAGTCGAACTCGCCGATGTTCTCCGCGTTGAACTCGAACGGGTCTCCGAGCAGCACGACGCCGTCAGCGCCGACCGTGTATTCGCCCAGCTCGCCGGCCTCGAAGGTGTCGCCCTCTTCACCCGTGATCTCGCCCTCGACGAGCGCCTTCGCAGCGAAGGCCGCGAGGTAGCCGAGGTCGGCCGGGTTCCACAGTGCGAACGCCGTGACGGTGCCGTCCTCGACGTACTCGCGCATCTGGTTCGGGGTGCCGAGACCGGTGATCGCGACCTTGCCCTTGAAGTCGGAGGTCGAGACGTAGCGGGCGGCTGCAGCGATGCCGACCGTGGTGGGCGAGATGATGCCCTTCAGGTTCGGGTGGCTCTGCAGCAGGGCCGCCGTCTTATCGAACGAGGTCTGGTCGTCGTCGTCGCCGTAGACGGTCTCGACCAGGGTGATGTCGGGGTAGTCGCTGGCGATGTACTCCTTCATCAGCTCGATCCACGCGTTCTGGTTGGTCGCGTTGGCCGATGCCGACAGGATGGCGACCTCGCCGGCCCCGCCGATCTGGTCGGCGATCAGGTCGACCTGCACCTTGGCGATGCCCTCGGAGTCGGCCTGGTTGATGAACAGGTCGCGGCATTCGGGGTTCGTGTCGGAGTCGAAGGTGACGACCTTGACGCCGGCGTCACGGGCCTCGTTCAGCGCGTCGCAGATCGCCTTCGGGTCGTTGGCCGAGACGACCAGCGCGCCGACGGCCTGCTGCGTCGCGGTGTTGATGTAGCTGACCTGGGCGTCAGGGGTGGCCTCGGCCGGACCGACCTCGGCGAAGGTGCCGCCGAACTCCTCGACGGCCTTCTTGCCGCCCTCGCTGGAGGTGTCGAAGTACGGGTTGCCGAGGTTCTTGGGCAGGAACGTGATGGCGAGGTTGTCAGACCCGCCCTCCCCTTCCGAGCCCGAGCCGCCGGATCCGCCGCTGGTGTCGGCACAGCCGCTCAGCACGAGCGCTGCGGCCACGGCGACCGCCGCGAAGCCGGCGATCCTCTTACGTGCAAACGTCATTGTTCTTCCTTTCGTGATGATCACCGCAGGCGGATGCCGACGATGAGAGGCTGCCTCATGGTGCGGGGGAGGCTGCTACGCGGAGCGGCGGACCGGCCTTCGCTCGGACGCGCTGCGCCCAGGCGAGGACGCTGGCTGCGACGACCGAGAAGATCAGCAGCCCGCCGGTGATGATGTTGATGACGTCGGAGGTGACCCCGGCGAGACGCAGGCTGCTGCCGAGCACCCCGATCAGCAGTACAGCGGCGACGACGCCGTGCAGGTGCCCGCGCCCGCCGAAGACCGAGACGCCGCCGAGCACGACGGCCGCGATCACCTGCAGCTCGAGCCCGGTGGCGTTGTCGCCTCGGGCGCTGCCGAACCGCAGGGTGTAGAAGATGCCCGCGAAGGCCGCGACGACGCCCGACAGCACGAACAGGATGAACTTCGTCCGTTCGACGTTCACGCCCGAGAATCGCGCGGCATCCTTCGACAGTCCGATCGCGAAGACGCCGCGGCCGAACGGGGTGAAGTGCAGCAGCACGACGAACAGCACGAGCAGGATCAGGAACGGGATCACGATGTACGGGATCGTCGTGCCGGCGATCTTCGCCTTCGCCAGAGCCGTCCACGTCTCGGGGAAGTCGGTCACGGCCGTGGTTCCGAGCAAGCCGACCGCGAGACCGCGGAACAGGGCGAGCGTGCCGATCGTCACGGCGAGCGAGGGCAGTCCGACGATCGTCACGAGGAAGCCGTTGAAGGCTCCCCCGACGACGCCGACGAGGAGGGCTGCGAGGGCCGCGACCTCGAACGGTGCGCCCGACTCGGTGAGCACGCCCGTGACGACGCTCGCGAGGCCCACCATGGATCCGACGGAGAGGTCGATCTCGCCGGTGATCATGACCAGCGTCATCGGCAGGGCGATGAGCAGGATCGGCGCGACGTCGAGCAGCAGGTAGTTCGCGGTGATCGGCTGGGCGAATCCGCGGATCGTGACGGCCGCGACGATCGTCACCAGCACGAGCAGCGCGATGATCGCGAACTCGCGGTTGATGAAGATGCGCCGCCAGAGCGGACGGTCGTAGTCGCGGATGACGCGTGTCGAGGTCGTCGTGGTGGTGGTCATGATTCGTCCCTCGCCTCGATGAGCTGGCGTCTCTGTCTGACCGCGAGCACCCGGTCGAGCACGATGGCCCCGATGATGAGCACACCGACCACGGCACGCTGCCAGAAGTCCGGGATGC
>NZ_JBEPZB010000007.1:0-153221 GCF_041641055.1 Microbacterium sp.
TGCTGGTGATCCCGATGATGCGGCCCTCATCGAACAGGACCCGCTGGATCGCGCCCGCGCACGCGGCGTGCGCGGCGATCGAGACGGGCAGGTGCGCGCCGGTACGGGCGATCGTCGCCCACCCGGTCCCGGTGGCAAGAGCGGTCGCGTCGACGGTGACGACCACGGTCGGGGCCGCCCCACCGAGGGTCGGCATGTCCGTGTGTCGGGCGGCGATCGCGAGCGCGGCCGCGAGAGCGTCATGGCGTCTCTGTTCCGTCGTGCGGTCATCGAACACGTTCCGCGGATCCGAATTGAACGGATCCTCCCCTTCGGGATCGTTCTCGGCCTCTTGCGCCCCCACATCACCCGCACCGTCAGCAGCAGGATCAGCAGGATCAGCGGACTCGAAGTCCGCACCCGTGTCTCCGGTGTCGCTGGTGTCTGTGTCGGTGGGGTCGGTGGGGGTGAAGAACACCCCGGGCATCGGAGCCCCCGGGCCTTTGGGATTCAGGATCGCGTCCATGATCAACAGCAACTGCGCCGCGACCTCCGGAGTGAGATACCCCCGGATCGCGTGCAACCCGTTCTTCAACCGGCCGATCGTCACCCCCCGGCGACGCCGCGCATCCTCATCCTTGGGCTCTTCCCCATCCGGATCGAAGATCGACGCGAGACCCTCCGCCAGACTCGACAGATCATCCGTCGTCGGCGCCGGACCATCCTCATCGACGACATCCGCGGACTCATCGACATCCGCGTCGGGGTCATCACCGTCAGGGTCATCGACCGGGGCGAGACTGTGCCCGCGGGCAGCGCCGGCCAGGGCGAGGTCCGCGGCCAGGCGCTGGTCGGTGCTCAACCGGTCCCAGACCTTCTCGATCGGACCCGTCGCCGCCAGAAACCCCGCCACCCCCACCACCCCATCCAACAGGGCCTCCCGCATATGTGGCCACCGGGCCGGCAGCCGCTCCCCCGACACCAGGCTCGACTCCCGCCGCACCCGCGTCACCGTCGTCCCCACCCGGGTCGCCGAGCGCACCTCGACGCGCACCGTCCGCTGCAACAACTCGGTCGTGTTCCGACACCCCACCGCATGCGGGAACCCCACCGCATCCGCCGTCGCGAGCGTCTCCACCACCACCGCTTCCGCCCGCCGGAACGCCGCCCCCGCCCGCTGCAGCACCTCGACCCGGTCCGCGTCCGACAACCCCGCCAGCACGTCATCACACAGCACACCGGACAGGTCGCTGATGACCTGATCCAAACGCTGCACGGTGCTGTTCATACCCGCCAGTCAACCCCACCCCACCGACATTCACCCCCCGAAACCACCCCCCAGAACCCCAGATCACACCCCGTATTCCAATCTCTCGGCATAGCGCGCAAAAGAGGGGGAAGGACCGGCAGATGGACCCGAAAGGAGAGGAACAAGACGGCGTGCAGAAGGACGCGAGAGGAGAGGAGCAAGACGGCAGGCAGAAGGACCCGAGAGAAGCGGAACAAGACGGCAGGCAGAAGGACCCGAGAGAAGCGGAACAAGACGGCAGGCAGAAGGACCCGAGAGAAGAAGAAGAAGAGGACCGACAGAAGGACCCTAGAGAAGAGGAAGAAGAGGACCGACAGAAGGACCCGAGAGAAGAGGAAGAAGCGGGCGAACGAGAAGCGGGCGGAAGGCCGAGAGACGACAGCCGAGCGTCACCCCTGCGTCCGACTCGAGCACCCGCGGATCCCCTCCCCGCATCCCCTCCTGATGCTCCCGCTCCCGCGCCCGCCTCGCTACATCCCCGCGTGATCGAACGCGATGGTCGGCACATCCACGACGTGCGAGCCTCCGTCGGCGACGATCACCGCACCGGTGACGTACGACGATTCCCCCGAACCGAGGAATCGGACGACTGAGGCGATCTCGGCGGGCCGCGCCGGCCTCCGCAGCGGCACGTCGGCGGTCACTGTGGCGTATGCCTCCTCCCGCGAATCGAGCCCTGCGTGCGTGGCGAACTCGTCCATCTCGTCGTCGGCCATCGGCGTCTGCACCCAGCCCGGGCAGATCGCGTTGACTCGCACTCCCTGGCGCCCGTAGTCACGGGCGAGCGTGCGCGTCAGCCCGATCAGCGCATGCTTGCCCACCGTGTAGCCGGCCACCGACGGGCCGGCGAAGAGCCCGGCGAGCGACGACACGATCACGACCTGGCCCTTCGACTCGATGAGGGCGGGAAGCGCCTCCCTGGCCATGACGAACGCTGTGGTCAGGTTGGCGCGGATCGCCGCCTCCCAGCTCTCGTCGTCGGTCTCCGCGACCGGCGAGAATCCGTGGCCACCTGCATTCGCCACTAGCACGTCGAGGCGCCCGAAGGTGGCGAGCACCTCGGCGACCGCCGCCTTCGCAGACTCCGTGTCGGCGGCGTCGGCGATGATCGGATGCGCTCCGACGGCCGCCTCGACCGCCCGCAGAGGTTCTGCTCGTCGCCCGACGACGACCACGTGCGCGCCCTCGGCGGCGTATCGCTCGGCGATCGCTGCTCCGATTCCGGTACCGCCGCCGGTGATGACGACGACGCGACCCGCGACGGTCGATCCCACTGAGGTTCCCATGCCTGCTCCTGTTCGTGACTTCGTGACTTCGTGACTTCGTGACTTCGCGACTTCGTGACTTCGTGACTTCGTGTGATGACGCTGCTTGGACGCCGCTGCCCGGATCCGGTGCCGCGCGATCAGGCGGGGAAGCCCGACCGCGCGGAGTAGCCGAAATCGCTGAGGACGGTCGTCCCGTTGATCCCCCTGCTGCGCGGCGAGACGAGGTAGACCGCGTGCGAGGCGACCTCCTGGGCCGTCTGCACCGGGAAGGCGGGGTCCCTGAACGCCTCCGCCCCGAGGTCGCCGCGGCTCATCGGGGTGTCCACGATGGACGGCGCGACCGCGTTGATCCGCACTCCGGTTCCGGCGAGATCGACGGACAGCGCGCGACCGAACTGCACGAGGGCAGCCTTCGACGCGCAGTACGGCACCATTCCCGCCGAGGCGACGAACGCCGAGTCGCTCGCGATCAGGACGACGGATGCCGCGGCCGCCGCTCGCAACGCCGGCAGCGCATGCGAGACGACGAGGAACGTACCGGTGACGTTGACGGCGAAGACCGCGTTCCATTCGTCGAGCGAGATCTCATCGATCCCCGCCCCGACGGGCCCGGACACTCCCGCACAGCACACGACGGCGTCCAGCCCGCCGAGCGCCCGGATCGCCGCGTCGACGGCGCCCGCCACCTCGATCTCGTCGGTCACGTCCGCGACCAGCACGACCGGATCGATGCAGCCCTCGGCGGTCTCCGCGAGTGCGGGGCCGTCCCGATCGAGCAGCGCCACCCGCACGCCCTCCGCGGCGAGCGCCCACGCGGTGGCCCGCCCTATCCCGCCGGCCGCGCCTGTGATCAGCGCCGTCGTCCCGTTCAGCTGCAGGTCCATGGTCTTCGTGCGATTCCGCCCCGCGACTCCGCGCCGCGCACCCGGTGGCGCACTGTGAGGACGGCGGTGTCGTCCTCGTCATCCTGCTCCCCCACGTCACCGCCGAGAACGGGGGTGGGCGTGCTGTGCACGCTGGCACCATCGTCCTTCGCTCAGGGTCAAGCACCGCCCTCGCCACGCGAGCAGACTCGCTGTATCGACGAACCCCTCGTCGTCGATGCCGTGCGGACACGGCCGTCACCGAGCAAAGGAGCCGACGTGGCAGACCCGACATCTGCGTCCACGACGCAGCAGGACCACACTTCTCTTCGACCCGGCGCTCTGGGCGTCGCCGGGATCGTCTTCCTCGTGCTCGCCGCCGTCGCGCCGCTGACCGGCATCGTGGTCGTCGCCTCGCTCGCGATCGCTCTCGGCAACGGCGGCGGAACCCCGATGGCGTTCTTCCTGGTCGCCGCGATCCTGCTGCTCTTCGCCGTCGGCTACGCGCAGATGTCGAAGCAGCTGGTGAACGCGGGCGGCTTCTACGCGTTCGTGGTGAAGGGTCTGGGCCGCACGGGTGGACTCATCGCGGGACTCATCGCGACCCTGGGCTACAACTTCTTCGTGGTCGGCACGATCGGCACCAGCGGCTTCTTCATGCAGAACATCATCCGCGATCTGACCGGGCTCGACGTGCACTGGCTGATCTGGGGCCTGCTGTCGATCGTCGTGTGCTTCGTCCTCGCTCGGGTCGGGGTCGACTTCAGCTCCAAGATCCTCGGAGTCTGCCTCGTGCTCGAGGTCCTGATGCTCGTGGTCTTCGACGTCTCCGTGCTCGTGCAGACCGGCTACGATCTGGGCGCGTTCAGTCCCGAGGCGGTGTTCTCCGGCTCCCTGCCCATCGGCCTGCTGCTGGCGGCGACGGGCTTCCTGGGATTCGAGGCCACGGCACTGTTCAGCGAGGAGGCGAAGCAGCCGCTGCGAACGATCCCCCGCGCGACCTACACCTCGATCATCGCGATCGGCGTGATCCTCGGCGTGACCACGTGGGCGGTCGTCAGCGCGACCGGTGTCGCGCAGGCGCAGGCCACCGCGCTCGAGCACCTGCCGACCGGCGACCTGATCTTCTCGCTGTCGCAGCAGTACCTCGGCGGTCCGCTCACCACGGTCATGATGATCCTGCTGCTGGTCAGCCTGTTCGCCGCCATGCTCGCTTTCCACAACTCGGCGACCCGCTACCTCTACTCCCTCGGCCGCTCGCGCATCCTCCCCCAGGCACTCGCCCGCACGCGCCGCAACGGTGCACCTCAGCTCGCGGGCATCGTGCAGGCGTCGTTCGCCGCCGTCGTCGCGATCATCTTCGCGATCGCGGGAGCGGACCCCATCCTCACCCTCGTCCCGGCCATGCTCGGCTTCGGCACCCTCAGCGTCCTGATCCTGCAGGGCCTGGCGGCGATCTCGATCGTGGTGCACTTCCGCCGAAACCGTGACCCCCGCTGGTGGAGCACCTTCATCGCCCCCGGCATCGGATTCCTCGGCATCGCCGCGATCTCGGTGCTGGCGATCGTGAACTTCAACATCGTGGCCGGCTCCGAGGAGCTCGCCATCCGCCTCATGCCGCTGCTGCTCGTGGTCGCCCTCATCGGCGGCATCGTCTACGGCGAGTACCTCAAGAGGTCCCGGCCCGCCGTGTACGAGGGCCTCGCATCCGACCTCGAGCGCTTCAGCAGCCGCTGACGCTCGCCCATCCACACTCAAGGAGAGACATGACGACCCTGAACCCCGCCGACACCTCCACCTGGCTGCCGCTGGAAGGACTCGCCCCCGGCTTCGATGCGAACAAGGCTCCGCACTCGACCGCGCTGAGCGGTCGTGAGATCACCGTGGTCGACGCCCGAGGCACGCGCATCGCGCACCGCTTCGCCGACACCACGGTCACCTGGGACTACCGACCCGGTGCCGAGGACCCGACGGAGGCAGCCTCCGACACCGACGATTACGAGGCATTCGAGGTCGACGACGACCTGTACTTCGTGCAGTTCCACCACAACTACCTGCCGAACGAAGCCGTGTCGCTGGTCGTCGATCTCCGCCATGGCAGGGCCCTCGCCGTCATCTCGGTCATCCTGCCCGCGCCGGAGCAGGGCCGCACCCGCGTGCAGCACGTCTTCGCCCCCAGCATCATCGAGGCTGCATCGGTCACGGGCGCGGAGGCAGCGCCGACGACGACCCTGATCGGCCGTCGCGTCGAGTGGGTCTACAGCGAGGAGCACGCCTACGAGCACGTCTACCTCTCGGAGCGCTGGTACTCCTGGCAGTGCCTCGCGGGCCCCGAGCGCGGGCTCGCCGACACCGACGAGAACAGCGTGTGGGAGGTGCGCCCCGGCATCTACATCTTCGCGTGGCGCGAGAAGGTGATCCCCTGCGCATCCGTCACGATCGCCGACCACCGCGACGTGAACGCGATCCGCTCGCACGGTGTGCTGTTCGGTCTCGACGAGTCGGGCGCGGTGCCCACGCACTTCACGTTCGGCGCTCACGGCCGCCTGCTCTCGACCACGCATCACGCGGACGGTCTGGAGCCCGCCCACTTCGGAGCCCTCTGACATGGCGCCGGCCGACCTGATCGTGACGGGGTCGGTGATCCGCACCTCGGATCGCCGCACCCCGCTCGTCGAGGCGTTCGCCGTGCGCGACGGGCGCATCCTGGCCTCCGGCACGCTCGCCGCCGTCTCGACGCATCGCGGGCCGGAGACGCGGATGCTGGACGTCGGCACCGCGGCGGTGTACCCGGGCTTCGTGGACGTGCACAATCATCATGCGATGGCGGGCCGCACCGAGCTGTTCGAGCTCTTCCTGCCGGCGTCGCTGCCGCTCGAGGTGATCCTCGACCGCGTTCGCGAGAAGGCGGAGAGCCTGCCGGAGGATGCCTGGATCGTCGGCGGTCCGGTGTCGACGACACTGCTGCCGACACTGGCGAACACGGCGACCCGGATGCTGCTCGATGACGCCGCCGGCGGACGCCCGGTGGTCCTCGTCGAGGACTCCCGGCACAACCGGTGGGCGAACACCCGTGCGCTCGAGCTGGCGGGGATCACCCCGGGTGAGCTCCCGGCCGGTGGCGAGGTCCTGCTGGATGCGGACGATGGGACTCCGACGGGCGTCCTCCTGGAGGCAGCCGGTATCCCGGTGCAGGAGGCGTACGACCGCAGCGGTGGGTTGACCCCCGACCAGCACATCGCGGCCTCGCGCCGCGGGGTGGACATCCTGAACTCCTTCGGCATCACGACGTTCCAGGATGCGGGGGTGTCGACCGACATCCTCGCAGCCCTCGCATCGCTTGATCGGACAGGCGAGCTGAACGCCTGGGTGGTCTCGTCTCTGCTGATCAACGACGAGATCTTCGGATTCGACCCGATCGGGGCCGCCCTCATCGACCGGGGTGAGGAGTATCGGACGCCGCACCACCGTCCCGACTTCGTGAAGATCTTCCTCGACGGAGTCCCGCCGGCACGCACGGCGTCGTTCCTCGAACCGTATGTGGCCGATGCGGTGCACGGTGCGCACTTCCACGGCGAGACGACGATGGACTTCGACGAACTCCACGGATGGCTGCGGGCGGTGGCCGAGCGGGGGCTCGGCGCCAAGGTGCACTGCACGGGCGACGGATCGGCCCGGCTGGTGCTCGACGTGGCGGAGCGCATTCGCGCCGAGGGCCACAGCATCCCGATCCAGATCGCGCACGGGCAGTTCCTCGCCGAGGACGACATCCCTCGGTTGCGGGCGCTGGACGTGTCGGCCGACATCTCGCCGTTCATCTGGTTCCCCGGAGTGATCCCGGAGGCGCTCGCGGAAGTGTTGGGCGATCGCGCGGAGCATTCCCAGCCCAACCGTGCGCTGCTCGACGCCGGCGCCCTGGTCGCCGGCGGTTCGGACTGGCCGGTGAGCGAGTCGCCGAACACCCTGGAGGGTCTGCAGGGACTCGTGACGCGCGCCGACCCGCTGGGCCGCGCGCCCGGCGTGCTCTGGCCCGAGCAGGCCATCACCCCCGAGGAGGCGCTGGAGGTCTTCACCATCAACGCCGCGACGGCGATGGGACTCGGAGGCGAGACCGGCTCGCTGACGCCTGGCAAGTCCGCGGACTTCGTCGTGCTCGAGCGCGATGCGATCGCCGGGCCGGCGGCCGAGATCATTGACACCCCGGTGATCTCGACCTGGTTCGCGGGGCGCGAGGTCTACAGCGCGGGCTGATGTCGTTCCCGCCTGGTGCGCGCCGGCCGGTGCGCGCCGGTGCGCGCCGGTGCCGCCGGCCGGTGCGCCCGGTGCGCGCCGGTGCGGGGTCAATAGCGCACCCCTGCAGCGCGTTTGCGATGCGTTATTGACCCCGCACCGCGGATGCGATGCGCTATTGACCCCCGCTGCGGATGCGGTGCTTTACCGACTGCATCCACACCACCGGCTCCGCCCCCACCGACGCGGCCCCGCCGCGCACGTGAGTGGTCAATAACGCACCCCTACAGCGCGATTCGGATGCGCTTTCGACCCCGCACCGCGGATGCGATTCGCTACTGACCCCGCACTCGCCCCGCGGCGGATGCGTTGCGGCGGGACGCCGCTCGCCCTCAGTCGCGCAGCAGGAACCGGGCCCCGAGTTCGCCGATCATCGCGGCCGGCGCGTTGGTGTTACCGGTCGGAACGGTGGGGATCACCGAGGCGTCGATCACGCTGAGCCCCTCGAGGCCGCGCACGCGCAGCAGCGGATCGACCACGGCATCCGCATCCGATCCCATCCGGCAGGTGCCGACCTGGTGGTGGTAGGTGATCGCGGTGCGGCGCACCCAGTCCTCGATGCCCGAATCCTGCACGTCAGGACCCGGGTACACCTCCGTCGCGCCCCATTCCTCGGCGAGCGCCGGCTGCGCGCCGATCCGGCGGCACTGACGGACGGATGCCGCGAGCGAGGCGACGTCCCTGTCATCCTCGAGGGCTGCCAGGTCGATGAGCGGCTGGTCGGCGAGGCCAGGTCCGGACAGCGTGAGCGCGCCCCGGCTGTGCGGCGTCACCAGGCCCGCCATCAGCGTGAAGCCGTCGTCTCCGCGCGGTTCGAGCTCGCCCCACATCGGCACCGAGAAGTGGATCGGCTGCGTGTCCGGCTCGGCGAGGTCGTCGCGACTGCGCCAGAAGAGGTGCGACTGCGTCACCGAGACACCGGGCTGCGGCGGCCCCACGGGTCGCTCGGTCGTGAAGATGACCGGCGAGAGCAGGTGGTCGTGCAGGTTCTTGCCGACGCCCGGCGCATCGAGCACGACGGGGATGCCGAGAGCCGCCAGCTCCTCGGCGGGGCCGATGCCCGAGCGCAGCAGGATCACGGGCGATCCGATGGCACCCGCCGAGAGGACCACCTCGTCGGCGAAGACGTCTTCGGCATCCTCTCCCTCTCCGAGCCTGACTCCGACCGCCCGACCGTCCTCGACGATCACCGAGTGCACCTCGCGACCGGTCAGGATCGTGAGCCGTTCGGCGACGGGCTGGGCATAGACCATCCACGTGTTCACGCGGCGTCCGTCCCGGATGGTCACCTGCTGCTGCGAGACGCCGTCGAGCGTGCCGCCGTTGTAGTTCGGGTTGCGGGGCAGTCCCTCCTCGACCGCGGCGTCGATGATCGACGCCTGGATGGGCGAGAGGTCGTAGTCGTCGGTGACGGGCAGCACGTCGTGTTCGAGCGCGTCGAACACGGGCTCGACGGTGCTCCACCCCCACCCGGTCGCACCGTCGCGCTCCCAGCCGTCATAGTCGGAGGCGGCGCCTCTCACCCAGATCATGGCGTTCAGCGCGTGCGATCCACCGGTGACCTTGCCCCGCGGGAGGTGCAATCGGCGTCCGCCCGCGTGCTCCTGAGGGACTGTGAAGAAGTCCCAGTCGTCAGCCGAGTGCCAGAGCTCCCCTGCCCTGGACGGGTCGTGGATCGCCGGGTTCGCGTCGTATCCTCCGGCCTCGATCAGCGTCACCTCGATGCCCGCATCCACCAGCCGTCGAGCGACGATCGCCCCCGAGGTCCCGGCGCCGACGACGATCGCCGACTTCATGCCTGCGCCTTGCGCCCCGGGCCGGACACGACCTGCGTCACGGCGACGGACTTGAGGCCCTCGACACCGAACTCCAGGCCGTAGCCCGAGCTCTTCACCCCGCCGAACGGCACCATCGGATGCAGCCCGCCGTGCGAGTTGATCCACACCGTGCCGGATTCCATGCGCGTCGCAGCCTCACGCGCGGCCTCCGGATCGCTCGACCAGACGGAGGCGCCCAGGCCGACGTCGACGGAGTTGGCGAATCCGAACGCCTCGTCGACGTCGCTGTATCGGATGACCGGGAGCGCCGGACCGAACTGCTCCTCCTGCACGAGGGCGGCATCGTTGTCGATGTCGGCGACGATCGTCGGGCGGTAGAAGAGCTCGCCGAGTTCCGGGGCCGCCTCGCCTCCGGCAGCCACGCGCGCGCCGCGTCCCTTCGCCTCCTCGACCAGCCGCGACACGATGTCGAACTGGGCGCGGTTCTGCAGCGGCCCCAGCACGTTGTCCTCGTCGAGGCCGTTGCCCATCGGCACGGATGCCGCGATCTCGGCCAGCGCGTCGACCACCTCGTCGTACACGGAGTCGTGCACGTAGAGGCGCTTCATGGCCGCGCAGGTCTGACCCGTGTTGATGAAGGCACCCCAGAACAGATCCTGGGCGATCGTCGCGACGTCCGTGCCCGGCAGCACGATGCCGGCGTCGTTCCCGCCGAGTTCGAGGGTGAGGCGCGCGAGGTTGCCGGCCGAGCTCTCGATGATGCGCCGTCCCGTGGCGGTGGAGCCGGTGAACATGATCTTGTCGATGTCGGGGTGCGAAGCCAGGCGGGCACCGACCTCGCGGTCTCCCGAGATCCCGATCAGGACGTCGGCCGGCAGCACGTCGTTCATGACCGCGAGCATCGCGAGCACGCTGAGCGGCGTGTACTCGCTCGGCTTGGCGACCACGGTGTTGCCCATCCGCAGGGAGGGGCCGATCTGCCAGATCGTGATCATCAGCGGCCAGTTCCACGGGCCGATCGCGCCCACCACGCCCGCGGCCTTGTAGACGAGCTCGGCGTGCAGGTTCTCGTCGTCGACCAGGACCTGCGGGTCGAGCTGGATGCCGGCGTTCGTGCGCAGCCAGGCCGAGCATGCGCCCAGTTCGAAGCGTGCATTGGGGCCGTTCAGCGGCTTGCCCTGCTCGCGTGACAGCAGGTGCGCGAGCGCCTCCGCGTTCGCATCGATCGCGTCGGCGGCCGCGAGGAGCAGCTCGCTGCGCTTCCCGTGACCGAGGGCCTCCCACGCCGGCTGCGCGGCCTTCGCGCGGGCGATCGCGTCGTCGAGGTCGGCGACGGCATGCACCGGCGCTCGCCCGATGACATCTCGCGTCGCCGCATCCGGGATCTCTCGTCCCGCGCCCTCCGGCGCCTGGATGCGGTCGAGCAGCGCTGCGGCTGCGGATGCGGCGGATTCGGACATCGGGACTCTCCTTCGAGCGGTACGCAGGCCAGGGAACTGGCGCTCGTCTCATTGTCGAATGCCCTGGGTCCTCGCACTTGTCGAGGAGCGCGCCGGAGATGTCCGAGTGCGAAGGGATGCGGTCGCCCGGGGTCAGACGAGGGTGAAGTCCTCGAAGATGAGGGTCGTCCGCGTGGAGCGGATCGAGGGGATCGCCTGGATGTCCTCGAGCACGATCCGGCGGAGGTCGCGAGCATCGCTCGCCCGTACCAGCAGGATCACGTCGAAGTCCCCTCCGACGAGGGCCATGTGCTCGATCTCGGGGATGCGCCGCAAGCGAGCACTGACCTCCTGCCATGTCGCCTGCTCGATCGCGAGGGTGACGTACGCGCTGGCGTGGTGGCCCAGCAGCACGGGGTCGGTGCGCACGGTGTAGCCGGTGATCACCCCGGCGTCCGTCAGGCGCTTGATGCGCGCGTGCGCGCCGGCTCTCGAGATGTGCACCGCCTCGGCGATCGCCGTCATCGATGCGCGCGCATCGCGGCGGAGCTCGTCGAGGATCGCGTGATCCGTGTCGTCCAGCGTGAGCATGGCACCCCTTCGTCCCGTCAGTGAATCCTGACACTTCGACTCCATCAACGCCAACTGCCGCTCAAACGTCCAGGATCTGTCGAGGGTTCTTGGACGACTGTCGCGGCCGGGGCATGCTGGCTTCATCAGGTTCGGCAGAGAGGGCGGACGGATGGATACTCGGGCATTGCTCCCGCGCGACGCGGCGGTGCAGCTCATCGACGCGGACGGGCAGACCGTCGCAGACGAGCAGTTCGCGCTGCCCGATCAGGCCGCTCTCCTGCGGGCCTATCGCGGGCTCGTCGAAGCCCGCCGCATCAACGACCAGGCCAGCGCCCTCGTGCGTCAGGGACGCCTCGCGGTCTACCCCTCGTCGCACGGCCAGGAGGCATGCCAGATCGGTGCCGCGCTCGCTCTCGCCGACGGCGACTGGCTGTTCCCGACCTACCGCGACTCGGTCGCGGTGATCGCCAGAGGCGTCGCGCCGGCCGAGGCGCTGGTGCTCCTCAAGGGCGACTGGCACTCCGGCTACGACGTGCGCGCGCACCGGGTCGCCCCGCAGGCGACTCCCCTCGCCACCCAGCTCCTGCATGCGGTCGGCTTCGCATTCGCGGCGAAGCAGCGCGGGGAGCAGACGGTGGTCCTCGCTCTGTGCGGCGACGGCGCGACCAGCGAGGGCGACTTCCACGAGGCGATGAACTTCGCGGCGGTCTTCCATGTGCCGGTCGTGTTCTTCGTGCAGAACAACGAGTTCGCGATCTCCGTGCCGCTCAGCCGCCAGACCGCTGCGCCCTCGCTCGCCCACAAGGCGATCGGGTACGGGATGCCGGGGCAGCGCGTCGACGGCAACGATGTCGCCGCGGTGCTCGCCGTGCTCGGCGACGCCATCGAGAACGCCCGTTCCGGCGGCGGCCCGACGCTCGTCGAGGCGCACACCTATCGGATGCAGGCGCACACCAATGCCGACGATGACACCCGCTACCGCGAGCGGGCGGAGGTGCAGGCGTGGGTCGCCCGCGACCCGCTGACACGCCTGCGAGCACACCTCACTCGGACGGGCGCGCTCACCGCAGAACTCGAGTCCGAGTACTCCGCCGAGGCCGAAGTGACCGCGACAGCGATGCGCGATGCCCTGAACACCGATCGGGACCTCGATCCGGAGGACCTCTTCCGCTTCGTTCATCAGACGCGCACCCCTCAGCTCGAGGAGCAGTGGCAGATGCTGCGCAGCGAGATCGAACGGACGCCCGAATCCGCAGGAGGTGCACGATGACCATCGCCCACGACGATGCCCGGGTGGAGTCCCGTACCCGCACGGTGGCGACCCTGAGCATGGCGGCGGCGTTGAACCTCGCGCTCGCAGACGCGATCGAGGCGGACCCTGCCGTCGTGGTGTTCGGCGAGGACGTGGGCGCGCTCGGCGGTGTCTTCCGCATCACCGACGGGCTCACCGCCCGCTTCGGTGAAGACCGCTGCTTCGACACCCCGCTCGCGGAGTCCGGCATCGTGGGCACGGCGGTCGGCATGGCGATGAACGGCATGCGGCCCGTCGTCGAGCTGCAGTTCGACGCCTTCGCGCTGCCGGCATTCGAGCAGATCGTCAGTCACGTCGCGAAGCTCGGCAATCGCACGCGCGGTGCCGTGCGGATGCCGCTCGTGATCCGCATCCCGTTCGGCGGGGGCATCGGCGGCGTCGAGCATCACTGCGACTCCTCCGAGGCCTACTACGCGCACACCCCGGGCCTGACCGTCGTCAGTCCGTCGACGCCCCAGGACGCGTACTCGCTGCTGCGGGCGGCCATCGCCTCCCCCGACCCGGTGATCTTCCTCGAGCCGAAGAAGCTGTACTGGAGCAAAGGCGAGGTGGACACCTCCGCCACCGCCGAGATCGGCACGGCCCGCATCGCACGGGAGGGCACAGACGTCACGCTCCTCGCGTACGGCGCCTCGGTGGCGCTCGCACTCGAGGCGGCGGAGGTGGCTTCCTCCGAGGGCCGCAGCGTGCAGGTCGTGGACGTGCGCTCGCTGTCGCCGTTCGACGACGTCACTGTCACGGCTGCGGTGCGCGCGACCGGACGTGCCGTGGTGATCGCCGAAGCGCCCGGCTACGCGAGCGTCGCCGCCGAGATCCAGGCGCGGGTGTTCGAGCGCTGCTTCGAATACCTGGAGGCGCCGGTGCGGCGCGTGACCGGATTCGACACGCCCTACGCGCCCCCGAAGCTCGAGCACTGGTACCTGCCGGACGTCGACCGCGTGCTCGATGCGATCGACTCGCTGCACTGGGAGGACGAGTCATGACCGCGCTGACCGGCCGGGTGTTCCGTCTGCCCGATCTCGGCGAAGGCCTCACCGAGGCGGGGCTCGTGCAGTGGCTCGTGTCCGTCGGCGACACGATCGTCACCGATCAGGCGATCGCCGAGGTCGAGACCGCGAAGAGCGTGGTCGAGCTTCCTTCCCCGTTCGCGGGAGTCGTGACGGCGCTGCACGGCGAGCCCGGCGAGACCATCGACGTCGGCGCCCCCGTGCTCGAGGTCGCGGACCCCGCGGGGGGCGCGTCCGGCGACGCCACGGGCAGTGCTGCGGGCAGCGCTGCGGTTCGTGCTGCGGCACCGGATGCCGTCGAGCAGGAGGCGTATCGGGAGGAGGAGCGCGCCGGATCCGGCAACGTGCTGATCGGCTACGGCACCTCGGAGCGCTCGTCCACGGGCCGCCGCCGCGCGCGCGTCGGGAGTGCTGCGGCGGAGCCGGATGCCGAACGGCGACCTGTGGCGGTCCGCTCCCCGCTCGTGCGACGCCTCGCGCGCGACCTCGGCGTCGACGTGCACGCCCTCAAGCCCACCGGACACGACGGCGCCGTCACACGCGCCGATGTCCTCGCCGCCGCGGTCGACGCCGCCGTGGACCAGCCGCTCGACCACCCCGTCGCCAGTGCAGCCGACGCCCGCGTCGACGGATTGGCTGTCGTGTCGCGAGAGCGGATGTCGCCCCTGCGCCGGGCGGTGAGCGCGAAGCTGACCCGCAGCCGCTCGGAGATCCCCGAGGCGACCGTCTGGGTCGATGTCGACGCGACCGAACTCTGGAACCTCCGGACGCGGATGGCTCCGGCGGGCGGATCGGCTCCTTCGGTCACGGCCCTGGTCGCGCGTTTCGTGCTGCTCGCTCTCGAGGAGCACCCGGTGCTGGCGTCCCGCCTGAGCGACGACGCCGCGGAGCTGATCTCCTTCGACGGGGTCAACCTCGGCATCGCCGCCGATACCGAACGGGGACTCATGGTCCCCGTCATCCCGAGAGCTCACGAGCTCAGCATCCTGCAGCTCGACGACGCTCTGCGTGAGCTGAGCGCGACCGCCCGGGCGGGGACGATGCCGCCGGAGCGCCTGCGCGGATCGACCTTCACCCTCAACAACTACGGCGGGCTGGGCGTCGACGGATCGGCGGCGATCATCAACCACCCCGACGTCGCGATCCTCGGCATCGGACGCATCATCGAGCGGGCCTGGGTCGTCGACGGGCAGGTGGTGCCGCGGCGCATCGCCCAGCTGTCGCTCGTGTTCGACCACCGGGTGTGCGACGGCGGGTACGCCGCGAGCTTCCTCCGCCGGGTCACCGAGCTCATCGAGCATCCGCTGCGCGCGTTCGGTCGCGTCTGAGGCCGCCACGTCGCGGCGGACTCAGACGCTCATCCGAAGGAGAAGAAGGTGCGGAGCGTCGCGTCTTCGACCTGGACACCCACGATGACGGCTCCATCGTCGACCACGTCACGATCCGCATGGAAGCGGAGCAGACGGCCATCCCGCGTGGCGACGTCGTACCAGTCGTCCCCTGACGAGGAGACCGTCACGGTAGTGCCGCCTGGGAATGCGGCGATCGCATCCGCGACAGGGGCTCCCACTCGAATTCCACCGGCGGACGGCAGCGACGCCGTGTTCTGCGGCATCCCTTCGAGCGAGCGGGCGTTGCCGACGGTGATCGACGCTGCCGTCGATCCGTCTGCGGAGGGCTGGATCAGCATCGACGCAGAACCGTCCGCGTTCACGATTCGCCAAGGTCCTTGCTCGTACTCAGGAGCCACTGTCTGCGCGCCCTCAGCGGCGGACAGAGCAGTGTCGATCGGATCGCCGAGACGGATCGGTCCCACTCCGCCGAATGCGATCTCCCAATCACTCCAGGGTGCGCCCCCATCGATCGCGGGCTCTTCCTCCACCGTCGGCGGGTTCGCTGTGAGCTCTTCGATGAGTGTGGCACGCGCCTCCGCAGCACGGTCCTGCAGGAGCTCCGCGATCGCCCGTGCGTCCGGGACGTCACCACTTCCCTGAGTCTGCCAGAGCTCCACGAGCACATTGCCGACGGATGCGAAGGCGCTGAAGCCTCGACCCCCTCCCTCGATTTCGGGAAGCTGCAACGTGCCTGCCATCGCACGCACGCCGTCTGCGGGCTCCGGCACGACGGACTCGAAACTCGCAGGACCGTTGAAGTCGAACGTCGAGCACTGCTCGGCCATGGCGATGAGTTGATCCATTCGACCCTGAGCGTGGGCCTCGTCGGCGAACTGGAGGGCGAGCAGATGCCCGTAGCCCTGATCGCCGCCACCGTTCACCCTCCACTCCATGTTCCGGGACCCGACGGTTCCTAACGACTCCTCGACGAGGAAGTTGGTGCAGATTGCCGGTACCGGATCAGGTCCCCAGCCGTCGGAGATCTGCGTCAGCACTGAGGAGGCGGCACCGATATCCGTCGAGGCGGGGAGCACTGAAGAGATCTCGTCTGGCGACAGCATGAACCAGTTCAGCTCATCCCCGACGAAGAGCGCGGGCCCCGCGTACGGTTCGGGTGCCGGCGTCTCCGTCGCGGCGGAGGGCGTGGGCGTCGGCTGCGACTCCGGTGCCGGTGCGCAGGCGGTAAGCGCCAGAAGCGCGCTGACCGCGACGGCACCGATACCGGCGGCGAGCCGAGAACGGATGGATGTGGCTTCTGGCATGTGTACCCCCCGGTGATGACGTGCAGCATCAGATAGTGCCCGTCAGGTTGAGCGTAGAGGTGGTGCCGCAGCCCGCGGAAGAACCGGGATCCTGTTGAGATCAGACCGAGATGAATCGCATACCTCCGCGCGTATATCTTCGCGTTTCGCGACCCCGATCACTCCGGATGGGGCGCGCGTAGGACAGCAGCCGCTGCAGACCGCGCCTCCCCAGCGGTCGCCGCCTTGAGCACGGCATCCGCCGCCGCCAGGCAGTGCTCCGCCGTCACCTCGGCCAGCGCGGCCGCCACCCGCCCGAGCGCTCGGGGCGTCATCGACAGAGACGTCACACCGAGGCCCACGAGCACGGGAGCGAGAGCGGTGTCGGCCGCCGCTTCACCGCAGACGCCGACGGGCAGGTTCCAGGCGCGACCCGCAGTACCCGCCGCACCGATCAGACGGAGCACGGCCGGCTGCCACGGATCGTTGAGCTCGCCCAGCTCACCGAGCAGGCGATCCGCGGCGAGCGCGTACTGCGCGAGGTCGTTGGTGCCCACGCTCACGAAGTCCACGACCTCGAGCATCTCGGACGCGAGCAGCGCCGCGGAGGGCGTCTCGATCATGACGCCGACGCGTTCGAGTCCCGCCGCTCTCGCCTGATCGGCGAAGCCGCGCGCCTCCTCGACCGTCGCCACCATCGGCGCCATGACCTCCACCAGAGCGGATTCCGCCTCGGCGGCGAGCGCGAGCGCACGCAACTGGTCCTCGAGCAGCCGGGGAGAGCGCCGGGCGATGCGGAGTCCACGGACCCCGAGTGCCGGGTTGTCCTCGTCGTCCGCGTTCGCGAACGGCAGTGGCTTGTCGCTCCCCGCGTCGAGTGTGCGCACCACGACCCTGCGCCCCGGGAAGGCCGCGAGGACACCACGGTACGCCGCGACCTGCTCGTCGATGGAGGGCGCATCGACCCGATCGAGGAAGCAGAACTCGGTGCGGAACAGCCCGATGCCCTGGGCTCCGGCGGCGGCAGCGGTCGCGGCATCCGCGGCACCGCCGACGTTCGCCAACAGGGCCACGGGCGTGCCGTCGGCCAATCTCCCCTCGCCGTCGAACGGGACCACGACCGCGGCGGCGCGCGCCGCCTCGACCCGCCCCGCATCCGGCTCGACCTCCACGGTTCCCCGATCGCCGTCGACGAGGACGACCGCCCCTGCCGCGATGCCCGTCGCCCGGGCCGCTCCGACCACTGCGGGGATGCCGAGGGAGCGGGCGATGATCGCGGTGTGCGAGGTGGGCCCGCCCTGTTCGGTCACCAGCGCCACGCAGTTCCCGCCGCCGAGGGCTGCCGTGTCGGCGGGCGCGAGGTCGGTCGCCACCAGTACGAACGGTTCGTCCCGCTCAGGGACGCCCGGCAGGTCGACCTCGAGGATCTCGGCGATCAGGCGGTCTCTGACGTCGCGGATGTCCGCCACCCGCTCCGCCATCCGCCCGCCGAGTGCCCGCAGCGCCCGCTCGTGCGCCACCGCGGTCTCCCAGACCGCGCGCGCCGCGCTGCGTCCTTTCGAGCGCACGAGGGTCGACGCGTCGGCGACGAGCTCGGGATCCGAGGCGAGCAGGCGCGAGGCGTCCAGGATCGCCCGCGCGTCGCCCGTCGCCTGCGCCGTGCGGGAGCGCAGCTGGTCGGCGACCGCCACCGCTGCCCACTCGATCGCGGAGACCTCGCCCGCCCGGTCGGCGGGGTCGATCACCACGTCGCGGTCCGGTTCGGGCAGCGCTGCGGCGAGCCGCACCACGGGCGCGGCGACGCGTCCCGCACTGACTCCGCGCCCCTGCAGCACGGTGCCGGCGGCGATGGCAGCCGGCGGAGCGGCCGGAGAGGCAGTCTGCGGCTCGTCGACCGCCCGCGCGGTCGGCGCGGCCGGCGCCGCCGGTGCATCCCCCTCGCCGAACCCGTCGGCGAACAGCGCGACCAGCCGTTCGAGGGCCGCATCCGCGTCCGCCCCCGAAGCGGACAGCTCGATATCGTCGCCCTGCCTCGCCCCGAGGATGAGCAGCCGCGAGAGGCTCGCCGCCGCGGCTTCCGCCCCGTCGGGGAGCTTCCGCAGTCGCACGTCGGCTCCGCTCGAGGCTTCGGCGATGAGCGCCGCCGGCCGCGCATGGATGCCGAGCGGGTTGCGTACGGTCACGACACGACGGTTCGCGCCAGCGGCCCGTGACTCAGGCGGCGCCTCGGGGGCCGGAGCATCCGGAGCACCGGGTTCGTCGAGATGCCCGGTCTTCGCTCCGAGCGCTGCCATGGCCTCTCGAGCGACGTCGTCGAGGGCTCCGCCCGCTCCCGCAGAGACGACCGCGGCGAGCAGGCCCTCGACGAAGGGCGCAGGAGCGAGCTGCACCGGGACCTCGCTCATGCGCAGCTCCAGCGCGAGCTCGGCGCTCAGCACGGCGGAGCCGAGGTCCATCAGCACCAGCACTCCGTCGCAGTCGGCGGCGAGCTCGTCGATCGCCGATGCCACCGCGACGGCGTCCGTTCCGAGGACGGGGGTGCCGTCGGCATCCGTTCCCGCACCCGCAGCCACCCGCACGTGGACTCCCCCACCCTGCACCATCTGCAGGGCAAGCTCCACTGCCGCCTCCCCGAGTCGTGCGCTGTGGGAGACGGCGACGATGCCGATCATCGGCGTCAGTCCGCCGACGCCGCGGCGAGTGTCTCGAACAGCAGCGTGGTCGATGCGGCACCGGGATCGAGGTGGCCAGCGCTGCGCTCACCGAGGTAGCTCGCACGCCCCTTGCGGGCGACGAGCGGCTCCGTCGCATCGCGCCCCGCAGCCGCCGCCTCCGCGGCAGCAGCCGACGCCGCCCCGACGTCCGAGCCGCCGGCGAGGGCGGCATCGAACGCGTCGACGGCCGGCGCCATCGCGTCGAACATCGTCTTGTCCCCCGCTTCCGCCTTGCCTCGTGCGACGATGCCCTCGAGACCGGCCCGCAGCGCGGCGGCGAGTCCTGCACCGTCGAGTTCTGCAACCGGCCCCGCCGTCATCCCCATCCGCAGGAACAGCGTGCCGTACAGCGGTCCGCTGGCGCCGCCGACCGAGCTCACGAGGGTCATTCCCACCGTCTTCAGCAGCTCGTCGACCGTGCCGGGCACGCCGCCGTCGAGCTTCGCCACGACGGCATCCATCCCGCGTGACATGTTCGCCCCGTGGTCCGCGTCGCCGATCGCGGAGTCGAGTTCGGTGAGCCAGTCGCGCTTCTCGGCGATCACGTCACGGAACCGCCGGATCCAGTCGGCGAGGGCAGTCGTGTCGAGCGCCGCCATCACGCGCCCCACCGCAGACCCGGCGTGTTCACCGGAGCATCCCACAGTCGCAGCAGCTCGTCGTCGGCCTTCAGCACCGTCAGTGAGCACCCGGCCATGTCGAGCGACGTGATGTAGTCGCCCACCAGGTTGCGCGCGATCTGCACGCCCGCCTTCTCGAGCAGAGCCACGACCTCGCCGTACATCAGGTAGAGCTCGATCAGCGGGGATCCTCCCATGCCGTTGAGCATCACGATCGTGGGTCCGGAGACGTCGAGATCGGCGAGGATCGGCTCGACGAGCTGGCGGGCGATGTCCGCCGCGGGAGCCAGCGGCTCACGGTGCCGACCGGGCTCGCCGTGGATGCCGATGCCGATCTCCATCTGGTCGTCCGGGAGGTCGAAGGTGGGCTTCCCCGCCGCAGGCACGGTGCAGCTCGTGAGCGCCATACCCATCGAGCGCCCCTGGCCGTTGATCCGCTTCGCCAGCTCGACGACCGCGGCGAGGTCCTGCCCCTCCTCCGCGGCTGCGCCCACCAGCTTCTCGAGCAGCACCGTGAGTCCGACTCCGCGGCGGCCGGCCGTGTAGAGCGAGTCCTGCACGGCGACGTCGTCGTCGACGATCACGGTCCCGACCTCGATGCCCTCCATCGCGGCGAGCTCTGCGGCCATCTCGAAGTTCAGCACGTCGCCGGTGTAGTTCTTGACGATGTGGAGGACGCCTGCTCCACGATCGACGGCCTTCGTCGCGACCTGAACGCGATCCGGAGTGGGCGAGGTGAAGACCTCGCCGGCGACGGCGGCATCGAGCATGCCGACTCCGACGTAGCCGCCGTGCAGCGGTTCGTGACCGGATCCGCCCCCGGAGACCACCGCGACCTTGCCCTGCGCCTTCGGTGTCGCGCGCGTGATCACGTGGTTGTCCAGGTCGACGGACAGCTCGGGATGCGCGAGTGCGACGCCCCGCAGCGACTCGACCAGCACGTCGGCGGGGTTGTTGATGAGCTTCTTCATCGTTCGATCTCCCTTGATCTCTACGGCGGCGATCTTTCGCAATATCGGAAAGTTATTCGTCAATGTCGAATATGCTCGGGTGCGATCGAGTTGTCAAGATCAACCTGACGACCGCCGCGAAGGACCGGTTCACCGACGAGCCGGAGGGAGGAGGCGCCGATGATCCAGGCCATCGATCGTGCCGCCAAAGTGCTCGAGCTGCTGCAGGGAGCGCGACACCTCGGGATCACGGACCTGGCGCTCGCCCTGAGCCTGCCGCCCTCGACCGTGCACGGGATCGTGAAGTCGCTCCGCGCGCACGGGCTGGTGGCCAAGGAGCGCGGCGGACAGCGATACATGCTCGGCCCGACCCTGCTCCGGCTCAGCAACGTCTACCTCGACACGCTCGACGTGAGGGCGCGGGCGATGCGATGGACGCAGGAGCTCGCACGGCGGACCGACCTCGCCGTGCGCCTGGGCGCCCCGCACTTCCATGAGGTGCTGGTGATCCACCACGACCTGCGACCCGACGACAGCCAGCAGATGCTCGAGACCGGGGTCGCCATCCCCGCCCACGCGTCAGCACTGGGCAAGGTGCTGCTCGCCCACGACCTCGGATTCCAGCGGACGGTCTTCGAGCAGCCGCTGCGCAGTCTCACCGGCGACACCATCACCGATGTCGCCCGCCTCACCCTCGAGCTGCCGTCGATCGCCGAGCGCGGCAGCGCCTCCGAGGTCGACGAGGCCGTCCTCGGCGAATCGTCGATCGCAGCGCCCGTGTCGGATGCCTCGAACGACATCGTCGCGGCCGTCGCCGTCGTGATGCCGACGTCCCAGGGGCCCGCACCCGACGCGGTGCTCAATGCCCTCCGCGAGACCGCGCGCAACATCTCGCGGGAGCTCGGTGCCACGACGTGGCCACCGCGCGTCGCCCCCGCCGAGGACTGAGGGTCAGCGCGACTGCAGCCCGTCGAGCGTCACCCGGAGGATGTCCTCCCCGAGCTCGTCCGGATCGACGGGTCCCCCCGGGCGATACCACTCGACGACGGAGTTGATCATCCCGAAGATGAGCCTTGTCGCGACCGCGGCGTCGACGTCGTCCCGGATGAGTCCCTCCGCCTGCGCCTCCGCCACGATCGCGGTCACCCTCTGGTCGAACGCGCGACGGCGCACCAGGGCCGCCGACTCGACGTCCCCGTTGCCTCTGACCCGCAGCAGCAGAGTGACGGAGGGCAGCTTCTCGGTCAGCACCCGGACCGCGCCGCGGATGATCGACCGCAGGCGGTCGGAGGCGAGCGGATGCCGGGCCGTCGCCTCGTCCACCACGGCCTCGAGGGCGTCGAGGGCGTCGTTCAGCGCGAGTTCGAGGATCGCCGACTTCGACTCGAAGTGGTGGTACAGCGCGGACTTCGTGAGCCCGAGCGTCGCGCTGAGATCGGCGACGCTCGTCGCGTCGTAGCCCTGCTCGTTGAAGACCTTCACCGCGACGGAGAGCACCTGCTCGCGGTCGTAGCCCGGTCGGCCGCGCCTGGGGGCCGACGCCTCTGATCCGGGGTGCGCCATGGGGCCAAGTCTGTCACCCCGCGGCGAGTTGCCATTCATCCGTCGATCTGAGATCGTATTCCTGACCGATCGGTCTGAAAATACCGCCAGCGTGGGCGATCGAGAGGATGACGATGTCCGAGGCCTATCTCGTCGATGGCGTCCGCACCCCCGTCGGCCGCTACGGCGGCGCTCTCGCGTCCATCCGCCCCGACGATCTCGCCGCCCTCGTGGTGGGCGAGACCGTGCGCCGCTCCGGCATCCCCTCCGACGCGATCGACGAGGTCATCCTCGGTGCCGCGAACCAGGCGGGCGAGGACAACCGCAACGTCGCCCGCATGGCCGTGCTGCTCGCAGGCCTCCCCGACTCGGTGCCGGGTCTCACCGTGAACCGCCTCTGCGCCTCGGGGATGTCGGCGATCGCCCTCGCGTCGTCCGCAGTGCGCAGCGGCGACGCCGACCTCGTCGTCGCCGGCGGCGTCGAGTCGATGACCCGCGCCCCGTGGGTCCAGGCCAAGCCCGATCGCGCCTGGGCGAAGCCCGGTGCCGCGTTCGACACCTCCATCGGCTGGCGCTTCACGAACCCGCGGCTGGCTGCACGCGACAAGGCCACGTTCGCGATGCCGGAGACCGCAGAGGAGGTCGCGCGCCTCGAGGGGATCAGCCGAGCGGATGCCGACGAGTTCGCGCTGACGAGCCACCGGCGTGCCATCGCCGCGATCGACGCCGGACGCTTCGCCGCGGAGATCGTCGGCGTCCAGACGCCGCGCGCGCTCGTCGACACGGACGAGGGGCCGCGACGCGACACCACGCGGGAGGCGCTGCGCGCACTGCGCCCGGTGGTCGCCGGGGGCGAGGTCGTCACCGCCGGCAACTCCAGCTCCCTGAACGACGGCGCCTCCGCGATCGTCGTCGCGAGCGCCGAGGCGGTGCAGCGCCACGGCCTGCGTCCGCGCGCCCGGATCGTCGCCTCCGCGACCGCCGCGCTCGCGCCGGAGATCATGGGGCTGGGCCCCGTCCCCGCCACGCAGAGGGCCCTCGCGAAGGCAGGATTGGAGGTCGCCGATCTCGGCGCGGTCGAGCTGAACGAGGCGTTCGCGTCGCAATCCCTCGCCTGCATCCGCCGCCTGGGACTCGATCCCGCGATCGTCAACGCCGACGGCGGCGCGATCGCCCTCGGACACCCGCTGGGCTCCAGCGGATCGAGGTTGATCGTCACGTTGATCGGCCGGCTCGAGCGCGAGGGCGCGCGCTACGGTCTCGCGACCATGTGCGTCGGCGTCGGGCAGGGCACCGCGATGATCGTGGAGCGCCTCGCATGACCCTCCGCATCGAGGAGCGCGGCGATCGCGTCACCGCCACCCTGGACCGCCCCGAGAAGCGCAACGCGATCGACCAGAAGACCATCGATGCGCTGCACGAGCTCTGCGCCGCGCTCGAGGCGACACCGCGCACGCTGATCCTCACCGGGTCCGCCGGCGTCTTCGCGGCGGGCGCAGACATCGCGCAGCTCCGCGAGCGCACGGCGGAGGATGCCAGGAAGGGGATCAACGCGATGGCTTTCGTCCGCATCCGCCAATTGCCCATGCCCGTGATCGCGGCGATCGACGGGTATGCGCTGGGCGGCGGAGCGGAGCTCGCCTACGCCGCCGACATCCGCATCGCCACTCCCTCGCTGCGCATCGGGAACCCCGAGACGGGGCTGGGCATCATCGCCGCCGCCGGTGCGACCTGGCGGCTTCCCGAGATCGTCGGCGAGGCCAGGGCGAGCGAACTGCTGCTCACCGGCCGGTCGCTCGACGCCGAGGAGGCACTGCGGTGGGGCCTCGTGTCCTCCCTGCATCCGGCCGACGAGCTGCTGGCCGCGGCGCACGGCATCGCCGATCGGATCGCCGCGAACGACCCGCTGGCCACCCAGCACACCAAACGCGCGCTGCGGACGCCGAGGGCGCAGCACCCCGCCATCGAGCTCGAACTGCAGGCGGAACTCTTCGAGTCGCCGGAGAAGCATCGGCGCATGACCGCGTTCCTCGAGAGGAAGAGTCGATGAGTCCCCAGACGACCGGTCCCGAGACGGTCGGGATCCTCGGCGGCGGCCGCATGGGCGCGGGCATCGCGCACGCGTTCCTCCTGGCGGGCTCACGGGTCACCGTCGTCGAACGCGATGCGGCGAGCGCGGACGCCGCCAGACAGCGCATCGAGGAGAGCATCCGTCGTTCCGTCGAACGCGACCCGTCGCTCGATGCGCGCCGGATCGCCGATCGGCTCACCACCGGCATCGACGTCGCCGGGTTCTCCGACGCCGCCCTCGTGGTGGAGGCCGTGCCCGAGGACCGGAACCTCAAGGAGCAGGCACTCGGACGTGCCGAGGCCGCCATGGACCCCGCGGCTGTCCTGGCCAGCAACACCTCCTCGATCTCCATCGACGACCTCGCCTCTGCCCGTGACCACCCCGAGCGCTTCCTCGGTCTGCACTTCTTCAACCCGGTGCCGGCGTCGGCACTGGTCGAGATCGTGCACGGGACCTCGACGGATGCCGAGACCACCGCCCGCGCACGGGACTGGGTGAACGCTCTCGGCAAGACGCCGATCGTCGTGCGGGACTCCCCGGGTTTCGCGTCGTCCCGCCTCGGGGTGATGCTGGGTCTCGAGGCGATCCGCATGCTCGAGGAGGGTGTCGCATCGGCCGAGGACATCGACGCGGCGATGACCCTCGGGTACCGGCATCCGACGGGTCCGCTGCGCACGACCGACGTGGTGGGGCTCGATGTGCGGCTGGGCATCGCCGAGGAGCTCGAGCGCACCCTCGGGGAGCGCTTCGCCCCGCCGCCACTGCTGCGGCGAATGGTCGCGGAGGGAAAGCTCGGCCGCAAGAGCGGCGAAGGTTTCTACGTATGGAACGAGGAGAGATGACCGAGTATCTGACGAGCTATGTGCAGGGCGAGTGGTGGACGCCGTCGTCCGACGCGCGTGCGTCCGAGGTTCGTGACGCGTCGACCGGCGACGTGATCACGCGCGTCTCCACCGATGGCCTCGACCTCGCCGGCGCCCTCGAGTACGGGCGCACCGTCGGGCACCGCAGCCTGGCCGCGCTCACCTTCCACCAGCGCGCCGTGCTCCTCAAGCAGTTCGCCCTCGCGCTCACCGCCCGCAAGGACGAGCTCTACGTGCTGTCTGCGCGGACGGGTGCGACCACCTCCGACTCGTGGGTCGACATCGACGGCGGCATCGGCGTCCTCTTCTCCTACTCCGGCAAGGGACGGCGCGAGCTGCCGAACAGCCGGGTGCACGTCGACGGCCCGGTCGAACCCTTGTCGAAGGACGGCTCGTTCCTCGGGCGGCACGTGTACACGACCCTTCCCGGCATCGCGGTGCAGATCAACGCCTTCAACTTCCCGGTCTGGGGCTCGCTCGAGAAGCTCGCCCCCGCCTTCCTCGCGGGCATGCCCACTCTCGTGAAGCCCGCGACCCCCACCGGCTATGTCGCCGAGGCGATGGTGCGCATCCTCGTCGAGTCGGGGCTGCTCCCCGAGGGCTCGCTGCAGCTGGTCAGCGGCAGCGTGCCCGACCTGTTCGAGAACCTCCGCCTGGGCGACATCGTCGGCTTCACCGGCAGCGCCTCGACGGCCGAGAGCCTCAAAGCGCACGCCGCCGTGCAGACCGGCGGGGTGCGGTTCACCGCGGAGACCGATTCCATCAACGCCTCCGTGCTCGGCACGGACGCCGTCGAGGGCACGCCGGAGTTCGACGCCTACGTCCGCCAGCTCGTGACCGAGATGACCACGAAGGCAGGGCAGAAGTGCACGGCGATCCGCCGAGCGATCGTGCCCGAGGGCACGGCGGATGCGGTGATCGCCGCCGTCCAGGCACGTATCGCGACGAAGACCGTGCTCGGGGACCCCCGTGCGGAGGGTGTGACGATGGGTCCCCTCGCGTCGACCGCTCAGCGCGACGAGGTGCTGCGCCAGGTGGGGCGCCTGCAGGATGCCGGCGGACGCGTCGTCGTCGGCACGACGGACTCCCCCGAAGTGCGTCACGCCGACGGCAGCACAGGACCGTCCCCCGACGGCGCCTTCGTCTCCCCCGTGCTCCTGCGCTTCGATGACGCGCAGGCCGACGCCGTGCACTCGATCGAAGCCTTCGGTCCGGTCTCGTCCCTGGTCACCTACACGAGCATCGACGAGGCCGCCGCACTGGTCGCACGCGGAGGGGGTTCGCTCGTGACCAGCATCGCGACGCACGACCCTGCTCAGGCCGTCGAGCTCGCCACCCGCATCGCGCCGTTCAACGGACGCATGCTGCTGCTCGACCGCGACGACGCCCGGTCCTCCACGGGTCACGGATCGCCGCTCCCGAACCTCGTGCACGGCGGGCCGGGGCGCGCGGGCGGCGGCGAGGAGCTGGGCGGCATCCGCGCCGTGCTGCACCACATGCAGCGCACCGCCGTGCAGGGCTCTCCGGAGATGCTCACGGCGCTGACCGGCGTGTGGCACGCCGGGGCGGCATCCCATGCCGGTGGGCGGCATCCGTTCCGCAAATCCCTCGCCGAGCTGCGGATCGGCGACCAGATCGTGTCCGCGTCCCGCGAGGTCACGCTCGACGACATCGAGACGTTCGCCCGTTTCACCGGCGACACGTTCTATGCCCACATGGACGAGGATGCCGCGGCAGCCAACCCCTTCTTCCCTGGCCGCGTGGCCCACGGATATCTGCTCGTGTCCTGGGCCGCGGGCCTCTTCGTCGACCCGGAGCCCGGCCCGGTGCTGGCGAACTACGGCCTCGAGAACCTGAGGTTCCTGACGCCGGTCTCCCCCGGCGACACGATCCGCGTCGAACTCACCGCCAAGCAGATCACACCCCGCGAGACCGACGAGTACGGCGAGGTGCGGTGGGATGCCGTGATCCGCAACCAGGGCGATGAGGTCGTCGCGACCTACGACGTGCTCACGCTGGTGAACAAGCAGCCGACGCCGGAGGCCGTGCCCGCATGAGGCCGATGATGCAGCGCGACGCCGCCTCGGCGATGCTCGGGATGACGGTCGAGCACGACGCCCCCGGCGAGGCCGTCGTCTCGATGACCGTGCGGGAGGACATGCTCAACGGCTTCGCGATCACGCACGGCGGCCTCGTCTTCGCCCTGGCGGACACGGCCTTCGCGATCGCCTGCAACGAGGACGAACGGGTCACCGTCGCCGGCGGCGCCGACATCGCCTTCCTGAAGTCCACCACGGTCGGCCAGCGTCTCACCGCGCGGGCGGTCCGGCGAGTGGTCAGCGGTCGCAACGGCCTCTACGACGTCACGGTGACCGACGAATCGGGCGACGTGGTCGCCGAGGTGCGCGGGCGCTCGCTCACGACGAACCGGCCGCATCCCGACTGAGCCCTGCCTGATCCACCACGACGAAGGAGTCGATGATGACGGGAATGCACGCCGAGATCGGCGTCGAGACCGAGCTGCACTCCCCCGATGCGCTCGGACGGCTGCAGCTGCAGCGGCTGCAGTGGACCGTACGTCACGCTTACGAGAACGTGCCGCTGTACCGACGGCTGTTCGACGAGCGCGGTGTGCGCCCGGAGGACATCCGCACTCTCGCTGACGTGCAGCGGCTGCCGTTCACGACCAAGGCGGACCTGCGCGACACCTATCCGTTCGGGATGTTCGCCGTGCCGATGGCGGACGTGCGCCGCATCCACGCGTCCTCAGGCACGACAGGGCGCCCCACCGTGGTCGGGTACACCGAGGGCGACCTCGACCGCTGGGCAGACCTCGTGGCGCGGTCCCTGCACGCCGCGGGGATCCGCGCGGGCATGAAGGTCCACAACGCCTACGGCTACGGGCTCTTCACCGGCGGCCTCGGCGCGCACGCCGGGATCGAGCGCCTGGGCGCGACGGTCATCCCCGTCTCCGGGGGGCAGACGGCTCGCCAGGCGCAGCTCATCACCGATTTCCGTCCCGATGCGATCCTCTGCACGCCCAGCTACCTGCTCACGATCGCGGACGCGCTGGAGGCCGCCGGGACCGACCCGACGACCACGTCCCTCCGCGTGGCCGTGCTCGGCGCGGAGCCGTGGACGAATGAGATGCGCCGCGAGATCGAACGGCGACTCGCCATCGAGGCGGTGGACATCTACGGCCTGAGCGAGGTGATGGGACCCGGTGTCGCCAGTGAAAGCGTGCTGACCAAGGACGGACCGCACATCTGGGAGGACCACTTCCTTCCGGAGGTCATCGACGGCGACACGGGCGACCGGCTCCCGGACGGCGAGCTCGGCGAGCTCGTCTTCACCTCGCTCACCAAGGAGGCGTTCCCCGTCATCCGCTATCGCACGCGAGACCTCACGCGCCTGCTGCCGGGGACGGCGTATCCGGCACTCCGGCGCATGGAGAAGATCACAGGACGCAACGACGACATGATCATCCTGCGCGGCGTGAACCTCTTCCCGACGCAGATCGAGGAGCTCGTGATGGGGATCGAGACGCTGACTCCGCACTTCGTGCTCGAGCTGCATCACGTCGCGCAGCTCGACACGCTCACTGTGCGCATCGAGCGGCATCCGTCCTTGAGCGCCGAGGAGTGCGATGCCGCTGCCGCCGTCCTCACTCATCGCATCAAGATGCACATCGGCACGAGCGTCGAGGTGCGCGTGGAGGAGCCGGGGTCGCTCCCGCGCAGCGAGGGAAAGTACCAGCGGGTGTACGACCTGCGCTGACCAATATCATGGATGCGCTATATCGCTTATACGCGATATCATCAGGCTATGAGTCGTGCCGCCGATCTGATCCGTCACGCCCGTCGCCAGAGCGGGATGACGCAGTCGACTCTGGCCAGACTGGCGAACACCCCTCAGAGTGTGATCAGCGAGTACGAGACCGGACGGCGTGAGCCGTCCTTCGATGCGGTCGACAGACTGATCTCGGCCGCGGGTCTCGTCATCGAGGTCGCTCCGCGCCCTGTGGATGAGGAGAGCGAGCGCGCCAGGGTGATCGCTCAATCGAGCGAGTTGCGACGCACCCTCCTCCCGCTCGGGGCACAGCGCATCCGCCTGTTCGGCAGCGTGGCACGCGGGGAGGACTCCGAGACCAGTGATATCGATCTGGCCGTGGACGTCGCACCGACGGTGGGCGTGTTCGATCTGCTGCGGATGAGGCACGAGGCCGAGCGGATACTCGGACGAGCGGTCGATCTCGTTCCTTTCGACGGCCTCACACCGGCGGTCGCAGAGAGCGTCGAGCGCGAAGCCATCACTCTGTGAACAGACGTCTGTCCGAGCGGCTCCGCGACATCGTTCGCGCCTGCGAAGCGATCGCTCGTTACGAGCAACGAGTCGACAGCGACGACGAGATCGTCTTCGATGCGATTCGAGCGCGGCTCATCGAGATCGGCGAAGCCGTCAAGGATCTCAGCGAGGCTGCGGTCGCGGCGGAGCCGGAGATCCCGTGGACGGAGATCGCCGGCATGCGCGACTACCTCGCCCACCGCTACTTCGACACGACCCACGCCATCGTCATGACGACGGCTCGATCCGACGTCCCACTGCTCGCCGCTGCAGCTCGGAGGATGCTGGCGCGGGCAGCCGCCCCGTCCCCGAAGCCGTGAGCGAAATCTCGGGCGCCGTCGTCAGCCGCGCAGGGCGAGGGCGAACGGGAGCACCTCTGTGGCGCCGGCCCCCCGGAGCGTTCGCCCCGCGACCGTCAGCGTCCAACGACTGTCGGCCAGATCGTCGACCAGCAGCACGGGCCCTGCGGGCACCTCGAGGTGTGCAGCGCTGAACCTGTCCCACAGCCCGGCCAGGCGGAACACGCTGTTGCCTCCGGGCTGACCGGTCGGTCCGCCGTTCACGAGATCGAGCGCGCCGAGATACGGCAGTCGTCCGATCTCGGCGATGCCCCTGGCGAGGGAGTCGACGAGCAGCGGATGCGACCGCGAGGGCATCGCGACCACCGCGACGGGACGCTGCTGCCATCCCCAGTCGGCGAGCACCCGCACGCAGCCGGCGAGCACCTGCGGCGAGACGGCAGCGTCGGGCGCGCCCGCTGCGAAGAGCTCGCGCAGGGTTCCGCCCCATCCGAGGTCGGTGAGCCGGGCGAGCGCTCGGCCTTCGCCGGCCTGCTCGCCGGCCGGGATGCGACCCTTGACCGGGACGTCGAGCCGGTCCGCGCCGGTCGGCCAGGCCTTGCGCGGCTCGATCGGAACGCCCACACGGTCGAGGGACGCGGCAGCCTGAGTCGTGGCGGAAGCCCCCACCTCGCTCGGGAACCAGACCCCGGCGCAGTTGTCGCACCGGCCGCACGGGGCCGCCGTGTCGTCATCCAGCGTGCGCTGCAGGAACTCCATCCGGCATCCGTCGGTCTGCTCGTAGTCGATCATGTGCTGCTGCTCGGCGCGGCGTTCGGCAGCGATGCGCTCATAGCGCTCCGCGTCATAGGTCCAGGGCTCTCCCGTCGCGACCCATCCGCCCTGCACGCGGCGGACAGCGCCGTCGACATCGAGGACCTTCAGCAGGAGCTCGAGGGGGGTGCGCCGGATGTCGACCATCGCCTCGAGCGCCGGCGTCGAGATCGGATCCGCCCCGAGAGCGGCGATGACACGCTCGGCGCGCTCACGATCGGGCATGGACGCGGTCGCGAAGTAGTGCCAGATGTCGCGGTCCTCGACCCCCGGCAGCAGGAGCACATCGGCGCTCTCGCTCGCACGACCGGCACGACCGACCTGCTGGTAGTAGGCCACCGGCGACGAGGGCGCCCCCAGGTGCAGGACGAAGCCGAGGTCGGGTTTGTCGAAGCCCATCCCCAGCGCGCTCGTCGCCACGAGCGCCTTGACCTCGTTGCGCTTGAGCATCCCCTCGCTCTCCGTGCGCTCGTCCGTGTCGGTCTGGCCTGTGTAGGCGCGGACCTCGTGCCCGTGCTCGCGGAGCAGTCGAGCCGTGTCGACGGCGGCAGCGACGGTGAGCGTGTAGATGATCCCGGAGCCCGGCAGGTCGTCGATGTGGCTGAGCAGCCAGGCCAGACGGCTCGCCGAATCGCGCAGCCGCAGGACGCCGAGGCGCAGCGAGGTCCGAGCCAGAGGCCCGCGGATCGTGAGCACCTCTGTCTGCTCGCTCTCGCGGTCGACCGCACCGCTGCCGAGCTGCTCGGCGACGTCCGCGACCACCCTGCTGTTCGCGGTGGCCGTGGTCGCGAGCACCGGCACCTCCGGCGGCATCTGGTCGATGAGATCGCGGAGTCGGCGGTAGTCGGGGCGGAAGTCGTGACCCCAGTCGCTGATGCAGTGCGCCTCGTCGACCACGAGCATGCCGAGCCGCCGCACGAGCGCCGGCAGCTGCTGCTCCCGGAAGGCGGGGTTGTTCAGGCGCTCCGGCGAGACGAGCAGCACGTCGACCTCGTCGCGGTCGAGCCGTCCGAGCACCTCGGACCACTCGTGCGCGTTGGTCGAGTTGATCGCGACGGCCCG
Source organism: Microbacterium sp. (assembly GCF_041641055.1). Lineage (GTDB taxonomy): Bacteria > Actinomycetota > Actinomycetes > Actinomycetales > Microbacteriaceae > Microbacterium. The sequence goes on from NZ_JBEPZB010000007.1 coordinate 31,732, forward strand.
CACTCCTGCGCGTTCCGCGGCGGCGATCTGATCCCGCATCAGCGCCAGCAGCGGCGAGACGAGCACCGTCGGTCCCGCTCCCTGACGACGCAGCAGCAGTGTGGCGACGAAGTAGACGGCGGACTTTCCCCACCCGGTGCGCTGCACGACCAGCGCACGGCGTCGGCGTTCGACGAGCGCTTCGATCGCCTCGTACTGGCCGTCGTGGAAGTCGGCGTCCGGCCTGCCGACGAGTTCACGCAGCGCCGAGAGCGCAGCATCGCGGATGTCGACAGAAGCAGGAGAAGTCATGCCCCCACTCTGCCCGAGGTGGCGGACACTGGGCCCCCTCCATCCACAGGACGCGATCGCCCCTGCCCCGGTCTTCGTCGTCTAGCGTGGAACGATGATCACCCGAGAACTGGCCGTGGCCCTGCGTGATGCCGGACTCGGGTGGCATCCGGCCGAGGGCGACCGATTCCAGCTCGATCTTCCCGACGACGTCGAGCTCGAGGCGGAGGCCGACGTCTTCACGGTGAGCGCGATGACCATCGAGGCCCGTCAGACACCGAGCGGCACCGACCTCGCCTTCAACGGGACCACGGAGTGGGCGCTCGACGCGGTCACCCTCGCCGACGCGGTGTGGCTCCCCCGCGAGGACCAGCTGCGCGAGCTGCTGCGCGGCACTTTCCGCTCGCTGACGCGCGTGAGCGACGCGTTCGTGGTCGAGGTCGAGATCGCCGGGGAGACGCTGCGCTTCGAGCATCCGGATCCCTCAGAGGCCTACGGACGGGCTTTGCTGGACCTGGTCTCCCGCTCGCGCTGACGCGCCGCAGATCCCGCTCGTCTTGCGTGCCGTCGACCGTCATGTCAGAATTACCTAACGAGCGGTCAGTAAAGACGGATCGCGAACCGAGGAGTCGATGATGACCAGCCCCGCAGACCTCTCCCTCGCCGGCACCGAGGTGTCGGACGATGAGCGACGCTTCGACGAGCTCATCGCGAACGAGCAGCGCATCGAACCACGCGACTGGATGCCCGAGGCCTACCGCCGCACCCTCATCCGTCAGATCTCCCAGCACGCGCACTCCGAGATCATCGGCATGCAGCCCGAGGGCAACTGGATCACGCGCGCGCCGAGCCTCAAGCGCAAGGCGATCCTGATGGCGAAGGTGCAGGACGAGGCCGGTCACGGACTCTACCTGTACTCGGCCGCGCAGACCCTCGGAATCACCCGCGACGAGATGATGGACCAGCTCATCAGCGGCAAGGCCAAGTACTCCTCGATCTTCAACTACCCCACCCCGACCTGGGCCGACATGGGCGCGATCGGATGGCTCGTCGACGGCGCGGCGATCTGCAACCAGGTGCCGCTGTGCCGAGCATCCTATGGACCATACGGCCGCGCGATGGTGCGCGTGTGCAAGGAGGAGTCGTTCCACCAGCGCCAGGGGTTCGAGATCCTGCTGTCGCTGATGCAGGGCACCGATGAGCAGAAGAAGATGGCCCAGGATGCGGTGGACCGCTGGTACTGGCCGAGCCTTGCGATGTTCGGCCCGCCCGATGACCAGTCCCCGAACTCCGCACAGTCGATGAAGTGGAAGATCAAGCGCTTCTCGAACGACGAGCTGCGGCAGCGCTTCGTCGGGATGCTCGTGCCCCAGGCCGAGATCCTCGGGGTCACGCTCCCCGACCCCGACCTCCGATTCGACGAGGAGACCGGGCAGTACGTCATCGGCGCGATCGACTGGGACGAGTTCTTCGAGGTGCTGCGGGGCAACGGCCCGTGCAACGCCGAACGGCTCGAGCGACGCCGCACCGCTCACGAGGACGGAGCCTGGGTGCGCGAGGCGGCCGCCGAGTACGCCCGGAAGCAGGCGCTGAAGACGGAGGTCGCCGCGTGATGGCGACGCCGGGCGCCGACGAGCGCGAACCCTGGCCGCTCTGGGAGGTGTTCGTCCGCGCCAATCGGGGACTCAGCCACGTGCACGTCGGCTCGCTGCACGCACCGGACGCCGACATGGCGATCCGCAACGCCCGCGACCTCTACACGCGTCGCGGCGAGGGCGTGTCGATCTGGGCCGTCCCCGCCGATGCCATCACGACGAGCGACCCCGACGCCAAGGGCGCGTACTTCGAGAGTCCGGCGGGCAAGAACTACCGTCACGCCGTCTACTACACGGCTTCCGAGGGGGTGCCGCACCTGTGAGCGATGTGCATGGCGACGTCTCCGTCGATGAACTCCAGCTCAGCGAGGAGCTCACGGGAACAGGCACCGCTGCGGCCTCGGCGGACATCGCCGAGTACGCCCTGTGGCTGGGTGACGATGCGCTCATCCTGTCCCAGCAGCTCGGCGCGTGGATCTCGCGCGCTCCCGAGCTCGAAGAGGACGTGGCCCTCGGCAACATCGCCCTCGACCTGCTCGGTCATGCGCGTTCGCTGCTCCATTTCGCCGGCAGCTACGACGGCCGCTCCGAAGACGACCTCGCCTACTTCCGCGACGAGCCGGAGTTCCGCAGCTCCTGGATCGTCGAGCAGCCCAACGGCGACTTCGCCCAGACCATCGCGCGCCAGCTCGTGGCGTCGACCTTCATGTTCGAGCTCTACTCCGCGTTGCGGGCGAGCACGGAATCGACTCTCGCCGCGATCGCCGAGAAGTCGCTCAAGGAGGTCGACTATCACCGCGACCACGCCGTGCAGTGGGTGCTGCGGCTTGCGGGTGGCACGGACGAGTCACGGCGACGGATGACCCGGGCGCTCGACGACGTCTGGCCGTATGTCGACGAGCTGTTCCGCGACGAACCGCTCATCGACCGCCTCGGCGCTGCAGCCGTGCGCCCGTCGTCGCTCCGCGACGGCTTCGACGCCGTCGTCGACACTGTGCTCACGGAGGCGGAGCTGGCGAGACCCGCCGTGGCCGCATCCTCGGCCGGCGGCAGGAGGGGTGCGCATTCGACGTCGCTCGGTCATCTGCTCGCAGAGATGCAGGTCCTCGCACGACGGCATCCGGGGGCATCGTGGTGAGCCGCTCAGCTCCTGCCGATGCCTGGCGGATCGCGGCGTCGGTGCCCGACCCTGAGGTTCCCGTGCTCACGATCGAGGACCTCGGCGTGCTCCGCGACGTCTCCGTCGAGGGCGACGCGGTGCGGGTGGACATCACTCCCACGTACAGCGGATGCCCGGCGATGGACACCATCCGCGATGACGTCATCCTGGCGCTGAACGCGGCCGGATACGCGCACGTCGACGTGCGGCTCGTGCTCTCCCCCGCGTGGACGACGGACTGGATGTCGGATGCCGGCAAGCGGAAGCTGTCCGAGTACGGCATCGCCCCGCCGACGGGACGCGCGTCGCTCTCTTCCGGGCCGATCCGTCTCGGCATCAGCGTGCGCTGCCCGCAGTGCGGCTCCCTCGACACCCGCGAGGTCTCGCGCTTCGGATCCACCTCGTGCAAGGCGCTGTTCGAATGCCGCGCCTGCCTCGAGCCCTTCGACCACTTCAAGGTGCACTGATGTCGCTGTTCGCCACGCCCGCGAAGACGACGGGTGCTCCGGGACGCGCCGCCTCCGTGCCAGCCCCCGCCGCGGCATCCGCATCGAAGCGCGCCCGATTCCACACCCTCACGGTCGAGGAGGTGCGCCCGCTCACCGAGGATTCGGTCGAGGTGACCTTCACGGTTCCGGCGGAGCTCGCCGATGACTACGCCCATCTGCCTGGCCAGTACGTGGCTCTGCGCACCACTCTCGACGGCACCGAGGTGCGCCGGTCGTACTCGCTGTGCCGCGCGCCCGAACACCGCAGCCTCGCGCAGGTCGCTGCGGGCCTTCCCACCCGACTGAGCGTGGCCGTCAAGCGCGACGAGGGTGGACTCTTCTCGACATGGGCGCAGACCGCACTGCATCCGGGTTTCGAGATCGACGTCATGAGCCCGCAGGGCACGTTCACGTCCGCGCTGCCCGACCTCGATCGGCGTCATGTCGTCGGGATCGCCGCGGGTTCGGGGATCACGCCGCTCATGGCGCTCGCCCACACGGTCCTCACGCGGTCGGACACCTCGCGCTTCACGCTGCTCTACACGAACCGCTCGACGCTGGACGTGATGTTCCTCGAGGACCTCGCGGATCTGAAGGACCGGTACCCGACGCGCCTCACGCTGCACCACGTGCTCTCGCGCGAGCAGCGCACCGCCCCGGTGCTGTCCGGTCGGATCGACGAGGAGAAGCTGCGGACGATCCTGCGGGTGCTGATCGACCCGGCGGATGTGGACGAATGGTTCCTGTGCGGCCCCCTCTCGCTGGTCGACCTGTGTCGCACGGTGCTGGGCGATGTCGGCGTGCCGAAGGAGCATGTGCGGTTCGAGCTCTTCACGACCGGAGACGAGCCGAAGCATGCCGCGCGCCCGGTGACCGTGCGCGCCGGCGAGAAGACGATCCGCATCGAGGTGAACCTCGACGGGGTCTCCTCCACCGTGGAGAGCCCTGTCGATGCCCGGGAGTCGGTGCTCAACGCGGCATTGCGCGTGCGGCCGGACGCCCCGTTCGCGTGCGCGGGAGGCGTGTGCGGCACGTGCAGGGCCCGGGTGATCGAGGGCAGCGTGACGATGACCGAGAACTACGCGCTCGAACCCGACGAGCTCGAGCGCGGATACGTGCTGACCTGCCAATCCCACCCGACCAGCGACCGCGTCGTGGTCGACTACGACGTCTGAGGAGCATCCGATGATCGATCTCACGCTCGACGGCGACGTCGCGACGGTCGTGCTCAACGCCCCCGCGAGACTGAACGCCCTCGACGAGCAGGCGCTGCGAGATCTCGGTCGCGCTTACGACGAGGCCGAGGCCGCCGGGGTGCGGGCACTCGTGCTGCGCGGCGAAGGACGAGCCTTCTGCGCCGGCCGCGACATCTCGACGGTCGACCCTCGCGACGATGACGTGCTGGGCTACCTCGGCGGACTCGTGACGCCGCTCCTGCAGCGGATGTCGCGATTCCCCGCTCCGACCTTCGCGGTGGCGCACGGTGCCTGCCTGGGCGTCGGCCTCGGACTGCTCATCGCGACGGACGTGGTGTACGTCGCGGAATCCGCCAAGATCGGCTCGCCCTTCGCGGCTCTCGGCGCCACGCTCGACTCGGGAGGCCACGCGCTCTTCGTCGACCGTCTCGGCGCGCACCGCACTCTCGACCTCATCTACACGGGGCGGCTGATGACCGGCGCGGAGGCGGTCGCCGCCGGGCTCTTCTCCCGCGCGCTGCCCGATGACGAAGTGCTGCAGGCGACGACGGATGCCGCGGCGAAGGCGGCGCGCGGAGCGACCGCCGCGTTCCTCGCGAGCAAGCAGCTGGTGGCGCGCATCCGCGACGAGCGCCTGGCGCTGTGGGACTCCCTCGACATCGAGAACGCCGCGCAGGCGGCGCTCTGCGACACGGACGACTACCGCGAGGGCTTCGCGGCCTTCCAGGAGAAGCGGGCACCGGAGTTCCGCGGGCACTGAGCGAGGGGGCCGCGCGGTCACTAGCGGCGGGATGCGGCTCGACGCAAGGGCGTCGCCGATGTCGGATGCCGGTGACAGACTGCACGCATGATGCTCTCGGAGCTCGTCTCCTCCGCCGACGCCGTCACGGCGACCTCCTCGCGCCTCGCCAAGATCGAGGCACTCGCGCAGCTCCTCTCGAACGCGGATGCCGACGAGCTGCCGACGGTGGTGGGGATCCTCCTCGCCACACCGCGTCAGGGCAGACTCGGCGTCGGATGGCGCGGCATCGGCGCACTGGACGTCACGCACTCCGACACTCCGACACTGTCGATCGACGATGTCGACCAGGCGTTCGGATCGCTCGCCCAGGCATCCGGCTCCGGCTCTGCGGGTGCGCGCACCGCCACGCTGGTCTCGCTGGCCACCCGCGCCACGGCCACCGAGTGGGACCTGCTCGCGCGGGCGATGCTCGGCGAACTCCGCACCGGCGCGCTCGGTGGTGTGCTGCAGGATGCGATCGCTCGCGCCTCCGGTCGCGCTCCGGCTGCGGTCAGGCGAGCGGCGATGCTGTCCGGTGACCTGGGCGAGACGGCCGTGCTCGCACTGACGGGCACCGAGGCCGACCTCGACGACGTCGGACTCGTGGTCGGCCGACCGGTGCTGCCGATGCTGGCCTCGACGGCCGCGACTCCCACCGCCGCGCTCGAGATCACCGGCCGCGCGTCGGTCGAGTACAAGCTCGACGGCGCGCGCATCCAGGTGCACCGCCACGGCGACGAGGTCGGGGTGTACACACGGAGCCTGGCCGACATCACGCACCGCGTGCCGGAGATCGTCGAGATCGTGCGCGGCCTCCCCGCCCACGACCTGATCCTCGACGGCGAGACCCTGTCCCTCGACGAAGACGGAGGGCCTCGCCCGTTCCAGGAGACGATGTCGCGGTTCGGCGCCGACGTCTCGCGCGACCTCGTGCTGCGTCCCTGGTTCTTCGACGTCCTGCACGTCGACGGACGTGATCTGCTCGACGAGCCGCTCTCCACCCGCCTCGCGGAACTCGAGCGCGTAGTGGGCGAATGGCGGATGCCCGGCATCGTCACCGACGACCCCGAGGCGGCCGAGCGGCTGTCGCGCGAGGCACTGATCGCCGGCCACGAGGGAGTCGTCGTCAAGGGGGTCGATGCTGCGTACGCCGCAGGGCGACGCGGCAAGTCCTGGGTGAAGGTCAAGCCCGTGCTGACCTTCGATCTGGTCGTGCTCGCAGCGGAATGGGGGTCCGGGCGACGAGCGGGATGGCTGTCGAACCTGCACCTCGGAGCGCTCGACCCGAGCGGGGAGTTCGGCGAACCGGGCGGATTCGTGATGGTCGGAAAGACCTTCAAGGGGCTCACCGACGAACTGCTGCGGTGGCAGACCGAGCAGTTCCCGCCTCTCGAGACGAGGCGCACCCAGAGCACGGTCTTCCTGCGCCCGCACTTCGTGGTCGAGATCGCGATCGACGGCGTGCAGCGCTCCCCGCGCTACCCCGGTGGTATCGCCCTGCGCTTCGCCAGGGTCAAGGGCTATCGTCCCGACAAGACCCTGGCGGAGGCCGACACCATCCAGACCCTGCGCGCGCTGCTGCGCGGGTGAGCGCGCACGCGCGACCCAGCCGGCTTCAGGCGGTGGGCTTCAGGCGGTGGGCGTCAGTCCGAGGTCCTCTTCGCGGACCGTGCCCTGGAACGACCACGGGAAGTCGATCCAGAGGTCGGTGTCCTTCCAGGCGTAGTCCGGCTGGATGATGGTCGACGGCTTCGTGTAGATCGTGACGGAGCGCACCTCGGCGCCCTTGTCCTCGAGCAGCTGCACGGCGAGTGCGAGGGTGCGCCCTGAGTCCGCGACATCGTCGACGAGCAGCACCCGACGGCCGTCGAGATAGGCCATGTCGAGCTCGGGCGGCAGCACCTCGGGAGCATCCAGCACCGTGCCGATGCCGGTGTAGAACTCGACGTTGATGGCGCCGCAGTTCTTCGCGCCGAGGCCGTACGCGATGGCGCCGGCCGGCAGCAGACCGCCGCGGGCGATGGCCACCACGACCTCCGGCATGAAGCCGCTGTCGAGGATCCGGCGGGCGAGGTCCCTCGTCGCCGCTCCGAAGCCGTCCCAGGTCAGCGTCTCGCGCTCGATCGATGCATCCGTCATCTCCTCATTCTCCTGCACCGTCGGCGCGATAGGATCGACGAGTCCGGCGTTCTGACGCCGGTGCCTGAAAAAGAGGCACGAAGCACCTCGCGACGACGCGAGGGCGAGACACATACGGAATGCGCACGATCTCCGTCCCTGTCTCGAAAGGCTCTCGCATGCCCACCGTCTCCGCGCACGTCGCTCTCACCCTCGCCCAGCACATCGACGCCGTCTTCGGCGTGATGGGCAACGGCAACGCCTACTTCCTCGACGCGATCGAAACCCAGACGGATGCCGTCTTCACCGCCGTCCGCCATGAGCAGGGCGCGGTGGTGGCCGCCGACGCGCACTTCCGCGCGTGCGGTCGCATCGCCGCCGGCACCTCGACGTACGGGGCCGGCTTCACGAACACCCTCACCGCACTGGCGGAGGCCGTGCAGGCGCACGTGCCGCTCGTGCTCGTCGTCGGCGACGAGCCGACTTCTGGTCCACGGCCGTGGGACGTCGACCAGATCGCCCTGGCCTCGGCGGTCGGTGCCCGCACCTATACCGTCGGGCACGCGGATGCCGCAGCCACCACCGTCATCGCGATCGAGCACGCACTGACCTACCGCGTGCCCGTCGTACTGGCGATCCCCTACGACGTGGCCTCGCGCGAGGCCGGCCCGGTGCCGGAGGCGCCCGCGCCCCGCATCCCTGCACCGCTCGCTCCCCGCGGCGAGTTCGCCGAGGGGATGCTGGACGACATCGCCGCCGCGCTGCGCGGAGCATCCCGCCCCTTCCTGCTCGCAGGACGCGGTGCCTGGCTGGCGGGCGCCGGTGATGCCCTCGGTCGTCTCGCGGAGCTGACCGGTGCGCTGACGGCCTCGTCGGCTCTCGGCCGCGGGGTCTTCCCCGAGACGCAGTACGACCTCGGCGTCACGGGCGGCTTCGGCGCGGACGGTGCCATGGACCTGGTGCACACCGCGGATGTCGCGGTCGTGTTCGGGGCGTCCCTGAACCAGTTCACGATGCGCTTCGGCGAGCTGTTCGCGCCGGGGACCCGCGTGTTCCAGATAGACATCGCCCCGGCCGCCACCCACCCGCACGTCGGCGGGTTCGTCCGCGCGGACGCCCGTGTCGCGGCCGAGGCCCTGGTCGCCCGCCTCGACGCCCGCCTCGACGGGCACGGCTTCGGACCTGACGCTCGCCACGCCGAGGCGACGGCGGATGCACCCGGCGTGTCGGCCGCGGCATCCGAAGCTGTGCCCCGGGCATGGCGTGAGAGCGTCGACGTCGCCGCCGCACGCGCCTACGACGAGGGCGACGAGCTCGCCGCGGACGGCCGGCTGGACCCCCGATCGGCCGCGCGACGCATCGCCGAGCTCCTCCCCAGCGACCGGGTCGTCGTCTCGGACGGCGGGCACTTCATCGGCTGGGCGAACATGTACTGGCCGGTCGAGGCACCCGATCGCATGATGATGGTCGGCACCGCGTTCCAGTCGATCGGGCAGGGATGGCCCAGCGTCGTCGGCGCGGCCCTGGCGCGCCGCGAGTCGACGGTCGTGCTCACCTCGGGGGACGGCGGCGGGCTCATGGCGATCGCCGACCTCGAGTCCGCGGTGCGCGCCGCTCAGGGACGAGGCATCGCCGTGATCTGGAACGACGCCGCGTACGGTGCAGAGGTGAACCTCTACGGCCTCAAGGGACTCGCCGAGGGCCCGATGCGGATCCCCGAGGTCGACTTCGCCGCGTTCGGCGCCGCCGTGGGCGCGGAGGGCGTGGTCGTGAACACGCTCGCGGACCTCGATCGCCTCGCTGCGTGGACCCAGGAGGATCCGGCCTCGCGGCGGTTCCTGCTGCTCGACCTTCGCATCTCCGGCGACGTGATCGCGCCGTACCAGCAGGAGATCATCCGCGTGAACTCCTGACCCGGGCGATCGATAGGATCTCCGTCATGCCCGGTGATCTCGACGTCCTCCGATACAGCGCCTTTGCGGCAGCCCCTGAGGGCGGGAATCCGGCAGGAGTCGTCCTCGACGCCGCGGACCTGAGCGACGAGCGGATGCAGCGCATCGCCGCCCAGGTCGGATACTCCGAGACGGCGTTCCTGGTCGGGCGCGACGACGACACCGGCATCCCCCGGTACCGGGCCCGCTATTGGTCACCGTCGGCGGAGGTCCCGTTCTGCGGACACGCCACTGTCGCGACGGCCGTCGCCCTCGCCGAACGGGAGGGGCCGGGCGACGTCGTGTTCGACACGAACGCGGGCCCGGTCGCGCTGCGCTCGACGGTGGACCGGGATGGCGCGGTGACGGTGTCGTTCACGAGCGTCGAGCCGCAGGTGCGCGATCTCGACGCCGACGTGCTCGCCCGGCTCCTAGCGTTGCTCGGCCTCACCCCGGCGGACCTCGATGAACGGTTCCCCGCCAAGGAATCGTTCGCCGGCAACTGGCATCCGATCGTCGTGCTCAGAGATCGCGAGCTGTTCGATCAGTTCCGCTTCTCCCCCGCCGAGGTCGCCGCGCTCATGCGCGAGCGAGGGTGGCTCGGCACCTCGACGGTGCTGCACGTCGCGGGCCCGGCAGACATCGACGCACGCAACCTGTTCCCCGTCGGGCGGATCACCGAAGACCCGGCGACCGGGTCAGCGGCGGCCTCGGTGGGCGCCTACCTTCGCGATCTCGGCCACCCGGCGACTGTGGTCCGCATCCATCAGGGCGCGCACGTGCGACGCCCGAGCCTGCTCACCGTGGCGATCCCGCCGAGCGGCGGCATCGAGGTGTCCGGCGGCGCCTTCCGTCTGGAGTGACGCGCGCCGGACGCCTGTGTCCGTCAGCGCACGTCAGGACTGCGCGCTGTAATCCGGGAGCTCCTGCAGCGTCCAGGTGTTGCCGTCGGGGTCGTCGAACCAGACGAAGCGGCCCCATCCGAGGTCTTCGACGCCCTTCGTCGTGACACCGAGGCCCTCGAGGTGGGCCTTGGCATCGTCGGCGTTCGGAACCACCACCTGGATCGTCTTCTGCTGCCCCGGTTCGAGCGGGATCTCGAGCCCCGTGCCGAACGCGATCGAGCAGGCGGACCCCGGCGGGGTCATCTGCACGAATCGGAGACCCTCGTACGGCACCTGGTCGTGATCGGGGTTGAACCCGATCTTCGTGTAGAACTCCTTCGACCGGTCGACATCCGAGACCGGGACGAAGATCAGCTCGATCTTCCAGTCCATCATGCACTCCTCCTGTCGGGGCTGCGTCGCCCGTCGGCCCTCAGAGTACGCGGGGCCTCCGACACCCGCCAGAGCCTCTCAGCACCTCACACCCGTCCTGATCGCCGCGGCATCCCCATCCGTCCCCCCCAACCCACACCCCAACCCCCACGCCAACCCACACCCCTGCCCCACCCCCAGCGAAGGAGAACTCACGCTGAGAAGGAGAGATGGCGCGAATGTCTCCTTCGCAGAGGGAGATCTCCTTCGCAACGCGAGGACTCAGGATGCCGGCAGCAGTGCTCCGTCGAAGAACGCCGCCAGCTCCTCCGTCGCGTCGAGCGGCAGGACCGCGGCGACGTACTGATCGGGGCGCACCACGACGACGACACCGTCGCGGGACAGCTCCCGCGCCTCGAAGATGTCGGTCTCGGTCCACTTCGACGGACCTGCGGCGTAGACCTTCTCCCAGTCGGTGAGCCCCAGGGGACCCGTCTTCGGCTGGAAGAGCTCGGGCGCTGAGGTGACCTCGATCTCCTCGTACGGCTGCTGATAGACGGCCTTCACGTCGAAGACGGCATCCGCGTCCGCATCCGCCGGCGTGAACCGGGCGAACACCGGAGCGGCCGACTCGGCCCACGCGTCGAGCGTCGCCGCATCGCGAGCCGCGAAGGCGTACACGCGCCAACGCCCATCGGCCTTGGCGTGGTGTCCGAGGTGCACGGCGTTCCCGTCGCCGACACGCACGACCTCGGCCGACTTGAAGCGCTTGCCGAGCGGGAATCCTGCGGCGAGCGCCTGATGCGCGTCCGAGCCGGTGATCATCGACGCCGTGTACTGCGTCATGAAGCCCGACGGGAACTCCGCTGTAGCGAGATAGTACGTCGCGAGGTCCGTGGGGTCGGTGATCTCCGAGGGCTTGCGCGCCATGAGGGTCGACCACTCGCGGTCGAAGTCGATCAGCTGCTGCGCGACAGGGCGACGCTCGGCCCCGTACGTCGCGAGGAGGGTCTCCGGTGCGCGCCCGGTGAGGACGGAGCCGAGCTTCCACCCGAGGTTGAAACCGTCCTGCATCGACACGTTCATACCCTGACCCGCCTTGGCGCTGTGGGTGTGGCAGGCATCGCCCGTGAGGAACACGTGCGGCGTGCGACCCGATCCGTCGATCACGTCGTCGAAGCCGTCGGTGACGCGGTGTCCGACCTCGTAGACGCTGTGCCAGGCGACCTCCTTGACATCGAGAGTGTAGGGGCTGAGGATCGCGTTCGCCTTGCGGATGATCTCCTCGATCGGCGTCTGCCTGACGCGATGGTCGTCGTCCTCGGCGACCTCACCGAGGTCGATGTACATCCGGCTGAGATATCCGCCTTCACGCGGGATGTGCAGGATGTTGCCCGCCTCGGAGTTGATCGCGCACTTGGTGCGCCAGTCCGGGAAGTCGGTGTTGACCAGCACGTCCATGACGCCCCACGCGTGCGCGGCGCTGCCACCGACGTGGGTGCGTCCGATCGCCTGGCGCACGCCGCTGCGCGCTCCGTCGCATCCCACGACGTATTTCGCGCGGATCGTGCGCTCCTCGCCGGCGCGCTCCCCGGCGACGTAGCGCAGGGAGACCTCGACCGGGTACTCGCCGTCGTCGTGCACGGTGAGACCTGCGAACTCGATGCCGTAGTCGGGAGCGATGCGCCCTGGGCCGTTCGCGGCTGCTTCGGCGAAATAGTCGAGCACGCGCGCCTGATTGACGATCAGGTGCGGGAACTCGCAGATGTCGTAGGCGTAGTCGGCCGTGCGCGAGGTGCGGACGATCTCGTCTGGCCTGTCGGGGTTCGGGCCCCAGAAGTTCATCCAGCCGATGTTGTACGCCTCCGCGATGATGCGCTCGGCGAACCCGAAGGCCTGGAAGGTCTCGACGCTGCGCGGCTGGATGCCGTCGGCCTGACCGAGGACCAGCCGGCCGTCGCGCTTCTCGATGATGCGCGTGGAGACATCGGGGTACTGCGACATCTGCGCCGCGAGCAGCATCCCGGCGGGTCCGGAACCGACGATCAGCACGTCGATCTGATCCGGCACGTCGTCCGGGCGCTCTGCGCCGATGCCGGCGGCATCCTTCACGCGCGGGTCTCCGGACACGTAGCCGTGGTGGTGGAACTGCATCGTCGTCGATTCCTTCCGGACGTCTCTGTCGGGTCTTGCGTCCGTAGATCTCGTGTTCTATATTCGAACACGACGTTCTACTATTGAACACAGCTTAGAGACGCCCGTCTCGGAACGCAAGGGAGCGCACGCATGCCAGAGGGCACACCGGCCTCGCAGACCCTCAGCCGCGGCATCCGGATCCTCGAGGTCCTCGCCGACGCACGTGTCCCCCTCACGATCGACGAGATCGCCGCCCGGCTCGAAGTGCATCGCTCGGTCGCCTACCGGCTCCTGCGCACACTGGAGGACCACCGCCTCGTCGGACGGGACGCGTCAGGCTCCGTGACGCTCGGCGCTCGCATGGCGGCCCTCGCCGCGGGCGTCGCCCACGACCTGCAGGCCGAGGCGCTGCCCGAGCTCACCGCCATCGCGAACGAGCTCGGGATGACCTGCTTCCTGGGCGTCCTCGACGGCGACGACTGCATCACGCTCGCCAGCATCGAACCGCGCCACGCCATCGCGAGCGTCGCGCAGCGGCCCGGTGCCCGTCACCCCGTCACTGTCGGCGCGCCGGGCAAGGCCATCCTCGCGCAGCTGAGGCCGTCGGAATGGCCGACCGGCATCGAGCAGACCCTCCGTGACGAGGTCGAGCGCGCCCGCACCCGCGGATATGCGACGAGTCACGACGAGGTCATCCCCACCGTGCAGTCGGTGGCGGTGCCCCTCGCGCTCCGCGGGCAGCGACCGGCGGCGATCGCCGTCGTGCACGTCGCGACCGACCTCGAGGACGCCGAGATCGCCGCGAGACTGCAGCGTTCGGCATCCGCGATCCGCGACGCCCTCGACGGCTGACGTCGTTCACAATTCAGCATGAATGAGAGACGGCAGATGCGTCGCCCCCGAAGAACCGGAGCGACGCATCGCCTGCACCATCGTCGATGCTGAATTGTGGACGTCCGATCGAGATCAGGCCCTGGCGAGACCCCGGATCGGGCTCACGGACTGCTCGTCCTCGTGGTCCGGTCCCAGCGGGATTCCGGAGCGGTCGCGCAGCAGCAGCGTCGCGACGAGGCCGAGCACCGTCATGCCGGCGAGGTACCACGTGACCGCCTGCGTCGAACCGGTCGCCTGCACGATCGCGGTCGCGATGGTCGGGGCGAAGGCGCCACCGGCGATCGCTCCGATCGCGTACGAGATCGAGACGCCCGAGAAGCGGATGCTGGCCGGGAACAGCTCGGTGTACAGCGCCGCCTGCGGCCCGTACGTGAAGCCGAGGCCGATCGTCAGGATCGCAAGGCCGGCGAACAGCAGGCCGACCTGGCCGGTGTTGACCAGCGGGAACAGCGTGAAGACGCCGACGAGCTGCATCACCCAGCCGATGATGTACGTGGTGCGCCGACCGATGCGGTCGGACAGCCAGCCGGCGATGAGCGTCGTGATGAGCCAGGTGACGGCAGAGCCGGTGACAGCCCACAGCACGGGTCCGCGTTCGAGGCCGATCGGGCCTTCGGGGTTGGTGGCGTAGCCCTGGATGTATCCACCGGTCGTCATGTACCCGACCGCGTTGTTGCCCGCGAACACGAGGGCCGCGACGATCACGAGCAGGAGGTGCTTGCGGAAGAGCTGCACGATCGGCATGCTCGCCTTCTCCTTGCGCTCGGCGAGCTCGATGAACACCGGGCTCTCCTCCACCTTGCGTCGCACGTAGTAGCCCACGAGGATCAGGACGACGCTGAGCAGGAACGGCACCCGCCAGCCCCACTGTAGGAACTGGTCTCCCGGAGCGATCGCGGTCATGAGTGCCATCACGCCGGAGGCGAGCAGCAGGCCGAGCGGCACACCGATCTGTGGCGAGGCGCCGAAGATCCCGCGCTTCGCCTTCGGGGCGTGCTCGACGGCCATCAGCACCGCGCCACCCCACTCGCCTCCGGCCGAGATGCCCTGCAGGATGCGCAGCAGCACGAGGAGGATGGGAGCGGCGATGCCGATCGCCTCGTACGTCGGCAGGACTCCGATGAGGGCGGTGGCCGCTCCCATCAGGATGAGCGTCCACATGAGCACGGCCTTGCGTCCGAGCTTGTCTCCGAAGTGGCCGGCGAGGAATGCCCCGAGGGGGCGGAAGAGGAAGCTCACGCCGACGGTGGCGAACGCGATGAGGGCGCTGTTCGCACCGAGCGGCTCGAAGAAGAGCTGCCCGAACACCAGACCGACGGCCGTGGCGTAGATGAAGAAGTCGTACCACTCGACCGTGGTGCCGACGACTGTCGCGAAGACGACACGGCGCCGATCGGCCGCTGTCGCGATGGTTCCGGTGGGCGTGAACCCAGCCTGTGACTGCCCGCTCATGGGGTGTCTCCTTTGATTGTGACCGCATTGTCACGGCTCGCGTACGAGGGGTATCGAGTTGCTTGCCGAGGGGTGACACGATGATATATGATTTCGAATACGACGCACAAGGCGTCGATCCACAGCGCGAGGAGGCGCCCCGTGACGGCATCCATGACCCGCCCCGGCAAGATCATCGCGATCCACCTGAGCTACGCCTCCCGCGCCGATCAGCGCGGGCGTCGACCCGCAGCTCCCTCCTACTTCTTGAAGCCGTCGAGTTCCGTCGGCGTCTCGGGCGGCACCGTCGAGCGGCCGGCCGGCACGGAGCTCCTCGCCTTCGAGGGCGAGATCGCCCTCGTGATCGGCACGGCGGCCCGCCGCGTCTCACTCGAGGACGCCTGGAACCACGTCGGCTGGGTCACGGCGTCGAACGACCTCGGCCTCTACGACCTCCGCGCGAACGACAAGGGGTCCAACGTCCGCTCCAAGGGCGGCGACGGCTACACCCCGCTCGGCCCCGAGCTGATCGACGCCAGGACCGTCGACCCGGCGGCCCTGCGAGTCCGCGCCTGGGTCAACGGCGAGCTGCGGCAGGACGACACGACCGCAGGCCTGATCTTCCCGCTCGCCCAGCTCGTGGCGGACCTCTCGCAGCACTTCACGCTCGAACCCGGCGACGTCATCCTGACGGGGACCCCCGCAGGATCGTCCGTCATCGTCCCCGGCGACGTGGTCGAGATCGAGGTGGATGCTCCGGACGCCGCCGGCGCTCCGACGTCCGGCCGACTCGTCACCACCGTCACCCAGGGCGACGCGCCCTTCGACGCCGAGCTCGGCTCTCTCCCCGCCGTCGACGATCTGCAGCGCACCGAGGCCTGGGGATCCCGCGAGGAAGCCGGCCTTCCGCCCGAGACGACCACGTCCGCCCTCTCCCCCGAGCTGCGCGCGAAGCTGATGGAGGCCCCGACCGCCGGCCTCTCCGCGCAGCTGCGCAAGCGCGGGCACCACTCCTGCTTCGTCGACGGGGTCGCCGCGAACATCCCGGGCAGCAAGATCGTCGGCACCGCCAAGACGCTGCGCTTCGTGCCCTTCCGCGAGGATCTGTTCGCCTCTCACGGCGGCGGCTACAACGCCCAGAAGCGCGCCTTCGACGCCGTCGAGGAGGGCGAGATCATCGTGATCGAGGCCCGCGGCGACGCGACCACCGGCACCCTCGGCGACATCCTCGCTCTGCGGGCCCGAGCCCGTGGTGCGGCGGCCGTCGTGACCGACGGCGGCGTGCGAGACTTCGACGCGGTCGCCGAGATCGGCCTCCCGGTCTTCTCGCAGGGCGCCCACCCCTCGGTCCTCGGGCGCAAGCACGTGCCGTGGGACGTCGACGTCACGATCTCGTGCGGCGGAGCGACCGTGCAGCCGGGCGACATCATCGTCGGCGACGGAGACGGTGTGATCGTCATCCCTCCGGCTCTGGCCGAAGAGATCGCCGACGCCGCTCTCGCCCAGGAGGTCGAGGACGCCTGGATCGCCGAGCAGGTCGCCGCAGGGCATCCTGTCGACGGCCTCTTCCCCCTGAACGCGGCGTGGCGCGAGAAGTACGAGTCCGCGACCCGCACGGGTGCCGGCTCATGACGACGGTCGCGAGCTCCAGCAAGTCCGAGCAGGCCTACGCCTGGATCCGCTCGCGCATCTCGGCGCACACCTTCGGGCCCGGATACCGGCTCGTCCTGGGTTCGCTCGCCGATGAGCTCGGCATGAGCGTCGTCCCGGTGCGCGAAGCCATCCGGCGCCTCGAGGCCGAAGGACTCGTGACCTTCGAGCGCAACGTCGGCGCTCGCGTCACCCTCGTCGACGAGAGCGAGTACGCGCACACCATGCAGACGCTCGGACTCGTCGAGGGAGCGGCGACGGCGCTGTCGGCACCGCTGCTCGACGACGAAGCGCTGGCTGCCGCCGAGGCCGTCAACGAGCGGATGACGCAGATGCTCGGCCACCTCGATGCGCACGCCTTCACCGAGCTCAACCGCCAGTTCCACTCCCTGCTCTTCGAACCCTGCCCCAACCCGCACCTGCTCGACCTCGTGCACCGCGGATGGGCCCGCCTGTCCGGCATCCGCGATTCGACGTTCGCGTATGTGCCCGGCCGCGCGCAGCACTCCGTCGAGGAGCACACCCAGATCCTCGAGCTCATCAGGGCGGGTGCCGACCCGCTCGAGATCGAGCTGGCCGCCCGCAACCACCGTCTGCGCACGAGGGACGCCTTCCTCGACGCGCTGCACACCCGCTCTCACCACAACTCAGGAGACGAGTCATGACCGATTCCCGCATCCCCGCAGACCTGCCCGATCACATCCAGCACTACATCGACGGCGCATTCGTCGACTCGGTCGACGGCGACACGTTCGATGTGCTCGATCCGGTGACGAACAAGACCTACACGACCGCAGCCGCGGGCAAGAAGGCCGATATCGAACTCGCCGTCGCCGCTGCGAAGCGCGCGTTCGACGAAGGGCCGTGGCCGCGGATGCTCCCCCGCGAGCGTTCGCGCGTGCTGCACCGGATCGCCGACCTCGTCGAGTCGCGGGATGCCCGCCTCGCCGAGCTCGAGTCGTACGACTCGGGTCTCCCGATCACGCAGGCGCTCGGCCAGGCCCGCCGCGCCGCCGAGAACTTCCGCTTCTTCGCCGACCTGATCGTCGCGCAGTCCGACGACGCCTTCAAGGTGCCCGGCAAGCAGATGAACTACGTCAACCGCAAGCCGATCGGCGTCGCCGGTCTCATCACGCCGTGGAACACGCCGTTCATGCTCGAGTCCTGGAAGCTCGGCCCGGCGCTCGCCACCGGAAACACCGTCGTGCTCAAGCCCGCCGAGTTCACGCCGCTCTCGGCATCCCTCTGGGCCGGTATCTTCGAGGAGGCCGGGCTGCCGCAGGGCGTCTTCAACCTCGTCAACGGACTCGGCGAGGACGCCGGAGACGCGCTCGTGAAGCACCCCGACGTACCGCTCATCTCGTTCACGGGCGAGAGCTCGACCGGACAGCTGATCTTCGGGAACGCCGCTCCCTTCCTCAAGGGCCTCTCGATGGAGCTGGGCGGCAAGTCCCCCGCCGTCGTGTTCGCCGACGCCGACCTCGAGGCCGCGGTCGACGCGACCATCTTCGGCGTCTTCTCCCTCAACGGCGAGCGCTGCACCGCAGGATCCCGCATCCTCGTCGAGCGCTCGGTCTACGAGGAGTTCGTCGAGCGCTACGCCGCCCAGGCGAAGCGCGTCAAGGTCGGCTACCCCCACGACCCGGCCACGGAGGTGGGCGCGCTGGTGCACCCCGAGCACTACGACAAGGTGATGAGCTACGTCGAGATCGGCAAGACCGAGGGGCGCCTCGTCGCCGGCGGCGGGCGCCCCGAGGGGTTCGATACGGGCAACTTCGTCGCGCCGACGGTGTTCGCCGACGTCTCCCCCGACGCCCGCATCTTCCAGGAGGAGATCTTCGGCCCGGTCGTCGCCATCACGCCGTTCGACTCCGACGACGAAGCGCTCTCGCTCGCCAACAACACGAAGTACGGCCTCGCCGCCTACATCTGGACGAACGACCTGAAGCGCGCGCACAACTTCGCCCAGTCCGTCGAGGCGGGCATGGTGTGGCTGAACAGCAACAACGTCCGCGACCTGCGCACCCCGTTCGGCGGCGTGAAGGCCTCGGGACTCGGCCACGAGGGCGGGTACCGCTCGATCGACTTCTACACCGACCAGCAGAGCGTGCACATCACGCTCGGCGGCGCGCACAACCCGACCTTCGGCAAGAACTGAGCAAGGACCCTGCAATGACCGACAAGACTGCGAAGACGCTGACCTCCTCGGGCTACTACGTGAGCCAGGAGGCTCCGATCCAGACCGACAACCCCATCGCGACGCCCGAGAGCACCCCTCCGGACGTGCTGCGCTGCGCCTACATGGAGCTCGTCGTCACCGACCTGGCCGCCTCGCGGGTGTTCTATGTCGACGTCCTCGGCCTGTACGTCACGGAAGAGGATGACGAGGCGATCTACCTCCGCTCGACGGAGGAGTTCATCCACCACAACCTCGTGCTGCGCAAGGGACCGATCGCCGCGGTCGCCGCGTTCTCGTACCGGGTGCGCACGCCTGAGGACCTCGACCTCGCCGTGGCGTTCTACGAGGAGCTCGGCTGCGACGTGCGCCGCAACCCCGAGGGCTTCGTCAAGGGCGTCGGCGACTCGGTGCGCGTGGTCGACCCGCTCGGCTTCCCGATCGAGTTCTTCCACCAGTCCGACCACGTCGAGCGGATGTCGTGGCGGTACGACCTGCACATCCCCGGCGAGCTCGTGCGACTCGACCACTTCAACCAGGTCACCCCCGACGTGCCCCGCGCCGTGAAGTTCATGCAGGACCTCGGGTTCCGCGTCACGGAGGACATCCAGGACGACGAGGGCACCGTGTACGCCGCCTGGATGCGCCGCAAGCCCACGGTGCACGACACGGCGATGACCGGCGGCGACGGCCCTCGCATGCACCACGTGTGCTTCGCGACCCACGAGAAGCACAACATCCTCGCGATCTGCGACAAGCTCGGCGCGCTCCGTCGCTCCGACGCCATCGAGCGCGGCCCCGGCCGCCACGGCGTCTCGAACGCGTTCTACCTCTACCTCCGCGACCCCGACGGGCACCGCGTCGAGGTGTACACGCAGGACTACTACACCGGCGACCCCGACAACCCCGTCATCACCTGGGATGTGCACGACAACCAGCGCCGGGACTGGTGGGGCAACCCGGTCGTCCCCTCCTGGTACACCGAGGCGTCGCTCGTGCTCGATCTCGACGGCAACCCCCAGCCCGTCGTCGCCCGCACCGACGACTCCGAGATGGCCGTCACGATCGGCGCCGACGGATTCTCGTACACGCGACCCGGCGACGACGAGGCCATGCCGGAGTACAAGCAGGGCGAGTACAAGCTCGGCCACCAGCTCTGATCGCCTCGACGCCGACTTCGCACGCACGTCGCACACGTTCCCACACAGAGGAGAGACGGATGCTGTCACCAGACATCGTCGCGCAGATCGCCGCGGAACTCGCCGAGGCCGACCGGACGCACGGGGTGATCCCGCGCATCACCGCGCGGTACCCCGACGCCACGGTCGAAGACTCGTACGCGATCCAGGGGGTCTGGCGGGACTCGCAGATCGCCGCCGGGCGTCGCCTGGTCGGACGCAAGATCGGACTCACGTCGAAGGCCATGCAGCAGGCGACCGGCATCACCGAACCCGACTACGGCGTCATGTTCGACGACACCGTGTACGAGTCGGGGGCCGAGATCCCGGTCGATCACTTCTCGAACGTGCGCATCGAGGTCGAGCTCGCTTTCGTGCTCAAGCATCCGCTCGAAGGCCCGGACTGCACGCTGGAGGATGCGCTCGCGGCGATCGACTACGCCGTGCCGGCGCTCGAGGTTCTGAACTCGCACATCGAGCTCGAGGGGCGCACGATCGTCGACACGATCAGCGACAATGCCGCCTACGGTGCCATGGTGCTGGGCACGGTGCGCAAGCGCCCCGACGAGATCGACCTGCGATGGGTGCCCGGTGTGCTCTCGCGCAACGGCGAGATCGAGGAGACCGGGGTCGCCGCCGGCGTGCTGGGCCACCCCGCCACCGGTGTCGCGTGGCTCGCGAACAAGTTCCACCAGCACGGCGCGCGTCTGGAGCCGGGCGAGATCATCCTGGCAGGATCGTTCACACGCCCGATGTGGGTGTCGCGCGGCGATCAGGTGCTGTGCGACTACGGACCGATGGGAACGATCGAATGCCGCTTCATCTGAAACCGTCCCTCCGCGAGCAGCTCGCATCGGCCGACCGCCCGCTGATCGGGATGTGGGCATGCTCCGGCAGCCCCCTCGTCACCGAGGTCGCCGCAGGATCCGGGCTCGACTGGCTCCTGATCGACATGGAGCACTCGGCGAACACGCTCGAGTCGACCCTGGTGCAGCTGCAGGTCGTCGCCGCCTATCCGATCGCGCCGGTCGTGCGCGTGCCGTCGAACGACACGGTGGCGATCAAGCAGGTGCTCGACCTGGGCGCGCAGAATCTCATCGTGCCGATGGTCTCGTCGGTCGAGGAGGCGCGTGCCGCGGTCGCCGCGACCCGCTACCCGCCCGAGGGCGTGCGTGGGGTCGGCAGCGCGCTCGCGCGCAGCGCCCGCTGGAACCGCGTCGACGGCTACCTGCAGGACTCCGCGCGGCACACCTCCCTCACGGTGCAGATCGAGACCGCGGCCGGTGTGGAGGCTGCGGCCGAGATCGCAGCGGTCGATGGGGTGGATGCGGTGTTCGTCGGCCCGTCCGACCTGTCCGCGTCGATGGGGCTGCTCGGTCAGCAGACGCACCCGGATGTCGTCGCAGCGGTCGAGTGCGTCTTCGCGGCGGCGAAGGATGCGGGCACTCCGGTGGGTGTGAACGCCTTCGATCCCTCCGCCGCCGATGCGTACATCGCCGCGGGTGCGGACTTCGTGGCCGTCGGGGCCGACGTGGCGATGCTGGCTCGGGCATCCGAGGCGCTGGCCGCCCGCTTCATCCCGGCATCCGGCGACACGACCCGCGCCAGCTACTGACTCCTGCTGCCGCTGCCCTCGGGTGGCAGGATGGACGGATGCACAGCAGCGAGCACCCGCGATGATCCGCGCGCTCGCAGCGATGCAGGACCGAGGATTCCGCTGGTTCTTCCTCGCGCGTGCCATCACGCTCATCGCCGGCTCGATGTCGTCGATCGCGCTGGCCTTCGCCGTGCTCGAGATCGACAACGACGCGCGATCGCTGTCGATCGTCCTGGCGGCGTTCACCGTGAGCAACATCGTCTTCCTGCTGTTCGGCGGAGTGGTCGCCGATCGGCTCCCCCGGGCTCTCATCATCCAGTCCTGCTACGTCATCGACATCCTGACGATCGGTGCGATGGCCGCACTGCTGTTCACCGGAGCGGCCACGGTTCCGCTGCTCGCGCTGCTGTCGGTCGTGAACGGCGCGTCCACCGCGTTCGTCCTCCCCGCCATGCAGGGGATCATCCCGCAGCTGACCTCCCCCGAGCACCTGCAGCAGGCCAATGCGATGCTGTCGTTCGTGCGCTCTGCGACCACGATCGGCGGTCCCATCATCGCCGGCATCGTGGTCGCCACCGCCGGTCCCGCCTGGGCCATGGTCGTGCAGGCGATCGGCTGGGTCATCGCGATCCCGGTGCTGGCGATGGTCAGGCTTCCTCCGCCGGATCATGGCGGCGGAACCACGATGTTCCACGACCTCCGGGTCGGGTGGCGCGAGTTCTGGAGCCGCACCTGGCTGTGGGTGATCGTGCTCGCCTTCATGGTCATGAACGCGATCCACATCGGCGCGTGGGGCGTCGTCGGTCCGTACATCGCGAAGAACGACGAGAGGCTGGGCATCGCCGGGTGGGGGTGGGTCGTCAGCGCCGAAGGCGTCGGCATCCTGCTGATGACCCTGGTGCTGCTGTGGTTCCCGCTGAAACGGCCGCTGCGCTACGGCATGATCGGCATGGCCGCCTTCGCCATCCCGCTCACGGTGCTGGGCGTGCATCCCGCCGTCGTCCTGCTCGCCATCACCGCGTTCCTGGCGGGAGCCGGCGCCGAGGTGTTCAGCACCGGCTGGAATCTCGCGATGATGGAGAACATCCCCGGCGACAAGCTCTCCCGCGTCGCCAGCTACGACATGCTCGGCAGCTTCGTGGTGATGCCGATCGGGACGCTCGTCTACGGCTGGCTGCTCACGCACAGCGACGTCGAGACCGTGCTCGTCACCTCGGGGATCCTCTACGCCGTCCTCGCCGCCGTGACGCTGTTGGTGCCGAGCGTCTGGCGGATGGGGCGACCGGCGGATGCTCTGACCGGCCGCACGGAGTTGGCGGATTCATAGCAATCCGGGCGAGACTGTGGGCATGACCTTCGCCGCGCTCCAGCCGCTCGCAGACCGTGCCGCACTGTTCTCCGCCCTCCGTCAGGACTCCCTGGCCACCGCGCTCGAGGACCTCGGTGACAATCGCTGGGATGCCGACATGGCCGCCGGCACGCTCACCTTCACGTCGAACGCGGACCCGTCCCGCCAGCTCGTGACGCGTGCGCATCTGGTGGCGACGATCGCCCCGGGACCTCGCTCGCTGCTGTGGGCGTGGGCCCACCCGCAGGGGGATCCCGCCGGTGTCGCCGCTCAGTTGCGCGACTACGGACGCGAGCACGGGATCGCCGAGCTCAGCGAGACGGAACTTCCCTTCCCCGCCGACGCCGCGGGTGACGCCGACTGGATCACTGCAGCCGCGCACACGGTCGGCGCCGTGGCCGTGGAGCTGACGGGCCGCGCGCCGTACTACCTCGCTCCGGTCGGCGGCGGCACGTACGCCGTGTTCCTGCTCGATGCTCCGCTGCCGCCGCTCACCGTCGCGGCCGCCGCCATCGCGCTGCCGCGCATCCTCTCCACCGTGGCGCTGCCGGACGCGCGGACCTCGGTGTGGGATGCCGCGCGCCTCGCCGGCTGGAACCTCACCTGGACGGACGAGTCGTTCTCCGGCGCCACAGTGGCCGACAGCACCGGCACGGCGACCTTCCGGTTCGACGAGCAGGCGCGCATCACGAACATCGAGAGCAGCCTGCACCCGCAGGTCTGAGCCGCGTCGAGCCTCGCCTCAGCGGCCCATCCGCTGGCGCGCCGTCTTCTGTCCCGGGCCGACGGGAGAGTGTGCCGTGGCCGCGGCCAGGCCGAACACAGGCATGTCCACGTAGACGGCCTCGAGGTCGGCGACGGGCACCTGGTAGGTCTCATGCCAGACGCCGACGCTGCCGCTGCCCTGCAGCGTGCGCATGAAGTCCCTCCAGGGCTGCAGATGCGGAGCGTCCCGGTCGGCCGCGAAGCGCTGCAGGTGCTCCGGGCTCTCCCAGTAGGAGAGCAGGATGGTCGTCCGCCCGAACCAGCTGTGCGCGCCGAGCATGCCCGCATCCGGACGCGTCGCGAGGTGCTGGAGCATCGGCGGCATCTTGCTGGCCGTCCACCACACCTTTCCGAGCTGCCACCATCGATTGGCGCGCATCCCGATCAGGAAGACCGTGACATCCGTGCGCTCGGGGGTCGCGGTGAAGCGACCGGGGAAGACCTGCTGAGACATGAGCCGCTCCTGGAACTTTGTTATGTAACTGCGTTATGAAACAACGTTACGATAGACTCCCCCGCATGGCAAGGCCTCCCCTCTACGACGATCTGCTCCGTGACCGACTGCTCGCGGAGACGGCCGCGATGGTCGACGACAAGGGTCCGGAGCGCATCAGTCTCCGCGACATCGCCGTGAACGCCGGCACCTCGACCTCTGCCGTCTACGCTCTGTTCGGCGGGAAGACGGAGCTGCTGGTGGCCGTCATCGAACACGGGTTCGCATCGTTCGGCGAGGCCCAGGCCGACGCTGAGCCCGAGGGCCTGCGCGCACTCGGCCTCTCCTATCGATCGTGGGCCATGGCCAACCCCGCTCTCTATCGCCTGATGTTCGGCGGAGGCGTGGCCACCGAGGACTGCCGACCGGATGACGCGACGATGAGCGCGGCGATGGCACCGCTGATGCGCGCACTCGGGGCACGTGTCCCCGAGTCCGAAGTGACCGCCGCCGCTCTCACCGTCTGGGCTCAGGTGCACGGTGCCGTCAGCCTCGAACTCGCCGGGGTGACTCCCCCGCTCGTGCCCTGGGACTCGGTCTACGACGCGGTCGTCGATGCGGTCGAGCGCGCTTTCCCCGCGAGCTGACCACCTGCGCTGTCACGCTCGAGGTGCCGCAGCATCCAGGACTGTGGAATTCTGGTCGCATGAAGAACGCCATCGTCCGATTCGCCGCTCTGTACGTGTTCAACGTCGCGGTTCTGCTGCTCATCGGCCTGCTGTTCCCCGGCGTCTCCGTCGGGTTCAACGCCCTCTGGGCCGCTGTGATCCTCACGCTCGCCGCGCTCCTGGTGAAGCCGACGCTGACCGCCGCCTTCCGAAAGGCGGCAGCCAGATCGGCGGCCGACCGCACGCGCCTGGGCGAGAAGACCGTGCAGTACGTGCTGGTCTACCTGGTCGAGCTCATCATCTGGGTGCTCACCGTCTGGCTGACCGGCGTGCGCGCATCCGGATTCTGGGGCTTCGCCCTGCCCCCGCTCTTCCTGCTGTTCGTGTGGATGATCTACGACCAGGTCGACGACCGCCTCCAGGCGAAGGCCGGCGAACTCTACGACGCCGTGCAGGCGAAGGTCGGGCGAGGGCGGGCGAACGGAACGACGTCCGAGACATCCCCCGGGGCATCCGCCGCCCGCGAGACGTCAGCCGCCCGCGAGGAGCTGAACGACGGGCTCACGCCCGAGCAGCGGCGGATGCTCGACGAACTGGGCTGACGACACCCCGTCCCGCATACCGGGCTGACCACACCCCGTCCCGTCCCATCCCGTCCTGTCCTGTCCCGTCCTGCACACCGGGCTGACCACACCCCGTCCCGTCCCGTCCCGTCCCGATCCGCGCACCGGGCTGACCTCACCCCGTCCCGATCTGCACACAGTGCCCCGTTCCGCGGACGAAATGGGGCGAAACGTGTGCAGACCGGGACAAGGTGTGCACATCGGGACCGGATCCACCCGGAACGACCGGGACCGGGTCTGCAGTTCGGGTCCCCCATCTGCACACAGTGCCCCGTTCCGCGGACGGATCCGCGCGAAAGGTGTGCAGTTCGGGACAAAGTGTGCAGATCGGGACCGGATCGACCCGGAACAGACCGGGACCGGATCCACCCGGAACGACCGGGGCCGGGTCAGACGAGGCGTTCGGCCGCTTCGACGACGTTGGTCATCAGCAGGGCGACCGTCATGGGCCCGACCCCGCCGGGATTCGGCGAGACCCAGCCTGCGACCTCGGCGACATCCGGATGCACGTCGCCGAAGACGAGGTTCTTCCCGGTCTCGGGATCGGTCTCGCGGGTCACCCCCACGTCGAGCACGGCGGCTCCCGGCTTGACGTCCTCGGCGCGGATGAGGTGCTTGACCCCCGCCGCGGCGACGATGACGTCGGCCTCGCGCAGGTAGCGCGGCATGTCGACCGTGCCGGTGTGGGTCAGCGTGACCGTCGCGTTCAGATCGCGTCGGGTGAGCAGCAGACCGATGGAGCGGCCGATCGTGACACCGCGCCCGACGACCACGACATGCTTGCCCTTGAGGTCGTAGTCGTTGCGCAGCAGCAGCTCGATCACACCGCGCGGCGTGCAGGGCAGCGGAGTGTGGATCGGGCTGTTGACGTTGAGCACGAGCCGCCCGAGGTTGGTCGGATGCAGGCCGTCGGCATCCTTCGCCGGGTCGATCCGCTCGAGGATCGCGTCGGTGTCGATGTGCTTCGGCAGCGGCAGCTGGACGATGTAGCCGTGGCAGTCCGGATCGGCGTTGAGCTCGTCGATCAGCGCCTCGACGTCGGCCTGCGTGGCATCGGCCGGCAGCTCGCGCTGGATCGAGTTCATCCCGATCGCCTCGGACTGGCGGTGCTTCATGCCGACGTAGAGCTGGGATGCCGGGTCGGCGCCGACGAGCACCGTGGCGATCCCGGGAACGATCCCCTTCGCCTTCAGCGCGGCGACGCGCTCGGTCAGCTCGGCCTTGATCGCGGCCGACGCCGCCTTGCCGTCGAGGATCTTCGCGGTCACTGCTGCAGGTCCGGGTAGAGCGGGAAGCCTGCGGCGAGCGCATCGACGCGCGCACGGAGCGCCTCGACGTCGGCGCCGGGGAGCAGCGCGAGCGCGATCACGTCGGCGACCTCGGTGAACTCGGCGTCGCCGAAGCCGCGGGTCGCGAGCGCCGGCGTTCCGATGCGCAGACCGGAGGTGACCATCGGCGGACGCGGGTCGTTCGGCACCGCGTTGCGGTTCACGGTGATGTGGATGTCGTGCAGCAGGTCCTCGGCCTGCTTGCCGTCGATCTCGGCGTCACGCAGGTCGACGAGCACCAGGTGCACGTCGGTGCCGCCGGAGCGGACCCCGATCCCGGCATCCTTCACGTCCTGCTGGGAGAGGCGCTCGGCGAGGATGGAGGCTCCGCGCAGCGTGCGCTCCTGACGCTCCTTGAACTCCGGGGTGCCCGCGAGCTTGAACGCGGTCGCCTTCGCGGCGATCACGTGCATGAGGGGGCCGCCCTGCTGTCCGGGGAAGACAGCGGTGTTGATCTTCTTCGCCAGGTCGGCGTCGTTCGTGAGGATGAAGCCCGAACGCGGCCCGCCGATCGTCTTGTGCACGGTCGAGGAGACGACGTGCGCGTGCGGAACGGGGTTCGGGTGGAGACCTGCGGCGACGAGACCGGCGAAGTGCGCCATGTCGACCCAGAGCAGCGCGCCCACCTCGTCGGCGATGGCACGGAAGGCGGCGAAGTCGAGCGTGCGGGGGTATGCCGACCAGCCGGCGATGATGACCTTCGGCTTGTGCTCGACCGCGAGGCGACGCACCTCGTCCATGTCGATGGTCGACGTCTCGGGGTCCACGCCGTAGGCGACGATGTCGTAGAGACGGCCCGAGAAGTTGATCTTCATGCCGTGGGTCAGGTGGCCGCCCTGGTCGAGAGCGAGGCCGAGCAGCGTGTCTCCCGGGCGGGCGATCGCGTGCAGCACTGCGGCGTTGGCGGATGCCCCCGAGTGCGGCTGGACGTTGGCGAACTCGGAGCCGAACAGGTCCTTGGCGCGCTGGATCGCGAGCTCCTCGGCGACGTCGACCTCTTCGCAGCCGCCGTAATAGCGACGGCCCGGGTAGCCCTCGGCGTACTTGTTCGTCAGCACGGAGCCCTGCGACTGCAGCACCGACACAGGGACGAAGTTCTCGGAGGCGATCATCTCGAGGAACGTCTGCTGACGCTTCAGTTCACGATCCAGGACCTGCGCGATCTCGGGATCGACCTCGGAGAGTGGGGCGTTGAAGTAACGGTCGGTCATGACTTGCTCCTCTGACAACGGATTCGAAGGGTGTACCTATCGGCCCAGGCGCGCGGTCGAAGTCCGTGGTCAGTCGCTCCCCGGTGGTAGTCCACCCAGACGCCAGTCGCGACGGTTATGAGCATAGCGGATTTCCCTGTGCTCCCGACCGTCCGCAGGGTAGGTTTTGTTCATGGTCCTTCCCCATTCACTGCCTCTCGTTCCCCTGCCCTCCTCCGCCACCGCCGGAGAGGGCCGGATGCCGGTCTCGGAAGCCACGCGCGTCAGCGGCGACGCCCGGCTGACGGCTCATCTGATCGAGGCGGTCGCGCAGCGCAGCGGCATCCGCCTCTCCGCCTCCCCCGACCAGTCGACCCCCGACCAGTCGGGCGAGATCACGCTGCGCCTCGACCCTTCGGTGGGCGGCCCGGAGAGCTACACGCTCACGATCGACGAGACGGTAGACATCGCCGCTGCCGACGAGGCCGGCCTCTTCTACGGCGTGCAGACGCTGCTGCAGCTGCTGCGCGAGGACGACGACGGATGGGCCCTGCTCCGCGCCGACATCTCCGACTCCCCGCGCTTCGGCCGACGCGGCGTGATGCTCGACGTGACCCGCCACTTCTTCGATGTCGACGAGGTGAAGAAGTTCATCGACAGCACGAGCGCACTGAAGTTCAACCACCTGCATCTGCACCTGAGCGACGACCAGGGCTGGCGCATCCAGATCGACTCGTGGCCGAAGCTCACCGAGCTCGCCTCCTCGACCGCGTCGCTCGGCGACCGCGGCGGCTTCTACACGAAGGACGACTACCGCGAGATCGTCGCGTACGCGGCCGAGCGGCACATGCTGGTGATCCCCGAGATCGATCTCCCCGGGCACACGCACGCGATCGGCGTCGCCTACCCGGAGCTCGTCGAGGAACCCGTCATGAACGACGGCCTGCTCTCCGAATCGGCTCGTCTCGGCCAGCCGCTTCCGGTCGCCGGTGAGCCGTATCTCGGCTGGGGCGTGGGGCACTCCAGCGTCCGCATCCACGAGGAGCGCACCTACGACTTCGTGCGGGATGTCGTCCGCGAACTCGCCGAGATGACTCCCGGCCCCTACATCCACATCGGCGGGGACGAGTCCCTCGGCACTCCGCAGGACGACTTCGACCTCTTCGTCGAGCGCGCGACGGCGATCGTCGTCGAGGAGGGCAAGATCCCGCTCGCCTGGCATGAGGTCGGTGCGGCGAAGGACATCGCCGAGGGCACGATCGGGCAGTACTGGGGCAAGACGACGCCGGAGGGCACGCACGCCGCGGAGGCGACTCACTTCGTCGAGCGCGGCGGCGCGCTGATCATGTCGGCGGCGGACGTCGCCTACCTCGACATGAAGTACGACGCCGACTTCCCGCTCGGGCTCACCTGGGCAGGGGTCATCGATATCCGCACGGCCTACGAGTGGGAGCCCACCTCGATCCTCGATGTCCCGGAGGGTGCGATCCTCGGGATCGAGGCCCCGCTGTGGAGCGAGACCACCCGCACCTTCAGCGAGGTCGAGCAGCTGGTCTTCCCCCGAGCGGCGGCGCAGGCCGAGATCGGCTGGTCGCCGCGCGAGGGGACGGGGCGCGAGTGGGAATCGTTCCGCGAGCGGCTCGGCTCCCTCGCCCCGCTGTGGAAGGCTGGTCGGGTCGACTTCCACCCCGCAGCAGAGATCCCCTGGAGCGAGCGATGACATCCGATCCCGCGGCGAGCGGCTCGCTCGTCATCCACTCGGTCCGGCTCGTCGACGGTGGCGCGGTCGTCCCGGACGCCTGGCTGCGCATCGAGGGCGGCCTCATCGTCGACCGCGGCACCGGAGGCGCCTGGACGTCCGCCGATGAGGTGGTGGATGCCGCGGCCGTCGCCGGCCCCGACGCCGTGCTCACCGCGGGATTCGTCGACATCCACGGGCACGGCGGTGCCGGCGCATCCTTCGATGACGGCGTCGAGGCGATCCGCATGGCGCGGGCGCTGCACCGGCAGCACGGCACCACGCGCGCGGTCGTCTCCCTCGTCACCGCTCCGCTCGACGACCTGGCGCGCCGGGTCGCCGACATCGCCGATCTCATGGAGACGGACGCCGACATCCTCGGCTCCCACCTCGAAGGACCGTTCCTCGACCCCGCCCACCACGGCGCACACGAGCCGACGCTGCTGCGGCACCCCGCGGCCGACGACGTGACACGACTGCTCGATGCGGGCCGCGGCACCATCAGGCAGGTGACGCTCGCCCCCGAGCTCCCCGGCGGTCTCGACGCCGTTCGACTGATCGCGGAATCGGGCGCGGTCGCCGCCGTCGGGCACACGAGCGCGGATGCCGGACTCGCCGTCCAGGCGTTCGAGGCCGGAGCCACACTGCTGACGCACGCATTCAACGCGATGCCGGGCATCCATCACCGTGCGCCGGGTCCTGTGCTGGCCGCCGCCGCCGATCACCGCGTGGTCCTCGAGGTGATCGCGGACAACGTGCACCTCGATCCGCACGTGATCAAACTCGTGTTCGATTCCGCACCTGGCCGGGTGGCACTGATCACTGATGCGATGGCCGCCGCAGGAAGCGCAGACGGTCACTACGACCTCGGCGCCGTCAGCGTGACGGTCGAGGACGGGGTCGCGCGGGCTGATGACACGGGGTCGATCGCGGGGTCGACCCTCACCCAGGATCTGGCACTCCGACGCGCTGTCGATGCGGGCGTGCCGCTGGTCGACGCTGTCCGCGCGCTCACCGAGACGCCTGCGGGTGCGATCGGCGTGGGCGACCGGTTCGGACGTCTCACCGTCGGGCACGTCGGCGACGCCGTGCTGCTCGACGCGCAGCTGCACGTCGCGCGCGTGTGGGTGGACGGCCGGCACTGACCCAGCGCTCCGCGCGACGACGCGCAGCTCTGCGTGCTCCGGCCCTGCTTCGGTTGGGTGCGGGGCCGCCGTTCCCCAGATCGGCGGCCCCAGCACGATTCCCCCTTGTCGAGAGCTGGCGGGTCGAGCACTCCTCCCCCGAGGCGCCCGACCCGCCATGCCGATGCACTTACCCCTTGCACCAGCGCCGGGACTCCGCCCCCCGGTGGAGCCCCATGGCTGTCTCTATGGATGAGACGAAGAGGAGGCCGATTCATTACGCGACTTCCCAGATTTTTTTCGAGAATGTTCGGCTGGCACGGTCGATTCGGCCCTGACCTGGTGTTTCTCTGCGACCGTCGATCTCTGCACGGATTCTCATCAGGGGTGGCGACGCTGGGAGATTGGAGAGAGAATGGAACAGGCGCGTGATGAAAATGGGGTTCACGCGTCTCTTCATGTGGAGGCGCATTCGCGCTCCACGACAGATGGATGACAGTGGACCACGACAGCACTTCGCACGACGAGTCGATCGCCGACGCCGATCTCGTACTGCGCACCCGCTCGGGTGACGCAGCGGCGTTCGGAGAACTCTGGAGGCGGCACTACCCCTCCGGCATGTCCGTCGCCCGGTCCATCACCTCGTCGATCGATCCTGACGATCTCGTTCAGGAGTCGTACACCCGCATCTACCAGGCCATCATCAAGGGCGGCGGACCCAACGGCTCGTTCCGCGCCTACCTGTTCACCAGCATCCGCAACACGGCAGCCGCCTGGGGCCGATCGCGACGCGACTCGGCGATCGATGAGCTCGACACCGTGGCAGATCCTGACAGCACGGAGCAGGCTGCGAACGAGGCGCTCGACCGCAGCCTCACGGCGCAGGCCTTCCGCAGCCTCCCCTCCCGCTGGCAGGAGGTGCTCTGGTACACCGAGATCGAGCAGATGAAGCCCCAGGAGGCCGCCACGCTGCTCGGCATGAAGGCCGGCGCGGTCTCGCAGCTCGCCTTCCGCGCACGCGAGGGTCTCCGCGAGGCGTGGATCCAGGCTCACCTGCGCAGCGCGGAGCCGGGCTCGGACTGCCAGTGGACCATCGAGCACCTCGGTGCCTACTCGCGTGGCAACCTGAGCACCCGTGACCACAAGCGCCTCGAGCAGCATCTCGAAGACTGCGCCCGGTGCATGATCGTCGCGGCCGAGGCGAAGGACGTCTCCAAGCGACTCGCCCTCGTCCTGCTTCCGCTGGTGCTCGGCGTCTCGGGGTCTGCCGGGTACCTGGCCGCCCTGCAGGGCGGCGGGACGCCGATCGTGGCCCTCGCTGCCATGCCGTCGAGCATCACCCAGGGCGCCGTCGTCGCCGGCGGAAGCGGAGCTGCCGCCGGATCGACGGGCACCGGAGGCGGTGCCGGCACAGGAGGCGGTGCAGGAGCGGGCGCGACGACAGGCACCGGAGCAGCCGGCGGAGCAGCATCCGGTGGCGGGATCCTCAGCGGTGTCGGCGCGCTGGTCGGCGCGGGCTCAGCCGCGCTGGTCGTCGCCGGCGTGGTCGCCGCAGCCGCCATCATCCCCGGCCTCGCGGGCGCGAATCCCGCAGCCTCCTTGCCGAGCGCAGGCGACAGCGACTCCTCGGCGATCAGCGCGGACGTCGGACCGGACGAGTCGATGTCGGACGAGAAGACGCTCCTCATCGAAGAGAGCGACGACGACACCGACGACGAGCTCGTCGAGCCCCCGGCCGAGAGCCCCATCACCCCGCAGCCGGCCGAAGACACGGCACCCGCGCTCGCACCGCCGGTGATCCCGGTGCAGCCCGTAACTCCGCCCGTCGACCCGACCGACCCCGGAGACGGTGAGCCCGGCGGAGAGAACCCCGGCGGAGAGAACCCCGGCGGAGAGAACCCCGGAGGCGAAAACCCCGGAGGCGAAAACCCCGGAGGAGAGAACCCCGGAGGCGAGAACCCCGGCGGAGAGAACCCCGGCGAGGGCGAGAACGGCGGCGGACTCCCGGCGGGAACGCCGTCGGTGGGCGCTGCAGACGTCGAGTTCATCATCGATCTCGACAACATCGTGACCACCCACTACGTCGTACCGGTGTCCGGGGTCGCGGGCTCTGTCGTGAACACGACGATCGGCGGAGGGACCGGCGGCAACGGCACGACGACGCTCACGCCCCAACGCGACGACCCCTCGGTCGGATACGGCGAGATCGACCTCCGGCCGACGCTCCAGCAGATCTGCGAGAACGCGACGGTGGAGTTCTTCTACGTCGCCGGCGACCGTACCGGTCCTTCGACGAGCGTGACGCTGCTCGACCTCGGCGGCTTCGATCCCGGCGCCCTCTGCCTCCTCGCACTCGATGAGGCGCAGAGCACGCCAGCGCCGACCGATCCTGCATCCCTCGCTCCGGCGGAGGCCGCCCCTGCGGAAGAGACTCCTCCCGCCGCACCCGTCGAGGCTCCCGCGCCCGTCGCCGAAGAGCCTGCACCGGCCGTGGAGCCCGCACCGGCCGTGGAGCCCGCTCCTGTCGCGGAGCCCGCTCCTGCCGCAGAACCCGCGCCAGTCGAGGCACCCGCCCCCGTCGAAGAGCCCGTGACCGCACCCGCGCAGAGGGCTGTCGCCGACGAGACCGTCGCAGTCATCGACGAGACCGTCCCGGCACTCTGACCAGTCACCACGGCGAATAGACTGGGGGTATGCCCCAGGATTCCGCCACCGTCCCCGGCGTCGACCGCCCGAACATCACCGCGCTCGACATCGTGCGCTCGATCGTCCTGGTCGCAGCCGTCGGCTCGCTCGCTCTGTGGGGCTTCGCCACCTGGCCCTTCCCGTGGAACGTCGTCCTCGGCATCGGCGCTCCGGTCGTCGTGATCCTGGTGTGGGCGCTGTTCCTCTCCCCCCGCCCCGTGCTCCGGCTGCACCCGTTCCTGCGCGCGGCCGTCGAGCTCCTCATCTACGTCGGCGTGACGATCGCCTGGTGGCTCATGGACCAGCCGATCATCGGCACCGCGTTCGCCGTGGTCGCCGTCGGAACGGGCGTGGTGAGCGGGCGGCGCCGGATCGCATGACCGCGCTCGACCTCCTCGTCTCCGCCCTCGGAGACCTCGTCGACACCGACGCCGCCTCTCTCGACGACGCACGCGCCGACCAGTCCGGCCACGCGGCACCGGGGCGCCCGATCGCCGTCATCCACGCCGAGACCGTCGCGCACGTCCAGACAGTCATGCGCATCGCCACCGAGACTCGCACGCCGGTCGTGGTGCGAGGGGCCGGAACCGGTCTCGCCGGTGCCGCGAACGGCGGCGAGGGCGAGATCGTGCTCTCCACCCGCCGCATGACGGCCATCCGCGAGATCCGCGCGGACGATCTTCTCGCAGTGGTCGAACCGGGCATCCTCAACGCCGAACTGAACGACGTGCTCGCCACGCACGGGCTCTGGTGGGCGCCGGACCCGGCCAGCCGTGCGATCTCGACCGTGGGCGGCAACATCGCCACGGGCGCAGGCGGACTGCTCTGCGCGAAGTACGGCGTGGTCAGGGATGCCGTGCTCGGGGTCGACCTCGTGCTGGCCGACGGTCGGCTGCTGCATCTCGGTCACCGCAGCGTCAAGGGCGTGACCGGACTCGACCTCACCTCGCTGGTGATCGGCTCCGAGGGGACACTCGGCGTCGTCGTCGGCGCCACCCTCAAACTGCGTCGGCTCGTGGAGGGCACCACCTGCACGATCGCCGCGACCTTCCCGGACGTCCGCTCCGCCGCGGCGGCCTCCGCCGCGGTGACCGCCTCCGGCATCCAGCCCGCCATCATGGAGCTCATGGACGCGGCGAGCCTCGCCGCCGTCGCCGCGCTGCTCCGGCTTCCCGTCCCGACGCCGGGCAGTGCGCAGCTGACGATCCAGACCGACGGGCCGGCCGCCGTCGCCGAGGCGACGACGATCGCGACCATCCTCGCCGGGCACCACGGCGTGCCTCAGGTCTCCCACGATCGCGAGGAGGGTGAGCGACTGCTGGCCATCCGTCGCGCGATGCATCCCGCGATGTCGGCCCTGGGCACCACACTGATCGAGGACGTGTCCGTGCCCCGCAGCGCGATGCCGGCGATGTTCGATGAGATCGCTCGCATCGAGAAGGCCTACGCGATGACCATCCCGACGGTCGCGCACGCGGGTGACGGGAACCTGCATCCGAACTTCATCTTCGAGGGCGCCGAGCCTCCCGCGCAGGTCTGGGCGGCAGCCGACGAGCTCTTCCGCGCGGCGATCGCGCTCGGTGGGACGCTGACGGGTGAACACGGCATCGGCACGCTCAAGAGCCGCTGGCTGGCCGACGAGCTCGGTGACGACCAGTGGGAGCTGCAGCGGCAGATCACCCGCGTGTTCGATCCGCTCGGCATCCTCAACCCCGGCAAGGTGTTCGCCGTCGATGCCTGACATCCACGTCAGCGCCGCGGTGATCGTCGACGATGTCGGCAAGGTCCTCGTCGTACGCAAGGAGGGCACGACCCGCTTCATGCAGCCGGGCGGCAAGCCGGAACCCGGTGAGACGCCCGCGCAGACTCTGATCAGAGAGCTCCACGAAGAGCTCGGTCTGCACCTCGACGAGGGCGACCTCGTTCCGCTCGGGACCTTCGTGTCCGCCGCTGCGAACGAACCGGGTCACCGCGTGATCGCGGAAGCGTTCTCCGTGTCGATCGCCGCAGCCGAGGTGGTCGTCCAGGCGGAGCTCGCCGAGCTCCGGTGGATCACACCGGCCGACGCGGAGACCCTGCCGCTCGCGCCGCTCAGCGTCGAGCACCTGCTTCCGCTCGCGTGGCCCGCGACGCGCTGAGCCCGCCGGGTCAGATGCCCTGCCAGGACGGCTTGTTGGCGAACGTGTACCGGTAGTAGTCCGCAAGGCGGAGGCGCGATGCCGCCGCCTCATCGACGACGACTGTCGCATGCGGATGCAGCTGGATGGCCGATCCGGGCAGGATCGCCGAGAGCGGCCCTTCGACGGCATCCGCCACCGCCTGTGCCTTGCCCTCGCCGAAGGCCAGCAGCACGAGGTGACGCGCCCGCAGGATCGTTCCGAGCCCCTGGGTGATGCAGTGCCTGGGCACGTCGTCGATCGAGTCGAAGAAGCGCGCGTTGTCCTCGCGCGTCTGCTCGGTGAGGGTCTTCACCCTCGTCCGCGAGGCGAACGACGAACCGGGCTCGTTGAAGCCGATGTGGCCGTCGGTGCCGATCCCGAGGATCTGCAGGTCGACCCCTCCAGCCGCGTCGATGGCCGACTCGTAGTCGTCACCCGCGTGCTGGATGGTCGCCTCCGCGCCGTTGGGCACATGGATGCGGCGCGGGTCGAGTCCGAGCGGCTCGACGACCTCGCGGGTGATCACCGAACGGTAGCTCTCGGGGTGGGCGGGGTCGAGTCCCACGTACTCGTCGAGGGCGAATCCGCGCACCTGGGAGAC
This sequence comes from Microbacterium sp., assembly GCF_041641055.1. Classification (GTDB taxonomy): domain Bacteria; phylum Actinomycetota; class Actinomycetes; order Actinomycetales; family Microbacteriaceae; genus Microbacterium. The sequence goes on from NZ_JBEPZB010000007.1 coordinate 68,250, forward strand.
GTCACGTCCCTCGAGCCGTGCGCGCAGCGCCTGGTAGACCGGCAACGGAGTGGACCCGGTCGCCAGGCCCAGCACGGCGTCGGGACGTGCGTCGATCAGTTCGACGATCTCGGCGGCGACGAGCGCACCCGCCGCTTCCGCGTTCTCGACGATGACGACTTCAGCCATGGGAAACGATCTCCTTGGAGGGGATGGTGGCGCCGACGATCGCCGCGCCGAAGGCGGCGGCCGGCGAGCCGGCGGGGAGCAGTTCGATTCTGTCATCCAGGTGCAGCGACCGCATGAACGGCGAGGCGGCGGCCTCCGCTCCGAGTGCTGCCCGCACCCCCGTGAGCAGCCGGTCGCCGAGCGAGGTCAGCCCGCCGCCGATGATCACGCGCTCGACATCGGCGGAGAGCACGAGCGCCCGGACGGCCGCCGCGGCTCCGTGGAAGAGGTCGCTGCGGAGTTCGCCCGCGCGTTCGTCGCCGGCATCTGCGGCGTCGAGGATGTCCCGCACCGGCAGAGCTCCAGGGCGCCCCCAGGCCTTCGCCAGGGCTCCACCGCCGCAGAACGTCTCGATGCAGCCGCGCTGGCCGCATCCGCACAGCCGCCCGTTCGGATCGACCGAGAGGTGTCCCACCTCGCCCGCAGTGCCCCGAGAGCCGCGCCAGATCGTGCCGTCGACGACGATGCCGGCCGCGACACCCGTGCCGAGGTTCAGATACGCCATGGAGCCGTCGATGCCCCGCAGCATGGCCGCCCCGAGAGCCGCCGCCTTCACGTCGTTCTCGACGCGCACCGGAGTGTCCAGACGTCGGCCCACGAGCCCTGCGAGATCGAGCGACTCGACCCCGAGATTCACCGCGTGCAGGACCCGACCGGAATCCGCATCGACGAGCCCGGGGATCCCGACGCCGACCGACTCGACGTCGGAGCGATCGAAGCCGCCTTCGGCAGACAGGGCGTCGACGGCATCCAGGATGCTGACGATGACCGCGTCCTCGCCCCATCCGGTGGGTCGTCGCAGTCGCGCGAGGATGTCGCCGGAGCGCGAGACGGCGACGGCGTCGATCTTCGTGCCGCCGACGTCCAGGCCCACACGAATCTGCCGACCGGCGCGGTCGGCGACGATGGCATCCGTCATCGGATGTCGCTCCTGCTCATCATCGGGGCCGTGGCGCGGGTCACGACACGCCCAGCTGGCTGGACAGGACCATCACCGCGGCGCCGCGCAGGACGATGTCCTCCTGGAGCGTCCGCCGGATCAGGGCGTCTTCGAAGACGCCCTCGAGAGTGCGTGCGTGCAGTGTCTCCACTGCCGCCTCGACGAACACTCCGTCGAGCAGGTCGCCGGGACCGGAGAGGACGACCTCGGAGAGGTCGAGGGCCGCCACGATCGGCGCGATCGCGATCGCCATCCTGGTGCCGGCATCCCTCAGGATCTCGTCGCGAGATCCGGGTGCGGCGTCGATCTCGGGGCGCAGGCGGGTCTCGGTGAGCCAGGCTTCGAGACAGCCGTCCTTGCCGCACGCGCACCGGGGACCGCCGTCGGTGCCGACGACGACGTGACCGATCTCGCCCGCTGCGAACCTGCTGCCGAGCAGCGGCTGGCTGCCGGTGATGACTCCCGCTCCGACACCGCGGCCGATCTTGATCAGCATGAAGTCCGCCTTGGCTTCGCCGAACGTGTACTCGGCGAGCACAGCGGCGTTGGCGTCGTTGCGGACGAGGACCGGAAGGTCGAGATCGATCCCCAGCTTCGCCTCGAGAGGCAGGTTGCTCCACCCCAGGTTGGGCGAGCTGAGCACCACACCGTCGGGCCGGACGACGCCGGGCGTGCCGATGCCGACCCCGAGGATCGGCTGGGTCGCGATGCCTGCGAGAGCGCGCGCCAGCTCCAGCGTCGCCGCATAGGCGGCATCTCCGTCTGCAGACTCGGGACGCGGCACCTCCCGCCGTTCGAGCACATCGCCGTCGAGGCTGAGGAGGGCGCCCACGAAGGCATGCGGTCCGGAGAGGTCGAGCCCGATGATCTGGTGACCGACGCGGTCGATGTCGATGAGGATCGGCGGCTTGCCAGGTCCGACGGTCTCCCGCACGCCCATCTCGACCACGATGCCGTCGGCGATGAACTCCGCGACCAGGTCGGAGATGGTGACGCGGGTCAGTCCGGTCTCCCTCGACAGGTCGGCGCGGCTCATCGCTCCCGAGTGGTACAGCGTCTGCAGCACCAGCGCCCGGTTGTGCCCGCGGGCGTGCTCGGGAAGGACCTTCGAGCGGGAGCGCAGGTGGCGTCCGGGGCCGAAGGCGTGGGCGTTCGCACCGACGTAGTCTGACGACGTCGATGGACGTGATTCACCCGAAACGGACATGTTTGTTAGTAGACCTTACGAACAAAAATTGTGCAACCCCCGCTCCGTGTAGCACAGGGAGGGTTACGAAAACGTTACATTACGCTGAGTGTGCCCCGTCGGCGCCTCGCGCACGGTCGCGCAGACGGGTGACGAGACCTTCGACGATCTGCTCCCTGGCGTGCCGCGTCAACGGCTTTCCCGGGACCCCCGGACGCCTCTGCACGGGCGTCGGACCATCGAGAGGACGATACCGCACCCCTGCCTCGGCGAGCCGCTGCAGATGCACCGGGAGACGGCGCGCGAACCCGTCGAACGCGGGCGCCTCTCCCCCCTGCCACAGCCGCTCGGCGATCGCCGCCAGACGCGGGAACACGGCGAAATCGACGCGGTCGCGAGTCGGCAGGTGCTCCGTCCAGACGTTCGCCTGGCCGCCGACAGCGCCGTCCGGCACTCGCAGGCGGTACGTCCGCTCGATCGGCAGCGGAGGACCGACCCTGATCGGCTCCTCCGCCGACTCCGACTGCGGGTAGTCGAGATAGACCTCGAGGTCGGGGCACGCGATCACCGGGATGCCCCGGCGCAGCGCCTCCCGCATCGCCACGGGGCCTCTCCACGCGAGGATCTCGACGCCGTCCGGCACGTCACCCTCGAGGACCTCGTCCCACGCGAGGGCGGTACGACCCCGCCGCCGCACGTGCTCCACGAATCGAGCCGTGAACCACGGCTGCAGCTCGTGCGGCGTCGCGAGGCCGAGCTCCTGCATCCGCTGCCGGGCGGCGGCGCTCTGCTCCCATTCCGTCACGGGCACCTCGTCCCCGCCGATCCCGATCCACGGGGAGTCGAACAGGTCGCACAGGGCGTCGATCGCCGCGCGACCGAAGTCGAGGGCGTCCTCGGTCGGGGCGAGCGTGCGGGGATTCACGCCGAAGCGCTCCCAGGGCGCGGTCGGCGCCTCGCCCAGGTCGGTGTTGCCGAGCTCCGGGTATGCGGCGAGCGCGGCCTGGATGTGTCCGGGCAGCTCGACCTCGGGCACGATCGTCACGAACCGCTCGGCGGCGTACTCGACGAGGTCACGGAGCTCGGCATCCGTGTAGTGCCCGTCGTGCACGCCCGGCTCCACCGTCGCGAGCGGGCCGTGACCTCGCTGCGTCGCCTCCCGTCGCGCGCCGATCTCAGTGAGCCGCGGGAACCCGGGCACGGCGAAGCGCCAGCCCTGATCGTCGGTCAGATGCAGATGCAGGATCGACAGATGGTGATCGGCCAGCAGGTCGACCAGACGGCGCAGGTCCTCGACGGGACGGAAGTGCCGAGCCACGTCGAGCATGACGCCGCGCCAGGGGTGGGCCGGCGCGCCCTCCCACGTCCCGGCCGGGAGGCGCGCATGCTCCGCCCCCGGCTTCCGGAGCTGCCGCAGCACCGTCGCGCCGCGGAACACTCCGACCTCGCTCGCACCGATCACCTCGGCCCCGTCGGCCGCGACCCGAAGGCGGAACGCCTCAGCGGAGACCCTCCCCTCTGCGAAGAATTCCGCCGCGAGGGTCTCGTCGACCCTCAGTGCGATCGCCGGCGCCGAATCGTCCTGCGCATCACCGACTCTCAGACGCGATGCGGTGGCATCGAGCGCCGTTGCAGCGACGATCGGCGTGCGGAACGACCACTCGAACGCCGGGGCGAGCGGATCGATCGTCGAGTCGACCGCGGGAACGGCGGCGCGATGCGCGGGCGGATCCATCCGCAGCGCCCGCCCCGGAGTCGCACCGGTCACCTCTCCAGCCCGCACGACCGGCACGCCGCCGACCAGCACTTCGGCGATTCCGGACGGGGCGGCGTGCGGCGACTCGAAGGTCGCACCGGCGGCGATCGTCTCGGGGTCGAACAGCACGAGGTCGGCGATCGCCCCCTCCCTGATCACACCGCGAGGGGCGTCGCCGCGGTCCAGGCCCAGCCGTGCGGCCGGGGTTCCGGAGAGGTGGCGCACCGCCTCTTCGAGCGTGAGGATGCCGAGTTCCCGGACGTAGTGGCCGAGGTAGCGCGGGAACGTCCCCCGGCCCCGCGGATGGGGCTTCGCACCCACGAGGATGCCGTCGCTCCCGCCGCTGTGGCGAGGATGGCGCATGATCTCCCTGACGTTGGCCTCGTCGCCGATGTGCATGAGGATCCCCGTCGCACCGGCGTCCTCGAGGATCGTGTCGAGCACGACGTCGATCGCGCGCGTCCCCGACGACGCCGAGATCTCGGCCACGGTCCGACCGACGAGTCCGCCGAGCCGCTCCGACCGCGTTCCGGAGATCTCGATCGCACTCCAGTCCGCGCGTTCCCCGTGGAAGCCGTCGCATCCGACCTCTTCGAGCTCGACCCGCACGGCTTCCCGGCCGCCGTCGTCGAGCGCGGCGATCGCGCCCAGCAGGTCTCCCCCCGCCGCGAGCCGGCTCGGCAGGAGCGCGGCGAGGGTGGTGGCCCCAGGCAGGTAGGGATAGGTGTCGAGGGTGACATCCACGCCGTCGCGGATCGCGGCGTCCACGAGCGCCAGGAGCTCCCCCGCCCGTCCGCGGTTGGGGGCGAAGTTCATCGTGGCGTGCGTCAGGTGGATCGGGCAGCCCGTGCGTCGACCGATGTCGAGCGCCTCGCGGTAGGCATCCAGTGCGGCGCCCCCGTAGCTGCGGGTGTGCGGCGCCCAGTACCCGCCGCGCTCGGCGACGACCCGGCACAGCGTCTCGAGCTCCGCGGTGTCGGCGTACATGCCCGGCGTGTAGGTCAGACCGCTCGACATCCCGAAGGCTCCGGCATCCATCGCGTCGCCCAGGAGGCCGCACATCCGGGCGATCTCGTCGGTGCTCGCCGGCCGATCCTCGTGTCCGACGACCATCATGCGCAGGTTCCCCTGCGGCACCAGCACGGCGGCGTTGGCCACCGCTGCGGCGTCGATCGCGGAGAGGAGGTCGTCCATCGATCGCCACGGCGCAGCGGCCGGCATGCCGTTCCATCCGGCGATCTGCGCGGGGATGACGGCGGCGGTCGCATCGTCGAGAGGCGCGTAGCCGAGCCCGTCCTGCCCGAGCACCTCGGTGGTGACGCCCTGTCGGATCTTGGCGTCGTGCGCTGCGCCGCTCAGCACCGCCAGCTCGCTGTGCGCGTGCATGTCGATGAAGCCGGGCGAGAGCACGAGTCCTGACGCCTCGATCTCGACGGCGTCGGAGGGCAGGTCGAGTCGGCGCGCGTCCCCCTCGCGGAGCACGGCCACGACCCTCGCACCCTCCACGGCCACGTCCGCGGTGAAGCGAGCGGAACCGGTGCCGTCGACGACCGTGGCCGCGCGGTAGACCCTGACCGTCTTCTCGCTGCTCAGAAGCACGTCCTTCTCGCTGCTCAGAAGCACGTCGCCACCGCCCCGACGACCCGGGGATCGTCGGCGCCCGGGTCGTCGATGATCGCCACCACCCGCCACTTGTCGAAGGCCGTGCAGGGGTGCGACAGTCCGAGGCGCACGACGTCCCCTGGCGCCACGGATGCGCCGTCGGCGAGGGCGAGGAAGGCGTGCTGATCGTTGAGCGCCGTGATCGCCCCGGCGACGGACTGCGGCACCGGCAGGTCGAGGTCGAAGGGGACATCCCGGCGTCCCGCGTCCAGCAGGGCGAGCCCGGGCTCGGGCTGCGAGACGACCCGCGACCAGGCGTGCATGGCGGAGCGCAGCGGAGCGGTCGACGTCAGGGTTCCGAACGGCGACATGCGGGCGTAGAAGCCGTCGTCGTGGATCTGGAACGCCCCTGAGCGCAGCACGATGTCGGCCTCGTCCCTGCGCGAGGAGAGGACGGCTGCGGCCCGATCGGGAAACGCGCTGCCCCCGGCGCTGAGCACCGGCCGGACTCCGGGCTCGTAGCGCAGCCGCTCGTGCAGGGTGACGAGCGTCTGCAGGTACGCGTCGACCGCCGCGACAGAGTCATCACCGCGGTCGGGTCCGAAGGGTCCCTCGTATCCGGTGACCCCCGCCAGCCGCAGCCCCGGGGCCGCCGTGACGGCCGCCGCGATGAGCTCGCCCTCCTCGAGACTGCGCGCGCCCGTGCGCCCGCCGGCACCGCCGAGCTCGACGAGCACGTCGAGCGGGCGTGGGGCATCGGCGAGCGCATCCGCGAGGATCCCGACGGTCGCGACGGAGTCGGCCCAGCAGAGGATGCGCAGGGAATGGTCGGCGGCGAGGAGTTCACCGAGATGGCGTGCGGCCGCGCCGTCGGTGACCGCGTTCGCGATGAGGACGACCGGGACGCCCGCGTCGACGGCCACCTCGGCCTGCCACGGTGTCGCGACCGAGATCCCCCACGCGCCGGCGTCCAAGAGCCGCTGCCACAGGGCGGGGGCCATCGTCGTCTTGCCGTGGGGCGCCAACAGGACTCCCTGTCCTCGCGCCCAATCGAACACGGTGGACTCGTTGTGGGCGAGCGCCGCCTCGTGCACCGTGAGGACCGGCGTGACGAGGTCGGACAGATGCAGCCCCGCCGATCCGACCTCCGACAGCCGGAGCCCCGCGGCACGCGCCGGGAATCCCTTCGTCCAGGCGCCGATGACAGGATCCGGGATTTGTAGAGGCATCTAACAAGGCTACTAGGCTGGGTCCCATGACTGCCAAGATCCGCGTGTCGACCGACGCCGCTCCGGCCCCCGCCCACACCTTCTCGCAGGGGATCCGCAAGGGACCCATCGTCCAGGTCTCCGGTCAGGGCCCCGTGGATCCCCAGACCAACGAGTACCTCCACCCCGGCGATGTCGCCGCCCAGACCACGCGCACACTCGAGAACGTCAAGGCGATCGTCGAGGCGTCGGGCGCGACCTTCGACGACGTCGTCATGCTGCGCGTCTACCTCACCACCCGCGAGGACTTCGCGATCATGAACGAGGCCTACGGCGCCTTCGTCACCGCTCACACGCCCAGCGGCGTGCTGCCCTCGCGCACGACGGTGTTCACCGGCCTCCCGCGCGAGGAGATGCTCGTCGAGATCGACGGTCTCGCCGTCGTCACCGACTGACGCTCCGACGGCGGGCTCCCGGCCCGGACCGTTGCCTCCCCGTTACCTGCGATCGCGTAGCATATCGCTTAGGACACGTGAGAAACCGGGGGGTGATGTTCGTGACCGATCTGATCTCAGCGCAGGACGCGAAGACCGAGAAGCTGACCGAGGCGACCGCCTCCGGCACACAGCTCGATTCGGCCGCGCCCGCCACAACCGGCGACGCATCCACCGACTCGCTGCCGCCTGACAGCGGCGACCAGCAGCTCGCCTGGGCCCCCATCGAGCCCGCCCCGAAGAAGAAGCGCCTCGGCCTGTGGATCGGCCTGGGCGCCGGAGTCGTGGTGCTCGGAGCAGCCGCCGCATCGCTGATCCTCATCGCCCCCGGCACCACGGTCGCCGGGATCCCGGTCGGCTGGCTCACCCCCGGCGCTGCGGCCGAAGCCATCGAGGCGCACGTCGCCGAGACCGAGGTCACCCTCACCGGGGCCGGTGACGACGTCGTGCTGACGGGCGCCGAACTCGGCGCCACCATCGACGCCCGCGGCCTCGCGGATGAGGCGTTCGCCGAGCGACCGCTGTGGAACCTCGGATCCTGGATGGGCGACCCGGTCGCCGGAGACATCACCCTGGACCCCGAGCAGGCGGAGGCCGCGCTGCGCGAGGCCGTTCCTTCGAGCTTCGTCGACCCCGTCGACGCAGGAGTGGTGTTCGACGCCAAGACCGCGAAGTACGTCGTCACTCCGTCCGAGGCCGGCACGGCCGTCGACCTGGATGCCCTCACCGCGGCGATCGTCGGCGCCGTCGCCGACGGCGGCAAGACGCTCGAGTTCCCCGGCGGACCGGCCGAGGCCGCTCCCGCGGTCACCGATGAGGACGCCACGGCCGTCATGACGTCGGTGAACACCATGCTCGGCACGATGGGCTTCTACATCGGCGACGAGCGCACCGTGCCCGTCACTCCCGCCGTCGCCGCGACCTGGTTCACCATCGAGGACGTCGACGGCGAGCTGCGCATCACCGCCGACCAGGACGCGATCCAGACGACCGTGGACACTCTGGCGGCCTCCGTCGACCGCGCTCCGGTCAACGCCACCAACATCGTCGACTCGGCGGGCAACATCCTGCGCACCGAGACGGCCGGGGTCAACGGCCGCGCGATCGGCGACACCACGAACCTCGCCGCCGATGCGGCCGCGAAGATCGAGGCCGGCGAGGGGGTGTTCCCGATCGAGGTCAAGGAGACCAAGTTCGAGTCCGTCAACCTGCTGCGCAAGATCGATGTGAACCTCAGCCGTCAGACGGCCACGCTCTACGAGAACGGCGCCGTGGTGCGCTCCTGGGCGATCTCCTCCGGCAAGAGCGCCACACCCACCGACACGGGCAACTTCACGGTCTACGCGCACGTGCGCGAGCAGACCATGAGGAGCCGTGAGCCGGACGGCTCGATCACCGAGACGCCGAACGTCCCCTGGGTGACGTACTTCAACGGTGACGAGGCCTTCCACGGCACCTACTGGCACAACGACTTCGGGACCCCGCGCAGCCACGGCTGCGTGAACATGCCGATCGACGTGGCCCGCTTCGTCTACGAGTGGTCGCCCGTCGGCCTCGAGGTCGCCGTTCACTACTGACCCTCGCCTGTCGGGCATCTCGGCCCGCTCCGGGTCGCCGGCAGAACGAAGGGGCCGGATGCTCGCGCATCCGGCCCCTTCGTTCTGCTGTCCCGTGTCAGCTCAGCGCGTCGACGATGCCGTTCAGCGTCGTGGACGGACGCATGACGGCCGTGACGAGCGCGTCGTCCGGCCGGTAGTATCCGCCGATCTCGACGGCCTTGCCCTGCACGGCGTTGAGCTCGGAGACGATCTTCTCCTCGTTCTCGGCGAGCGTCGCCGCGATCGGAGCGAACGCCGCAGCGAGCTCGGCATCCTTCGTCTGCGCCGCGAGCTCCTGAGCCCAGTACAGCCCGAGGTAGAAGTGGCTGCCACGGTTGTCGATCGTGCCGAGGGCGCGACCGGGCGAGCGGTCCTCTTCCAGGAACGTGCCGGTCGCCGCATCCAGCGTCTCGGCGAGGACCCGTGCCTTCTCGTTGCTCGTGCGGTCCGCGAAGTGCTCGAGGGACGCGGCCAGAGCGAAGAACTCACCCAGGGAGTCCCACCGCAGGTAGTTCTCCTCGACCAGCTGCTGCACGTGCTTGGGGGCGGATCCGCCGGCCCCCGTCTCGAAGAGCCCACCGCCGGCGAGCAGCGGCACGATCGAGAGCATCTTGGCGCTCGTACCCACCTCGAGGATCGGGAACAGGTCGGTGAGGTAGTCACGCAGCACGTTGCCCGTCACCGAGATGGTGTCGAGGCCGTGGCGCATCCGCGCCAGCGTGTAGCGGGTGGCCTCCTCCGGCGCGAGGATCGTGATCGTGAGGCCCTTGGTGTCGAGCGTCGCGAGACCCTGGTGCACCTTGGCGATGATCTGCGCGTCGTGCGAGCGGTTGGCGTCGAGCCAGAACACCGCGGGCACGCCCGTGGCACGCGCACGGGAGACGGCGAGCTTGACCCAGTCCATCACCGGGATGTGCTTCGTCTGTGTCGCGCGCCAGATGTCACCGGCGCCGACCTCGTGCTCGATGAGCACGGTCCCCTCGCTGTCGAGGACCTGGACGATGCCGGGAGCCGCGACCTCGAAGGTCTTGTCGTGGCTTCCGTACTCCTCGGCCGCCTGCGCCATGAGGCCCACGTTCGGCACCGTGCCGATGGTCGCCGGGTCGAGCGGACCGTTGGCGATCACGTCGTCGATGACGGCCTGGTAGACACTCGCGTACGAGGAGTCCGGGATCACGGCGAGCGTGTCGGCCTCGCCGCCGTCCTTGCCCCACAGCTTGCCGCCGTTGCGGACGAGGGCCGGCATGGAGGCGTCCACGATCACGTCGCTCGGAACGTGCAGGTTCGTGATGCCCTTGTCCGAGTTCACGTACGACAGGCGGGGCCCCTCGGCGATGGCCTTGTCGAACGCGGCCGCGATCTCCGCGCCCTCGGCGATCGAGCCGAGGCCCGCCAGGATCGAGCCGAGACCGTCGTTCGGGTTGAGGCCCGCCGCTGCGAGCTTGTCGCCGTACTGGGCGAACACGTCCGCGAAGAAGACGCGAACGACGTGACCGAAGATGATCGGGTCGCTGACCTTCATCATCGTGGCCTTGAGGTGCACCGAGTAGAGGATGTCGTCGTTCTTCGCCGTCTCGAGCGTCTCCGCCAGGAACGCGTCGAGGTGCGCTGCCGACAGGAACGTCGCGTCGATGATCTCGCGCGGCAGGACCTTCAGTCCCTCCTTGAGGATCGTGACGGTGCCGTCGGCGGCGGTGTGCCGGAAGCTCAGGACGTCGTCGTGGGCCGCGACCCAGGAGCGCTCGTTGTTCTTGAAGTCGTCGTGACCGAGCGTCGCGACGCGGGTCTTCGATCCCTCGGCGAACGGCTTGTTGCGGTGCGGGTGCTTCTTGGCGTAGTTCTTCACGGCCAGAGGGGCACGACGGTCGCTGTTGCCCTCACGGAGCACGGGGTTCACGGCGGAGCCCTTGATGCGGTCGTACCGCGCCCGGATGTCCTTCTCCTCGAGCGAGGTCGGCTCGTCGGGGAAGTCGGGGATGTCGTATCCCTGCGCCTGCAGCTCCGCGATCGCGCCCTTGAGCTGCGGGATGGACGCCGAGATGTTGGGGAGCTTGATGATGTTCGCCTCGGGGAGCGTGGCGAGGCCGCCGAGCTCGGCGAGGGAATCTCCGACCTGCTGCTCGGGAGTGAGCTTCTGCGGGAAGGCGGCGAGGATGCGGCCGGCGAGCGAGATGTCCCGGGTCTCGACCTCGATGCCCGCCTGACCGGTGAAGGCCTTGATGATCGGGAGGAAGGAGGCGGTGGCGAGTGCCGGAGCCTCGTCCGTGTACGTGTAGATGATGGCGTCGTCGGTCACCAGGAGGTTCTCCGTTCGCGAGGGCATATTTGTCTCGATACCAAGATACCTGAGCGGTCCGTCGCGCGTGGGCGAGGCCTCCGCCGAAGCGTCCCGACGCGCCCGCCGCTCTCCGCCCTCCGGCGGGAAAAGTCGAGGTTTGTGGGTGGGATGCCTCGGGAGGGGTTAGCCTGTGATCATGTCCGAACTGCGCATGGTCGAACTCTCCGCTGCGACGATCGTCGCCGTGAACAACATGTCGCTCAAGCCCGGACAGGAGCAGTTCCTCGCTCCGGTGTCCTACGGCATCGCAGCGACCGTCATCGATCCCCAGACGTCCTGGCAGCGTGTCGTCCTCGACGGCGACCAGGTCGTCGGCTTCGTCAGCGCGAACTTCGACCCGGATGCCCCGGAGGAGCACTTCCGCTCCGTGCTGTGGCGCATCAACGTCGACGCCGACGATCAGGGCAAGGGTGTCGGGCGCTTCGCAGTGGGGCAGCTGATCGATGAGGCGCGCACGCGCGGATTCGATCACGTCAACGTCATCTACGAGGCCGGCGAGGACGGACCGGAGGCGTTCTTCCTCCGTGTCGGGTTCACCCCGGTCGGCGAGACCGAGTACTCCGAGGTCATCGCTCAGATCCGCATCACTTCGTAGACCGGCGGCGGGGTCTCGAATCCCCTCCCCCATCGAGGCCCCGTCGCCCTGTCAGAGCGATCCGAGGGAATCGCCGTCGACGAGCTGTCACAGCTATTTGTTGCGGACAACCACAAAAGCCTTGCGCTGGATGCATCCCGGTGCTTATCATCGCTGTCAGAAGCGTGGGCGAAACGCTTCGACGATGTGACAGACAGTGACGATGGAGTCCCCCATGACGACGATCCACCAGGTGGCCGCTGCCGCCGGCGTGTCGATCAGCACGGTCTCCTACGCGCTCAGCGGCAAGCGGCCGGTCTCGGAGAAGACCCGTCTGCGCATCGAGGCCGCCGTCCAGACGCTCGGCTATGAGCCGGACGCCGGAGCCCGGATGCTGGCCGGTCGCCGCACGAACATCTTCGCCCTCACCGAGCCGCTGCGCGCAGACACGCACGCGCCGACGCACATGGCCTTCGTGCTCGCGACCGCGGTCGCCGCGCGTCGCAGCGGCTACGACATCCTGCTGCTGACCGACGAGCAGGCCTCCGAGGGCATGAACCGGGTGGCGGCGAGCAACCTCGTCGACGCGATCCTCGTGCTCGACGTCGCACCGGACGACGCACGGGCCGACATCGCCCGGTCGGTGCGCACCCCGACGGTCTTCATCGGCATCCCCGACGATGCGAACGGCCTGACCTGCGTCGACCTCGACTTCGAGTCCGCCGGTCGTCTCGCCGTGGATCGACTCGCCGACGCCGGACACGACGGCGTCACACTGCTCGGCCAGACCGAGGTCGCCTACCGCAAGTCGAACTTCCCGCGGCGCCTGCTGCACGGAGTCCAGGACCGCAGCTCCGAGCGCGGCGTCGCGCTCGAGTGGGTCACGACGGGCGTGACCACCACCGAGCCCGCCGCCGTCCGGGCCGCCGCCGAGCGGGCACTCGCCCGCGGCGTGCGAGCATTCATCGTGCACGCCGTGGGCGACGTGCACGATGTGCTGCTCGACACCGTCGCCGCCCACGGCCTGACCGTCGGCGCGGACGTCTCGGTGATCTCCGCCGCCGCCTCGTTCGACACCGCCACCCTGCCGGTTCCGATCGACACGATCCCGCTCGTCCCGCAGCAGTCGTGCGACCTCGCGGTCGAGCTCGCACTGCAGCAGCTGGAGAACGCCGGCGCGAGCGCCCGCATCCACCTCATCCCTCCCGAGTACCACGCCGCCGGCTCCATCGCCCCCGCCCGGGAGTGACCACGGCTCAGGCGGTTTCCGCATCGGCGTCGTCGAAACGCTTCGACAACGCCGACCACACAACTGAACACCCGACCCACTGAAGTGTCCGGCCCTCCGGGGCCACCGAGAAAGGAGTGCCGACGATGGCACGCACGACCCGCAGGACGAAGACGTTGGCGGCTCTGGCCGCTCTCACCGCGACCGGGATCGCACTGAGCGGCTGCACCGCCGGCTCCGGCGACGAGGGGGGCGATGGCGACACCCTCAAGCTCTGGCACTACGAGGGCGCCGACAGTGCGATGGGCAAGGCCTGGGCCGAGGCGATCGACATCTTCGAAGAGGAGACCGGAGCGACGGTCGAGTTCGAGGAGAAGTCCTTCGAGCAGATCCAGAAGACCGCGTCCCAGGTGCTCGATACCGATGCCGCGCCCGACCTCATGGAGTTCAACAAGGGCAACGCGACGGCAGGCTTCCTCGCCTCGACCGGACTCATCTCCGACATCTCCGACGCTGTCGCGGAGTACGGATGGGACGAGAAGCTCGCCCCCTCCCTCCAGACCACCGCGAAGTACTCCGAAGACGGCGTGATGGGCGGCGACACCTGGTTCGGCGTTCCGAACTACGGCGAGTTCGTCGGCGTCTACTACAACCAGGATGCCTTCGCCGCCGCAGGCCTGGAGATCCCCACCACCTACGACGAGTTCGTCGACGTGCTCGACGCGTTCGTCGCGCAGGGTGTCACCCCGCTCGCCGAGGCCGGCGCCGAGTACCCCCTCGGACAGCTCTGGTACCAGCTCGCACTTCTCGAGGGGGACCGCAGCTTCGTCGACTCGTACCAGCTGTACGACGGCGAGGTCGACTGGCAGGGCCCCGAGGTCACCGCCGCCTCCGAGACGCTCCAGGAGTATGTCGACAAGGGCTACATCGCCTCGGACGTCTCGTCGGTCAAGGCCGAGGATGCCGGTGTCTCCTTCATCAACGGCACCTCGCCGATCTTCGTGTCAGGCTCCTGGTGGTTCGGCCGCTTCGTCACGGAGGCCACCGGCTTCGACTGGACGATGACCGCCTTCCCCGGCGCCGACCTCTCGCTCGGCTCCTCGGGGAACCTGTGGGTCGTGCCTGAGAACGCCGCGAACAAGGAGCTCGCCTACGAGTTCATCGACATCACGATGCGCCCCGAGATCCAGGCGATCATCGGCAACAACGGCGGTCTTCCGGTCGCCGCGGACACGGCGGACATCACGGATGAGAAGAGCGCGGCGCTGATCGAGACGTTCAACGGCGTGCTGGATGCCGACGGACTCTCGTTCTACCCGGACTGGCCAGCGCCCGGCTTCTACGACGTGCTCGTGCAGGAGCTCCAGGGCCTGATCACAGGAGCGCAGGACGCGGAGACGACCAACAAGAACCTCGGCGAGCAGTACGACGAGGGCACCTCGGAATTCCGTTGATCCACTCGCGGGGGCGACGGCCGCACGTCGTCGCCCCCGCAACCCCCTGGAGATGAACATGTCACTCGCCACACGCCGCGAGGGCCGCACGAAGCTGCCGCCCGAAGAGCCCTCGATCCCGCAGCGCAGCGGTGGGACGGGCGCCTACTGGATGTATCTGCTGCCCGGCTTCATCCTGCTGCTCATCGTCGTCATCGTCCCGCTCGTCTGGAACGTCTATCTGACCTTCACGAAGTGGAAGGGCGTGCGCACGCCGGAGTTCATCGGCCTCGAGAACTGGCAGAAGATCCTCACCGACAGCGACTTCTGGACCTCGTTCACGAACTCGGTGTGGATGATCATCGCCATGGTCGTCGTGCCCACGATCGTCGGGCTCATCGTCGCCGCGCTGCTATTCGACGTCGTCGGCCGCAAGTTCGGCGGCCGGGTCGGCAGCTTCCTGCGCGCGACCTACTACCTCCCCCAGATCCTGCCCATCGCGGTCGCCGGCATCGTGATCGGCTGGATCGTGCGGCCAGGTGGCGACGGGGCACTCAACCAGATCCTCGGCTGGTTCGGCATCCCCGCCTACGACTGGCTCGGCCAGATGCCCTCCGCGCTCATCGTGCTGATGGTGGTCATGGTGTGGGTGCAGCTCGGCTACCCCGTCGTCGTCTTCATGGCGGCCCTCCAGCGCGTCGATCCCGAGCTCTACGAAGCCGCGGAACTCGACGGCGCGAACTGGTTCCAGCGCTTCTCGGCGATCACGATGAGCATCATCCGCCCGGAGATCTTCGTCGTCACCCTCACCTGCACGATCGCGGCTCTCAAAGTCTTCGGCCCGGTGTACATCATCACCCGAGGCGGTCCGGCCGGCGCCACCCTGGTGCCCGCGTACTACGCCTACCAGGAGTTCTTCACCAAGCGGAACGTCGGCTACGGCGCGACCATCGCCACCGTGCTGACCATCGTCGTGGTGATCGTGTCGATCATCTTCATCCGCGTCCAGAACTCGCTCGAGCGCAAGGAAAGGGCGGGTCTGTGATGCACGCCACCACCGCCATCGTCACCGGCAAGCCGATCAAGGCCCGCCCCCGCGGCGGCATGACGAAGAAGCGTCCGATCGACTGGC
This sequence comes from Microbacterium sp., assembly GCF_041641055.1. GTDB lineage: Bacteria > Actinomycetota > Actinomycetes > Actinomycetales > Microbacteriaceae > Microbacterium. The sequence goes on from NZ_JBEPZB010000007.1 coordinate 83,946, forward strand.
TCATGCTCGCGCTGGTCGTGATCGGCGCGCTGCTCATCATCGCGCCGTTCTACCTCGTCGTCGTGAACTCCTTCAAGTCGCCCGTGGACTATGCGACGTCAGGACCGCTCGCCTTGCCCGAGACTCTGGATTTCGGGGGGATCATCAAGTTCTGGGAGAGGGTCAACTTCCCCGAGAAGGTGTGGAACTCGCTCTTCATCGCCGGCGTCGTCTCGGTGCTCGCCGTCGTGATCTCGATGCTCAACGCCTTCGCGATCGGCATCGGCCGCGTGCGCGGCCGCAGCTGGATCGTGCTGCTGTTCCTGCTCGCGAACCTGCTGCCGCAGGAGGCTCTTCTCTACCCGCTGTACTACATGTTCAAATCCGTCGGCCTGTACGACAACGTGTGGTCGGTCATCATCGTGTTCACGGTCATCCAGGCGGCGTTCGGCACGTACCTGCTGTCCTCGGTCTACGGCACCTTCCCGAAGGAGATCCTGGAGGCGGCGTCGCTCGACGGCGCGAGCCGCTGGCAGATCCTGTGGCGGGTCGTGTTCCCGATCAGCCGCCCCACCCTGTCGGTGCTGCTCATCTTCTTCTTCATCTGGACGTGGAACGAGTTCCTGATCCCGCTGACCTTCCTCGCCTCGAACGCGAACCAGACGGTCCCGGTGGCGATCAGCGTGCTGCAGGGCGACCGGCTCATGGACGTCACGACCACGAGCGCATCGGCCCTCCTGGGCATCATCCCCACGCTCATCTTCTTCCTCATCTTCCAGCGCACCCTCACACGCGGCATCACGGCAGGAGCAGTCAAGTAATGAAGTTCACCGACGGGTTCTGGCAACTGCGTCCAGGGGTCACCGCGCTGTACGCGCAGGAGGCCTACGACATCGCCGAGACCATCGACACCCCCGACGGGCCGGGGATCGTCATCACGGCGCCCACTATGGTGATCGCCAAGCGAGGCGACACCCTCAACCGCCCCGTGCTGACGACCACGGTCTCCTCCCCTGCCGAGGGCGTCGTGCGCGTGCGCATCGCTCACCACGAAGGCGGCCGCTGGCACGGCGGGTTCGGGCTTCCCGGCGCAGGGACGGGGACGGCCTCCGTGTCCGTCAGCGAGGGCGGCGGCTTCCTGGATGCCGGCACTCTCGCCGCCCGGATCGCACCCGGCGCGCCCTGGGACCTCTCCTTCGAGGTCGACGGCAGACGGGTCACCGGAAGCGGACACAAGGCCCAGGGCTACGTCCGGCTCGCTCCGGACGCCCGGGTGGATGCCGGGATCGTCGACAACGCGCGCCAGGGCGGCTCCACCCCCGGCGGATCCGTCTTCGTGCACGAGCAGCTCGACCTCGGGGTCGGCGAGCTGATCTACGGTCTCGGCGAGCGCTTCGGCCCGCTGGTGAAGAACGGCCAGTCGGTCGACATCTGGAACGCCGACGGCGGCACGTCCAGCGAGCAGGCGTACAAGAGCATCCCCTTCCATCTCTCCAATCGCGGGTACGGAGTGCTCGTGAACGACCCGGGTCATGTGTCGTATGAAATCGGCTCGGAGTCGGTCGAGCGCGTGCAGTTCTCCGTCTCGGGCGAGGTGCTCGAGTACTTCGTCATCGCCGGTCCGACGCCGAAGGAGGTGCTCTCGCGCTACACCGCTCTCACCGGACGGCCGCCGGTGGTGCCCGCCTGGTCGTACGGGCTCTGGCTGTCGACGAGCTTCACGACCGACTACGACGAGCAGACCGTCAACTCGTTCATCGACGAGATGGCGGCGCGGGAGCTGCCGGTGTCGGTGTTCCACTTCGACTGCTTCTGGATGCGCGAGTTCAACTGGACCGACTTCGTCTGGGATTCGCGGGTGTTCCCCGATCCCGAGGGCATGCTGTCGCGACTGCACGACAAGGACCTCCGCGTCTGCGTCTGGATCAACCCGTACATCGCTCAGCGGTCCCCCCTGTTCCTCGAAGCCGCCGATCAGGGCTTCCTCGTGCGGCGCGCCGACGGATCGGTCTGGCAGTGGGACCTGTGGCAGGCGGGTATGGGACTCGTGGACTTCACGAACCCGGACGCGACAGCCTGGTACCAGGCCAAGCTCCGCGGTCTGCTCGCGCAGGGTGTCGACTGCTTCAAGACGGACTTCGGCGAGCGCATCCCGACCGAGGTCGTGTGGGCCGACGGCTCGGATCCCGCACGCATGCACAACCTGTACACACACCTCTACAACCGCGCGGTGCACGACGTGCTCGTCGAGGCCCGAGGCGCCGACGACGCCGTGCTGTTCGCGCGCTCGGCGACCGCCGGCGGGCAGAGCATGCCGGTGCACTGGGGCGGGGACTCGACCTCGACCTACACCTCGATGGCCGAGACCCTGCGCGGCGGGCTCTCGCTGGCACTCAGCGGCTTCGCGTTCTGGAGCCACGACATCGGGGGCTTCGAGGGCACGCCGGATGCCGGGGTCTTCAAGCGCTGGACCGCCTTCGGCCTGCTCGGCTCGCACTCCCGCTTCCACGGCTCGAGCTCGTACCGGGTGCCGTGGGCCTTCGACGAGGAGGCGGTCGACGTGACGAGGCGCTTCACGCACCTCAAGATGCAGCTGATGCCGTATCTGTACCAACAGGGCGTCGACGCCGCGCGGACCGGGCTGCCGGTGATGCGACCGATGCAGCTGGAGTTCCCCGACGACCCCGCCGCCGCGTACCTCGACCGCCAGTACATGCTCGGTGCGGATCTGCTCGTCGCACCGGTCTTCTCGGAGGACGGGACCGTGGAGTTCTATCTGCCCGAGGGCGAGTGGACCTCGTTGCTGACAGGCGAGACGGTGACGGGTGGAGGCTGGCGCCGGGAGACGCATGCCTTCGACTCGCTCCCGCTGTATGTGCGACCGGGCACGGTGCTCCCCTGGGGTGCCCGCACCGACAGGCCGGACTACGACTACCACGACGGCCTTCGACTGCGGGTGTTCCCGGGCGGATCGGGATCGGCGTCTGTGACGGTGACGAGCCCCGATGGCCGCGAGCGCGTCTACGAGGTCGATCTCTCGGAGGTGACCGGCTGACCTCCTCCGATCGAGCCACAGGCGGGCGGCGGTCAGCGCTTGTCGGGACGCTTCCGATCGTTCCACGCCGCGAGCGCGGAGGCTGCGGCACCCGCGGCTCGGTCGATCGCCTCGGCTGAACGACTGAGCATGTCCTGCGCCGCATCCTGCCAGGCCGACGTCGACTGCGGGGCTTCGCCGGCGCGCACCCGCGCGGCGTACTCGGCTGCCTCGAACGCACGCTCCAACTCCGACACCGCGTCGCGGTAGGCGGCGAACTCGGCCGGTGCGGCGGCGCTGTCCGCACCGCGACGCGCCTCGACGGCGCGACCGGCGGCACGCAGATAGTCCGCCGTGGCCGGCTGCTTGACGTCGGTCATGGCCGGGTAGGTGATCTGCAGCGCAGGGTCGGTCTCGTACCGCATCCAGCGCGCGACGAGCGCGTCGTGCTGCGCGTGCAGCCTCTCCAGCGGACGCGGCGCGGATGCGGCGGGAATCGCGGCGCGGGCGGCGTTGACCCGCACGTGCTTGGCACGCACGTCGGCGGCGGCCGCCTTGGCGTCGTTCTCCTTGGCGCGCAGGATCCGCTTGGCGCCGGCGAGCTGGTCGGAGGTCGCGCGGCGCGCACTGCGCTCCGCCGCGATGCGGGCGACGTCGGCGCGGGCGAGCTTGACCGACATCCTCCGCTCCACCGCGGTCTGCTGGGCCGCCTTGAGGTCATGGCGGGCCGCGTCGTACTCCAGCCGCCGTCCGCTCCGCCTGCTGCGGCGTCGCAGACCGTAACCTCCGGCGGCGACTCCGCCGGCTGCGACGGGCGCGATCCACCACCACTCGACGGCGAGCAGCAACGGGTCCATGCTTCGATGCTACCCAGCACCGCGCACCGGCGCGCCGTCAGAGCGCCGACTCGGCATCCTCTATCGCCCCCGCCGATCCGCTGCGGGGTCGATAACGCACCGCTGGACCGCTGCGGGGTCAATAACGCACCACAAAAGGCTCCCAGAGGTGCTCAATTGACCCCGACAGGAGCGGCGGGCGGGAGGGAGGAAGGGCGGCGGGCGGGAGGAAGGGCGGCGGGCGCGAGGAAGGGCGGCGGGCGCGAGGAAGGGCGGCGGGCGCGCGCGGGGTGAGCGCACTGCGGCCGCGACCGATGATCGGTCGCGGCCGCAGTGCGCTCGTCCTCAGCGGGTCGGCAGTGTCACACCAGCGTCTGCTGCCAGGCGGCGTGGAGCTGTGCGAACTTGCCCGTGCCCCCGATCAGCGCGTCGGGGGTGTCATCCTCGATGATCCGCCCGTGCTCCATGACCAGCACGCGGTCAGCGATGGCCACGGTCGACAGACGGTGAGCGATGATGATCGCCGTGCGGTCCTTCAGCAGGGTCTGCAGAGCATCCTGGATCAGCCGCTCCGACGGGATGTCGAGCGAGGCCGTGGCCTCGTCGAGGATCAGCACCGCCGGGTCCGCGAGGAACGCCCGCGCGAACGAGATCAGCTGGCGCTGTCCCGCCGACACACGGCCGCCGCGCTTGTTGACGTCGGTGCCGTAGCCGTCAGGGAGCGAAGAGATGAATCCATCGGCGCCCACGGCCCGCGCGGCCGCCCTGATCTCCTCGAGCGAGGCGTCCGGCTTGCCGAGCGCGATGTTGTCAGCCACGGTGCCGCTGAACAGGTACGCCTCCTGGGTGACCATGACGATCGCACGTCGGAGGTCCTTCGGATGCAGATCGCGCAGATCGACCCCGTCGAGGGTGACGGTGCCGACCGACGGGTCGTAGAACCGCGAGATCAGCTTCGCCAGCGTCGACTTGCCCGCGCCCGTCGTCCCGACCAGGGCGATCGTCTGACCGGCAGGGATGTCGAGGGAGAAGTTCGGCAGGATCGTCTTCTCGCCGTTGTACCCGAAGGTCACCTCGTCGAACCTGACATGCCCACGCGACTCCCAGAGGTCGACCGGCTTCTCGGGGTCCGGCACCGTCGGCACCTCTTCGAGGACACCGGAGACCTTCTCCAGAGCGGCCGTGGCCGACTGGTAGGAGTTCAGGAACATCGCGATCTCCTGCATCGGCGCGAAGAAGTTGCGCACGTACAGCACGGCGGACAGGAGCACACCGACCGTCAGAGCACCCTCGGAGACCCGGATGCCGCCCCACAGCACGACGATGCCGAGCACCAGTGCCGCGACGCCCATCAGACCGGGCTCGAACGTGCCGAACAGCAGCATCGAGCGCCGGTTGACGTCCCGGTAGTCACCGGCGATCTTCTGGAAGGTCGCGTCGTTGCGCGGCTCCTTGCGGAACGCCTTGACCGCGCGGATGCCTGTCATGGTCTCGACGAACTGCACGATGACCTTGGCGCTGATCACCCGGGACTCGCGGTACACGAGCTGCGAGCGCGAGTAGAACCAGCGCATCAGGAAGAACAGCGGCACGCCGCCGATCGCGAGGATGAGTCCGGACTGCCAGTCCCACACGCACAGTGCGATGAAGGTGAACAGGCCGAACAGCACGCCCGAGACGAGCTCGTTGAGCCCGCCGTCGAGCAGCTCCTTGATCGAGTCCAGGTCGCTCGTCTGACGGGAGATGATGCGCCCCGACGTGTACGACTCGTGGAACTCCAGGCTCAGCCGCTGCGTGTGCAGGAAGATCCGCTTGCGCAGATCCAGCAGCACGGCCTGGGTGAGCTTGGCCGCGATGATCACGTACCAGGCGATCATCGCCGCGGCCACGGCACCGGCGAGCAGGTAGATGCCGCCGATCATGAAGGTCGGCATCCAGTCCGCACGCTCGAGCACGGCGGGGAGCGCGCGGTCGAGACCGATGCTGATCAGGATCGGTCCGGCGACCTGCAGCGCGGTGGAGATCACGAGCACGATCGCGGCGAGCGTGATCTGCGTCTTCAGCGGGCGTACGAGCGAGCCCAGCAGGCGCAGCGAGCGACGCCGGATGGCGCGGCTCTCCTCCCGGGTGTAGCGGGAGCGGTCCTCGTCCTGGGTTCCGGTGATGGCGGAGCTCATCGCTGCACCTCCTTCTCGGTGATGATGTCTTCGTCGGCGGCATCCTCCCGGATCCCGTCCTGGACGGCGGTCTCGATCTCGTCCTGCTCGTCGCGGATGATCGGGATCGCGCCGGTGCGCGCCGCCTCCTCCGCTTCGAGGCTGGAGATGACGTGGCGGTAGTGGCGGCTCGTCTTCAGCAGCTCGGAGTGGGTACCGACCGCGGTGACGCGCCCGGATTCGAGCAGCGCCACGCGGTCGGCGAGGGCCACGGTCGACGGGCGGTGGGCCACGATCATCGCGGTCGTGTCGGCGAGCACGTGGCGCAGCGCCTCCTCGACGAGCGCCTCGGTGTCGACGTCCAGCGCCGACAGCGGGTCGTCGAGGACGAGCACCTTCGGGTCCGCCGCCACCGCACGCGCGAGCGCGAGACGCTGACGCTGCCCCCCGGAGAGGCTCAGCCCCTCTTCGCCGATCACGGTCTCGACGCCCTCGGGGAGGGAGTCGACGAACGACGCCTGCGCGACGTCCAGCGCCTCACGCAGCACGCGTTCGGCCTCCTCGCTGTGCACGTCGAGGTCGGCACGCCCGAGCAGCACGTTCTCCCGCACGGTCGCGGAGAAGAGCGTCGCGTCCTCGAAGGCCATCGCGATGTGCTGGCGCAGCTCGGCGAGCGGCAGGTCGCGCACGTCGACGCCGTCGAGGGTCACCCGACCGCCGGTCACGTCGTACAGACGCGTCGGCAGCGTCGTCAGGGTGGTCTTGCCGCTTCCGGTGAGACCGACCAGAGCCATGGTCTCGCCGGGGCGCAGCACGAGATCGATCCCGTCGAGCAGGTCGCGCTCGTGCGATCCCGCGTCCTGGTAGCGGAAGTGCGCCGCCTCGAACGCGAGCTCCCCGCGGGGCTCCGCGATGTGCACGGGGTTCTCCGGGTCGGTGATCGTGTTCGTCTCGGAGTAGATGTCGAACACCCGGTCGGTGGCCGTACGTGCATCGAGCATGAACGAGAACAGGAAGCCGATCGACTCGATGGGCCAGCGCAGGACGACCGCCATCGCGAAGAACGCGAACAGCTGGGCCTGGTCGATCTCACCCTGCGAGATCAGCCAGATGCCGGACATGAGGCTCAGCCCGAAGGCGATCTGCGGCATGAGGTCGAGCCAGAACCAGATGGACGCGATCGCGCCCGCCTTGCTCATCTCGGTCTCCCGCAGCGTCTCGGCCTGGCGGCTGAATCGGCTCAGCGCATGCTTGCCCCGGCCGAAGGCCTTGAGCACGCGGATGCCGTGCACGCTCTCCTCGACGCTGGTCGCCAGGTCACCGGCCTGGTCCTGGCTGCGGCGGGTGAGGGCGCCGTAGCGCTTCTCGAAGAGGTAGCCGCGGATCCACAGCGGGATGGCGGTGACGATGAAGATGACGCCCAGCAGCCAGTGCCAGCGGAACAGCAGCACGGAGCCGATGATGATGGTCAGCACATTCACCACGAGCAGCACCAGGCCGAAGGCCAGCCACCGGCGGATGAGGCCGATGTCCTGCATCATGCGACTCAGCAGCTGGCCGGACTGCCAGCGGTCGTGGAACGAGACCGGCAGCGTCTGCAGGCGCGAGTACAGCTCGGTGCGCATCTTGTACTCGACCTGCGTCGCGGGGTTGAGCACGAACTGGCGACGCAGCCACACCATGAGCGCCTCGCCGAGGGCGAGGCCGAACACGGCGAGCGCGCCCCACGCGATCGCGTCGATCGCGCCGGTCTGCACGGGCCCGCGGATGATCTGCTCGAGGACGATCGGGATCATCAGGGCGATGATCGCCGCGACGAGCGCGCTGGCGGCACCGCCGGCGAGCCGCCAGATGACCGGCTTCACGAAGGGCTTCAGGCGCCACAGTGCGGCCGGTGTGGAGAGGGAGGACGAGTAGGAGGCGTTCTGCGATGAAGGCGAGGAAGACATGTCTCTCAGACGAGTTTCGTATGGGGAAGCGGTAGCTGAAGGGGTCGGACGCAGCAGCGGACTCGTCGAGTCCGGCATCCGAAGAGGTGGTGCGTGTCGGAAGAGGCTCTAGCGCAGCGGTCGCACCGGGGTCGAGCCGAGAGTGGCGATCTGCGCAGCGGCGATCGTTGTCATGGTGTCCTCCTCAGGGGCTCGGCTGTGTCGTCCGGTCGGTGCGACAGCCCACCAGCCTATTCCTGTGAACAAGCTGAGCGCAAGAGAGATTCCCGATCGGTTTCGGAGCGCCTCCTCGCGCCCCGATCCCCGCTCCCCCTGCTGACGACCCCGGTCCCCGGCTCAGCGTTCCACGGCCTCCCGTGCCAGCAGACTCGACTTGACATCCAGTCCCCACGCGAACCCGCCGAGGGTCCCGTCCGACCGCAGCACGCGGTGGCACGGCACGAAGAGGGCGGGCGCATTCCTGGCGCAGATCGACGCTGCGGCCCGCACGGCGCGGGGGTTTCCGAGCTGCGCGGCGAAGGACGTGTAGGTCAGCGGCTCACCCGGGGTGATCCGGCGCAACGCGGCCCACCCCGCGAGCTGCAGCTCCGTGCCCGTCTGGGCGACCTCGACGCCGTCGACCGCCGTCACGTCGCCGGCGTAGAAGGCGCGGACCGCCGCGGCGGCATCCGTGTCGCCCTCCGTGATGCGGGCAGGACGTGTGGCCGTCGAGAGCCGCGCGACGATCGCCGCCCGATCCGCCGTCCATCCGGAGGCGAGCACCCGTTGCCGGTCGTCGGCCAGGATCGTGAAGGGGCCGTCGGCCGTGTCGAGGGTCTGGATGAGAGCGGTCATGGTGTCTCCTTCTGAGCGATGGTCCTGATCGGACGCGCGGCACGCGGGGGCCGCACGGGCGCTGCGCGCCAGAGGTGGGCACTGAGGTAGCTGCGCCAGGGAGCCGTGCGCTCAGCCCACGCGGTCAGCGGGCGAGCATCCCCCGGAAGGCCCGCGGCTGCGGCGCCTGCTCGGAGTGCGACATCGCCGGGAAGCAGGATGTCGGGGTCGCCGAGCACGCGCATCCGCACGTAGTCCGCCGTCCACGGGCCGATGCCCGGCATGGCGAGGAGGGCGGCGCGCTGTTCGATGCCGTCGTCGCCGACGGTCAGGCGGAGCGAGCCGTCGGCGAGCGCGGCGGCGGCTCCGACGATCGCCCTGATGCGGGCAGCCGGGCCCCGCAGGACCTCTGCGCCGTGCTCGGCGATCGCCGTCATCGTCGGGAACAGGAGGCCGTGCTCGGTGCGCTCCCCCAGTGCGTCCGTCAGCGCCGTGAGGGCCGTCCGGGCGGCGACGACGGTGATCTGCTGGCCGATCATGGCGCGGATGAGCATCTCGTGCGGGTCGGCGGAGCCTGGCACGCGGATGCCCGGCGTGCGCGCGACCAGTGGAGCGAGCTCGGGGTGGATGCTGAGCGCCTGATCTACCGCGAGCGGATCGGCGTCGAGGTCGAAGATGCGCCGTACGGTCGACACGAGCGGCGCGAGATCGCCGAGCCGCGCGACACGGGCGCGCAGGTGCAGGCGCTCGGCGGCATCGCCGGTCACTTCGAACCACGCCGGCCCACCCGCCATGCGCAGATGCCGCGAGAACGACGTGGGCGTGGCCTCCTCGACTCCCGCCACCGCACGCGCGGCCATCCACTGGAAGATGCCGGATGCGTCGAGCGGACCGCGGTACGGCAGGACGAGGTCGATCGCCCCGGGAGCCGCGGATGACGGCAGCCGCCGTCGCGCCCGCAACTCGCCCGGCGTGAGCCCGAACACCTCGCGGATCGTGTCGTTGCACTGGCGGATGCTGGCGAATCCCGCCGAGAACGCCACGTCCGAGACGGGCATGTCGGTGCCGACGAGGAGCATCCGCGCCGTATGCGCCCGATGCGCTCTGGCGAGAGCGAGTGGGCCGGCTCCGAGTTCGGTCGAGAGCAGCCTGGTGAGGTGCCTGGTCGAGTACCCGAGCCGCACGGCGAGACCGGACACGCCTTCGCGCTCGACGACCCCGGAGGCGATCAGCCGCATCGCCCGCGCCGCCACATCGCCGCGCAGATCCCAGGCCGGGGAGCCGGGAGCGGCCTCGGGGAGACAGCGCTTGCAGGCGCGGAAGCCGGCCTCGTGGGCGGCGGCGCTGGTCGGGTAGAACGTGACGTTCTGCGGCTTCGGCGTGCGCGCGGGGCAGCTCGGGCGGCAATAGATGCCCGTGGAGCGGACCGCTGTGACGAACTGCCCGTCGAAGCGGGTGTCGCGGGCGCTGATCGCTCGATACCGCTCGTCGAAGTCCGTCGTGGGGAAGCTCATGCCTCCACTCTGCCATCGACCCCGGACACCGGCTGGCGGGAATCGGACATCGCTGTCCCGGTCCGCCGCCGGCGTCCGGCCGATGCCTCAGTGGAAGAAGTGACGCTCTCCCGTGAAGAACATCGTGACGCCCGCCTTGCGGGCCGCATCCACGACTTCCTCATCGCGCACCGAGCCGCCGGGCTGCACGATCGCGGTGACACCGGCGTCGATCAGCACCTGAGCGCCGTCGGCGAACGGGAAGAACGCGTCGGAGGAGGCGACGGAGCCGGCAGCGCGGTCTCCTGCACGCTCGACCGCGAGGCGGCACGAGTCGACGCGGTTGACCTGGCCCATGCCGACGCCGACGGTGGCGTTGTCCTTCGCGAGCACGATCGCGTTCGACTTGACCGCACGGCAGGCTTTCCACGCGAAGATGAGGTTCTCCATCTCCTCGTCGCTCGGACGCTCTCCGGAGACGAGCTCCCAGTTCTTCGCGACCGACACGATGTCGTCCGGGAAGCGGTCGGCGTCCTGCAGCAGCAGGCCGCCCGACACGAGACGCACGTCGGAGCGCTCCTGCTGCCAGTCCTGGGGCAGCTGCAGGAGGCGGAGGTTCTTCTTCGCCTTGAAGACCTCGAGGGCGGCCGGCTCGAACGAGGGCGCGACGATCACCTCGGTGAAGATGTCCTTGAGGTTCTCCGCCATCTTGAGCGTCACCGTGCCGTTGGCAGCGATCACCCCGCCGTAGGCCGACACCGGGTCGCACTCGTGGGCGCGCAGGTGCGCGCTGGCGATCGGGTCGAGCGCGTTCGGGGCCGTTGTCGCGATGCCGCAGGGGTTCGCGTGCTTGATGATCGCGACGGCGGGCTTCACCATGTCGTAGGCGGCGCGCAGCGCGGCATCCGCGTCGACGTAGTTGTTGTACGACATCTCCTTGCCCTGCAGCTGCGTGGCCTGGGCGATGCCGTGGCCGCCGACGCGGGTGTAGATGGCGCCGCGCTGGTGCGAGTTCTCGCCGTACCGGAGCGTCGCGAGGCGCTCGGCCTGGATCGTCAGGTGAGTCGGCAGGTCCTCCCCGTCGCCGAGCGTGCCCTCGGCGAACCACGACGCGACGGCCGTGTCGTAGGCCGCCGTGTGCGCGAAGGCACGGGCGGCGAGCTCGCGACGCTGGGTCAGCGTGGTGCCGCCCTCGGCGATCGCCGAGATGATCCCGGGGTAGGACTGCGGCGAGACGACGATCGCCACGTTCGCGTGGTTCTTCGCTGCGGCACGCACCATCGCGGGTCCGCCGATGTCGATCTGCTCGACGACGTCATCACCCTCGGCCCCCGAGGCGACCGTCTCGATGAACGGGTAGAGGTTCACGACGACGAGCTCGAAGGGAGCGATGTCGAGGTCGGCGAGCTGACGCTCGTGATCCTCGAGGCGCAGATCGGCGAGCAGTCCGCCGTGGATCTTCGGATGCAGCGTCTTCACGCGGCCGTCGAGCATCTCGGCGACGCCCGTGACGGCGGCGACGTCGGTGACCTCGACACCGGCCTCACGGATCGTCGCGGCCGTCGAGCCGGTCGAGACGATCTGCACTCCGGCATCGGCGAGGGCCTTCGCGAGCACCAGCAGGTCGGTCTTGTCGCTCACCGAGACGAGTGCGCGACGGACGGGGACGGTGTCGCGATCGCGGTACAGCGAGTGGTCGTGGCGGGGGCCGGCCATGATGGGCTCCTTCGTGCGAGGGGGACGTGCGTGGATCGGGTCAGGGTGCGGAGGTCAGCGACAGCTCACCGGTCGCGATGCGCTGCACCACGTCGATGAGGAGTCTGCGTTCGACGGGCTTGATGCGCTCGTGCAGCGTGTGCTCGGTGTCGCCGTCGAGGATCGGCACGCGCTCCTGCGCGAGGATCGGTCCCGTGTCGACGCCGTCGTCGACGACGATCACGCTCGCACCGGTCTCGGTGACTCCGGCGGCGAGCGCGTCGCGGACGCCGTGTGCGCCGGGGAACTCCGGGAGGTAGGCGGGGTGCGTGTTGATGAGACGCGGCGAGAGGGCGGCGACCAGTCCCGCCGGGAGCAGCCGCATCAGGCCGCTGAGCACGACGAGGTCGGCGTTCCAGACGGCCAGCTGACGCCCGAGCTCTTCTCCCCATGCCTCACGAGACTCGTGCTGGTGCCACGGCACGGTGAAGCTGGGGATGCCGAACTCCTCGGCGTGGGCGAGTCCGTCGGCGTCGCGGTCGGCTCCGACGACCACGACCCTGGCGGGGAAATCGGGGTGACGAGCGGCCTCGAGGAGGGCGCGAAGGTTCGAGCCGGTGCCCGAGATGAGAACGGCGACCGTGAGCACGCGCCCAGTCTACCGGGGCCGGCGGCAGGGCCCGAGCCGCATGTCAGTCCAGCGGATCGCCGGGGTCGCGACGCGGAAGTCGGAAGTCGTCGACCGGAGCGGTGACGGTGGGGAACGGGTCGCCCTGCACCGGGCGGACCGCGGATGCCGAAGGGCCGTCGCCGTGCAGATCGGAGGCGCTCATCTCGGCGATCCACCGGTCGGTGCGCTCCTCGGCGAGCTCGTCCCGGTGACGCGGCGAGAGCAGCAGGATCGCGGCACCCAGCAGCACCTCTCCGCCGAGCGCGAGGGCGAACGGCAGCACGGCGGGTCCGGCCTCGGCCAGGCGCCCTGGACCCATCGAGCCGCCGGCCAGCAGCGCAGCGACCGCGGCGACCGCAGCAGTCAGCACGCCGATCCCCGCGGCGATCGCCGCTCGCGGCGCGGTGCCCAGCGGCGTTCCCTCCCAGACGAGTCGGGAGCGCACCGCCCACCCCGCGAAGGCGCCGACCCCGATCGGCACGATGATGACGATGAGCATCCAGATCGAGGTGCTCTCCGGCAGCAGCCCCAGCACCGGGATGCCCGGCACCACTCCGAGCTGCGTCCCGGCAGGAGACACGGCGGTGCCGACGCCGACCGCGAAGCCGGGCCCAGCGAGCCAGGATGCAGCCCACACGATGATCGTCGGGAGGTAGGCGAGATGCCCGAGCGTGATGACCCCGGCGCCCAGGGCGTCGACCCTGGCGGCCTGGAAGAGCGCGACCACCTCGCTGCCCCTCGTCGCCGTCAGGATCGCGACGGCGACGGCAGACACCGCGGTCATGCCCACCACGGCGAAAGCAGCACCTCGCACCGATGCGCTCGGGACCGGACCCCAGTCGCCCCAGGAGTCGATCACGTCGTGCACACGGTCGAGGAGCCCTCCGTCTCCGTCCTCCCAGGCGCTGCGCACGGCGCCTGCCACCGCACCCACGAGGTACACCGCAGTCGGCAGCAGCACCGCGAGCACGAGAGGCACCCTGGCGGCGCCGAGCTGCGCGGTCAGCGCGACACCGAGCGCGATCACCCCGAAGGTCGCCGCACCCGAGAGCGATCCGAGCAGCCAGGCACCGGCACGGGCCGCGCGGCCGCCCGAACGGGCCGCGAACAGCAGGGTGAAGAGCAGGAACGCGAGCGGTGTCACCGAGAGGGTGAAAGCGGCTGCGGCCGGCGCGATCCCCGTCGCCCTGAGCACGTCAGCGGACACGTCGACATCCAGCGGCACGCCGTGACCGAACTGCCACAGCGTCCCGGTCAGCGGCCAGAGCGCGCCCCAATCGGCCGTGACGCCGAACGAGAGCGTCCACAGGAGCGTGAGCGGCGCAAGGAGCACCACGAGTCCGACGGCCGCGGCGATGGCGGCATCGAAGGCGGCGAGGAGCGCGACGAGGAGGCGTTGCATATCGAATCGAGACTACGACGAGAACCCTGTCGTCGCCTGGGGGCGCGCGCGGCTCCGGCGACACGATATCGTCTCCAGCGGAGGTTTCCCGATGACAACTGCCCCATCCCCCACACGGTCCGACGTCGAACCCACGAACGCTCTGGACCGCTTCTTCGAGATCAGCAAGCGCGGATCCACGATCGGCACCGAGATCCGAGGAGGCCTGGTGACGTTCGTCACGATGGCCTACATCGTGATCCTCAACCCGATCATCCTGTCCGGCTCGGCCGACGTCGCCGGCAAGACGCTGGACTTCAGCGCTGTCGGAGCCGCGACGGCACTGACCGCCGGCGTGATGACGATCCTGTTCGGCCTCATCACCCGCCTGCCGTTCGGCTTCGCCGCAGGCCTCGGCATCAACGCCTTCGTCGCGTTCTCCGTCGTCGGTCAGGTCACCTGGCCCGAGGCGATGGCGCTCGTGATGATCAACGGTCTCGTGATCGTCCTCCTCGCGGCGACCGGGCTGCGCAAGATGATCTTCGACGCCGTCCCGTTCCAGCTCAAGATCGCGATCACGGTCGGCATCGGCCTGTTCATCGCGTTCATCGGCTTCGTCAACTCCGGCTTCGTCACGTCCACCGGCAGCGCGTCCCCTCCGGTGGGACTGGGAGTCGGCGGATCGGTCGCCACCGTTCCGACCGTCCTGTTCATCGCCACGCTGATCATCACCGGCGTCCTGGTGGCCCGCAAGGTCAAGGGCGGGCTCCTCATCGGCCTCGTCTCCGGCACTGTGCTCGCCGTGATCGTCGAGGCGATCTGGCACCTCGGTGCAGCAGCCGACGGCAACGAGGGCGGCTGGGGACTCACCGTTCCCGCGCTCAGCGGATCGCCGTTCGGTCTTCCCGATCTGAGCCTGATCGGCGCGGTCGACTTCGGCTTCGACTTCAGCAAGGTCAGCCTGGTCGCGATCGTGATGATCGTCTTCACGCTGGTCTTCTCGAACTTCTTCGACGCCATGGGTACGATGACCGGCCTCGCCAAGGAAGCCGATCTCGCCAACGAGAACGGCGACTTCCCCCGCATCAAGTCAGCGCTCGTCGTCGAGGGTGTCGGCGCGATCATCGGCGGCGGGACGTCATCGTCGTCGAGCACGGTGTTCATCGAGTCCGGTGCCGGCATCGGAGAGGGCGCGCGCACCGGTTTCGCGAACCTCATCACGGGCGGCATGTTCCTGCTCGCGATGTTCCTCACCCCGCTCACGTCGATCGTCCCGACCGAGATCGCCGCAGCCGCCCTGGTGATCGTCGGCGCGATGATGATGGCGCAGATCAAGTACATCGACCTGACCGAGTTCAGCGTCCTGCTGCCGGTGTTCCTCACCGTCACGGTGATGCCGCTGACCTACTCGATCGCGAACGGCATCGGCGCGGGCTTCGTCAGCTGGGTCCTCGTGCAGGCGTTCTCCGGCAAGGCGCGGAGGATCAGCCCGCTGCTGTGGATCGTGGCCGCAGGCTTCGTGATCTTCTTCGCCCGCGGGCCGATCGAAGCGCTCTTCGGCGTCGCCTGAGCGAACGGATACGACAGGAGGGGCGGGTGCTGCGGCATCCGCCCCTCTCTTCGTCTGCACGCCCGACGGGCGAGATGCACCCGGGCATGAAAGAAGGCCCCGGAGTGGAGTCCAGGGCCTTCTCTTCGATTGTAGCTCAGGTCAGAGCGACTCGACGATCTCGCGCATCAGAGCGGCGGTCTCGGACGGCGTCTTGCCGACCTTGACCCCGGCGGCCTCGAGGGCCTCCTTCTTCGCCTGAGCGGTGCCGGCCGAGCCCGAGACGATGGCGCCGGCGTGGCCCATGGTCTTGCCCTCGGGAGCCGTGAAGCCCGCGACGTAGCCGACGACCGGCTTGGTGACGTGCGCCTTGATGTAGTCGGCCGCCCGCTCCTCGGCGTCGCCGCCGATCTCGCCGATCATGACGATCGCCTTGGTCTCGGGGTCGGCCTCGAACGCGGCGAGCGCGTCGATGTGGGTCGTGCCGATGACCGGGTCGCCGCCGATGCCGATGGCGGTCGAGAAGCCCAGGTCGCGCAGCTCGAACATCATCTGGTACGTCAGGGTGCCCGACTTCGACACGAGGCCGATCGGTCCCTTGCCGGTGATGTTCGCCGGCGTGATGCCGACGAGCGCCTCACCGGGGGTGATGATGCCGGGGCAGTTCGGCCCGATGATGCGGGTCGTGTTGCCCTTGCTCTGCGCGTAGGCCCACGCCTCGGCCGAGTCGCCCACGGGGACGCCCTCGGTGATGACCACGAGCAGCGGGATCTCGGCGTCGATGGCCTCGATCATCGCGTCCTTCGTGAAGGCGCCGGGGACGAACGCGATCGACACGTCTGCGCCGGTCTCCTTCATGGCCTCGGCGACTGAGGCGAAGACGGGGAGCTCGACGGCGTTGCCGTCCTTGTCGGTGTGCGCGACCGTGGTGCCGGCCTTGCGGGCGTTCACTCCGCCGACGACCTGGGTGCCCGCCTTGAGCATGAGCGCCGTGTGCTTGGTGCCCTCGCCGCCGGTGATGCCCTGGACGATGACCTTGGAGTCCTTGTTGAGGTAGATCGACATTTCTCTAGTCCTTGTGTCTCTCTGCGATCAGGCGTTGGCGAGTTCGGCGGCCTTGTCGGCGCCCTCGTCCATGGTGCTGGCGAGCGTGACGAGCGGGTGCGCGTACTCGGCGAGGATCGCGCGACCCTCGTCGACGCGGTTGCCGTCGAGGCGCACGACGAGCGGCTTGGAGGCCGTGCTGCCGAGGGTCTCGAGGGCGCCCTTGATGCCGTTGGCGACGGCGTCGCACGCCGTGATGCCGCCGAAGACGTTGACGAAGACGCTCTTGACCTGCGGGTCGCCCAGGATGACGTCGAGGCCGGCTGCCATGACCTCGGCCGAGGCTCCACCGCCGATGTCGAGGAAGTTCGCGGGCTTGACGCCGGCGTGCTTCTCCCCGGCGTAGGCGACGACGTCGAGGGTCGACATGACGAGTCCTGCACCGTTTCCGATGATGCCGACCTCGCCGTCGAGCTTGACGTAGTTCAGGCCGCTCTTCTTGGCCTTGGCCTCGAGCGGGTCTGCGGCGTCCTTGTCCTCGAGCGCCTCGTGCTCGGGGTGACGGATCTCCGAGGCGTTGTCGTCGAGGGTGACCTTGCCGTCGAGCGCGATGATGTCGCCCTCTTCGGTGCGCACCAGCGGGTTGACCTCGACGAGCGTCGCGTCCTCGCCCTTGTAGACCTCGAAGAGCTTGACGAAGACGTCGGCGACCTTCTCGACCAGGTCTTCCGGGAAGCGCGCTGCGCGAGCGATCTCGACGGCCTTGTCCTTGTCGATGCCCGTGAGCGGGTTGACCTCGACGCGGGCGAGAGCCTCGGGGCGCTCGACCGCGAGCTCCTCGATCTCCATGCCGCCCTCGACCGAGCAGAGGCTCAGGTACGAGCGGTTGGCGCGGTCCAGCAGCACGGAGAAGTAGAACTCCTCGGCGATGCGCGCACCCTGGGCGACCATGACGCGCTTGACGACGTGGCCCTTGATGTCGAGGCCGAGGATGGCCTTGGCGGCCTCGTACGCCTCGTCGGGGGTCTTCGCGACCTTGACGCCACCCGCCTTGCCGCGTCCACCGGTCTTGACCTGGGCCTTGACGACGACGACTCCGCCGATCTTCTCCGCGGCTGCCTTCACCTCCTCAGGGGTGTCGGCGACGATGCCGGCGAGGACCGGCACTCCGTACTTCTCGAAAACGTCTCGTGCCTGGTACTCGTACAGATCCACTGTGGTTCCTTCACTGGGCTGCTGTCTGGTAATTCTCTCGATGTCGAGACATCGACCAGTCCCCCAGCCTACTACCCCGATCTGGACGCGCCTGAGCGTCTCGGAACGTCAGACACCGTGGCGCTCTGGCCGTGAGGTCCTAGGCTTTCGCTATGCGAGACTTCCCCGATTCGCGCGACGCCGTCGTCGCCGCCGCCCTCGAGCTCTTCCAGGCCCAGGGATTCGATCAGACCTCCGTCGAGCAGATCGCCAAGGCCGCGGGGGTCTCCCGGTCCACGTTCTTCCGTCAGTTCGGCGGCAAGGAGGACGTCGTCTTCGCCGATCACGAGCTGCTCCTCGACCGCCTCCGCGAGTTCCTCTCCGAGGGGCACGAAGATCCGTGGGGCGCGGTGTGCGCGGCATCCGAGTCCGTCTTCGCGCATTTCGCGCACGATCCGGAGCTGGCCCGTCGTCGCTATCAGATCGTCCGTCAGGTGCCGGTGCTGCGCGAACGCGAGATCATCACGGTGTTCCGGTACGAGAGGCTGTTCGACGAATACCTGCGCAGCGCGCTGCCCGGGGTGGATCCGCTGGATGCCGTCGGCTTCGCGGCCCTCGTGACGGCGGTGCACAACCACGTGCTGCGTCAGCTGCTCCGCGGACGTAAGAAGGTGCCGCTGTCGACACTGCAGTCGGCGCTGGGCGATGTGCGTCGGCGCTACGGGGTCCCGGCGGATGCCGCGACCGACGAGCCGGACGACGTGGTGGTCGCGGTGTTCCCCCGGTCCATGCCGATCGCCGAGGTGACGAGAAGGCTGCGCTCTCAGCTCGACTGATCCGCGCCGTCCGCGAGCGGCGGGGTCGTGGAACCGAGTTTCAGCGAGTACGATACTTGGTGCCACGAAGGAGTCACCATGAGCACCGCAGCCTCCCCCTTCCCCGGCGAGCGCGTCTCGTCGTATGACATCACCGGACGCCAGGACAGCGACTACTACGCCGTCTTCGCCGACATCCCCGAGGCCGACCGTGCCGCCTGGGAGCGAGCGAAGGCGTACATCGACGAGGTCGGGCCGCAGATGGCGGACGCCTGGGACCGCGCCGAGTATCCGCTGGACGCCGCTCGGCGTATGGGCGAGATGGACCTCGTGGCCGACGGTATCGAGCATCCGTCGCTCACGCGCCTCTCGCCTCTCGCCGCGGGACTGGTGAACATGGAGATCTCCCGCGGCGACGGGTCGCTCGGCACCGTGCTCGCCGTGCAGGGCGGCCTCGCCCTGCGCACCCTCGCCCTCTTCGGCTCGCCCGAGCAGCAGGAGAAGTGGCTCACCTCGCTCGCCGACGGCTCGGCGTTCGGCTCGTTCGCGCTGACCGAGCCCGATCACGGCTCGGACTCCGTGTCCCTGGAGACGGTGGCGCGCCGCGACGGCGACCACTGGGTGCTCCGCGGCACCAAGAAGTGGATCGGCAACGGCGCATCGGGCGGCATCACGTTCGTCTGGGCGCGTGTCGACGATGAGACGGCATCCGAGCATGGTGCGGTCCGCTGCTTCCTCGTCGAACAGGACACTCCCGGCTACACCGGCACCCCGATCCGCGGCAAGGCATCGCTGCGCGCGATCCACCAGGCGCACATCGTGCTCGACGACGTCCGCGTGCCCCTCGATGCGGTCCTGCCGGGCACGCACAGTTTCAAGGACGCGTCCGTCGTGCTCTACGCCACCCGCTCGGGCGTGGCCTGGTCGGCACTCGGTCACGCGACCGCCTGCTACGAGGCGGCTCTGGCGTACTCGAAGGAGCGCATCCAGTTCGGCAAGCCGCTCGCGAAGTTCCAGATGGTGCAGGAGCGGCTCACGCACATGCTCGAGGACCTCACCGCGATGCAGCTCTACTGCCGCCGCCTCGCCGACCTGGAGACCGCGGGCGAGCTGCGTCCGACGCAGGCCTCACTGGCGAAGTTCCACAACACCCGAGCGGCGAGGCGGGTGGCCTCCATCGCCCGTGACCTGCTCGGCGGCAACGGCATCCTGCTCGAGAACGGCGTGATGCAGCACATGGCCGACATCGAGGCGATCCACACCTACGAGGGCACCGAGAGCGTGCAGGCGCTGCTGCTCGGGCGTGACATCACCGGGATGAGCGCCTTCGCCTGAGCTCGGCCGAGGACGACCGGTCGCGACGGTCCCGGCGCGCACACCTTGTCACGATCAGCACACCAGTCCCGTCCGTTCGTGTGCTGTGCGGGGAACCCTGTGCAGATCGGGACCGCAGCAGAGGTCAGTCGCAGCCGCAGCCGCCGGACGGCGTCTTCAGCATGAAGCAGACGTCGCACACGCCGTAGTCCCGCTCGACCGGCTTCGGCGCACGAGCGACCTTCGGTGCCGCGGCGACTCGGGGTGTCGACGAGCGCTTGGCCTTCACCGGGGCGATCGGACGGAACTCGCTCGGATGCGTCACATAGAAGTACGGTGCGCGGCCCTCGCTGGGCTGCAGACGCAGAGGCGTGGAGCCGATCACGACCACCTCGTCCTCCGTGAACCCGTTCGTGTAGGTCTTGCCGATGTGCAGCGGAGCACCGGCGCCGCGGCGGATCGCCTCGATGTAGCGGCCGCGGTCGATGTACGAGGAGATGCCGACGGCATCCGTGATCGCCGTGATGAACTCATGGTTCTCGACGGCGATGCGGTGCGCGCGGAGCGCCTCGGTGAGGGTGCGGTAGGGACGGGAGGTTCCGGTGGGGGTAGGCCCCTGGACTTCATTCATCTCTTCAAGGATCTCACGCCCGGACGTGGAAGACTGGCCGTATGGCTCGCGCGACGATCATCGGCTCAGGACCGAACGGCCTCGCGGCGGCGGTGGCACTGGCCCGCTCCGGGTACGAGGTGCGCGTCCTGGAGGCATCCGACACGATCGGCGGCGGCGTCCGCACCGCCGAGAACACCCTCCCCGGATTCCTCCACGACGTCTGCGCCGCCGTGCATCCGGCCGCGCTCTCGTCGCCGTTCTTCCAGGCTTTCGGGCTCGCGGAGCGGATCGAGTGGATCCTTCCCGAGATCTCCTACGCCCACCCGCTCGACGGCGGACGCGCAGGGATCGCCTGGCGCGACATCGAGCGCACCGCCGCGGGACTCGGTGTCGACGAACGCGCCTGGCTCGCGCTGCTCCGCCCGCTCAGCAGCCACGTCGAGGGCGTCGTCGACTTCACCGGCAACCAGATGCTCCGGATCCCGCGCGACCCGCTCACGGCGCTCCGCTTCGCACTGCGGATGCTGGATCAGGGCACCCCGCTCGCCCGCCACTCGCTGCGCACCGACGAGGCCGCCGGCCTGATGTCGGGGGTGCTCGCGCACGCGAACACCCCGATGCCCTCGCTCGCCGGTGCGGCCGCCGGGCTGCTGCTCGCGGCCCAGGCCCACGCGGGCGGGTGGATGTACCCGCGCGGCGGAGCGCAGCGCATCGCCGACAGCATGGTCGCGGACATCGAGGCGCACGGCGGGACCGTCGAGTCGGGCACGCACGTCACCGACCTCGGCACGCTCGACTGGGGCGACCCCGCCCGCGGTGACCTGCTGCTGCTGAACACCTCACCCCGCCTCACGCTCACCCACCCCGACATCCCCGCCGGATACGCGAGGGCGATCCGCGGGTACCGCTACGGCCCCGCCGCCGCGAAGGTCGACTTCGCCCTCGACGGGCCGATCCCGTGGGCGAACGCCGACGTCGCGCAGGCCCCCACCGTGCACGTCGGCGGCTCCGCCGCGGAGGTCTGGGAGAGCGAGAACGCCGTGGCCAGGGGACGGATCAGCGATCGACCGTACGTCCTCACCGTGCAGCCGTCGGTCTTCGACCCCACCAGGGCTCCCGAGGGCAAGGCGGTCCTCTGGACGTACATCCACGTGCCGCAGAACTCCGACCTCGACGCCACCGAGCTGATCACCCGACAGGTCGAGAGGTTCGCGCCGGGCTTCCGCGATCTGATCCTCGCGCACCACTCGGTGCCGGCCTCGCATCGCGAGGCGATCAACCCGTCCGAGATCGGCGGCGACATCCTCGGCGGCGCGTTCACGATCCCGCAGGCGCTGCGTCGGCCCGTGCTCGGCACCGCCCCGTGGCGCACCCCGATGCGCGGCGTCTACCTCGCCTCCGCCTCGACGCCTCCTGGTCCCGGCGTCAACGGCATGGCGGGCTGGCACGCGGCCCGCACGGCTCTGAAGGATGCCGGAAGACCCGCCTCCCTCGGCGATCTCTTCGGCTGACCGCTCCCCACACGCGGTTCAGCCTGCGGCGCTGCAGACGGATGCGGCCGAACTGGCCCTTCTGCGTCGACGGAACCCCGGCCAGGATGGATCCATGCGCTATGAGATCCCCGCCCCGATGCTGGCGAAGGCGGCAGCATCCGTCCCCGACCCCGCGAAGACCGCCGGCGGGCTCCTCTTCGAACCGAAGTGGGACGGCTTCCGCGGTCTGATCGCCTGGGATGGGGAGGACGTCGAGATCGGCTCCCGCGGCGCGAAGCCCCTCACCCGCTACTTCCCCGAGCTCGTCGAGGCGATCCCGCGTCTGCTCCCCGGCCCCTGCCTCCTCGACGGCGAGATCGTCGTCGCCACCGGGCCGGACGGCGCGCAGCGATTGGACTGGGAGGCGCTCAGCCAACGCATCCATCCCGCCGCATCCCGGGTGAACAGGCTCGCCGTCGAGACGCCCGCGATGTTCATCGCCTTCGATCTGCTCGCCCTCGGCGACGAGGACCTGCAGGGGACTCCGTTCGCCGAGCGGCGCGCCAGGCTCGAGACGCTGATGTCCTCGGTCGAGCATCCGCTGCACATCACCCGCACCACCCGCGATCGCGACGCCGCCGTGCGCTGGCTCGCCGAATTCGAGGGCGCGGGGCTCGACGGCGTGGTCGCGAAGCCCCTCGATCAGCCCTATGCGCCGGGCAAGCGGACGCTCGTGAAGATCAAGCACGCCCGCACCGCCGATGTCGTCGCGCTGGGCTATCGCGTGCACAAGTCGGGCTCCGGGGTGGGCTCTCTGCTGGTCGGGCTCTACGACGCCGACGGCACTCTGCTCCAGGTCGGCGGCGTCGCCGCGTGGAGCGACGTGCGTCGCCGACAGCTCGTCGAGGAGCTGGAGCCGCTGGTCGAACGCGATGACGCCGGCGCAGCCGTCACGGGTGAAGGCGAACGCTCGCGGTTCAGCGGATCGAAGGACGTGTCTTTCGTGCGGCTGCGCCCCGAGCTCGTGCTCGAGGTCCGGTACGACCAGCTCGAAGGCGCGCGCTTCCGCCATACCGTGCAGTTCGAGCGCTGGCGCCCGGACCGGGACGCGCGCTCGTGCACCTACGACCAGCTCGACACGGTCGCCGGCTACGATCTCGCCGACGTGATCGGCTGAGCGTCAGTCCTCGACCGGATCGCCGTTCTCGTCCCAGTTCGCGGCCACCTTCTTGCTGGGCTGCACGCGGGGCGGCTCGCCGGGCATCTTCGGGAACTCCGGCGGGAACGACAGCTCTCCGAGCCCGTCAGCCACATCGCGTTCCCACCATTGCAGGAGCGTGTCGATGCGTCCGCGCTTCTCCTGCGCTCCCGCCCACGGATCTCCGATCTCCTCCAGGCGCCGGGGGACGCTGCGCACGGTGAAGGCCGCCGGGTCCAATCCGTCGAGCTCATCCCAGTGCACCGGTGTCGAGACCGTGGCGCCGGGGAGTGCACGCGGGCTGTACGCACCCGCCATGGTGCGGTCGCGATTCGCCTGGTTGAAGTCGATGAAGATCCGCTCCCCCCGCTCCTCCTTCCACCAGTTCATCGTGACCTGCTCCGGCATCCGCCGCTCCAGTTCCCGGCCGGCGGCGATCACGGCATGGCGGACGTCGAGGAACTCATGAGTCGGCTCGATCGGGGCGAACACGTGGAGTCCGCGGTTGCCGCTCGTCTTCACGAACGCGTCGAGCCCGACCTCCTTCAACACCTCACGGAGGGCACGGGCGGCCGGTACGGCATCCGCGAACCCTGTGCCCGGCTGGGGGTCGAGATCGATGCGCAGCTCGACGGGGTTGTCGGAGTCGGTGGCGAGCGACGCCCACGGGTGGAAGACGATCGTGTTCATCTGCGCGGCCCAGACGATGGCGCTGGGCCGGTTGAGCACGATCTGCGGATGCCGCCGCCCGCTGTTGTACGTGACCATCACCGCGTCCACGTAGTCGGGTGTGCCCTTGGGAGGGTTCTTGGAGAAGAAGCCCTCGCTGCCCACGCCGTCGCGGAATCGTTCGAGGGACACCGGTCGGTTGCCGTTCGCCTCGAGGAACGGCACGCTGACCTGCTGGAAGTACTCCGCGAGCTCGGCCTTCGTGATGCCGTCCTTAGGCCAGACGACCCGGTTCGGACTGGAGAGGGCGACTTCGCGCTCCCCGTCGGGGTCGATGACGGTCAGGGTCACGCGTTCTGAGGCCATGCTCCGACCCTAGAGTCCGCGTGCGACGGACGGAACCCCTCAGTCGCCGATGTCGACGGCCATGATCAGCACCGATGTGAGAGCGTCGCGCTCGACGAGCATGCTGGGCCCTGCCGGGTCGATGATGACCCCCGCCATCTCGATATGGCTGGACAGCAGATTCGCGAGCTGCTGCGGCTCGAAGGGCAGCGGACGATCTCCCCGCCCCAGCGCCAGCACCTCGAGGGGATGCGAGAACAGCTGCAGGAACCGCTTGCCGTCTGGCGTCTGCGCTTCGGCGATGCCCACCTGTCCGCTGCTGTTGCCCTCGTTGACGGCGACCCACATGCGCTTCACGGCGAGCGCATCGCCGAGCTTGGATGCGGTGTCCTGCTCGCGCGGAGCCGCGAGGATCGACTTCACCGTCATGTCGACGTCGGCCTGGTCGAGCGCCTTCTGCAGCAGTTCAGTGGGGAACACGACGCGATGCGGCGCAGAGGCGTTGTCGACGATGAGCCCGGCGAAGTCTCCGGACACGACCTGCTGGAGTACCGAGGTGACCGGCTGCGCGACCGCGGAGGTCGCAGAAGGATCCTTCTCGAGCTGCACCGAGTCGCGCACGGCCGCGGCCGAGCTGAAGGCGAGCATGAACTGGCGCTCGCCGTCACGCACCACGGCGACCGCCAGCGGCTTGCCCTCGCTGATCTGCGCGCGGGCATCGCCGTTCACGCGGATGTACAGGTGTCCCTGCAGCACCTGACGCAGAACGCCGAGGAGCTGCTCGTTCGTCGCGCCCTTCTCGACCTCCTTGAGCGATTCACGGAGCAGGACGTTGTCCTTCATGCCGGGGACGGTCTCGGTCTGCTCCGGCGGCTGGACCGGAGCGAGGGGCAGGCGTCTTTCGGGCTCGGGTGCCGGCGTCGCGACCGGCGCCGGTGCCGCAGCGGGGGCCGACATCGGCGCGGAGCCCGACGCTGCTGCCGCATCCGGCGCGGGAAGCGTCACCTCCGGGCCGGCCTGAGCGCCCACGCCTCGGAAGGCCTGAACCGAGATGCCGATGCTCGGCGCGGCTTCGGGGGTCTCGTCCGGCGTCGCCTGCGCATCCGACGTGTCGGTCGCCGGCACATCCTCTGACTCGGCGGCCTCGATCTCGGTCTGGTCGGCGACGACGTCGTCAGCGGACTTCTTGCGGCGGGAGAACAGGGCCATATCAGCCAGCCTAACCCGCGGAACCGCTAGATCTTCTCGATCGGCGCGACCTTGATGAGGAGCTTCTTCTGCCCGGCCGAATCGAAGCGGACATGCGCGATGCGCTTCGCACCCTCGCCGGTCACCGCGTCGACGCGCCCCTCGCCGAAGTCGGAGTGACGGATGCGGTCGCCCGCCGCCAGCTCGAGGTCGCCGTTGTCGCGCATCTTGGCCGTGACACGGTTGGGGAACTTGTCCATCGCGGTCGACAGCGGCTTGAGCGAGTCCCTGCCCGGCAGCTGTTTGACGGCGAAACGATCACCGGAGCCGGATCCGCCGAACCCTCCGGCGCGGCGTGCGTTGAGCGCGCGCGACTGCGACCCTCCCCGGGAGTTCACGTCTCCCGGCGACTGGCGCCAGTCGATGAGTCCGGCCGGGATCTCCTGCAGGAACCGGCTGGGCATGGCGACCGACACTTCGCCGAACTGCGCCCTGGTCATCGCGAGCGAGAGGTGCAGGCGCTTGCGCGCGCGGGTGATGCCGACGTAGAAGAGCCGACGCTCCTCCTGCGGTCCGCCAGGCTCGCCTGCGGAGATCCGGTGCGGGATCAGGTCCTCTTCGACACCCGTGACGAACACGGCGTCGTACTCGAGGCCCTTGGCCGTGTGCATCGTCATCAGCGACACCGATCCGGACTCGTCGTCCAGGTCGTCGGCGTCGGAGACGAGCGCGACCTCGGTGAGGAAGTCGACGATGGTGCCTTCGGGGTTATTGCGCGCGAAGTCGCGCGCGACTGCGACGAACTCGTCGAGGTTCTCGACGCGGGCCTCGTCCTGCGGGTCGCGGCTGGCGCGCAGCGCGTCGAGGTAGCCGCTCTTGGAGAGCAGCACACTCAGCCCGTCGGCCACGGTCGTCGGCGCCGGCACTTCACCGGACGCCGGAAGCATGATCTCGGTCGCCTCGGCGAGCACTGCGTCGAGCTGGGCGATCCCGGCCTGGATCTTCGGACCGAAGCCCAGCTGGTCGGGGACCGAGAGGGCCTGGCGGAAGGTGATCCCGTGATCTTCGGCGAATCGCGCGATCGCCGTCTCGGTGACGTCGCCGATACCTCGCCTCGGCTTGTTCAGGATGCGGCGCACCGCCATCTCGTCGGCGGGGTTCGCGACGGCGACGAGATACGCCAGGGCGTCCTTGATCTCCGCGCGCTCGTAGAACTTCGTGCCGCCCATGATCTTGTAGGGCACGGCGGAGCGGATGAAGATCTCCTCCAACGCGCGCGACTGCGAGTTGGTGCGGTAGAAGACCGCCATCTCGGAGTACGGCATCCCCGCACGATGCAGAGCCTCGACCTCATCGGCCACGAACTGGGCCTCGTCGTGCTGCGAGTACCCCGTGAAGCCGACGATCATGTCGCCGTCGCCCTTGTCGCTCCAGAGCTTCTTGTCCTTGCGGTCGAAGTTGTTGCCGATCACGGCGTTGGCCGCGGACAGGATGTTCTGCGTCGACCGGTAGTTCTGCTCGAGCAGGACGACCCGAGCACCGGGGAAGTCGCGCTCGAACTCGCTGATGTTGCGGATGTCGGCACCGCGGAAGGCGTAGATCGACTGGTCGGAGTCGCCGACCACCGTGAGCGATGCACCCTCCAGCTCCGGCGAAATCTCCGGTTCGAAGATCATCATGCCGTTGGAGGCATACGGATCGGCGGACTCGCCCGACACCGGCCGGGTGAGCTCGTGGATCAGCGCGTACTGGGCGTGGTTGGTGTCCTGGTACTCGTCGACGAGGATGTGCCGGAACCGACGGCGGTACGTGTCGGCGACCTGCGGGAACGCCCGGAACAGGTAGACCGTCTGACCGATGAGGTCGTCGAAGTCGAAGGCGTTGGCCTTCTGCAGCTGCCGCTGGTAGTCGGTGAAGAGCTCGACGAAGATCCGCTCGGCCGGGTCCGACATGTTGGCCTGGCGCGCGTAGGCCTCGGCATCCGAGAGCTCGTTCTTGAGCTTCGAGATGCGCGACTGGACGGATGCCGGGGTCAGACCGTACGCGTCGGCCTCGTGCTCCTTGACGAGCCGCTTGATCAGGGCCCGCGAGTCGCCGGAGTCGTAGATCGTGAACGACTTCGTGAAGCCGAACTGCTGTGCCTCCCGGCGCAGGATCCGCACGCAGGCGGAGTGGAACGTCGAGATCCACATGCCGCGCGCCGCGTCGCCGATGATCGCCTCGACGCGCTCGCGCATCTCGCCGGCGGCCTTGTTGGTGAAGGTGATCGCGAGGATCTGGCTGGGCCATGCCTCGCGGCTGCGGAGCAGTGACGCGATGCGTCGGGTGAGCACGCTGGTCTTGCCCGAGCCCGCACCCGCGACGATGAGCAGCGCGGGGCCGCGATAGGTCACGGCCTCGAGCTGCTGAGGGTTGAGGCCGGCGAGGAGATCGTCGTGCCCCTCCGCCCCTGTGGAGCGTGGGCCGACGGATCCGGGGACGATGAGGGGGGCTTCGGTCATGGCCTTATGAGTCTAGGCCGAGCCACCGACACGGGGGCACGGGAGGGCAGGCGGGGAGGCCGGAGCACGGCCTCCCCGCCCTCGTGACTCCTAGGCCGCGCGGCTGCGTCGGCGGACCGCGAGCGCACCGCCCGTCATCAGCAGCAGCGCCAGCGCGATCGCCGCCGCCGGGACCTCCGCACCCGTCGCGGCGAGACCCCCGCCGCTCTGGGCGACGCGGATGTCGGCCCAGCCGATCAGCTCACCGGCGGCGGAGTACACCGCGATGCGGTGGGCGCCCAGCGGACCATCCGTCGGGATCGTGACCGTGAGCGCTCCGTCGGCGGATGCCGTCCCCGTCGCCAGGCGCACCGGCTCGGAGTACATCCACACCGACACACGCTCGGAGGCGTGCGCCCCGCCCGCCGTCACCGTCACGGTCTGCCCCCGCGAGGCGACCGCCGGGTCGACCGTCACCCCGTTTCGGTTGTCGTCGGTGAGCCCCGAGCCGGGCAGCGGCGGCTTCTCGCCGCCGGGGTTGCCCGGATTGCCCGGGTTCCCTGGATTGCCGGGGTTCTCCCCCGCCGTGCCGGGAAGGGTGCCTACCCTGAGAGCTTCCGAGGCGAAGCCGTCGGCGAACCACCAGACCGGACGCTGCCCGTCGGCGGAGAGCGACGCCGGAGCCGTGGCGAATCCCTCGTTGTTGATGTCGGGCATGCCGGCGGGCCGCGCGAAGTGTGCGATCCCCGGCTGCGCCGAGCCGTTGAGCGTGATCTGCGCCGAGCGCCCCTGGCAGCCGTCGTCGCAGACCGCCCAGAGCACATCGAGGACGCTGTCGTAGTCGAGAGCCATCACCCCGGGAAGCCCTGGCGCGATCTCCGAGACGAGCGTCGCCCCGCCGTCGGCGGCGAGCGCGAAGGCGTACACGTGACCGTTGTCCTCGACGGCGACGAAGAACAGCCCGCCGCCGTGGCCTGCGTGGGTCTTCGGATCGTACGCGGCGCCGGTCGTGATGTCGAAGAGCTTCCCGTCGAGGGCCGAGTCCGGCACCCACTGCACCGCCTCCATGCCGAGGTTCGCCCCGACGGCCGGCAGCAGCGAGGTCAGGTCCCACTCCTGCTGGGCGACGAGGTCGCCAGCGGATGCCGCGGGGTCGACCTTCAGCACCGTGTTGAGGTTCACGCCCTTGGCACTGTTGTCGCGCTCCGAGGCGACGTACACGGCGCCTTCGTCGTCGACGGTGATGCCCTCGGTGTCGGGGCCGGCCGCACCGGGGTTCGCGGCATCCTTCTGGAACCGCACCCGCTTGCCCGACTCCCACCCGGGGATCTGCGAGAAGGAGCCGTCGGCATGGGCCTTCAGCTTCCAGATCCGCCCCTCGCCGTTGTCGACGGCCCACAGGAATGCGCCGTCTTTCGTCTCCTGCACGTCCAGACCCGAGCTGTCCTCGAGGAACGTCGGAGCCGCGTCGAGCACCCTGACCTCAGCCGACCCCGGCCAGGCCGAGACCGCGATATCTCCGGCGCAGACGTTCGCCTCTCCCTTGGTGCTGCGTGCCGTGATTCCGAAGGCGCCGGTCGTGTCGGGGCAGCGCCCCCAGGTGGTGGCGGCGTGGCCTGCGCCCCACGAGGCGGAGTCCACGAGCAGGTCGCCGTCGAACAGCCGCACCGTGTCGCCGTCGCCGAGGCCGAAGCCCAGAGCGGCGCGCTCGATCACGAGGTGGCCGCCGGCGGCGATCGTCGTGCCTGCCGGGATCGGGTAGGCATGCGCATCGTCGTCGTCCTTCACGACGATGCCGGACACGTCGAGCGCCGAGGTCGTCGGGTTGACGAGCTCGATCCAGTCGTCCGGCGATCCGCCGTCCGACTCGACCTCGTTGATCCGCACCGGGTTCCCGCAGGCGTTGCGCAGCCCCTTGGTCGATACGGCGATGTCGACGAAGTCGCCACTGCCGTCCGCGCAGCGAGCCAGGACACCGGCCGCGTGGGCGGCGTAGACGTGCTCGTCGACGACGTTCAGGTTCGCGTCGCGCAGTGTGACGGTATCGCCGTTGCCCAGTCCGAACACGAAGTCCTTCGGCTGGTCGAAGACGAGGTACGCGCCGGGCTCCAGCACTGTGCCGGCTGGCAGCGGGGTCGTCTCGGCCGCATGACCGACCGGGTCGCCGTCAATGACGGTCCACCCCGCCACATCCACCGGCGTGCTTCCGGTGTTGACGACCTCGATCCAGTCGGTGGCGTCGCCGTTCGACTCGATCTCGTTGATCACCACGTCAGGCATCACGCAGGAGTTCGCCGCGCCCGGCGTCGAATGGGCGAGCACGAAGGATCCCCGACCGTCGGGGCAGCGCGCGAGAGTGGCCGCAGCGAAATCGCCGTCGATCGCCGCGTGTCCGCTCCACGGGAGCGTGTCGTCGATCTGCGTTCCCGCAGCGTCGAAGAGTCGGATGCGGTCCGCGCTGCCGATGCCGATCGGATCGCGGAAGGCGGCTTCCGCACCGCCGACGATGCCGATGGTGCCCTCCTCGACCACGAGGAACTCCCCCGCGGCGATCCGGGTGCCGGGGCTGAACTGCCACCGGTGGTCGTCCGAATTGTCGCGGATCTCGTACCCCGAGATGTCGAGGTCCGCGTCGCCCGCGTTGTAGAACTCGATCCAGTCGGCCGGCTGCGAGTCGACCTCGTTGATGACGATCGAGCCCGCATCGGGGGCGTCGGACGGGAAGACGTTCGCCGCCGCCCTGGAGCTCTCGGCGGTCGCCGCCCATGCGACGGTCCCGTCGACGTCCTCGGCTCCCCAGGTGACTGCGGCATGCCCTGTCCAGGCGGTCTCGTCGACGAGCACTCCGCCCGCGTCGAACAGTCGCACCTGATCGTCCTTGCCCAGACCGAAGGAGAAGTCTCCGACGCCCGCTGCGATCTCATCGATCACCAGGTACGCGCCTGGCTCGATGACGCTCCCCTGCGGGAACGTGTACGGCTCGTCCTCCCCGTTGTCACGGACGACGAAGCCGCTCAGATCGATCGCGGCCGCAGAGGTGTTGACGAACTCGATCCAGTCGCCCGGCACCCCTCCGCTGGATTCGACCTCGTTGATGCGGATGCCGGTCTCGGCTCCGGTGGCGGCGAGCGGAACGGCGAGCAGGGCGGCGGCGCTGAGTGCGCAGACCGTCGTGACCGCAGCCGCGGAATGCAGGCGGGACATGGGGCTCCTGGAGGAATCAGTCGGGTGTCCCCCCACCACACCGATTCCGCATGGCCGACGCGCGACTCCACGGTGCACGGCCGGTGAACGGACGGTTGCCGTTCAGCCGCGCATGCCTCGTCTCGCCACTCAGGTCCTCTCCCGCTCAGGCGATGCGCGTGCCCGGCGGGAGCCGCTTCGCCGGCGTGCGGGTGCGCGACCAGGCACCCGCGAACAGCCCTCCGGCGAGCACGAGCTGCACGCCCAGACCGACGAACCAGCTGGGTACGGTGCCGGCGATGGTCTCCTCGGGCGTCGGGTAGACGTACGGGTCGTCCGAGCACTCGTCGAAGCGCTGGTCGAGCGGAGTCTGCTGAGCGCTGCGCACACCGAGCTTGATCTGACCGAACATGTCGACCGGGTATCCGTTCGGATCGAACTCGGTCGGCGTGGCATCCGCGAGCACCACGAAGGGGTTGGCGGCGAGCACCCACCACACGAGGTCGAAACGCGGGACCTCGGTCGTGTAGGTGTCCCAGGACTCGCAGTCCACGTTGCCGACGTCGTCGTAGGGGCGGTTGTACTGCGTGGTCTCGGTGCGCACGGCCATTCCGCCGAGCAGGAAGGCGATGAGCGTGCCGATGACCAGACCGGCGATCACGAGGTACGTCGTCGCGACGGAGAACAGCGGGCGGGCGATCAATCCGCTGAGTCCCACACCGATCGCCGCCACCATGATGATCTCGACGATGAGCACGAGGAGCGAGACGAGCAGCACGAGCGGGTTCGAGCCGCCGCCGAGCAGCGAGACGGCCAGGAACGGGATGGCGACGATGAGGAACGCGAAGCCGGTCGCGACGGCGGCGACGAGCTTGCCCACCATGATGTCGCCGGTCGACGCGGCGGTGACCTGCACGGCGGCGAGCGTCGCGGCGTCGCGGTCGCCGTTGATCGCGTTGCCGCTGAGCGTCGGCGACACGAGGACGACGAGCAGCAGCACCATGTTCACGACGATCGAGAACACCCCCGCTCCGACGAAGTCGCCCCACGAGTAGACGGCGAAGGAGAAGCCGGTGACGGCGAGCAGCACGAGTGCGAACACGCCGAGCAGGACGTACCAGCCCACGCTGCGCAGGCGCTGGGTGAGTTCGAGGCGGGCGATGATCCCGATGCTGGTGATGCTCATGCTCCGGCCTCCTCGGGGTTCGTCGCCGTCGCGGCGGGCGGGGGCGGCGGTGCCGAGGGCGGTGCGCCCGGTGTCGTCGAGGAGCCGGGAGCGGCGGCGGCGGCCTGAGGTGCGGCGGACGGGCGGTGCAGGTTCAGGAAGGTGTGCTCCAGAGCGCTCTGCGCCGGAGCGAATTCGGAGATCCGCAGTCCCGCGGTGACGAGCGTGTGCAGTGCGGCGGCCGCGGCCTCGTCGTGCACGAATCCGACGAGCACTCCCCCGCGGTCGGCGCCGATCGATTCGACCGGGATGCCGAGGATCTGGGCGACCTGCCATGAATCGGCGGCCTGGCGGGCGGCGTCGGCGCCGAGCATCCGGATCCGCCAGGCGCGACCGGTGTTCTGTGCCTCGGCGCCGTCGGCCACGGACCCGGCGACGAGGAACACCGCATCGTCGATGACCTCCTCGAGCTCGGAGAGGATATGGCTGGAGATCAGCACCGTCCGTCCCTCCGCCGCAAGGCGCCGCAGCAGCACCCGCAGCTGGATGCGCGCCTCCGGGTCGAGTCCGGATGCCGGCTCATCGAGCAGGAGCACCTGCGGATCGTGCACGAGTGCGCGCGCGAGTCCGAGCTTCTGCTTCTGTCCGCGCGAGAGCACCTTGGCCGGAGCGTCGGCGAGATCGGCGAGATCCACGAGGGCGAGCAGCTGCGCCGCACGGGCGGCAGCGGCGTCCGGTGCGATCCCGTACAGGCGCGCGGTCGTGGTGATCGTCTCCCTGGCGGTCAGCGACGGCCAGGCGCCGAGGGCATCCGGCATCCAGCCGAGCAGGCGCCGCGCGGCGAGCGGGTCCTCGGAGGGGTCGACCCCTCCGATGCGGATCGTGCCGGTGTCGGGCGCGAGGAGCGAGGCGAGCATGAGGAGCAGCGTCGTCTTGCCCGCTCCGTTCGGCCCGACGAGCCCGGTGACCCTGCCCGGTGCGGCGCGCAGCGTCGCCGCACGCACCGCCTGTACGCTCCCGAACGATCTGCTGACACCCTCGACGACGATTCCGGTCATGCGGTCAGTCTGGCATCCGCCGCGCCCGATCCGACGGAGGCCCCGGCCGCCGGCCGCGCACCGGCCGGCGTCCAGCTGCCGATGCGATGATCGGACGGTGCGCACCATCCTCAACATCATCTGGCTGATCTTCGCCGGGCTCGCCCTGTTCCTCGGCTACATGCTGGCGGGCATCCTGCTCTGCATCCCGATCGTGACCATCCCCTGGGCGATCGCCTCGTTCCGCATCGCCCGGTATGCGATCTGGCCGTTCGGTCGCGAGATCGTCAGCAAGCCGACCTCGGGCGTGGGCTCGTTCCTCGGCAACGTGCTGTGGGTCGTCCTCGCCGGGTGGTGGCTGGCGCTCGGCCACATCGTCTCGGGTCTCGCGCTCTGCATCACGATCATCGGGATCCCCCTCGGGATCGCCGACTTCAAGATGGTCCCGGTCTCGCTGATGCCGCTGGGCAAGGAGATCGTCTCGCGCCGCGGCGCGTTCGATCGCACTCTCTGACCCCTGATCCCGCCCTAGAATGCGGGAGATGGATGCCGACCGCCTGATCGCCTGGGACGAGGAGCTGCGCCGGGCGCACAGCCGGCTGCGGGCCGCTCTCGAGGCCACCCGCTCAGCGCTGGATGACGGAGCCGATGCCCCGGATGCCGCCTCCGACCTCGTGCTGTTCTGCATCGGCCTCTGCTCCGCGCTCGACGGGCATCACCTGAGTGAGGATCGGGCGCTGTTCCCCGCGCTGCGCGCGGAGCATCCCGAACTCGGCGACGTCATCGACAAGCTCATGCAGGATCACTCGATGCTCTCCCATCTGCTCGGCGCCCTGCGCACGGCTGCCGAGGGCGGCGAGAGCCGGGACACCATCGAACGGCACCTCGACGGGATCGGGGCGATCATGGAATCGCATTTCCGCTTCGAGGAGCGGCAGATCCTCGCCCCGCTGCGGGCACTGCGTCTGGATCGCGCGGTGCCCGAGGTGCTCGGTCCGCTCTGAAGCTGGTCCAGGGGCGCCCCCGTCAGCTGCGGAAGAAGCCGACGCCCAGATCGGGGTGGTCGACGAAGACGCCGTCCACGCCCGTCCGGGCGATGACGCCCCACTCCGCCTCGTAATCGCCGTAGGCGTTCTTACCTCCGGGGCCGCGGTACTCCGCCGCGAGGAACGCGTTCTCGGGGCGACACGTCCAGGTGAACACCTGCAGCCCCCTCGCGTGCGCGTCCGGGACGATCGTGTTGCCGGGGTCGAGCAGCATCCGCTTGTTGACGCTGATTCCGTCGACCTGACCGACCAGCGCGTCGAGCCCCTGCGGGGTGACGGTCGCCTTGTAGGTGAGCGCCTGCTTGCCCTGCGCGACGAGCAGGTCGTACGGACGCCCGGACGCCTCGATCAGGTAGATGTACGAGGCCGAGATGCCGCGCGAGCGCAACTGCCCGAGGATCGTGGATTCGAAGCACTCGATGATCAGCGGCAGCTCGCCGTCAGCCCAGCCGGCAGCACGCAGCTCGCGTTCGATCAGCGGAGCGAGATCGAGGCCGATGCTCGCGAAATAGGTGGCGTGCTTGACCTCCAGCACCACCCCGATCTCGCGACCGTGCTCGACCGAGCCCTCGCGCACGATGTCCAGCACGTCGGTCAGACGCAGAATCGCCTGGGATCCGCTGAAGGTGGCGCTCGACAGGCGCACCTCCGGCAGGCGCTCGCGACTGCGCAGCGTGCTCAGCTCGTCCCACGTGAAGTCCTCGGTGAACCACCCGGTCAGCGCCTGGCCGTCCACGCGCTTGGTCGTCTTGCGGTCCGCGAACTCGGGATGGTCGGCGACGTCCGTGGTCCCCGAGATCTCGTTCTCGTGCCGCACGACGAGCACGCCGTCCTTGGTCGCGACGATGTCGGGCTCGACCGCATCCACCCCCATCGCGAGCGCGAGCTCGTACGACGATCGACTGTGTTCCGGACGGTAGCCGGGCGCACCGCGGTGCCCGATCACGAGAGGCGATTTCCTGGGCACGCTCTCAGCGTAGAACACCCTGATGAACCGCCCATCCGGGTATCGTTGAGGAAAGCGACCTACAACCCACTTTGGAGTGAGGCCCACATGAGCAACTTCGCCTTCAACAACCCGGCGTTCCAGCAGCAGGATCCGCGCAACGTCGCGACCTACCCGGGTGCCCCGCAGGGCGCTCAGGGTGCGCAGGCCGCGTCGTTCCAGCACGGCACGATGGATGCCGCCGCCAACGCGCAGCTGGAGGGCATGTACGCCGCTCCGCCCGCCGGCGCGATCGAGACCGACCGCATGTCGGTCGAGGACACCGTCTGGAAGACCGCCGGTCTCTTCGCCATCCTGCTCGTCACCGCCGCCGTCGGCTGGTTCCTGACCCTGGGTGGCGTCGCCGCTCCGGAGCAGAACCCCTACGACCGGTTCGAGCCGAACCTCCTCCCGTGGATCGTCGGCGCGCTCGGCGGCTTCGTCCTCGCGATGGTCATCTCCTTCACCTCGCGCAAGAAGGTCCGCCCCGCGCTGATCTTCGCGTACGCCGCGTTCGAGGGACTCTTCATCGGCGGCATCTCGGCGTTCTTCGAGGCGATCTGGCCCGGCATCGTCATGCAGGCGACGCTCGCCACCGTGTCGGTCGTCGGCGTGACGCTGGCGCTCTTCGCCAGCGGCAAGATCCGCGCATCCAAGAAGGCCACCAAGATCTTCATGATCGCGATGGTCGGCTACCTGGTGTTCTCGCTGCTGAACCTGGTGCTCATGTGGACGGGCGTCCTGCCGCAGGGTCAGGCCTTCGGTCTCTACAGCGCCGAGATCATGGGCATCCCGCTCGGCCTGATCATCGGCGTCCTCGTCGTCATCATGGCCGCTTACTCGCTGGTGCTCGACTTCGACCAGATCCAGCAGGGCGTCCGCAACGGCGCTCCCCGCAAGTACGGCTGGCTCGGCGCCTTCGGCATCATGGTCACGGTCGTGTGGCTCTACGTCGAGATCCTCCGCATCATCGCGATCGTCCGCGGCAACAACTGACGCGTACTCGCCTCACGAGGCCCGTCTCCCTGGGGAGGCGGGCCTCCTGCCATATCCGGACACCTCGGCGCAAGGGGTTGGCTGAGAACACGCTGAGAGGGCACCATGGATCTCACGAGCCCTGGCATCCCGGGGCTCACGATACAAAGGAGCTGAAACATGAGCTTTCTCGGATTCCTTCTTCTCGGCCTCATCGCCGGTGCCATCGCGAAGCTGATCCTTCCCGGCAAGCAGGGCGGCGGATGGTTCATCACCCTTCTGCTCGGCGTCGTCGGCGCCCTCCTCGGCGGATGGCTCGGCAGCCTGATCCTGAACCGTCCTCTCACGGAGTTCTGGGACCTGGGCACCTGGCTTCTCGCCATCGCAGGCTCGATCATCGTGCTGCTGATCTACGGCCTGGTCGCCAACCGCGGCACCAAGGCTCGCAGCTGATCTCCTAGCAGCACAGAACCGCCCTCTTCTCCAGCGATGCTGGCGAAGAGGGCGGTTCTCTGTCTACGGCGGGATGCTCAGCGCTCGGCGGCCTTGGCCTGCAGCAGCGCCCGCTCCCGATCGTTGCCCGCGAGCGCCGCCGCGGCCGCGAACTCGCCGCGGGCCTCCTCCTCCCGCCCGAGCCGCCGCAGCAGCTCCGCGCGGGTGGCCGGCAGCAGGTGGTACCCGGCGAGCGCGCCGGAGGATGCGAGCCGGTCGAGGATCTGCAGCGCGGATGCGGGACCCGTCGCCATCGCGACAGCAGCGGCGCGGTTGAGCTCGACGACCGGCGAGGGAGCGATGCGTCCCAGCGCCTCGTACAGCACGACGATGCGATCCCAGTCGGTCTCCTCGACCGACGGCGCGAGCGCGTGGCATTCGGCGATGGCCGCCTGCAGCCCGTAGGGACCGCGGCCGGATCCGAGGGTGTCGGCTGTGGCCAGTGCGGCGCGACCGCGGACGATGCGCGCACGATCCCAGCGCCGCCGGTCCTGATCCGCGAGCAGCACCGGTTCGCCGTGGGCGTCGACGCGGGCGGGGAATCGCGCGGCCGTCAGCTCCATCAGCGCGAGCAGGCTGTGCACGTCGCGCTCGCGCGGCATCAGCGCCACGAGGACCCGGGTGAGCCGGATGGCCTCGAGACTCAGCTCAGGGCGCATCCAGTCGGGTCCGCTGCTCGCCGCGTGCCCCTCGTTGAAGATCAGGTACAGCACCCCGAGGATGCCGCCCAGCCGCGACGAGTGCTCGTCCCTGCCCGGCATGTCGAAGGGCACGTGAGCGGCGGCCAGGGTCTTCTTCGCCCGCACGATGCGCTGCTGCACGGTCGCGGTGGGGACGAGGAACGCGCGGGCGATCTGCTCGCTCGACAGACCCGCCACGACCCTCAGTGTCAGCGCCACCTGCGCCTCGCGGGAGAGCACGGGGTGGCACGCGATGAAGATCAGCCGCAGCACGTCGTCGTCGACGGCATCGGGATCCCACGGGGGCGCATCCGCCGCCTCGGCCTGCTCGCGCTCGAGGTCATGGGCGAGCACGGCCATGCGGTCGTCGAGACGCTCCCGTCGCCGCCAGCCGTCGATCGCCTTGCGTTTCGCGACCGCGGTGAGCCAGGCCGCGCCGTTGCGGGGCACCCCGTCGACGGGCCACTGCTGCAGGGCATCCACCAGCGCCTCCTGAGCGAGGTCCTCGGCGAGGCCGAAATCCCCCACCACCCGGGTCAGCGTCGCGACGATCTTCGCCGACTCGATGCGCCACACGGCGGCGACGGCGCGCTCCGCAGCACCCGTGTCGGGTGCGGAGCGCGCCGTCTCGCTGAGGTGAGGGTCGGTCATGTCACTGCTGGGCGCGACGCGCCTCTTCCTCTTCGCGCCAGCCCTTCTCCTTCTCGATCCACTCGTTGTCGGCCGGGAAGTCGGATTCGTCGGTCACCCGGCGCACCTCGAGGAACGACCCCTTGCCGAGCGGCGCGCGGCTCGCCCACTCCGCCGCCTCCTCGCGGCTGGACACCTCGAGGATCCAGAAGCCGTTGAACAGCTCCTTGGTCTCGCCGTAGGGGCCGTCGGTGATGAGCGGGGTCTCGGCGCTGAAGTCGACGACGAAGCCCTCGGCCGCGTCGCTGAGCCCTTCGCCCGCAGCCAGCACGCCAGCCTTGATCATCGACTCGTTGTACTTGCCCATGGCCTCGATGACCTGCTCGAAGGGCATCTCCTTGTACGCCTCGACGGCCTCGTCGTTCGAGCGCATGATCAGCATGTACTTCATGGTGTTCTCCTTGGTCCTGGGATCGTCTCTCGACCCTCTCATTGAAGACGTCGAACGAGGATGCCGCAGATCGACATCATCGCTGAAGAATTCCGGAATCTTTTCCGACCAGGTCAGCCGAGCTCGTCGATCGCCGTGCGGATGGCATCCGCAGAGGCGCGGAGCAGCCCTGCCTCGTGCGCGCTCATCGGCGTCTCCCCGAGCGGGACGGCCCCGGCGGCACCGACGACGGACGGCACCGAGAGAGCGACGCCATGGATGCCGTACTCCCCGTCGAGGACGGTGGCGACAGGGAGCACCGCGCGCTCGTCGCGCAGCACCGCCTCGGCGATGCGGGCGCAGCTGACGCCGATCGCGAGGTTGGTGGCGCCCTTGCCGCGGATCACGGTGTACGCGGCATCCCGCACCTCGATCGCGATGCGGTCGAGCTCCTCCGCTGTGAACGGCTCATCGGCCGGCCAGTCGAGGATAGGCACGGACCCGATCGTGGCGTTCGACCAGAGCGGGAACTCGGTGTCCCCATGCTCGCCGACGATGTCGGCATGCACGCTGGCGGTGCTGACGTTCGCCCGATGAGCGAGCCTCCACCTCAGGCGGGAGGTGTCGAGCACGGTACCGGATCCGAACACCCGGTGCGACGGGAGACCCGAGACACGCTGAGCCACCACGGTCATGACGTCCGCGGGATTCGTGACGATGATGAACACCGCACCGGGTGCGCGCTCGACGAGCTGCGGCATCAGCCTCTCCAGCAGACGGGCGTTGACGCTCGAGAGCTCCATGCGCGTCTGCCCCGGCTGCTGCTTGGCGCCCGCCGTCACGACGATCACGTCGCTCCCCTCGACGACCGCGAGATCGGATCCGCCGCTCACGGCCGCCGAGGTGAACTGCGTGCCGTGCGCGAGGTCGAGGACCTCGGCATCCACCTTGTCCGTGGCGATGTCGTAGAGCGCGACCTCGGCCGCACTCCCCCGGATCAGGGCCGCGTACGCCACGCTCACCCCGACGCTTCCCGCACCGATCACCGTGATCTTCGTCCGCGCTCTGGTCATACGCTCATCCTGCCCGAAGATGCGCGAACGGGCACGGACCGAGATGGTCCGTGCCCGTTCGTCGTCACGCGGATGCGAGCGGAGCGCTCACTCCCACTCGATGGTCCCCGGCGGCTTCGAGGTCACGTCGAGCACGACGCGGTTGACGTCGCGGACGCCGTTGGTGATGCGGTTCGAGATCTTCGAGAGCACGTCGTAGGGCAGACGCGTCCAGTCGGCGGTCATGGCGTCTTCGCTCGACACCGGGCGCAGGACGATCGGATGTCCGTAGGTGCGGCCGTCGCCCTGCACGCCGACCGAGCGCACATCGGCGAGGAGAACGACCGGGCACTGCCAGATGTCCTGGTCGAGGCCCGCCTTGGTGAGTTCCTCGCGCGCGATCGCGTCGGCTTCACGGAGGATCTCGAGGCGGTCCTGCGTGACCTCGCCGATGATGCGGATGCCGAGACCGGGACCGGGGAACGGCTGGCGTCCGACGATCGCCTCGGGGATTCCGAGCTCGCGGCCGATCGCACGCACCTCGTCCTTGAACAGCGCGCGCAGCGGCTCGATGAGCTCGAAGTCGAGGTCATCGGGCAGTCCGCCCACGTTGTGGTGCGACTTGATGTTCGCGGTGCCCGCTCCGCCGCCCGACTCGACGACGTCGGGGTACAGCGTGCCCTGCACGAGGAACTTGACCGGGGCGCCGCCGGAGGCCTTGGCCTCGGCGACGAGGTCGAGCTGGACCTTCTCGAACGCGCGGATGAACTCGCGGCCGATGATCTTGCGCTTCTCCTCGGGGTCGGTGACGCCCTGGAGGTGGCCGAGGAAGACGTCTGCCGCGTCGACCGTGATCAGGCGGACGCCGGTGGACTCGACGTAGTCCTTCTCCACCTGCTCGCGCTCGCCCTTGCGGAGGAGGCCGTGGTCGACGAACACCGCGGTCAGCTGGTCGCCGATCGCCTTGTGCACGAGGGCCGTCGAGACCGCGGAGTCCACGCCGCCCGAGAGAGCGGAGATGACGCGAGCGTCACCGACCTGCTCGCGGATGCGCTCGACCTGCTCGGCGATCACGTTGTCGCTGTTCCAGTCGGAGGCGAGGCCCGCACCCTTGTGCAGGAAGTTCTCCAGCACCTGCTGGCCGTGGTCGGAGTGCTTGACCTCGGGATGCCACTGCACGCCGTAGAAGCCGCGCTCCTCGTTCGCGAAGGCCGCGACCTTCGTGGCATCCGTCGTAGCGAGCACGTCGAAGCCCTCTGGCGCCTTGGCGACCTGGTCGCCGTGGCTCATCCAGACGTTCTGCGCTGCCGGCTGGCCGCCGAGCAGCGTGCCGCCGTCGCCGGAGATGATTGCATCCGTCGCGCCGTACTCGCGGAGGCCGGTGTTCGCGACCTCGCCGCCGAGCGTCTGCGCCATGTACTGGAAGCCGTAGCAGATGCCGAGCGTGGGGACGCCGAGGTCGAAGACCGCAGGGTCGAGACGCGGAGCCCCCTCTTCGTAGACCGAGGACGGCCCGCCGGAGAGGATGATCGCTACCGGGTTCTTCTCGGCGATCTCGGCCGCCGTGGCGGTGTGCGGCACGATCTCGCTGTAGACGCCGGCCTCTCGCACTCGACGGGCGATCAGCTGCGCGTACTGCGCGCCGAAGTCGACGACGAGCGCTGGACGCTGCTGGGTCTCGGACTGTTCGGTCACCGGACACCTTCCGTGGCAGGGGCGGAGGCCTCGGCGGCCTCCCTCGAAGCGAGGTAGGCCCTGACGTCGCGAGCGACGATGGCCTCCATGAAGAACGACAGCAGCGGGATGACGCCGCCGAGGGCGAGCAGGATGAAGCGCAGGAACGGCCAGCGCATCAGGCTCCACATCCGGAAGCACGCGAAGAGGTACACGACGTAGAACCAGCCGTGCGCGACCAGGATCGAGAGCGAGATGTTGAGTCCGTCACCGGTCGATTCGAGCCCCTCAGGCCCCTCGACGACGGGCGCGAACCAGAGCAGACCCCCGGAGCCTCCCGCGAAGAGCTCGAGTCGGATCGGCGTGTACTTCAGCACCATCTCGGCGACCAGGAGGAGCAGCATGACTCCGGTGATGATCGACGCGACCTGGTAGAACTTCAGCGCACCACGGATCGCCGGAAAGCTGGCGACTTTCGGTTCGGGCATGCCACCAGTCTAGCCGGGGTGGATCCGCGCCGATTCCGGCCTCACGCCGCCGGGGGCCGCGCCACCAGGAGCTCGCCGTCGCCCGTCACGTCGAGCGCTCCGGCGGAGTCCGGCACGAGCAGCGTGGAGCCCGCCGGGTGGTTCTTCCCGTCCACGGCGGCCTCGCCCGCACTCACGATCACGACCGAGAAGCCTCGATCGACGGTCGCTGCTCCGCGCACGGGAACCCGCTCGAGGCGGAAGTACTCGTCCGCGGCCGCGGGAAGGGCAGCACCGGATCCGGGAGCGGTGGAGACGAGTGCGGCGAGGTCGGCGGCCGATCGTGCGGTCATGGTGACCGCGGCGAGCGCCCTGTCGAAACCGAGGCCGAGATGGCCGACCGCCGCGCCGTCGATCGCGAAGTCTCCCCACTCGAGAAGGATCGACAGGTCTTCGGGCTGCTGCAGCTCGAGCAGCAGCACGCCGGCGCCGATCGCGTGCAGCTCGCCGGGGGGCACCCAGACCACGTCTCCCGCGGCGACGTCGACCTCGTGCAGCAGACCGAGCAGCGTGGTGGCGTCCTGACGCTCGACGAGCGCGGCGAGATCGGCGGCCTCGACGTCCTGCCGCAGGCCGATGTGGACAGTGCCGCCCTGCAGGATGTACCAGGCCTCGGCCTTGCCGTGCGCTCGCCCGAGGTGCGTCGCCGCGAAGTCGTCGTGCGGATGCGCATGCACGGGGAGCCGCTGCCCGGCGTCCAGCAGCTTCACGAGCAGGCGCGTGTCCGCGCCCCACCGTGCGACGTGATCCTCTCCCAGCCAGGCGACCGGGTCCTGCTCGATCGCATCCCGCAGGACCCGCCCGTCGGGCAGAGTGGTGAGACCGACGTCCGGCTCGCCGTGGACCGTGGTGGTCGAGGCGATCCAGTCCTCGGGCTCGCGCGGGGCGGAGCCGAGTGCGCCTCGGAAGGCGCTGATGCGTGCGCCGCCTCGGTAGAAACGCTCAGCCGGCCGGTTGGAGGGCAGCAGGATGGGGTTCATGCGTTCTCCTTCGATCGCACGGCTCCGGCGATGAAGCCTCCGACGAACGTGTCGCCGAGGCCGACGGTGGTGGGGGACGCGACATCGAGGGAGAACGCCCCGACACCCGCGGTGTCCGCGAGGGCGGCCTCGACGGCCGCGACCAGGGCGCCCCCTCCTCCGTGTCTGCCCATCGCGGAGGTCTCCTCGACGTCGGCCGCGGTCAGCGCATCGCCGACGCGGTAGCGTGTCGCCGCCACCCGGACGGCGCTCTCGAGCGCCGCGCGGTGCTGCCCGGCATCCGGCCCGATGGCGATCGCCCAATAGCGGGTGTGCACGACCAGGGTGCGCGCGGGGATGATCATGTGAGCCTCGCGGAGCGCCCGGATCACGTCGACGGCGTCGAGCAGGTTCACCGACCGGCCGAGGTACTCCTGCAGCTCGTCCTCGTTCATGCCGTACACGTCGATGTGCGGCAGAAGTCGCGCACGGACGGTCTCGGCGAAGCGCCGCGAATAGAACCCCGCGTCCTCGTAGTAGACGAGGGCATCGGTCGGCAGGGAGCGCAGCGCGCGCTGGATCTCGGCGAGACGGAGCTCGAGCAGGTCGTGATCCTGCATCGTGTTGAAGCCGGACACGAGGAACACCTCCGCGTCCTCGAGCGTCGAGGCGAGATCGGACGCCAGCAGCATCCTCCTGTTCGGCGGATCGTTCGCGAAGATCAGTCGGTTCGGAGCCGGCGCGAGGAGGTCGCCGTCGACCAGTCGCACATGCGCGCCCACCGGATACTGCACGATCAGGTGCGGATCGAGCGTGTCCTCGGTGGCGGAGCAGATGTGCGAGAGGGAGGCGGGCAGCAGCCGGCGGACGTTGTCGTCGATGCTCACCAGATGCTGCACGCTGGGGATGCCGAGCGCATGCAGCACCAGCCCCGCTCGCACCCCGGTGCCACCGAGCGTGATCTCGTAGTCGAAATGCGACACGAAGTCCTCGATCACCTCCGAGGACGCGACGAACCGCTCCGCCCCGGTGCCGGAGGCCACGAACGCGAGCACCGCCACCAGCAAGGAGCGTTCATCGGTGATCGGCGCCGTGGTGGTGAGCTCGTGCCGACGCACTCCATGCGCGTGCGCCAGCCTGTCGAACACCGCCGAATCCCACTTCAGCTCATAGTCGACGGTGCCGCCGAGTCCGAGAACGAGAGTTCTGTCCACGTCGCCGATCATCCTTCCGAGATCCGGATTCAGTACAGCGACGCCTTGCCGTCCGCACCGAACAGCTCGATCTTCTCAGCAGCGGTGGCCTTCATGGCCTCGAGTGCCGCCGGCTGGATCGCGTTCGGCTCACGCAGAC
Organism: Microbacterium sp.; assembly: GCF_041641055.1. Classification (GTDB taxonomy): domain Bacteria; phylum Actinomycetota; class Actinomycetes; order Actinomycetales; family Microbacteriaceae; genus Microbacterium. Next base: position 128,021 of record NZ_JBEPZB010000007.1, read on the forward strand.
GCTGATCGGTGCCGAGGATCTCGCGCATCCGGTTGTGGTACGAGACCTTGATGTCGCTCGAGATGTTGATCTTGTTCACGCCCAGCTCGACCGCGCGGCGGAGTTCCGCATCCGGGTTGGACGAGCCGCCGTGCAGCACCAGCGGGATGCCGATCGCAGCCTTGATCTCCTCCAGCAGATCATGGCGCAGCTCGGGGTTCCGGTCGCTCGGGTACAGGCCGTGCGAAGTGCCGATCGCGATGGCGAGGCTGTCGACTCCGGTCTCCTCGACGAAGCGGACGGCATCCTGGGGGTTGGTGTAGATGATCTCCGCCGCCCCCGACTCGCCGTAGCTGTCGTTCGCGCCGATCGTGCCCAGTTCGCCCTCGACCTGAATCCCCACGGCGTGGGCGGCGTCGACCACTTTGCGCGTGAGCGCGACGTTCTCGTCGAACGGCAGGAGGGAGGCGTCGATCATGACCGAGGTGAAGCCCGCCTTGATCGCCGAGATGATCTGCTCGTAGCTGCCGCCGTGGTCCCAGTGGATCGCGACCGGGACGCTCGACCGGTGCGCGCGGGCGTGCATCGCGGGGATGAGGTCCGTCGTGATGTGCGACACCTCGTCGGGGTGGATCGCGATGATGACCGGAGCGGCCTTCTCCTCGCTGATGTCCATGATGCCGTTGAACATCGCCCAGTCGCTGATGTTGAACGCCGGGATGGCGAAGTTGTTCTCGTTGGCGACATCGAGGATGGATTTGCCGGTGTAGAGCACGTGATTTCTCCTGTTTCGTGGTGGTCGTGTGTCAGCGTGGCGCGGGTCAGCTCTTCACGGAGCCGGCCGTGAGACCGCTGATGAAATAGCGCTGGAAGAAGAGGAAGAGGATCAGCACGGGAATGGACCCGAGCACGCTCATCGCCATGATCTGGTTCCACTCGTACGAGTGCTGTCCCATGAGCAGCTGGATGCCGATGGGCACCGTGCGCATGTCGATGGTGCGGGTCAGCGTCAGCGCGAACAGGTACTCGTTCCACGCGATCATGAAGGTGTAGATGCCGACGGACACGATGCCGGGGATCGAGATCGGCACGAGGATCCGCCACAGGGCGGTCATGGATCCAGCGCCGTCGACGCGCACGGCCTCGTCGAGCTCCTTCGGGAGCGTGTTGAAGTAGCCGGTCATCATGATGATCGCGTAGGGCAGCGTGAACACCATGTAGGTGAGGATCAGCCCGAGGTACGAGTTGTAGAGCCCGAGGGCCACCATGAGCCCGAAGTACGGGATCAGGAGGGTGATCGGGGGCACGGCCTGCACGCTCACGATCACGACGTTCAGGATGCGCTTGCCCCGGAAGTCGAACCGGCTGAACGCGTACGCCGCCTGGATCGCGACGAGCAGGGTCAGTATCGTCACCGCACCGGCCACGATGTAGCTGTTCAGGAAGAACCGCATCGTCTCGGGGTTGGTGAAGATCGCGATGTACGCATCGAACGAGAACGTGTCGGTCACCAGGCGAGGGGGCAGCTCGAAGATCTGCGTGTTCGACTTGAACGAGCTCGACAGCATCCACAGCACAGGCCCTGCGGCGAACACGGCGCCGAGGATCAGCCCGATCATGACGCCGGTCTTCGCGACGCGGCGCTGGTTCTGAACGGTGAGAGCCATGATCAGTCCCTCGCTTTCTGGTGACGGACGTAGAAGACGGCGAGCACCATCGACATGAGCAGGACCAGCACGGCGGAGGTGGCCGCCAGCGAGAAGTCGTACTTCGCGAACGCGAGCTTGTAGGTGAAGGTGCTGAGCACCTCGGTCACGTCGATCGGTCCGCCGCCGGTGGTCATCCAGATCAGGGCGAACTGCTGGGACGTCCAGATCAGGTCGAGCAGCACTAGGCTGACGATGATGGGGCGCAGCTGCGGGATCGTCACGTTCCAGAAGCGCTGCACGGCGCCCGCGCCGTCGACGGTCGCCGCCTCGTTCAGCTCGTTCGGGATGCCCTGGAGGCCTGCCAGCAGACTCACCATGAAGAACGGATATCCGGCCCAGATGTTGATGAAGATGATGGTGCCGAGCGCGAGCTGCGGCGACGCGAGCCACTCGATGTCGGTGTTGAGCAGGAAGTTGACGACACCGTTGGGGGCGAGGAGCATGCGCCAGAGGACGGCGATCACGGCGACCGTGAAGAGCCACGGCAGGACGTAGAGCGCCCGGAAGAACGATCGGGAGAACCGCCCGAGCAGCGGACTGTTGAGCATCATGGCGAAGGCCAGACCGAGGACCAGGTGCGCCACCACGCTCGTCACCGTGAAGAGGATGGTGTTGCCCGTCGCCTTCCAGAAGCGGGGGTCGGACAGGATCTCCACGTAGTTGGCGATCCCGACGAACTCGGGCGACTTGTTCAGGATGACGTTGTCCTGGAAGGAGTACCCGATCACCATGACGATCGGCACGATCATCAGCACGAACAGCAGGATGATCGTGGGCGAGAGGAAGGCGTACGACTCGGTCGTCTTGCGCAGCTGCCGCCGGCGACGCGACAGCGGTACTCCGGTGACGATCACCTCGGTGTCGTCGGACGTTCTCAGACTCATGGGAAGCGGGGCTCCTTGGTTGGTCGGGTGCCGCATCGCATCGGGAGCGATGCGGCACCCCGTTCATTCGGGAAGCGAGAGATCAGAACTCCGCTGTCCAGGCCTCCTGCGCCTTCTTGAGCGCGTCATCGACCGACTGCTGCCCGTCGAACGCCGACTGCAGCTGCTCTCCGAGCTGACGCATCAGCTCCTCAGCCACCGGGAGCCCGGTGAACTCGTTCGCCGGGTAGCCCGCCTGGTAGATCTCGAACGCCTTCTTGAACAGCTCGTCGTCCTCGACGAATCCGGGAACCGACTTCGAGTTGCCGGGGAAGGCGTTCGCCATCGTGGAGAGCTCGGAGTTCGTCTCCTCGCTCATGAGGAACTCCACCAGCTTGAACGCGGCCTCCTTGTGCTCCGAGTTCTCGGCCACGCCGATGCCCCAGGATGCATAGGGGATGCCTCGTTCGCCGTCGTAGCCGTCTTCGGCAGGAAGCGCCGAGATCGAGAACTTCAGGTCGGGGTTGGTCTCGCGGATCAGGTTGATGTGCGCGAGCGAGTCGATCATCATTCCCACGCGACCGTTGGTGAACTCCTCGACCTTGTCCTGCTCCTTCATGGTGAAGGAACCGGAGGCGATCGAGCCGTCGTCCCACATGCCGCCGATGAAGTCGACGGCCGAGGTCACATCGTCGTTCGTCAGGTCGGGCTGGCCGTCCTTGAGCATCGACCCTCCGGACGCCCACACCCACGACATGACGTCGTTCTGCACGCCGTTCGGCGCTTCGAGCGAGAGCGGGAGGACCCAGCCCGAGACGTCGCCGCCGAGGGCCGAGACCTTCGATGCCGCGTCGGCGAACTCCGTGCGCGTGGCCGGCGGGGCGGTGACGCCCGCATCCGCCAGAAGCGTGTCGTTGGTGAACATCGGGTAGACGAAGTTCACCACCGGGATCATGTACGTGCTGCCGTCGACCTGGATCTGGCTGGCCAGCTCGCCGTCGTCGTAGTCGTACTCCTTCATCAGCGCCGTCAGGTCGGCGATCACGCCCTGGGATGCGAAGTCGTTCACCCAGGCGCCGTCGAGACCGACGACGTCGGGCATGGTGCCGGAGGCCGCGCCGGCGAACAGCTGCTCCTTGGTGGAGGCGTACGGCCCGCTCACGAGCTTGACCGTGATCTCCGGGTTCGCATCCTCGAACTCGTCGATGAGCGCTCGGAACTCACCGTCGGGAAGCTCGGGCTCCCACCACTGGGCGAACTCGATGGTGACGTCGCCGCCATCCCCGCCCTCGGATCCGCTGTCTCCTGCCGCACATCCCGCCACGGCCAGGACCGTCGCGGCTGCCGTCGCTGCACCGGCGAGCCTCAGAATGCGTCGCCCACGCCTCACTGTGATCATCACTTCTCCTCTTCGAGATCGTGCCGCAATCGCGCTTCAGTGCTTGTTCATGCGGTTTTGAGCAATGTTATGCCGTAGTTTGCGAGATCGTCAAGCTATTTTCTGCGAGAGTCCACACTTGTAACTACAGATTTCACGACTGTATCCGCATTCTCCCGCGAAAAACCAAGGCGGCCATCTCGACATTCGGAATGCCGATCTCTGCCGAAGTCTGCCGATTTATCTGCGTAGCTGTGCTAGAGATGTCTGCATGGAAGCAACACCGTCGCCTAAGCGCCGACTCCCCGCCGGCCGCAAGGCCGACCTCGCCGCCTACGTCGAACAGGTCGGCGAGGTGACGGTCGGCGGTCTCGCCGAGCACTTCAGCGTGTCGATCGACACGATCCGTCGCGACCTCGATCAGCTCGACCGCGAGGGCGTCGTCATCCGCACGCACGGCGGAGCGGTCAGCGCCGAGGGGCAGCTCAAGGACCGAGCGCTCGACGTGCGCCTTCGGCTGCAGACCGAGGAGAAGGAGACGATCGCGCGGCTTGCCGCAGGGCTCATCGACGACGGAGCGGTCGTGATGCTCAATGCAGGAACGACCACCCTGGCCCTCGCGCGAGCGCTCCGCAACCATCGCGACCTGACGATCGCCACGAACAACCTGCGGATTCCCGCCGAGATCTCACCCTCGGCCTTCCGCGACCTCTACGTGTTCGGTGGTGCCGTGCGAGCGATCACCCAGGCCACGACGGGACCCGTCACGTTCATGATGACCCCCGGGGGCCCGGAGGTCGACATCCGCTGCGACCTGGCCCTGATCGCCGTGGGCGCCATCGACGAGGCCGGGTTCTCGACGTCGAACATGGGCGACGCGAACATGATGGCGGAGATGATCCAGCGCGCCGAGCGCACCGCGATCCTCGCGGACTCCTCGAAGTTCGGCCGTCGCCTGTTCGCTCAGGTCACCACACTCGACCGGGCCGACTACCTGGTCACGGACACTCCCCCGGAGTCGGCGTTCGCGGCCGCTCTCGCGCAGGCGGAGGTCGAGGTCATCAGCCCCTCCGCCTGATCACCCCGTTTTCAGCCGCGGCATCCTGTGGGTGGTCGATTGCGCATCGCAACCGCCCGATTCGGATGCTCTTTCGACCCCGCACCGCAGGGAACGTGCGACATCACCGGTGCCCGGGGTCGGCTGTCGCCGGTCAGCGTCCGTCAGCCGGGCCGCCCGGCGTCGGCGGGACTGCAGCGATCAGCCGCGACCCGGTGATGGCCGCAGCGACGATCGCGGCACTTCCGGCGACAGGAAGCAGGGCGAGTGCGAACGCCGCACTGAGACCGAAGCTGAACGAGCAGACGAGGAAGGTCACCCAGGCGGCCACGCCGACGCCCACCCACAACCACAGCATTCTTGTGGTCGTAGCGCGAAGCGCGGTGGCACTCATGGGTCGCCCATGATGAAGGACGTTCTCGGTCCATTGGCCGCCATCCCACCAACGCTGGGTGCTGCGGTGCACGTCATACCACCCAGGCGTCGCGGACCGAACCCCGCTCATGGGGCGAGACCTGCGCGGTCGAACGCCGCGACCTCGCCGCGCACATCGGAGAGCGCTCCGAGCAGAACACCGATACTGGTCCGAATACGGTCGAAGTCGACCTCGACGACTGCCCTCATGCCAGCACCCTAACATCCTCCCTCGAAGCCGTCCGCCCGCGCGCGCTCATCCGCAGGCACGACGAAGGCCGCCGGGATCGCTCCCGACGGCCTTCGTGCGTCTCAGGCGGACGTGCCGCCTCTGGAGATCAGAACCACCCGTTGAGGAGGTCCCACAGCCAGTCGATGATGCCACCGATGATGCCGCCGATGCCGCCGCCGCGGTTGACGGTCACCGTGGCGGTCGCCGCGTCGCCGTCGGCCTGAGCCACCGCCACCGTGTACTTGCCCGGCTGCGTGCTCTTGGGCACCATGACCGAGGTCGAGAAGGTGCCGTCGGCCGTGACCTGAACGGTGCCGACCTCGACGGCCGCGCCCTTCTTCGGTCGCAGCTCGACGGTCACGGTCTCGCCCGGCTGGTAGCCCTCTCCGGTGATCTTCAGCTTCTTGCCGGCGGTCACCTTCGAGGAGCCGAGGTCGATGGAGCCTGCGAACTCGACCGGCTCCTCACCCTCGATCGTGAACGGCACCTGCACCGTGGTCCCCGTGCTGGCGACGGCGACGGTGAGCTGCTGCTCGCCGAAGACGCCCGACGGGACCGTGAAGGTGAGCGACGCCCGACCGACCTCGTCGGTCGTGTCGACGATCGTCGGGTCGACCGCGCCCGCCGCGAGCTGCGTGCCGCCGAGCGACAGCGTCACCTCACCCGGCGCCTGCTCCCCCGCGCTGAATGCCAGCGACGAGAGCGCGACCGTGACCTGGTCTCCGGCGCGGTAGCCGTCGGCATCCGGCGCGCTGACCGAGACACCGACCGCGCGCTGGGCGAGGTCGGGGGTCGCGGTCTTGTTCGCGTCGAACCAGTCGACCATCGACTGCAGATCGATCTTCCCGGTGTCGCGCTTGCCCTCGCCCTCCTTGAAGGTGGCGAAGTTGTCTCCACCCGCGGCGAGGAACGAGTTCGCAGCGACCGTGTAGTCCGCGGCAGGATCGACCGGGGTCCCGTTCAGCGTGATCGACGTGATCCGCGAGCCCTGAGCGGCGGCGGGGTCGTAGGTGTAGACCAGGCCCTCCGACACTCCGAGCTTGAGGAACGGTCGAGCCGAACCTGCCGGCTGCCACTGCTCCTCGAGCACGCCCTTGAGCTGCGCCCCGGAGAGTGTCAGCGTCACCAGGGTGTTGGCGAACGGCTGCACCGTCGCCGCCTCGCGGTAGGTGACGTTGCCGGCGGGATCGTTCGCGTTCGACGAGGCGTACGTGAGGTTGGCACGGATGCCGCCCGGGTTCATCAGCGCGATGTCCGCACCGGTGGACCACTTCTGCACGTCGGCGACGAAGTTGCCGATGGTGGACTCGCCACCGCGGTTCTCCGAGCCGTTCGTCTGCCGAGCACGGTTGAAGTCGGCGGTGATGTCTCCGACCTTGACCGCACCGAGCACGTCGGCCTCCGCCTTCGCCTTCGCGACGATGTCGGCGACCTCGGGAACCGCCGGGTACAGCGCCTTGCCTCCCGCGGTCAGCGGCTTGATCTCGTTCGTGATCGAGATCAGCTCCTTCGTCTTCGGGTCGACCTGCAGGTTCATCAGGCCCAGGTTCTCGCCGTACTGACCGGCCGAGACGACGGGACGTCCGTCGATCACGTGGTTGTAGGCGAGGTGGGTGTGCGCCGAGACGATCGCATCCACGTCATCGTCCACGCCGTAGACGATCTCGCCGAGGGGCGAGTCGGGAGTGATGCTCGACAGCTCGACGCTCGATGCGCCCTCGTGCACGAGCAGGATGACGACATCCGCCTCACCGTTCGAGGCGTCGCCGTCTCGGAGGTCGCCGGCCACGGCGTTCACCGAGTCGGCGATGCTGCGCACCTCGAGATCAGCGATGCCCTCAGGAGAGACGAGCGAGTCGAGGTCTTCGGTGACGGCGCCGACGAAGCCGACGCGCACGCCGTCGAGCTCCTTCACCCAGGCGGGTGCGAGCGCGGGCTCGCCCGTCTCGGTGACGAAGACGTTCGAGGAGATGTACTCCCAGTCCGCGCGGTCCTGCACGCGGTCGCGCAGGTCCTCCCAGCCCTGGTCGAACTCGTGGTTGCCCGCAGCGCTGACATCGAGACCGGCCGCGTTGAGCGCGTCGATCGTCGGGTTGTCATCGTTGATGAAGGAGGTGAAGGTCGACGCCCCGATCAGGTCGCCGGCACCCGCGAAGATCGTGTTCGGGTTCTCGGAACGGAACTGCTGCACGGCTCCCGCGACCACAGCGGCGCCTGCGGCAGCGCCGTCGGCTTCGATGCGTCCGTGGAAGTCGTTGATCGTGACGACGTCGATGCTCACCGGCGGGATCTCCGAGGAGACGCCGACGATGATCGGGTCGTGGTCGCTGGAGCGGAACGGGGTACCGGCCTCGGTGGCGCCGAACGCGTAGCCGCGGTCGCTCCACTCCGGTGAGTTGATGCTCCACACACCCGCGCCCGTGATGGACTCGGCCAGCGACGGCGAGGCGAGCACGTGGTCGAGCGAGCCGAGCTCGCCGTCGAACGTGTAGGTGTGCTCCTCCGGAGCCTTCTCCCGCGCCACATCGCTCCAGCCCTCGCTGGTAAAGACCTCGATCGGGTCCTCCTTCGCGTAGGCGTTGAAGTCGCCGATCAGCAGGATGTCGCTGCTGCCCGTGGTCTCCTCGATGGTGGCGGTGAAGCCCTTGAGCGAGTTCGCCTGCTTCACGCGGTCGGCGTTGAAGAAGCCCTGACCGTCAGCGGGCTCGGCGCCGCCGCCCTCGGGGGCCGACTTCGACTTGAAGTGGTTCGCGACGACGGTGACGGTGCGTCCATCGATGTCGAACGCCTGGGCGATCGGCTCCCTGGCGTTGCCCCAGACGCTCTCGTCGGTCACGGTGAGGCTCTCGCCCACGGTCTCGACGGCATCCTTCTTGTAGATGATCGCGCTGGTGATGAAGTCGGTCGTGGCCGAGTCGTTCAGCTCGTCGGGGGTGCGGACGTAATCCCACTCCTCGCTGCCGAGCGCGTCGTTCAGACCGTCGACGAGATCGGCGAGCGCCTCGTCGAGCGTGCCGCCGAGCTTGATCGAGTTCTCGATCTCCATGAGCGACACGATCTCGGCGTCCAGCCCGTTGATGGCCGCGACGATCTTCGACTTCTGGATCTCGAACTGAGCCGCGTTGGCCGCGCCCCGAGCGTTGGAGTTCTCGCTCTTCAGCGTCGTGAAGTAGTTGAAGACGTTGAAGGACGCGACCTGGACGTCACCGCCCACGGACGGTGCGGAATCGGTGCGCGGGTTCGTCGCCTCGAAGTCGACCTTCAGCTCGTCGGCGGACGAGTCGTCGATCGGCACGACGGGCTGCAGACGCCAGTCGTCGAAGCCGTACTGCAGCACGTAGCCGTTGTCACCGAAGTCGACCGTGTCGCCGTTGCGCACGACGGTGTCCTTCGTGAAGTACGGCTGCTGCCCCGGGTGGCCGTTGTTGGTGACCTGGATCGACCAGCCGTCGTCGAGGAGGATGCGGTTCGCGCGGTTCGCCGCGGTGATGGCCGTCGCCTCGTCACCCGGACGCGTGGTCTCGGTGCTCTTGACGTTGAGGTCGCCTCCGACGTTCAGCCACAGCGCGCCGAAGTTGAACAGCTGGTGGCTCGACGCGAGACGATAGCTGCCCTCAGGGGCGACGTACATGTTCTCGTACTGCTCGCGGTCGGCTCCCACTGCCGTGTCAGGAAGCGCGGCGAGTGCCGGCACTCCGGCGTCAGCCTGCACCACCGAGATGCCGGCGAGCGCCGTGGGGTTGATCTGGGTCTGACCGAAGTACTCGCTGACCGCTCCGGTCACCGAGACCAGGTCGCCGATCTCGAGCGTCGGCGCCAGAGCGTTGAGGTAGACGAAGACGCCGTCGGATGCTCCGGGCGTCGCGTCCTCGGCGCCGCCGGAGCCCTCGGTCTGGATGACGATGCCCTTGTAGCCGCCCGTGCGGTAGTCGGCCGTGACGACGCCCTCGACCGTGACGGTCTGGCCGCTCAGCGGCGAGACGCCCGTCGTGCCCTGCACCTCGGCGATGGACACCTCGGTCGGGTCCGGATCGGGATCGGGATCCGGGTCGGTGCCGCCGGTGTTCTGCGGCGTGATCGTCGCGGAGAGGCTGAAGTCGGCCTTGTTGTCGTCGGTGTCCTTGCCGTCGGTGCGGTTCAGGGACTTGACGTCGGTGTTGCCTGCGGGCGGGGTCGCCGCCGCGGTCTCGAAGGTGTTCGAGGTCCCGTAGCCGAGCACGTCGACGACGCCCGCGCCACCCGTGACCGAGCCGGGGGCGAGGGTCACGGCCGAGGTGCCCTCGACGAGGGCGAGCGTGCCGTTCGTGCCGCTGGGGTTGAGGGTGCTCACCGCGTCGGCCGTCGGCAGGGCGGCACCGTTGGCGCCGTTGCTGCCCGCCTGCACGAGGTAGTGGCCGCCGGCCGGGATGACGCCGGTCAGCGGCGCGACGCCGTTGGAGGGGCCGGTTCCGGTGGCCGAGCGATACTGCAGCGAGAGGCCGTCGAGCGTGACGGGCGACGCGGTCGGGTTGTACAGCTCGACGAACTTGTTCGTGAAAGCCGCACCGGCGCTTCCTCCGGAGAGATACGCCTCGTTGATGACCACCCCCGTCCCTGCGACATTGGCGGATGCGGGCGCGGCGATCAGGGCGCCGGCGCCGAGAGCTGCGACGCAGGTGGCGGCGAGGATGCCGAGACGGCCCCCGCCTCTGCGATCTGACGCGGGAACCGGGCGGTTCGCGGCGTCGGGAGCGGACATCATCGGTGTTGTCTCCTCGGTATCGTCTGGCGACGGCTCTCGTGAAACCGTGGCTGTGCGCGCTCACAGCTCACGCACATGTGAGCGAGCTTACGGACGCCCTCGGACAACCTCAACGGAGTTTTCCCATTGGTCACCGAGCGCTCACCGAATGGCCTATCCGCACCCCCGACGAAGGTGGAACGCGGCCGTCGGTCACGCTCGGATGCGCGCCCGAAGCCGCGCGAATGCGCGGATCCTCAGACGGATCCGTCGGCGGCGGCAGCGTCTTCGAACTCCTCGACCTCGCGCTCCCAGGCGTCCTTGGCCAGTCGATACCAGAGGTAGAAGGCGAAGCCGGCGAAGATGGCCCATTCCGCGGCATAGAACACGTTCAGCCAGTTGACGGGCGACTGCTCCTCGGGCGCGGGGGACGCGATGTCCGCGAGCCCCGCCGTGGCGGTCGTCGATGCGAGGTACGGCCGGTACACGTCGAGTTGATCGGTGTCGTGCCAGCGGCTCAGCAGCGCGGCCGTCGACATGCGGTCCATGCGCTGCGGATCGTCCTTCGGCGGCACCGACGGACCCTCGTCCGAGATGAGACGGCCCGTGATCGATGCCTCGGGGTCGCCCGAGTTCAACTCCTCGACCGCGGCGTCGGCGGTGGCGAGGTCGGGCGCCCAGCCGATCGCGACCGCGATCGCGGTGCGTTCAGCCACCCGCAGCTGACCGGTCACCCAATAGCCCTCGACGCCGTCGTTGAAGCGACCGGACACCACGAGGAAGTCGTCGGGAACCCAGGTGCCCGACGTCTCGACCTTCTGTCCGACCAGCGGCTCCGGAAGGTAGGCGCCGGGCTCGACCACATCGGTGAGCGGCCGCACCTGCTCGGTGGCGCCGGCAGGGGGAGGGTCGGTGTCGATGGCGCGTTCGAGCTGCCACTGACCGAGCCAGGCGAAGACACCGGCGACCACGAGGCACATCACCAGCATCCCGATCCAGCGTCCCCGGAGCATGACCTCGCGAAGGGTCGGGGGAAACAGAGCGGGAGCAGTCACGGTGACGAGCGGGGCCTCAGGCCTCGTAGGGCGCGAGGACGACCTCGACCCGCTGGAACTCCTTCAGGTCGGAGTATCCGGTGGTGGCCATCGACTTGCGCAGCGCGCCGATCAGGTTCGCCGTGCCGTCTGCGACGGGAGCGGGACCGTAGAGGATCTCCTCCAGGGTGCCGATGCCGCCGACCTCGACGCGACGACCGCGCGGGAGCTTCGGGTGATGCGCCTCCGGACCCCAGTGGAAGCCACGACCGGGTGCGTCCGTCGCACGAGCGAGCGCGACGCCGAGCATGACCGCGTCCGCGCCCATCGCGAGCGCCTTGACGATGTCGCCCGAGGTGCCGACGCCGCCGTCCGCGATCACGTGCACATAGCGTCCGCCCGACTCGTCGAGGTAGTCGCGACGAGCGGCCGCGACATCAGAGACGGCCGTGGCCATCGGGGCGTGGATGCCGAGCGTCGCGCGGGTCGTCGACGCCGCTCCCCCGCCGAAGCCGACGAGCACGCCGGCCGCGCCGGTGCGCATCAGGTGCAGGGCCGCGGTGTAGGTGGCGGCACCGCCGACGATGACCGGCACATCGAGGTCGTAGATGAACTTCTTGAGGTTCAGGGGCTCGTCGACGCTCGACACGTGCTCCGCCGAGACGGTCGTGCCCCGGATGACGAACAGGTCGACGCCCGCGGCGGCGACCGTGTCGTAGAACTCCTGGGTGCGCTGCGGAGTCAGGGAGCCGGCGACGGTCACGCCTGCCTCGCGGATCTCCGCGATGCGCTGCCTGATGAGCTCGGGCTTGATCGGCTCGGCATACAGCTGCTGCATCCGCGCCGTCGCCTTGCCCTCGTCGAGGCCGGCGATCTCGGCGAGCAGCGGCTCCGGGTTCTCGTACCGCGTCCACAGGCCCTCGAGATCGAGCACGCCGAGTCCGCCGAGCTGACCGAGCATGATCGCGGTCTGCGGGCTCACGACGGAGTCCATCGGCGCTCCGAGCACGGGAATGCCGAAGCCGAAGGCGTCGATCGTCCACGCGGTCGACACGTCTTCCGGGTTCCGGGTGCGCCGCGAGGGCACCACCGCGATGTCGTCGAACGTGTACGCGCGACGCGCGCGCTTGCCTCGGCCCAGCTCGATCTCCATGGTCACCACCCCAGACTACCGGGCGCGCGCGACCATGCCGACGGCTGCGAGACTGGGAGCGGACTCGGGAGGCACTGTGACGCACACCGGCGAGGTCGCCGTCATCGGCGGCGGCGTGATGGGTCTCGCGACCGCATGGGAACTCACGAGACGGGGGCTGAGGCCGGTCGTCTACGAGCGCTTCGCGCGCGGACATCGCGAGGGCGCCTCGCACGGTGCGACCCGCAACTTCAACAACGCCTACGACGAGGAGCACTACCTCGATCTGCTCGTCCGCTCCCGAGCGGGATGGGAGGCCCTCGGCCGGGTCGACGGCGAGCCGCTGCTGCGACTGCACGGGCTCGTGACCCACGGCGAAGTCGACGTCGACGGCATCGCACGGCGTCTGGAGGCGCGCGGCATCCACGCGGAGGTCCTGTCGGCAGGCGACGCCTCGACCCGCTGGACGGGCATGCGGTTCGAGGGTCCCGTGCTGTTCTCGCGTGACGCCGGCGTCGCCCGCGCATCAGCCGCGCTGATGGAGCTCGAGCGACGCATCGTCGAGGGCGGGGGCGAGGTGCGCTGGGAGACGCCGGTGGTGCGTGTCGAGGAGACGGATCGGGTGTCGAGATCGTCCTGGCGGATACCACGGATCGGGTCGATGTCGTCGTCGTCACCGCAGGAGCGTGGACGCAGCGGATGCTCCCGAGCATCCGTCTCCCGCGGCTCGAGGTCACCGAGGAGTCCCCCGCGCACTTCGCTCCCACGAACGACGCGGCGTGGCCGTCGTTCAACCACTACGTCGACACCACCCGCCACCCGGCGACCGTCTACGGCATGCCCACCCCGGGCGAGGGCGTCAAGGTCGGCTTCCACCGGGTGGGGAACGTGGTCGACCCGGATGCACGGCCGCACGCCACGACGCACGCCGACGCCCTGGCCGACTATGTGCGCGAGTGGATGCCCGGCCTGGACGCGGCATCCGCCGTCCCGATCAGCTGCACGTACACCTCGACCGACGACGGCGCCTTCGTGCTCGATCGCCGAGGACGCGTCGTCGTCGGCGCGGGGTTCTCGGGACACGGCTTCAAGTTCGCACCGGGCATCGGTGCCACGCTCGCCGATCTCGCCCTCGACCCGGCGGCGCTGGCTGCCGAGCCCTTCCGACTCCCCTGAGGTCGACGGCGCGGGTGGCACGGGCGCCCGTCAGCGCGCCCGCGCCACCCGGCGCTCGTCCCACACCGGGGTGTCGGATTCGTACACCTCGCCGTCGGAGCCGAAGACGAGGAACCGATCGAACGAGCGGGCGAACCACCGGTCGTGCGTGACAGCGAGCACCGTCCCCTCGAAGCGTCGCAGCGCCTCCTCGAGTGCCTCCGCCGACTCGATGTCGAGGTTGTCGGTCGGCTCGTCGAGCAGCAGCAGCGTCGCGCCCGAGAGTTCGAGCAGCAGCACCTGGAACCGGGCCTGCTGACCGCCGGACAGCGACTCGAACGTCTGCTGCGCCTGGCGCACCAGACCGTATCTGTCCAGCGCCGAGCTCGCCGCATCCCGCGGCATGCCGGCCCGTCGCTCGTCTCCCCTGTGCAGGATCTCGAGCAGCGTGCGCCCGACGAACTCGGGGTGCGCGTGCGTCTGCGCGAACAGTCCGGGAACGACCCTCGCGCCGAGCGTCGCCCGACCGGAGTGCGCGACCTCGGCCAGCTGCTCGCCGGTCGACGTCACGTGACCGAGCGTCGGATCGGGGTCGCTCCCGCCGCGTGCGAGCAGGCGCAGGAAGTGGGACTTGCCCGAGCCGTTCGATCCGAGCACCGCGACCCGGTCGCCGTACCAGACCTCGGCGTCGAACGGACGCATCAGCCCCGTCAGCTCCAGGCGCTGCGCCACCACGGCGCGCTTCCCGGTGCGGGCGCCGCGCAGTCGCATGTCGAAGTCCTGGGCGGGCGGCCGCTCCTCCGGCGGACCGGCCTCCTCGAACTTGCGCAGGCGAGTCTGGGCCGCCTGGTAGCGCGAGGCGAACCCGTCATTGGCCGACGCTTTGACCTTGAGGGTCGCGACGAGCACCCGCAGCTTCTCGTGCTGCTCGTCCCAGCGCCTGCGCAACTCGTCGAGACGGTCCATGCGGTCGCTGCGCGCCTGGTGGTACGTGGCGAAGCCGCCGCCGTGCACCCAGGCCGACGCACCGGCGCCGCCAGGTTCGAGCGTGATCAGCCGGTCGACGGCTCGAGCGAGCAGCTCGCGGTCGTGCGACACCAGCAGCACCGTCTTCGGCGTCTGGCGCAGCTGCTCCTCGAGCCACCGCTTGGTCGGCACGTCGAGGTAGTTGTCCGGCTCGTCGAGCAGCAGCACCTCGTCGGGGCCTCGCAGCAGCGCCTCCAGAGCGAGCCGCTTCTGCTCACCGCCCGAGAGCGTGGTGAGCTCACGGAAGCGGGCGCGCTCGTACGGGACGCCGAGAGCGGCGACCGTGCACTGGTCCCACACCGTCTCGTGCTCGTATCCTCCGGCATCCGCGTACTCGGCGATCGCCGTCGCGTACGCCATCTGAGTGTCGTGCTCATCGCGTTCGATCAGGGCGTTCTCCGCAGCCTCGAGCGCCTCGGCGGCCGCACGGATCCGGCGAGGGGCGACCCGCACCAGCAGCTCCTGCACCGTCTGACCCGGCTCGCCGTGGCCGACGAACTGGTCCATCACCCCGAGTCCGCCGTCGATCGTCACGACTCCGGCATCCGCCTGCTGGTCGCCGCGGATCACTCGGAGCAGCGTCGTCTTGCCTGCGCCGTTGGGTCCGATCAGAGCGCTGGTCGATCCGGAGCCGACGCGGAACGTCGCCTCGTCCAACAGCGGTCTGCCGTCGGGGAGAGTCAGGGAGACCCCCGCTACATCGATATATCCCACCGTGCGTGCCGTCCTTCCGCCCGCATGGCGAGCCGATCAGGATATCAGCAACCGGCGCACGGCACCGATCAGCGGCGATCCACCACCGGGATGACCTCGGTGCGCGGGGCGGCGGGCAGCAGCATCCGGAACTCGGTGCCGACGCCCTCCTGGCTCGTGACGTCCATCGTGCCCCCGTGCGCGAGCACGATCGCCCGGGTGATGGTGAGGCCGAGACCGACACCGGGCACGGCGTTCCGGGTGGCCGTGGAGGCGCGGAAGAAACGGGTGAACAGCATCCCCTGCTCGTCCTCCGGGATGCCGACGCCCGTGTCGCGCACGGCGAGCTCGACGCCGCCGTCGACCTGGCGGACGCTGGCCAGGACGCGTCCTCCTTCGCCGGTGAACTTGATCGCGTTCGAGAGCAGGTTGTCGAGCGCCTGACCGATGCGTCCGGAGTCCACCGACACGCGCACCGGCGTCGACGGCACCTCGGCGACGATGTCGATGCCCTCCCGCTGCGCGTGCGGACCGGCGGAGACGACGGCCGAGCGCACCAGCTCCGCGACGTCGGCCTCGGCGCGCTCCAGCGGGAAACGCCCCGATTCGACCTGTGCGGTGAAGAGCAGGTCGCCGACCAGGTTCAGCAGGCGTTGTGCATTGCGCTCGATGATCCCGACGAACTCCTGCTGGTCCGCGCTCAGCGGCTGCGCCGGATCGTTCTGCAGCAGATCGAGGAAGCCGATGATGGCGCTCAGGGGCGTCCGCAGCTCGTGGGAGATCATGCCCACGAACTCGTCCTTCATCCGCGCGACCTCGACCGCCCTCGTCTCGTCGGTGATCACGAGGAGGTAGCCGTGCTTCGATCCGTCCGAGTCCTGGTACGGGGTGACCGTCACGCGAGCCGGCACGGTCGATCCGCCGACGGTCGCGACGTCGATGTGCGAATCCACCGGGACTCCGGCGTCCGCATCGTCGAACAGCGCCCGCAGTCCCGGGTGCAGCTCGTCGTCGCCGCGCCCCGCGCCGTCCAGGGCGAACTGCGCGAGCACGTGCGAGGGGAAGAACCTGTCGACGCGGACCTCGGCGAGCGCCTCCTGCACCGGCATCCCGAGCAGGCGCACCGCACCGGGGTTCCAGGCCGTGATGGTTCCGCTGTTGTCCGTGGCGATAACGGCCTGCCCGGTGATCGAGTTCCACAGGCTCGTGAACGACTCGGAGAGCGAGCGGTACTGCTGCTCGCTGGCCGTGAGCTGCTCGAGCATTGCCTGCTTCGCCGCCAGTGCCTCGGTCCGCTCGGCGACGTGCGCCTCTGCCTGCGCCGTGCGCAGGCGCTGCAGACGCGACAGCTCGTTGACGATCGCACCGACGGTCGCGAAGACGAGCGGACCGATCACCCCGCGCAGCCACGCGACCGGGTCCTCCGGCGGATCGATGAGGTTCGGCATCAGCAGCGCCACCGACGAGAAGACGCCGACGATGATCACCTGTCGGCGGCCGGGTGCGGCGGCGATCCAGATCACGGGCAGCAGGACGAACGAGGAGAAGAGCGACGCCGGCCCTCCCGTGCCCGCCCTGATCGCACCGAGCCCGAGGATGTCGATCATCGGGATGAGCATCACGACCCATCCGTCGTACACGCCGCGCACCGAGAGCACGGCGGCGAGCACCGTCACCGCGACGATCGTGACGAGCCCGAAGACGGCGACCACGGTGTCGGTGACCGGGATGCCGGGGATCGCCCACATGAGCACGGCGGCGACCGCGACCGCGATCGCGGTCGGCCCCTGCTTCATGAGCGGCGTCGGGTCGTCGAAGTAGCGGCGCCATCCGCGTTCCATCGTGGCCTGCACGGTGCTGGTGGCGGTGTTCATCGCGGCACCTCCCGCAGCAGGCGGCGCAGATCCGCTCCGACGATCGGCTTGGGCAGCGCGGCATCGGCGTCGGGGTAGTCGGCGACGTCCAGCACCGAGCTGACGATGAGGAAGCAGTCCGGGTAGCGCTCCTGCACGAGGCGGGCGCACTCCTCCCCGGTGATGCCCGGCAGGAGCAGGTCGATCACGGCCACAACGGGCGTGATCGTGGGGAAGGCGGCGATGGCGGACTCCGCGTCGACGGCCGCGAACACGTCGAACCCCTCGCGATCCAGGTACCGGCGCAGGAGATCGCTCTGGTCAGCGCTGTCCTCGACGACGAGGGCCAACGGCCGCCCGGAGGTCACAGCAGCAGCTCTCGCACGATGACGATCACGACGACGACGCCGAGGGCCAGCAGAGCCTGCGGGATCAGGAGCTTCTCTCGACGGGCATCCGCCGTGATCTCCTCCTCCTCGGCTGCGCGTGAGGGTGCGTCGGTCATGAGTCGACCCGTCCGATCTTCTCGGTCTTGATCCATGCGGCGTCGGCGCGACGCCATTCCTTGATGTACGAATCGACCGTGATCGCGCACAGCAGCGAGCCGTAGCCGCACACGTACAGCAGCAGTCCGGCGAAGAAGCGACCGCCGGGCAGCGGTTCGACGACCCTCGCGAGCCAGATGCCCAGCATCGAGATCGGGCCCCACAGGTAGAACACCACCGCCCACGTGAACCGGGTCTGGTCGGTGATCTCCGTGCCGGTGCCGCCCAGCATCCCCTCGAAGAGCCAGGGGAACAGCGCGATCACCATCAGGAGCAGTGCCCCCAGCCCGGGGAACATCAGGGCCTCGCGCCATGATTGGCGGCCGATCCTGCCGTCGAGCTGCACTGCGAAGAGCATCGAGAACAGGTAGATGCAGGCGGCGGAGATCCACATGAAGCGGAACACGAACTCGGCGATGTCGCTGTGCAGGATCAGCAGCGCGAGCATCGCGGAGGCCGCGAGGATCATGAACGCCGGAAGCAGGAGGATCGTGAACCAGGCGAGTCCGAACGCGAAGCTGCCCAGATTGTGCTCGCGACGGGGTCGGAACCACAGGTGGCGGTAGATCGACGTCAGCTGCACGTTGCCCCGGGCCCAGCGCAGGCGCTGCTTCCAGAGGCTGTCGATCGTGCGGGGTTCCTCGGCGAGGACGACGGCATGCGGTTCGAAGACCATCCGCCGGCCCGCGAGCTGACCCTCGAAGGTCGTCATCGTGTCCTCGGCGAGCGTGCCGGTGGGGATGCGCCCGCCGATCGCCTCGAGATTCGCCCGCGAGTGCAGCTGCGCGCCGCCGGCGAGACACGCGATCGCTCCTCCGACGTTCTGGGTCCGACGGGCGGAGAGCTGACCGATCACGTACTCGATCGCGATGAAACGGGTGAGGTAGTTGCGATCGCGGCTGCCCTCGGCGATGTACGCCGTGACGGCTCCGACCTTCTCGTCGGCGAGGTGTCGGCTCATCTTGCGCAGCGAGTCCCGCGCGAAGATGACGTCGGCGTCCATGATGAGCACGGACTCCGTCCAGTCGTCCGCGAGCACGACATCCAGGCCATGGTTGAGCGTGTGCGCCTTGCCCTCGCCGCCCTTGTCGCGGCGCAGATGCACGACCCTCCCGGGGTACGCTGCCGCCTTCGCCCCGACCACCTGCGGGGTGTCATCGGTCGAGGCGTCGTCGATCACGAAGATGCGCAGTCGATCGGCCGGGTATTCGAGCTGCATGAGCCGCTCGATCGCGTGCCCGAGCACCAGCCCCTCATTCCACGCCGGGATCAGCACTGCGACGCGCGGATGATGCGGCGCCGCCTTGCCGTAGTGGTTGCGGAACGCGTGCACGGGCAGCACCAGGAACTGCAGTCCGGTGTTGATCACCGGGAGCGTCCCGACGAGCACGCAGAGCAGGAGGATCACGACGACCGCGATCTCGATCCAGTGCAGGTCCGACATCAGCGCGCCTCCCATCCGTCGAGCATCTCGGCCACCCGCGCATAGCGCCCGACCTCGGACGCCTCGTGGCTGTCCGTCGAGGCGACGATCCGCGCGCCGGCCTTCTGCAGTGCGTCGAGGAGAGGGATGCCGGGGCACCCCCACTTCTCGTTGACCTCGACCAGCGTGTCGGTCTCCGCGGCCGCCCGAGCCCAGGCGTCGATACGCTCGGTGCCGAGATCGGTCTCGGACAGGCCGATCTTCGGCAGGATCGAGAAGCAGTGCGCCAACTGGTTGCCCGGATGCCGGCGCATGGTCGCGATCAGCGCCGAGACCAGCAGGTCCAGCGCATCCTGCGGGGCCCACCCCGCCTCGATGCGCTCGCGGACCGCGCTCGGACCGAGCGGCCCGTCGACTCCGGGGAACTGATGGTCGGCGATGAGGATCCGGTCGATCCCGGACGGCAGCTCGGGGATGTCGAGCTCGCCGGCGGCATCCAGGATCTTCGCCTCCACGCCCGTGAGCACCGTGAGGCCGTCCGGCACGCGCAGTGCGCGGACCGCCGTCAGGTACTCGGGGACCCACGTCGTCGAGCGGCGCACGTGGTCGACCAGGCGCATCGTCTCGAGCCCGCGGGCGGAGGCGGCGGCGACGTTCTCCTCCAGGGTGGAGACGGCGTCGTCCGAGAAGGTCGAGTGGACGTGATGGTCGCCGCGCAGCAGGGCGTGGGTCACAGCTCCTCCTGATGCCCGGCGTGCGCGGATTCGAGAACGTCGTCGATCTCGAGGATCACATCCTCCAGGAAGCGCACGGACGCGATCTCGCGGAACGGGACCTCGGCCGGGATCTCCCGCCCGAGGAACAGGTCGGCCACGAGTGAGGGGATGTCGACGCCGGCGGCGATCGTCAGGGGCAGCGCTCCGGGGAACCGCGGGTTGACCTCGAGCAGCACGGCTCGTCCCGCGCGATCACGGCGGAGTTGGACGTTGGCCACCCCGACCAGTCCGATGGCCCTGGCGATGGATGCCGCCGCCTGCTCGAGCTCATCGTCGTGCACGGTCCGTCCGGCGATGGCGACCCCGGAATCGACCCGTGCCCGCGTGCGGGGGACGGCCGCGACGACCGCTCCGTTCGCGTCGGCGATCACGTCGACCGAGTACTCCTCGCCCGGGAGGTAGTCCTGGACGATGAGCCCCTCGTCCAGCGGCAGGGCGTCGAGCGCTGCGCGGTCGGCGACCAGACGAACACCGCGGCTGCCCGCGCCCTGGCGAGGCTTGGCGAACACCGGGAACTCCCAGTCGACGCGCGCGGCGTCGGGCCCCGCGAGCACGGTGCGCGGGGTCAGCCCGGTGGCCTCGCAGCGCTCGGCGAGCAGGAGCTTGTCGAGCGCCGTCGAGAGCGTCTCCTGCGAGGGGGCGGCGAGGACGGCGGGGGCGATCTCGCCCCGACGGCCGGCGAGGGCGATGAGTTCGACATCCACGGTCGAGATCACGAGGTCGAGGTCGTCGTCGGCCACCATCCGCGCGATCGCGGGCACGAAGTCGTCGTCGCGCCCCGGCGGCACCAGGCGGCGATGGGTCGGGGGCACGAGATAGATCCCGCTCGCCCAGCCGTCCATGTCGGCGGCGAAGACCTCGAGGTCGGAGCGCCGGAGCAGCGAGCGGATCACGGCCACCCCGGCAGGTCCGCCTGCGCCGGTCACCAGTACGCGCGCGGTCATCAGCTCTCCCGTCGGGTGAGTTCGTGGGCGCCGATGAACTCGGCGGTCTCGCGGACGACCTCCAGCGGCTCGACCGCTGCTCCCCCGCCGAAGCGCGACCAGTATCGGGCGGTGGCCGTCACGAAATCGGGCTCGAGGTAGTCCCGGGTCGCGGTCTGCGAACCGAAGCACTCCAGCAGCCGGAGCTTCTGCGCGATGAACGGGTCGATGCGCACGAAGCGCGTCGGGCGGAAGTCGATCGTCGCGGACGGGCTCTGGTAGCAGGCGACGGTCCCGACACGACGGGTCGCGGCGATGGTCGCCTCGCTCACGGCCCGGTGATCCTGGTGGCGGTCGTTCGACGAGTGGGTGTAGACGATGGTGGGCTGCACCTCCTGCACGACCTCCTCGATGAGCCGCACGGTGGCGCCGCCGCCGGAGATCTCCGTGTCGACCAGGTCCTTGACGAACAGGCGCGCCCCGAGCATCTCCGCCGAGGCGAGGGACTCGTGCTGGCGGCTGTCGGCATCTCCCCCGCGCGCTCCCCGCGACAGGGTCAGGATGGTGATGGCGTCGCCGGCCTGCGCGTGGGCCGCGAGGATGCCGCCGACGCCGATCTCGACGTCATCCGGATGCGCGCCGATCGCGAGCACGACCTCGTGCGGCCGGTTCGCCTCACGCCGCGCTCGCCCCTCGGCGACGAGCCGGGTCACGGCCTCGACCAGGCGGGTGTTGTCGAGCGGCTTGGTGAGGAACTCGTCCGCCTGCGCACGGAGCGCCGAGACGGCGTACTCGACCGAGACATGGGCGGTCATCACGATGACCGGCAGCAGCGGGTCGTCGCGGCGGAGCGCTGCCAGGAGCTGGAGGCCGTCGAGGCCTGGCATCTCGATATCGGTGACGACGACGTCGGGCGTGAAGCCGGCGAGGCGTTCGACCGCCGCATGACCGTCGGTGGCGACGACGACCTCGCAGCCGGCGCGTCTCTCGAGCACGGTCTTCACGAGCAGGGCGACGTCGGGGTCGTCGTCGACGACGAGGACGCGGGGGGCATCCTGGGGCATATCTGCGGCTCTCATGGGGAAGTCCCCTGCCGGTCATGCTCCGGCGTGTCGCTTCCCGGCGACCTTCGTGCCGGGAGCTCGGGGGGAAGTCGAGCGGGTGTCTCTAAATACTGGCATATCGAGGCATCCTGGCCCGGCATCCCCTCTGGTCCGTTCCTTCATCGTCCCAATCCGCCCCCTGCATCCGTCCCCTCACTGTCCCGATCCGCACACTTCCCCCCGTCCGTTCCGGATTCTTCCCTGGATCCGTCCCCTGCATCCGTCCCCTCACTGTCCCGATCCGCACACATTGCCCCGTTCGTTCCGGATTCTTCCCGGGACACTCCCCTGCATCCGTCCTGTCCCGTCCCGTCCCGATCCGCACACATCGCCTCGTTCTGCACAGGGATCTGGCGAATCGATCCGTCATTCGGGACATGCTGTGCAGATCGGCACGGGACAGAACGGGACGGGACAGGGACAGGACGGGACAGGACGGGACGGGACGGGACGGGTCAGGATGCCGAACGCGCCCGCTTCTCCTGCTGGAACACCCGGATCGCCTCGTACCGCTCGGCCGAGCGCGCACGGCGCTTCGTCGCCTCCTCCTCGCGGTTCTTGCGGGGGGGCGGTCGTCGTCAGGCCGTCGATGAGCGCCCTCGTCGCGAGCGCGATCTCCTCGACCGCCTGGTCGAACACGGCCTGGTTCGCGCGGGACGGCGCGGTCGTCCCCGAGATCTTGCGCACGAACTGCAGTGCGGCATCGTGACATTCGGCATCCGTGGCCGCCGGTTCGAGATTGTTCAGTGGGACGATGTTTCGGCACATACCCGGCACGGTACGCCGCACGCGCCGCAGGCGGAAGAGCGGGCCCGCTCGACGCCCCGAGCCGGCGCGGGATGGCGCCCACCGGTCTC
The DNA here is from genome assembly GCF_041641055.1 of Microbacterium sp. Classification (GTDB taxonomy): domain Bacteria; phylum Actinomycetota; class Actinomycetes; order Actinomycetales; family Microbacteriaceae; genus Microbacterium. The sequence continues at coordinate 150,893 of NZ_JBEPZB010000007.1, forward strand.
GGCTCACTACGCTCGGCTTCGAGCGCGGCATCCGTCCGTGTCCGAACATCCAGAAACGGAGCGACCATGACGAACCCGCCACCCCCCGGCGACGCGCAGTACACCCCGCCGACCTGGAACGGCGCTTCCGCCAACGGTGCCGACCCCGCCGCCTATCCGGTCGCAGGTCCCGCTCACCCCGGAACGCCGCCGTCGACTCCCGGCAACGGTCTCGCGATCACCGGCCTCGTCCTGGCCTTCCTCGTGGCGCCGATCGGCCTCATCATCAGCATCATCGCCGCCGTCCGCCTCGGCAAGGCGCGCGCTCCGAAGGGACTCGCGATCGCGGGCATCATCGTCGGCGCAGTGATCACGGTGATCTGGATCATCGGGATCATCCTGCTCATCACGGTGTTCGCGAGCATCTTCTCCATGTGCGCGGAGCTCGGCCCCGGCGTGTGGGAGGTCGACGGCGTCACCTACACCTGCAACTGAGGCGGGGACTGCCGCAAGAAAATGACGGAGGGGCCGGATGCTGTCGCATCCGGCCCCTCCCTCGTCTCGACTCAGCGCTTGTAGTTCGGCGCCTCGACGACGATCTGCACGTCGTGCGGGTGCGACTCCTTGAGTCCCGCGGCCGTGATGCGCACGAACTTGCCGCGCTGCTTGAGCTCCTCGATGGTGCGAGCGCCCACGTAGAACATCGACTGACGCAGTCCGCCGACCAGCTGGTACGCGACGGCCGAGACCGGTCCGCGGTACGGGACCTGGCCCTCGATGCCCTCGGGGATCAGCTTGTCGTCGCTGGGCACATCGGCCTGGAAGTAGCGGTCCTTCGAGTACGAGGTCTGCTTCCCACGGGTCTGCATGGCCCCGAGGGAGCCCATGCCGCGGTACTGCTTGAACTGCTTGCCCGACTGGAACACGATCTCACCCGGCGACTCGTCGGTGCCGGCCAGCAGCGAGCCGAGCATCACCGCATCCGCACCGGCGACGAGTGCCTTGGCGATGTCGCCCGAGTACTGCAGGCCACCGTCCGCGATCACCGGCACGCCGGCGGGGCGCGCGGCGAGCGACGCCTCGTAGACCGCGGTGACCTGGGGCACGCCCACACCGGCCACGACGCGGGTCGTGCAGATGGAACCGGGGCCGACACCGACCTTGACCGCGTCGACGCCCGCGTCGATGAGTGCCTGAGCGCCCTCGCGGGTGGCGACGTTGCCGCCGATGACGTCGATGTGGGCGAAGCTCTCGTCCGCCTTGAGGCGGGTGACCAGGTCGATGACGCCCTGCGACTGTCCGTTTGCCGTGTCGACGACGAGCACGTCCACGCCGGCGTCACGCAGCGCCTCCGCGCGCTCCCAGGCGTCGCCGAAGAAGCCGATGGCCGCGCCGACGCGCAGCCGCCCCTGGTCGTCCTTGGTGGCGAGGGGGTACTTCTCGCTCTTGTCGAAGTCCTTGATGGTGATGAGCCCCGCGAGCTTGCCCTCGTCGTCGATGAGCGGCAGCTTCTCGACGCGGTGCTTGGCGAACAGCGAGATGACCTCTCCTGCGGCGACGCCGACCTTGGCGGTGACGAGTCCCTCCGACGTCATGACGTCCTTCACGAACGTGGTCTGACGCTCGAAGCCCGACACGAAGCGCATGTCGCGGTTGGTGATGATGCCGACGAGGCGCCCGTCCGGGTCGACCACGGGAAGGCCGGAGATGCGGTACTTCGCGCAGAGCGCGTCGACCTCTTCGACGGTCGCGTCGGGGTTCGTCGTGATCGGGTCGGTGATCATGCCCGACTCGCTGCGCTTGACGCGGTCGACGTGCGCGGCCTGATCGGCGATGGAGAGGTTGCGGTGGAGGATGCCGATGCCGCCCTCACGAGCCATGGCGATCGCCATACGGGACTCCGTGACCGTGTCCATCGCGCTGGAGAGCAGCGGGGTGGCGACCGAGATGCGGCGCGTGATCCGCGACGAGGTGTCCGCCTCGCTGGGGATGACGTCGGTGTGCCCCGGGAGGAGTAGCACATCGTCGTACGTGAGTCCGACGAAGCCGAAGGGGTCGTGCTGGTCCATGGATGATCCTCCTGCGGGCGCGATCTGGGGCGAGGGTGTACCAATTCTAAGCGCGGGGAGGCTGAGGAAATTCCCGGGCGCCTCCACGCCCTGCGCAGGGCGGCGACTGCGATCCGACCGAGGTTTCGCAACTTCGTGATGGGATCGTTCTCAGCGTGAGCAGATCGTGCCTTGGTTGAAACAGAGCCGACACATTACGCTCATACCGTCGTACATCAGGGCCGATGAACAACTCCGTCATGGCCTGTGTACTGGGCTGGAGGTTCTGTGCGTCCGACGAT
>NZ_JBEPZB010000008.1:0-139055 GCF_041641055.1 Microbacterium sp.
GCCATCATCACCTCGGTGCAGCAGGCCGGCAAGCCGGTTCCGGTCGTCACGGGTCAGGACTCCGAGGTCGAGTCGGTGAAGTCGATCATGGAGGGCATCCAGTACTCCACGATCAACAAGGACACCACCCTGCTCGTCGAGCAGTCGATCAAGATGGTCGGCCAGCTGCAGAAGGGCGAGGACGTCGACGTCAACGACGAGGAGTCGTACGACAACGGCGCCAAGGTCGTTCCGGCGTACCTGCTCGACCCGATCATCGTCACGAAGGAGAACGCCGCTGAGGCGTACGCCAACGTGCCGAGCCTCCTCGAGATCGTGAAGTCGTACCAGTAAGCGATTCCGCTCGAACAGCGAACGAGCCGTCCGGACCTTCGGGTTCCGGGCGGCTCGTCCGCGTCTAGCAGCCGATTCCGGCCGGATCCTCCTCGCACGTGTGCGCGACGAGTGCGGTGCGGGCGTCGTAGATCCGGATCTCCTGCGGCGCACCGTCGGTCGTGAGCTGACCCGCGACGGGCTCCCACCCGCCGCCGAGGTCGATCTCCGCCGTGTAGCGGACGTCGACGTCGGCGACATACGTGCCGGACATTCGGTAGATGTGACTCGTCGCCGTGGGGGTGAACTGGGCCTGGCCCAGCGATGCCCACGTCTGTCCGGCTTCGGTGAGGGTCGCCGAGCTGCCGTCGCCGTAGGTGTAGTCGTAGCCCGCGGGCGTGAACCGCACGCGCAACGGCACCCCGAACAGGGTCCCGCTCTGCACCTGGACGGATGCCGTCGCCACGAAGTTCGCCGGCATGCCTGCGATGCCCACGTTGCCCGGCTCTGTGGCAGCGAGTGCGGATTCCGGCGCGAACCGCGCGAGGTCCGTGATCGTGATGACGGGCTTTGGCGGTGCAGTCGGAGTGGATGCCGGAGGCGCCGGCTGATTCGCCCGCCGCGCACACCGTGTGGTTCCGGCGTCGTCCATGCACGCGGCGAGCTCGATCGCCTCGTCGCTCGGCCCCTCCGGCTCGGTCTGTGCGCCGGGACCAGGACGGCCGCCGCGCGGGCCGGGGTCGACGTCGGAGTCTGTCCCCGGCTGCTGCTGCGTCGCCGTGACCGTGAGGGAGGTGCCGTTGTTCGAGCCGCAGACACCGCCAAGCGCGAGTTCCTGCGAGCAGGTGCCCGCGGTCATTCGTTCCGTGAAGGGCGGCGTGCCAACGAGGAACAGTATTGCGAGGCCACTGCTGATCGCGAGCCTCAGCACGTCGACACATCCAGGGAAGCTTCATTAGCAATGAGTAGCGACTGTTTTGTGCCGATGAATGTGACCTCCTGAGCAACCAGATCGCCGCGCTCAGGTGGCGTGACATCGGCCCCATCCTCATTCCGAACCAACACGTGCGATACATCCAGACATAGAACCAGGACAAGAGTTGCTTGTTGTCCCTCGAACTTCGCAGACCGTCCTGATACTGAAATCACCGACGCTTCGCCCTCGATCCGAACGCCCGAGGCGCTTAGCAAGCTTTGGGCTTCAATATCTGCTTCCAGAGCGGCGCCGACCAGGTACTGCTGAGGGCTGGCGCCGGCTCGATCCAGCCGACGAGCGTTGCCCGCATCGTTGTATGCCCGGTACACCTCTTCCGCCGCCGCGAACGCCGCTTCCTCGCTGGCGAACGCCGGTGTCGGAGAGGGCGTCGGCGCCGGGGCAGGAGCGCACGCCAGGAGTGAGCACGTCACGAGTGCGACCAGCCCGCTGATCACGACGATCCTGCGTCGGCACTTCGCTGATTTCTGCATGATCATCGTCAGCAGATCGTGATGCCGCTGGGATACGTCTTGCACCGATCGCTCTGCTCTGACTCAGGTGCCTCTGGGGAGGGAGTGCCGGTCTCTTCCAATAGGGGCCCGCCCGGTAGGGGCAGTTCGCGCCCGGACCGGCACCCACGGTGCGGAGCGCTGGCCTGCTGGTGCAGGCGCAGCTCACCACCGTACGACACGAACTCCAGATAGACCTCGAAAACCCCTGGTGTTCCCTCTCTCGCAACCGGCTCGCCCTCGCGATCGACGAGCCTCAGATCGGATCCGTCGACGCAAGCCGTCGCCGCGACGGTCGAGTCCTGGAACACCCAGTTCACATAGAACGACTGGACTTCCGCATCCCCGAGGACGGTCACACCCGCTTCAAGCATCGGGGCGAACCGCAGGACCTCGGCGCTGTAGAAAGCTTCTGTCGTGAACTTCGATATCGGCTCGAACGTCTGCGGATCGGCGAGGTCGACCGCATTGAACGCATCGATGTATCCCCGATACACCGCTTCGGCCGTCGCATGCGTCGCCCCGTCTGCAGGAGCGGGCGTTCGATCAGGCGGCACCGTCTCCTCGACCGGAGCGCACGCGCCACAGGCACCGGCGAGAACGAGCAGACCCAGAGTGAACAAGAGGCGGAAGCGAGGAGAAGTCACCGCGCCACCGTAGGTGAAGCGAGGCGAACCGCGAGTGAGTTATCCACAGCTCGAGGCGACAGCTCGAGGCGACATCACGACGCGACAGCTCGAGGCGACAGCTCGAGGCGACCGAGCGTCACGAGGCGCAGCAGCATCGCGCGGCGGTCAGAACGGCGCTCGCACTCCGTCGGAGCTCGTGAACGTGACCGTGTTCGGCACGGGTGGCGCGTCGATGTACGTGCGACCGGTCGGGCTGGTCCATTCGAGGACTCCGCCCGGCCCCTGAGCGACATGCCAAGGGGAATGGTGCTTCAGCACATGGTGGCGTCGACAGAACGACGCCAGGTTCGACTCGCACGTCTCGCCTCCGCTCGACGCCGCATGATTGTGATCGAGATCGCACTTTCTGGCTGCCACCCCGCATCCGGGGAATCGACATCGCTGGTCCCGCGCCCTCAGATGTCGGCGCAGCCGTCGACTCGGTCGGTAGCGATCGACCGCGAGGACCCGACCGTCGATGGGATGCGTCAGCACCCTGTCCCATCCCGAAGCGGCGCCGGCCAGTATGCGTGCGGTTGCAGCGTCGATCGGCACCACGCCGTCGAGCTCTGCCGCAGGCGCACGCCCGGTAGTCGAGCCGTCACCGCCCGTAGATCTGTCACCGCTCGCAGAACTGTCGCCGCCCGCAGTCCCGTCGCCAGCCGCAGCCCCGTCGCCAGCGGCCGGCTCGTCGCCAGCCGCAGCCCCGTCGCCAGCGGCCGGCTCGTCGCGGCCCTCAGACCCGGGCGCCGTCCCGTCTCCGGGCGCCCCGTCATCGTCGTCCCGGTCGGTGTCCATCAGCGTCGTCACGGGGACCGTGACCTCGATGCGCGCGTCGATCTCGCCGAGCAGGCCGTCTTCGGTGTCGTGTCCCGCGGGAGCTCCGGTCAGCACGAGATCGACGAGCAGGTCGGCGCGGATCTCATCGACGGTGCGGTCATCGGCGATGAACTCGCGACCCTCGCGCGCCGCGTCCCGCTGAGCGCGCAGGTTCTCCGTCCGCAGGGCGTGCGCCATCTGCGACAGCCGGTCGAACATGCCATGGATCAGCGCAGCGGGCGCATGCGCGTGCAGCGCCGCCATGCCGTCTTCGCCGTCGGTGATCCAGATCCGCCGCTGCGCTCGCGCCGTGCGGTGGCGCGTCGTCATCGTCGACGGGGCGAACCGCTGCGCGATGCGTCGGGCCAGCGCGCGCAAGCGGGTGGGGGACTCGGACTCGGCCAGCCGGAGCACGATCGCCGCATAGGCCGCACGATCGCTCTCCGACACGATGTGTGCCCCGGCGTCGACGATGACGTGGGAATGTGCCGCGCTGATGCGCCCGGTACCTTGCGCGGCCCACACAGTCGGGAAGAGGTCGACGAGCATCCCCGCCGACATCATGCGACGTTCGACGGTGCGGTCGCTCACGTGCTGGACTGCGGCGATCTCGGCCGCGATGGTACGGATCGAGTGGTTGCCCTTGTCAGGGTGATCGCCCTGCTTCGCGATGTCGATCGCGAGACGACCGGCGATCGCGAGCAGCCCGTCGCGCGCTGCGGTCATGCTGCTGAGAGTGGATTCGGCAGCCTCGAGCGACGCCACGAGACCGGCGAGAGTCGCCATCTGCGTGTCGGTCGCATCGAGCAGTGCTGTCATGATTCGAGTAGATCACAGACCACCGACATTCGAAGAAAGATTCGATGTATTCCGGAGCGGACATGATCACGAATAGGTAACGACCTGTGCGACACTGGCTCGATGCTCCTCCACGCCGTCGACGTCGGATCCGGCCCGCGCACCGTCGTGCTGCTGCACGGGACGATGGGTTCGGCTGAGAGTTGGTGGCGCGTCATTCCGCTTCTCGTCCAGCAGGGCTGGCGTGTGCTCGCCCTCGATCTGCCCGGACACGGGCTCTCGCCTCGCGACCCGCATCTGACGATCGAGCGGGCGGGGTCCTCCGTCGCGGAGACCGTGGAACACCTCGCCTCCGAGCATCCGCTCGTCGCCATCGGCCACTCGTATGGCGCGACCGTGCTCGCCGAAGCCGCACGACGATTACGGCCTGCCCTCGCGGTCTACGTCGACGCGGGTCTCGCCTTTCCCGGCGGCCAGGATCGCGCCGAACTGACGGCCCGCTATGAGCGCGACAGAGCGGCCCGCCTCTCGTCCGAGTGGCTGCGGCGCTCCCGGCCCTTCTACTCCGCCCAGGATGCCGAGGTCGAAGCCAGAGCCGCCTCCCGGTTCGATCCCGCGACCATGGCGTCGATCTCGTGCGGACCCGACCACGCGTGGCTTCCTGCGGCTGGTTCGGTCGTCGTCAGAGCCGACCCGAGCGACTGGGTGAGCGACGACGACGTGCGACGGTTCGAGGAGAACGGCGTCGAGGTGCGACGCATTCCGGGCGCCGCGCACACGATCTGGTACAGCCATTTCGACGAGTTCACCGCCGCGCTCCCCGAGCTGTTCGCTCCCGGACACGGGAATCACATCAGCAGAGAATCCGGCGGCGCCCCGACCAGCACAGAGCCCAGCTGAGCGAGCCGCACAGCGCGCCCGACTACCCTGAGAGGTGACATGGCACATCTTCTCGGGGCAGAGGCCCTTCATCTCGAATATCCGACGAGGGTCGTCTTCGACTCCGTGACCCTCGGCATCGAAGAAGGTGACCGCATCGGCATCGTCGGCCGCAACGGCGACGGCAAGTCGAGCCTCCTCGGGATGCTCGCCGGCCTCAAGGAGCCGAACTCCGGACGCGTGACCGTACGCGGCGGCACCACGATCGGCGTGCTCTCGCAGGCCGACACGCTCAGCGACGACCTGACCATCAGCGCGGCGGTCGTCGGAGACACTCCCGAGTACGAATGGGCGGGCGACCCCCGCATCCGCGACGTGATCGAGGGGCTGCTGAAGGACCTGCCGTGGGATGCCGAGATCGGCTCCCTCAGCGGTGGCCAGCGGCGCCGTGTGTCCCTCGCCAAGCTGCTGACCGGCGACTGGGACGTCATCGCCCTCGACGAGCCCACCAACCACCTCGACGTCGAGGCGATCACGTGGCTTGCCGGACACCTCAAGAAGCGGTGGAGCCCGAACTCCGGAGCGCTCCTGGTCGTGACGCACGACCGGTGGTTCCTCGACGAGATCTGCACCGAGACCTGGGAGGTGCACGACCGCATCGTCGAGCCCTTCGAGGGCGGGTACGCGGCCTACATCCTGCAGCGCGTGGAGCGCGACCGCATGGCGGCCGCCACCGAGGCCAAGCGCCAGAACCTCGCCAAGAAGGAGCTCGCGTGGCTTCGCCGAGGAGCGCCCGCGCGCACGGCGAAGCCCAAGTTCCGCATCGACGCGGCGAACGAGCTGATCGCCGACGTCCCCGAGATCCGCGACAAGGTGTCGCTGCAGTCGCTGGCCGTCTCGCGCCTCGGCAAGGACGTCGTCGATCTCCTGGACGTCGGAGTGACCTACCCGACCGTCGACGGCGGCACGCGGGAAGTGCTCCGTGACGTCGAGTGGCGCATCGCGCCGGGGGAGCGCACCGGCATCCTCGGTGTCAACGGCGCCGGAAAGTCGACCCTGCTCGGACTCATCTCCGGCACCGTCGAGCCCACCGTCGGCCGCGTGAAGCGCGGCACGACGGTCAAGGTCAAGACGCTGACCCAGCGCCTGGACGAGCTCGAAGACCTGCGGCGCGAGCCGGTCCGCGTGGTGATCTCGCGGCTGCGCACCTCGTACACGATGGGGTCAGGATCGAAGGCGCAGGAGCTCACCCCCGGGCAGCTGCTCGAACGGCTCGGCTTCGACTCCGCGCAGCTCTCCACCCCGGTGAAGGACCTCTCCGGCGGTCAGCAGCGCCGCCTGCAGCTGCTGCTCGTGCTCCTCGACCAGCCCAACGTGCTGATCCTCGACGAGCCCACCAACGACCTCGACACCGACATGCTCGCGGCGATCGAGGACCTGCTCGACTCCTGGTCGGGCACCCTGCTGGTCGTCAGCCATGACCGGTACTTCCTCGAGCGCGTGACCGACCAGCAGTTCGCGATCCTCGACGGGCACCTGCGGCACCTGCCGGGCGGGGTCGACGAGTACCTGCGACTGCGCCAGCTGCAGACCTCGGCGCCCGGCCGGTCGCAGACGGCCGTCAACACCGAGAAGAAGGCCCCCAGCCTCGACGGCGCAGCCCTGCGCGCCGCGCAGAAGGAGGTCTCGGCCCTCGAGCGTCGCATCCAGAAGCTCACCCAGCAGGTCGACAAGGCGAAGACCGCGCTGGCCGACCACGACCAGTCGGACTTCGCCGGCCTCGGCGACAAGATGAAGGCGATCAGCGATCAGCAGGCCGAGATCGAGGAGCTCGAACTCCGCTGGTTCGAGCTGACCGAAGAGCTCGACTGACGCGAACGCTCGCGATTCGGCCGCCGCGGGAATACGGTGGCAGTCGAATGCGCTGTGCTCTGGGCGGGATTCGATCCGATCCGGGATCGCACAGCCTGATCCTGCGGTACCCGGGAGGTTCGGATGGAAGGACTCGAGGTCACCGTCCTGATCGGACTCACGATCCTCGTCGGCACGCTGTTGGCACCGCGGGTGCGGCTCGCGCTGCCGCTCGTACTGGTCATCTTCGGTCTGCTGCTCGGCTTCGTGCCGCAACTGCGTGAGATCCAGCTGCCGCCGGAGACGGTGCTGCTGCTGTTCCTGCCGGTGATGCTCTTTTGGGAGAGCCTCACCACGTCGCTGCGCTCGATCAGACGCGACTTCCGTTACATCCTGCCGATGAGCACCCTGCTCGTCGTGGGATCCGCCTTCGCCGTCGCCGGCGTCGGAGTGCTGTTCGGGATGCCCTGGGAGACCGCCCTCATCCTCGGCGCCGCCGTGGCGCCCCCGGATGCGACGGCGGTCGCGGCCCTCGGCAGGCTGCTGCCGCGACGCATGTTCATGAAGCTGAAGGCCGAGAGCCTGACGAACGACGGCACGGCGCTCGTGCTGTACGCGATCGCGGTCTCGCTCGCCCTCGGTGGCAACATCACGCCGCTGTCGGTCACCATGTCGGTGCTGACCTCGTATGTCGGCGGGATCGCCGCCGGTGTCGCGATCGCCGCGCTCGGCTACCTGCTGATGCGGCGGACGTCGTCGACCATCGTGATCAACGTCGCTCTCCTGCTCATCCCGTTCACGGCGTTCCTGCTCGCCGAGATCGTGCACGCATCCGGAGTTCTCGCGGTGGTGGTCGCCGGCCTCATCGTCGCCTACGTGTCGCCCCGTGTCACGACAGCATCGTCCCGACGCCAGGCGGATGCCGCCTGGCCGTTCGGCGTCTTCCTGCTCAACGGCGCGCTCTTCGTGCTGATCGGCCTCGAGGTGCAGTTCGTCGCGCACGAGATCTCGGCCGCCGCCATCGGACGCCTGGTGCTGATCACGCTCGCGGTCTGGGTGACACTGCTCGTCGTGCGCTACCTGTTCCAGGTGATGAACGTCCCGTTCCAGCGGCGGGCGGGGACCCGACCGTCGCCGGGCCTCCGGGCACGCTCCATGGCCGTGTCGACGGTCGCCGGCATGAGAGGCGCCGTCTCCCTCGCGATCGCCCTGTCGGTGCCGGTGGCCAGCGCGACCGAGGGCGAGATCGCCGGGCGTGACGAGATCGTGTTCGTGACTGCCGGAGTGATCCTGCTGAGCCTGCTCGTGCAGGGTCCGCTGCTGCCCGCCGTGGTGCGGTGGGCGCGGTTCCCGGTGGACCACATCGAGGACGAGGAGTACGAACTCGCGGAGCGGACGATCTCGGGTGCGGCGCTCGCGGCACTCGACGACCTCGCCGTCGAGCACGGTGTCGGACAGGAGATCCGCGACAAGGTGCGCGCGGAGGGCTATCAGATGCTCGAGTTCTCGAACGCCCGCGCCCTCGCACGGGAGCAGGCGATCATCGATGCCGAGGCGCAGGCGCTCGACGTTCTGCTCGACGAGCCCGACCCGCTGGGCGGGGGACAGCAGATCGGCGGAGGAGCAGGCGCCGACGCCGCGGACGACGGCCCATCGGAGGACGGAGGACCGGATGCGTCGCAGGTGCTGCGGCAGCCGGAGATCGCCGTCATCGGGGGAGACGGGGACGGCACCGAGGGCGAGGTCAGGACCCTGCAGATGCTCGCCACCTCGGCGGACGTCGACGTGATGCAGCGCTCGCCGCTGCTGCGACACGAGGAGCACACACGGCTCAAGCTCGCGCTCATCGATCGCAAGCGGGAGGTGCTGCTCGGACTGCGCAGGGACGGCACGGTCGACGACCTCGTCGTGCGCCGGATCTCCGCGCGGCTCGACCTCGAACAGGTGCGTCTGCAGGGCATCGAGGAGTACGACTGAGAGCTGTGACGCTCTGTGACGCTCGATTGTCGTCGACGACGTCGCCCTGCCTAACGTATTCGAGTCCCCCAAGAGAGGAACCCGAACACTCATGTCCATCACCGCATCCCGTCGGACCACATCCGTCATCGCCGCGCTCGCCGCGGTCCCGCTCTTCGTCGCCCTCGCAGGCTGCGCCACCGCATCCTCCGACGCCGGCTCCGGCGGCTCCGGCGAGGACGAGACCGTCAAGATCGGCGTCGTCGGCAAGGGAGACGCGCAGTGGGCTCCTTTCGTCGAGGCTGCCGCTGACGAGGGCATCACGGTCGAGCTCGTCGACTTCGGCTCGTACGAGCAGCCGAACCCGGCGCTCACCGAGGGCGAGATCGACCTCAACCAGTTCCAGCACATCGTGTACCTCGCCGAGTACAACACCGCGTCCGGGTCTGACCTGACCCCGATCGGCTCGACCGCGATCTACCCGCTCGGTCTGTACTCGCAGAAGTTCGACGACGTCGACGACATCCCCAAGGGAGAGACCGTCGCGGTTCCGGATGATGCGTCCAACCAGGCCCGCGCCCTGCTCGTGCTGCAGTCGGCCGGTCTGATCGAGCTCAAGAGCGGCGGAACCATCTTCTCCGACCTCTCCGACGTCGACACCGACAAGTCCAAGGTCAAGGTCACCGCGCTCGAGGCCGCACTGATCCCGACCTCGCTGCCGGACGTCGCCGCGGCGATCATCAACAACGACTTCGTCGAGGATGCCGGACTGACGTTCGAGGACGCGATCGCCCAGGACGACCCCGAGGACCCGAACGCGCTGCCGTACGTGAACATCTTCGCTGCTCGCGCCGAGGACGCCGACAACGAGACGTACCTCAAGCTCGTGGAGATCTTCCAGACGAACGAGGACGTCCAGGCCGGTCTCCTCGAGTCCTCCGGGAACACCGCGGTGCCCCTGCAGACCCCGGTCGAGGATCTGGTCGCCTCGCTGAAGAAGGTCCAGGAGGACACCGAGGCCAACAAGTAAGTCGAGCCGGGGAGAACCACACCCCGTCGATGAGGGAGAATCGGGTGGCGCTTCGTGCGTCACCCGATTCTTCGTTCCCGAAGCAGACCGGAGCAGCCCATGCCGATCGTCACCCTGACGAACGTCTCCAAGTCCTATCCGCCGCGCACCCGTGACGAGTCCGAGGTCGTGGCCGTCGACGACGTCACCCTCTCGATCGAGAAGGGCGACGTGTTCGGCATCATCGGATACTCCGGTGCCGGCAAGTCGACGCTCGTGCGTCTCATCAACGCCCTCGAGCCTGCGACGAGCGGCACCATCACGGTCGACGACGTCGACATCACCGCGCTCAGGGAGAGCGAGCTGCGCAAGGTCCGCGGCGGCATCGGGATGATCTTCCAGCAGTTCAACCTGTTCGCCTCGCGCAGCGTCAAGGCCAACATCGCCTACCCGCTGAAGCTCGCCGGCTGGTCGAAGGCCGACATCGATGCGCGGGTGACTGAGCTGCTCAGCTTCGTGGGCCTCGCCGACAAGGCCAAGGCCTTCCCCGAACAGCTGTCCGGTGGGCAGAAGCAGCGCGTCGGCATCGCACGCGCGCTCGCCACGGGGCCGGCGATCCTGCTCGCCGACGAGGCGACCAGCGCACTGGACCCGCAGACCACCCACGAAGTGCTCGACCTGCTCAAGCGGGTCAACCAGGAGCAGGGCGTGACGATCGTGGTGATCACGCACGAGATGGACGTCATCCAGACCATCGCCACCAAGGTCGCGGTGATGGAGAACGGTCGGGTGATCGAGCAGGGCGACGTGTTCGACGTCTTCTCGGCGCCGCAGAACCCGGCATCCCAGCGCTTCGTCGGCACGGTCGTGAAGGGCGTGCCGACGCCGTCCGAGCGGGCGGTGCTGCGCGAGCGCCACCAGGGACGTCTCGTGACCTTCTCGTTCCGCGACGGCGACACGTCGCAGGCTCAGGTGTTCCTCGACCTCGCCGGTGCCGGGCTCGACTTCGAGCTCGTGTACGGCGGCATCAACGACATCCGCGGGCGGGCCTTCGGGCATCTGACGCTCGCGATCCGCGGTGAGGACGCGGTGATCGACCGGACCCTCGAACAGATCGGCCAGCGCGTCGAAGTGACCGAGATCGCCGAAGAGGAGGCGCGCTGATGGATCGTCTGAACGAACTGTGGCCCGATCTGTGGAAGGCCGCTCTCGAGACGCTGTACATGACGTCGTTCGCCCTCGTGCTCGGCGGCATCCTCGGCCTCGCGATCGGTGTCATCCTCTACGTCACCCGCCCCGGTGGACTCGCCGAGAACCGCGTCATCGCGGTGATCGCGAACCTGGGCGTCAACTTCTTCCGGCCGATCCCGTTCGTCCTGTTCGTCGCGGTCGCCCAGCCGTTCGCGCGGGTGGTGGTCGGCACCGGTATCGGCACGACAGCCGGCGCTTTCATGATCGGTCTCGCCGCAGCGTTCGCGATCGGCCGCATCGTCGAGCAGCACCTGGTCTCGGTCTCGCCCGGCGTGATCGAGGCGGCGCGCGCGATGGGAGCGGGGCCAGCCCGCATCCTGTTCACCGTGGCGATCCCGGAGTCCCTGGGCCCGCTCATCCTCGGCTACACGTTCATCGTGGTGGCTCTGATCGACATGACGGCGATGGCAGGACTCATCGGCGGCGGCGGCCTCGGCGCGTTCGCCCAGATCTACGGCTTCCGGCAGTTCGAGCCCGTCGTCATGTGGACCGCGATCGTGCTGATCGTCGTCTTCGTGCACCTCGTGCAGCTGCTGGGCACGTGGCTGGCGCGCAGGATCATGCGCCGCTGAGTGGGGCCTCCTGCAGCGTGCGCGTCGTGGTGAAGACCCGCGGCGCGCCGCTCAGCGGATCGACGAAGTGCAGTTCGCGCGCGAGCAGCTGCATCGGGTGGTCGAAGTCATCCGGATGCTCGCCGGTGAGCTGCGGGTAGAACGGATCGTTGAGGATGCCGAGCCCGAGGGCCGCGAGGTGCACCCGCAGCTGATGCATCTTGCCGCTGTGCGGACGCAGCAGCGTGTGCACGACGCGCTCGTCTGCGTCGATCACGTCGATGAGCGTCTCGGCGTTGGGCTCGCGTTCGTCGTCGACCTGCACCTTCAGCTCGTTGCGGAGCTTCACGATGTGGTTGCGGTACACGAGGGGGAAGCGCGACGCGTCCCAGTCGGTCGGGCGGGCCGACACCGCCTCGTAGACCTTCTGCACCTGCCGGGTCTCGAACAGCAGCTGATACCGCCCCCTCGTCGCGGGGCGGGCCGAGAACATCAGGAGTCCGGCGGTCGCCCTGTCCAGGCGGTGGATCGGCGCGAGCTCCGGATTGTCGAGCAGATTGCGCAGCCGCACCAACGCCGAGTTCTGCAGGAACCTGCCGCCGGGGATGGTCGGCAGGAAGTGCGGCTTGTCGACGACCACCAGGTCCTCGTCCTGATGCAGGACCTCGATCTCCACCGGCATCCGGGTCTCGACGGGCGGGTCCCGGTAGTACCAGATGAACTCCTCTGCGCCGAGCGGCGTGTCCCTCGCCAGCGGGCGGCCGTCGCGAGCCACGATCTCGCCGCGGTCGAAGCGCGACAGCAGTCCTTCGGGGTCGAGGTGGAAGAAGCGCTCGATCATGTACGCGGCCACGGTCGGCCACTCGCCGCGCAGCGGCACGTGCAGGCGCGTCGCGCCGACGCCGTCGCGCACCGGAAGGGGGGAGAGCATGCCCATCCGCTCAGCCCCTCACGCGTCGAAGCTCAGGCTGAGCTTGCGCAGCAGGCCGGCCAGTCGGTCGCGGTCACCGCGCGAAAGCGCCTGCAGCAGGTCGTCCTCGACGTCGACGAGGCGGGTGATGGCAGCATCCACCCGGATGCGCCCGTCGTCGGTGAGAGTGACCAGCACGCTGCGTCCGTCTGCGGGATCGGCTTCCCGCCGCACGAAGCGGCGGGTGACGAGCCGGTCGATGCGATTCGTCATGGTGCCGCTGGAGACCAGGGTCTGCTGCAGCAGCTGCTTGGGCGACAGCTGGAACGGCGCGCCGGCGCGGCGCAGCGCCGAGAGCACATCCCACTCCCAGGCTTCGAGGTCACTGCGCCGGAACACATCACGGCGGGCCCGGTCGAGCAGTCGCGTCAGCCGGTCCATCCGCGACAGCACCTCGAGAGGCGAGAAGTCGAGGTCGGGGCGCTGTGTGTTCCAGGCGCCGACGATCCGATCAACCTCATCAGCCTCTGTCATCCGTCCATTATCGCGGGTCGCACACGGGCGGACGTGGCAGACTTGACCAGCGGCTCCCTCCGGGGGCCGCGGTCCGCCGTGGTGTAATGGCAGCACGACAGCCTTTGGAGCTGTGAGGTCTAGGTTCGAGTCCTGGCGGCGGAGCATGACTGGGAACAATCTCGCCATCATCATCCTCGCCGCCGGCCAAGGCACCCGTATGCGTTCGCGCCTCCCCAAGGTGCTGCACCCGATCGGCGGCCGGCCGCTCGTCGGGCACGTCCTCACGACCGCCGGTCGGCTGGAGGCATCTCACGTCGAGGTCGTGGTCAGGCACGAGCGCGACCAGGTCGTCGCCGCGCTCGAGAAGGACTACCCCGACGCGGTCTTCATCGACCAGGACGAGGTGCCAGGCACCGGACGCGCGGTGCAGGTCGCGGTGGATGCCCTGCCCGACGACTTCGACGGCGACGTGCTGGTGCTCTCCGGTGACTGCCCGCTCGCGGACGCCGACACGTTGCGTTCGTTCCTCGACGCCCACCGTTCGGCCGAGGCGGAGGCGACGCTCATGACCGCCGTCGTCGAGGACCCGACCGGCTACGGACGCGTCATCCGCGACGCAGACGGCGGGGTGGACCGCATCGTCGAGCAGAAGGATGCCAGCGCCGATGAGGCATCGGTGCGGGAGATCAACGCCGGCATGTACGTCTTCCGCGTCGGGACCCTGCGCAAGTACCTGCCGTCGGTCGGCGTCGACAACGCGCAGGGCGAGATGTACCTGACGGACGTGCCAGGGCTCCTCCGCCGCGACGGCAGCCGTGTCGCGGCATCCGTCGTCTCCGATGTCACCGTGACGTACGGCGTCAACGACCGTGCTCAGCTCGCCGAGGTGGGCCGACTGCTCAACCGCCGGATCGTGCGTCGCTGGCAGCTCGAGGGCGTCACCGTGATCGACCCGGCGACGACGTGGATCGACGACGACGCGACGCTCGCACCCGACGTCACGATCCTCCCGAACACCCACATCCTGCGAGCCACCACGATCGCCGAGGGCGCCATCATCGGCCCTGACACGACACTCGTGGACTGCGAGATCGGCGCGGATGCCATCGTCCGCCGCACCGACGCCACCCTCGCCGTGATCGGCGCCGAGGCCACCGTCGGACCCTTCTCGTTCCTCCGCCCCGGCACCGTGCTGGGCGCCAGGGGCAAGATCGGCGCCTACGTCGAGACGAAGAACGCCGAGATCGGGGAGGGCAGCAAGGTCCCGCACCTCTCGTACGTCGGCGATGCGACCATCGGACGCGGCGTGAACCTCGGGGCGAGCACGATCACCGCGAACTACGACGACGTGAACAAGCACCGCACCGTGGTCGAGGACGAGGTCCACACCGGCTCGCACACGACCCTCGTCGCGCCCGTTAGGCTGGGAGCCGGCGCCAAGACAGGTGCCGGAGCGGTCGTCCGCAAGGACGTCCCCGCCGGATCCCTTGCCATGAGCGTCGCCCCTCAGCGCAACATCGAGGGTTGGGTCGAGAAGAACAGGGCAGGCACGGGCGCGGCAGACGCCGCAGCCCGATCCCGAGTGGCGGAGTAGGCAAACGATGGCGCGCAAGAAGAAGACGGTCGATCTGGACCGGGACAACGGCATCGCTCCGGGTCTCGTCGCCAAGACCAAGAAGCGGCTCGTCGTCGCGGGAGGCCGCTCGCACCCCGAGCTGACCGCCGCCGTCGCGAGCGCACTGGGCACCGAGGTCGTGCCGACGGAGCACCGCACCTTCGCCTCGGGTGAGATCTACGCCCGGTTCGAGGTGTCGATCCGCGGTTGCGATCTGTTCCTGATCCAGACCTTCGGCGAGCCGGTCAACGAGTGGCTCATGGAGACGCTCATCATGATCGACGCGGCCAAGCGCGCCTCCGCGAAGCGCATCACGGTCGTCGCCCCGTACTATCCGTATTCGCGCCAGGACAAGAAGGGTCGTGGCCGGGAGCCGATCAGCGCCCGTCTCGTCGCCGACCTGCTCAAGACGGCCGGTGCCGACCGCGTGATGAGCGTCGACCTGCACGCCGCTCAGATCCAGGGCTTCTTCGACGGTCCCGTCGACCACCTCTTCGCGAAGCCCGTCCTGATGGACTACTTCCAGCGTACGCTCAGCCCCGAGGACCGCAAGATCCTCACCGTGGTCTCGCCCGACATGGGCCGGGTCAGGGTCGCAGACACCTGGTCGGACAGCCTCGGCGCCCCGCTCGCCATCATCCACAAGCGTCGCGACCCGAAGGTCGCGAACCAGGTCTCCGTGCACGAGATCGTGGGCACCGTCGAGGGTCGCACCTGCCTCCTGGTCGACGACATGATCGACACCGGCGGCACGATCGTGAAGGCCGCGCAGGCGCTCAAGGCGAACGGCGCGCACCGCGTGATCGTCGCTGCGACCCATGCGATCTTCAGCGACCCGGCCTCCGAGCGGCTCCAGGATGCCTCGATCGACGAGGTCGTCATCACCGACACCATTCCTCTGACGGAGTCCCGTCGGTGGGACAAGCTGACGATCCTGCCGATCGCTCCGCTCCTCGCACGCGCCATCCACGAGGTCTTCGAGGACGGATCCGTCACGAGCATGTTCGGCGGCGACGCGTAGGCATCGCCGTCGGCATCGGGGTCGGCGTCGGGCACCCTATATATCGGAACACAGCCCGCGCATAGACGACGTCCCTACGGTCGAGACATCACATCGATCAAGGCCGGAAGGACCATCATGATCCGTACGACTGTTCCGACTTCTGTTCGCAAGGGCGCTGCCCTCGCCGGCGTCGCAGGGCTTCTCGTCCTCGCAGGGTGCTCGGGCACCGCTGACGCCGAAGACCAGTCCACCGACACCGGCACCGATTCGAGCACGGAGTCGACCGACTCCGGTGCGTCGGCCGGCGACTACACCGACGGCACCTACACCGCCGACGGCTCGTACCAGACGCCTGAGACGGTCGAGAAGATCAGCGTCACCCTCACGATCGCCGACGGGCTCGTCGAGGACGTCGAGGTGACCGGCGACCCGCAGGCTCCCGAGACCGAGCGCTACCAGGGCGAGTTCATCGACGGCATCGCCGATGAGGTCGTGGGCAAGTCGCTCGATGAGATCGAGGTCAGCCGCGTCGCCGGCTCGTCGCTCACCAGTGGCGGATTCAACGACGCCGTCGAGTCGATCAAGGAGCAGGCGGCCGCCTGAGGCCCCCGACACGTCCATGGCGATCTGGCGTTTCGACGCGATCGGCACGGTGTGGGAGATCGAGACGGCGCAGGAGCTCGCGGCCGATGACCGCGATAGAGTCACTGCCGAGATCGAGCGCTTCGACCGCGAGTGGTCGCGGTTCCGGGCCGATTCGTCGGTGGCCCGCGTCGGCCGTCACGGCGGGTCGATCGTCTCCTCGGATGCCGGCGCGATGCTCGACGCCTACCGTGAGCTCTCCTCGGCGACCGCCGGCGCGGTCAATCCTCTGGTCGCCGACAGCCTGAACGCGCTCGGGTACGACGCGTCGTACTCGCTCGTCGCATCCGATCCGGTGGCGGCGCCCGGCGACTGGGCCGATCGGCTGGCCTGGACCGCGGGGGAGGCCACGGCATCCGCTCCCGCTCTCCTCGACGTCGGGGCCCTGGGCAAGGGGCGTCTGGTCGATCTCGTCTCGGCAGTGCTCTCGGACGTACCCGGCGACCTCGTGGTGGATGCCGGCGGAGACCTCGCGGCACACGGAGCGCCCGTGCGGGTGGGGCTGGAGCATCCGTACGACACACGCAAGGCGATCGGCGTCGTCGAGCTGCAGGATGCCGCCCTCTGCGCGTCGGCCGTCAACCGCAGGGCCTGGGGCGACGGTCTGCACCACGTCCTGGATGCCCGCACCGGGGTCCCGGTGCGCACCTGGGCCGCCACCTGGGCGATCGCCCCCGACGCGATGAGAGCGGATGCCGCCGCGACCGCTCTGTTCTTCGACGGAGGTCCGGAGCTCGCCGCCTCCTGGAACGTCGAGTGGGTGCGGATGACGACGGACGGACGCGCGGAGCGCTCGCCCGGCTGTCCTGCAGAACTGTTCACCGCGCGCCCCTGAGGCGACGAAGTAGGGAAGAGTGGAACCGTGATCACCTCCATCACCGCCTTCCGACAGCGGGTTCTCGCGCTGCTCGGCGGCATCTCGATGTACCGCCTGGTGCTGTTCGCGCTGCTCGCGCTCGCCGTGGTCGCGGTCGTGCTGTCGGCGCTCGGCGTGATCGTCTCGCCCACGCCGCTCGAGATCCTCGCCTCCTTCGTCGTGCTCGCGGTGGTCATCTCACTCGTGGATGCCGCGGCGCAGCGCATCCTGCGACTGCCCTGGCGCATCGAGTCGTCACTCGTCACCGCGCTGATCCTGCTGTTCGTGCTGCGTCCTGGCGTCGAGCCCGCCGCACTGCTCGGACTCGCCATCGCCGGCGCGATCGCGAGCCTGTCGAAGTACCTCATCGCCTGGCGCGGACGGCACATCCTGAATCCGGCGGCGTTCGGGGCCGCGGTCGTGTCGATCCTCGGCTCCTTCGGGGCGCTCGAGTGGCTGGGCACCTCCTCGTCCTGGTGGGTCGGGACGCCCTCGCTCTTCCTCCCCGTCGCCGTGCTCGGCCTCGCGGTGCTGTGGCGCACCGAGAAGGTGCGGATCGTCGTCGTCTTCCTCGTCATCGCCGTCGCGGTCTCGGTCGCTCGGCAGGCCGTGCAGGCCCAGCAGTTCGACATCGACTTCGAGCTCGGATCCGCGCTGTCGTTCGCCGTGCTGCAGTCTCCCTTCCTCTTCCTCGGCGCGTTCATGCTGTCCGAGCCGCTGACCCTCCCGCCGCGACGGTGGCAGCAGTTCTCGGTTGCCGCGCTCGTCGGCGTGCTCGCCGGGTGGCCGATCGCTGTCGGCTCCCTGTTCACGCTCGGGCAGGAGCGCGCGCTGCTCATCGGCAACCTCCTGGCGTTCGCCTTCGCGCTGCGCGGGTCGGTGCGCCTCGTGCTCGAACAGCGGCGCTTCATCACGCCGACCGCGCAGGAGCTGACGTTCCGGGCGAAGGGGCCGGTGAAGTTCCTGCCCGGACAGTACCTCGAGCTCGACGTACCGCATCGTCGAGCCGACGCCCGGGGCACGAGGCGCGAGTTCAGCATCGTCTCGGCGCCGGCAGATCTGCCGACACTGCGCATCGCATACAAGGACGGCGATCAGAAGCATCCGTCGAGCTACAAGCGCGCTCTCGCGGCGGCAGAACCCGGCTCCGCGCTCGCGGTCACCGGTACGTGGGGTGACTTCCTGCTGCCGCGCTCGGATACACCCGTGCTCATGGTGGCGGCCGGCATCGGCGTCACGCCGTTCGTGTCACAGCTGCGGCAGCTGCAGCTCACCGGACAGCAGCGCGACGTCGTGCTCGTGTATGTGGCGTCGGACAGCTCGGAGTTGGCGTTCCGCGATGAGCTCGCCGCGACCGGTGCGCGGGTGGTCGCGTTCACGCGTGATGAGCCGGAGAACCTTCCCGCGCACTGGACGTGGGCGCAGGGGGCGCGACTGGATGCAGCCGGGCTCGAGCGCTACGTGCCCGATCTCGGTGAGCGGCACTCGTACATCTCGGGGCCACCGCGCCTCATCGCCGACCTCGCCCCCGCGCTGCAGAAGGCGCGTTCGCTCACGACAGACGCCTTCGCCGGGTACTGAGGCGGCCGCTGCTCGGTGCCGGTGCCGGTGCCGGTGCCGGTGCCGGACGACGGCGCGAGTGCAGGGCGACGGCGCGAATTCAGGACAGGTTTCGTCCATTCGTCCTGAATTCGAGCGGTCGTCCTGCGCTCAGACGGGGCCCCGCAGACGGCATCCGGTTATCCGTCCGCGGAGTCGAGCCGATGGGATGGGGAGGGGAGCGTCGTGGCCCGCGGCGCGGATGCAGGAGGACAGCTCGGATGCAGGACGGAATCCGTCCATTCGTCCTGATCTCGCGCGGTCGTCCTGAACTCAGGCCGGACCCCGCAGACCGCATCCGGTTATCCGTCCGCGGAGTCGAAGCCGATGGGATGGGGAGGGGAGCGTCGTGGCCCGCGGCGCGAATGCAGGAGGACAGCTCGGATTCAGGACGGAATCCGTCCATTCGTCCTGAACTCGCGCGGTCGTCCTGAGCTCGCGCCGCGGACGCAGGATGCGGACCGCGGCCCCGCAGCGTGCGGACCGCGGCCCCGCAGCGAGCGGACCGCAGACCGAGGCCCCGCGGACGGACGGGGATCAGTCCGCGGAAGCGGGGCTGATCGGGATGCGGACGGTGAAGGTCGTGGCCCCCGGCTCGCTGTCGACCGTGATCTGGCCGCCGTGGCCCTCGACGATCGCCTTCACGATCGCGAGGCCGAGGCCCGTGCCGCCGGTCTGCCGTGCGCGTGAGCTGTCGCCGCGAGCGAATCGGCCGAAGAGCTCGTCGCGGACGCCGGGGTCGATCCCCGGCCCGTCGTCGTGCACCCGCAGCACGGCGTCGTCGCCCTCACGACTGACGCTGAGCGTGATCGAGGTGCCCGCAGGGGTGTGCGTGCGTGCATTCGCGAGGAGGTTCGCGACGACCTGATGCATCCGTCCCGCGTCGCCGATGACGACGATCGGCTCATCCGGGACCTCGATCTGCCAGTGGTG
Organism: Microbacterium sp.; assembly: GCF_041641055.1. Taxonomy (GTDB): domain Bacteria; phylum Actinomycetota; class Actinomycetes; order Actinomycetales; family Microbacteriaceae; genus Microbacterium. Next base: position 19,654 of record NZ_JBEPZB010000008.1, read on the forward strand.
ATCCGGTCCGGTCGGTCGGGCATCCGACAGCCCCTCGAGTGCGAGCTGTGTGAGGTCGACGGTGCCGTAGACCAGCTCCCGCCCCTCGTCGAGGCGAGCGAGCAGCAGCAGATCCTCCACGAGGCGGGTCATCCGCAGCGACTGGGCCTGGATGCGCTCGAGGGAGGTCGTCGTGCCTTCGATGACCGCCGGTCCCGTCTGCTGCTTGAGGGCGCGCAGGGACAGCTCGGAGTATCCGCGGATCGACGACAGCGGAGTGCGCAGCTCATGGCTCGCGTCGGCGACGAAACGCCGCATCTGCTCCTCGTTCTTCTGCCGCGCGGCCAGGGAGTCGTTCACGTGGTCGAGCAGCGTGTTGAGGGATGCGCCGACGAGCCCGGTCTCCGTGCGAGGGTCTGCCTCGAACGCCGGTACTCGCTCGGTGATCTTGACCTCACCTCGATCGAGGGGCTGATTGGCGACGCGGGTCGCCGTGGCCGCGACCGCGCGCAGGGGCCGCAGCCCCACCCTGATCGTGATCGCCGTCGTCAGGGCGAGGAGGATCAGGCCGCCGATGGTCGCGAGAGCGATCACGGTGAGCAAGGTCGTCAGCTGATTCTGGATCTCGGTGCGGGGCAGCCCCGTCACCACGTTGGCCCCGTTGGCCGCCTTCTGCGCGACCAGCATGTACGAGCCGAACTCCTTGAGCGAGACCGTGCCGATCGCGCGTCCGGCGAGCGACTCGTTGATCTGGGCGAGCTCGGCGTCGGTGAGGTCGGCCGTCGCCCCGATGTTCTGAGCCGCGTCCGTGAAGACCGCACCGCTCGTGCCGCCCTCGACGCTCGACATCGCGAACAGCAGTCCCGGCACGGGGTTGAGCCGCGGCCGGATGTTGTCGACGGTCGTGGCCTCTTCGGGGTACGACCCGACCAGCTGCGTGATCTGCGACGACGCGATCTTCAGGCGGTCCTGCAGCTGGAGCTCCAGCGTCGCCCCGAGCGTCGCACTGGTGATCACGGCGACGATCACGAGGATGAGCGAGACGAATCCGATCACGGCTGTCATCAGCCGCGTCTGCAGGCTCATCGGCCGCCGCGTCATCCTCGCATCGCTCACTGAGGCGCCTTGATCATGTAGCCGACGCCTCGCACGGTGTGCAGCAGGGGAGTGCGGCCGGCGTCGATCTTCTTGCGCAGGTACGAGATATACAGCTCCACGACCGACGACTTGCCGCCGAAGTCGTAACTCCAGACACGGTCGAGGATCTGCGCCTTCGACAGCACGCGGCGCTCGTTGCGCATCAGGTAGCGGAGCAGCTCGAACTCGGTCGCCGTGAGCTCGATCTCCGTGCCGTCGCGCATGACCTCATGGCTGTCCTCGTTGAGGGTGAGGTCGGCGACGCGCAGGATCGACTGACCGTCGTCGGCTGTCGCATGGCCGGTGCGGCGGATGATCGCGCGAAGCCGGGCGATTACCTCCTCGAGGCTGAACGGCTTCGTGACGTAGTCGTCGCCGCCCGCGGTGAGGCCCGCGACGCGGTCGCCCACGGCATCCTTCGCCGTCAGGAAGAGCACGGGGACGAGGCTGCCGGACTCGCGCAGGCGCCGCAGCACCGCCATGCCGTCGAGGTCGGGCATCATGATGTCGAGCACCAGTGCATCCGGCTCGAAATCGCGCGCGACCTGCAGCGCCTCGAGGCCCGACGATGCCGTGCGCACCTCCCAGCCCTCCATGCGGAGGGCCATCGCGAGCAGATCGGTGAGCATCTGCTCGTCGTCGACGGCGAGGATGCGCAGGGGAGAGCCGTCGGGGCGGCGCAGGTCGGGGAGGTCGGTGCTCATGACTCCATTCTGCGGAATCCCCTATGGGTTTTCTATGGAGAGCGCTATGCGTCTGCTGGGAGACATGACGTCGACCACCCCGCGCATGGCGAAGGCCCCGGCGTGATCGCCGGGGCCTTCGTCGTGCTGCGGACGCGCTCAGTGCGTGTCTTCGGCCTCGATCTCGGTGCGGTCACCGGACCACTGCGTGTGGAACGTGCCCGGCTTGTCGATGCGCTTGTAGGTGTGCGCGCCGAAGAAGTCGCGCTGGCCCTGCACCAGTGCCGCAGGCAGGCGGTCGGCGCGGATGCCGTCGTAGTACGACAGCGACGACGAGAACGCCGGGGCGGGGATGCCGGCCTGAGCCGCCGTCACGACGACCCGACGCCAGGACGCCTGGCCGCGGGTGAGCGCCTCGGCGAAGTACGGCGCGGTCATGAGCACGGGCAGCTCGGGGTTCTCGGCGTAGGCGTCCGCGATGCGGTTGAGGAACTGCGCGCGGATGATGCATCCACCGCGCCAGATCTTGCTGATCGCGCCGAGGTCGATGTTCCAGCCGTACTCGGCGGCGCCGGCGCGGATCTCGTCGAAGCCCTGCGAGTAGGCGACGATCTTCGACGCGTACAGCGCGAGACGGACGTCCTCGATGAAGGCGGCCTCGTCGGTGACGACGAACTCCTCGTCGGGGCCGGGCAGGGCGCGAGCGACCTCACGCTGCTCCGGGTGCGATGAGAGCGAGCGGGCGAAGGTGGCTTCGGCGATGCCCGAGACGGGGACGCCGAGCGAGAGGGCGGTCTGCACGGTCCAGGCGCCGGTGCCCTTGGCGCCGGCCTGGTCGAGGATGACGTCGACGAGCGGCGTGCCGGTCTCGGCATCCACCTGGCGCAGCACCTCTGCGGTGATCTCGATCAGGTACGACTCGAGCTCGCCCTTGTTCCACTCGGCGAAGATCTCGGCGATCTCGGCGGGCGACTTGCCCGTGCCGCGCCGGATGAGGTCATAGGCCTCGGCGATGAGCTGCATGTCGGCGTACTCGATGCCGTTGTGCACCATCTTCACGAAGTGCCCTGCGCCGTCGTGTCCGACGTGCGTGACGCACGGCTCGCCCTCGGCGATGGCGGCGATGGACTTGAGGATCGGGCCCAGGGTGACCCAGGACTCGTCCGAGCCACCCGGCATGATCGACGGGCCCGTGAGCGCGCCCTCCTCGCCACCGGAGATGCCGGCGCCGACGAAGTTGATGCCCGTCTCGCGGACCGCCTTCTCGCGGCGGATGGTGTCGGGGAAGTAGGCGTTGCCGCCGTCGACGATGATGTCGCCCGGCTCGAAGACCTCGACGAGCGAGTCGATCACGGCATCCGTCGGACCGCCGGCCTTGACCATGATGATCGCGGTGCGCGGCTTCTGCAGCGAGTCGGCGAACTCCTGGTAGGTCTGTGCGGGGATGAACCCGGCCTCAGGATGCTCGGAGACGAGGGTCTCGGTCTTCTCGTAGCTGCGGTTGAAGATCGCCACCGTGTTGCCCTCGCGGGAGGCGAGGTTGCGGGCGAGGTTCGAACCCATGACGGCGAGTCCGACGACTCCGATGTTCGCTGATGCTTCGGGCACAGATGGCTCCTAGATCGAGAAGAAGGGGATGCGTCCAGATTATCGCGGCGCCGGGGGAGGCGCGCCCGTGTGTCGCCCGATGATCGGGCGAGGCCGCGCGGGACGGCCGGGACGCGGGGGTCAGTCCTTGCGGTAGCCCGTGCGTCCGAGCGAGAAGAGCGCGGCGAAGGTGAAGCCGGCGGCGCACACGGTCATCGCGCCGATGACCCAGAGGATCACGTGGGAGAAGAAGGCGCCGTCGAGCATGAGTGAACTCCGTGTTTCTGCAGAGGGGAATCGGTGTCCTCAGCCTATCGGCTCATCCGGTACCATGAGAGGAGTACCTCGGCGAGGGATGCTTCTGCGCGTGCGCTGGCATCCGTTATCGACGCGGCGAAGCAAGCCCGGTGGCTTTCCTCACGTGTCTGCGTTCGAGAACAATTCCAAGACCACCGCGTAGCTGTCGCTGCGTGCCCCGAAGGAGAACCCCATGTCTGAAGACACCAAGGTCAAGGCCGAGCTCCGCGAGAGCTTCGGCAAGGGCTTCGCCCGTCGTCTGCGCGCCGCAGGCAAGATCCCCGCCGTCATCTACGGTCACGGCACCGACCCCGTGCACGTCGCGCTGCCGGGCCACCAGGTCTCGCTCATCATCCGCCGTGCGAACGCCCTGCTCGAGCTCGACATCGAGGGCACGCCTCAGCTCGCCCTGGTCAAGGACGTCCAGAAGGACCCCGTGCACCAGATCATCGAGCACATCGACCTCCTGGTCGTCCGCAAGGGCGAGAAGGTCACGATCGACGTTCCCGTCATCGTCACCGGCGAGTCGGCTCCCGGCACCATCGTCAACCAGGACGCGAACACCCTGTCGATCGAGGCAGAGGCCACGCACCTGCCGCAGAACGTCGAGGTCTCGGTCGAGGGACTCGAAGAGGGCGCGCACATCACCGCCGCCGACGTCACGCTCCCCAAGGGCTCGACGCTGCTGACCGACCCCGAGGTGCTCGTCGTCGCGATCTCGATCCCGGCCGAGGAGTCGCTCGGTGAGGACGAGGCCGGCGCCGACGAGGCTGCTGCCGAGGAGGAGCCCGCCGCGGAGTGATCTCCGCAGGCGCAGCTCACAGCTGACTGCATCACAGAGGGGGCGCGATCGGATCGCGCCCCCTCTGTCGTATTCTGACCCGGGCGCCGCGTGCAGCCCGCATCCGAGAGGACGACGACATGGCATCCACCTGGCTCGTGGTGGGGCTCGGGAACCCCGGCCCGCGATACGAGGCGACGAGGCACAACATCGGCCAGATGGTGCTCGACGAGCTCGCCGCGCGGCGCGGAGAGACGTTCCGAGAGCACAAGGGAGGGGCTCGGGTCGTCGAGACCTGGCTGCGGCCCGGAGGCGACAAGCTCGTGCTCGCCAAGCCCAACACGTTCATGAACGTCTCGGGCACGCCCGTCGCGGCGCTCGCGCGCTTCTACTCGGTGCCGCCGGAGCGCGTCGTGGTCGTGCACGACGAGCTCGACATCCCTTTCGACACGGTCAAGCTCAAGATCGGCGGGGGACACGGCGGCCACAACGGCGTTCGTGACATCGCCAGAGCCCTCACGACGGCCGAATTCCCCCGGGTGCGCGCCGGGATCGGCAGGCCGGTCGGCCGGCAGGATCCCGCGGACTGGGTGCTCTCGCCGTTCGGCAAGGAGGAACGCGCCAACCTGCCGATCCTCGTCTCTGATGCGGCGGATGCGGTCGAGCTGCTCGTCGACGAGGGGCTGCTCGCCGCGCAGCAGAAGCACCACGCACCGCGCTGATCCGACAGCCGGCCCGGTCGGCGGAGACGGTCAGGGCAGGAAGCCTGCGGCGGTGCCCGTCGACACGGAGACGAGCAGGACCACCCAGAAGATGATCGGCCCCAGCACGGCCACGACGAGGGCGGCGATGCCGGCACCGCGAGCCTGCTTCTTGCGGATCGCGAGGATGCCGATCACGATCGCGGCGATCCCGAGCACGGTTCCCGTCCAGAACGACAGCTCTGCCCAGAGCACCTGATCGCGCGCGGGGGCCAGGACCGACAGGAAGTCGCGGTCGCTCGTGTCCAGTCCGCCGGGGATGCGTCGGCCGATCTCGAATCCGACGACCCCCACCACGATCGGGGTGACCACGGCGGCGATGAGTGCGAGGATGAGCGCCAGCATCCCGAGCAGGCTCGACTTCTTCGGCGCGCCATCCGGCGCGCGGTACGCCCCTTCGGGTGCGGCGTATCCGCCGACGGGCACCTGGTACGCGCCGGGAGGGGCGGCCGGGTACGCCGGAGTTCCGATCGGAGCGGGAGGAGCGGGATAGGCGGGAGAGGGCGAGGCGGTGCCGCTCGGCGCAGGGAACGCGGGAGGGGCCGCCGGAGCCGCCTGGTGAGCGGGAGGTGCCGGAGGTGCGGGCGGCGCCATCGGAGGCTCCGCCGAGTACGTCGGCGGAGCAGGGGGCGTGGCCTGAGAGCCCGTGGGCTGAGAGCCGAACTGCGGGGCTGCCGGAGCGTCGGGTGCGTAGGCGGGCGGCGGAACCGGGGGCTGTGCCGCTGCGGACTCGGGTGCCGGCGGCACAGGGGGAACGGCACCGGACGGGGGCAGCTGCGGATCAGTCACGCCCCCATCCTATGGGGCGCTCAGACGCGACGCAGCAGCCCGACGCGGTCGTAGACGGCGGCGAGTGTGGCGTCGGCGACCTCGTCTGCACGGGCGGCGTTCGCGGCGAGGATGCGGTCGAGCTCAGCCGGGTCGTCGAGGAGCTCGAGTGCGCGAGCGCGGACCGGCTCGAACTCGTTCACGACGACCTCCGCGAGCCCCTTCTTGAAGTCTCCGTAGCCGCGACCGGCGTACTCGTCCTCGATCGCGCCGATCTGGCGCCCGCTGAGGGCGGCGTAGATCGTGAGCAGGTTCGAGACGCCCGGCTTCTCTTCGCGGTCGAAGCGCACGGACCCCTCGTTGTCAGTGACCGCGCGCATGATCTTTTTCGCGGACTTCGCGGGATCGTCCAGCATCCAGAGCACCCCGGCGTCGCTCTCTGCGGACTTCGACATCTTCGAGGTCGGGTTCTGCAGGTCGTAGATGCGGGCCGTGTCCTTCTGGATCACCGGACGGGGGACGACGAAGGTCTCGCCGAACCGGCTGTTGAACCGCTCCGCCAGGTCGCGCGTGAGCTCGACATGCTGCTTCTGGTCGTCGCCGACGGGCACGACGTCGGTCTGGTAGAGCAGGATGTCGGCCGCCATCAGCACCGGGTAGGTGAAGAGGCCGACGCTTGTCGCGTCGGCGCCGTAGCGCGCGGACTTGTCCTTGAACTGCGTCATGCGACCGGCCTCGCCGAAACCGGTGATGGTCGAGAGGATCCAGGCCAGCTCGGCATGCGCGCGCACATGGGACTGCACGTACAGGGTGGACAGGGACGGCTCGATTCCGGCGGCGATGTACTGTGCTGCGGTGCGACGCGTCTTCTCGCGCAGCTCAGCCGGATCCTGCGCGACGGTGAGCGCATGCAGGTCGACCACCGAGAAGTAGGCGTCGTAGGAGCTCTGGAGCTCTCGCCACTGCAGGAGCGCCCCGATGTAGTTGCCGATCTGAAGGGAGTCGGCGGAGGGCTGCATTCCTGAGTAGAGGCGAGGTTTCGTCACGATATCAATCCTATGGGGGCGGTGGCGGTCGCAGAGTCCGCACGGAAGACTCGCGACATGACGGATCGCCCTGCAGCTGCCGACCCGAATCCTGTCAGGAGCGGGCGCACGTCGCGCATCATCGGAATCGTGCTCACGGTGATCATCGGGATCCCTTTCGCGCTCCTCGTCCGGGTCGCCCTGAGCAGTCGCTTCGGACCGGCCTCGGCCGACCCGCACGGCTACGGGCTGATCATCGGCACCGTCCTGGCGCTCGGCCTCGGGCTGCTGCTCGCGGTGACGGTGCCGCTCGTGTTCTCGCCCGGACGAAGAGGCCGCGCGTATCTGTGGAGCATGCTCGGCTATCTCGCGGTGGCGGCGGGCCTGATCGTGGCGCTGCTCACCGCCTGATCGCCGCGCAGCCCCTCGGTGGACCCGAAGAGGGTCGACCCGCTTCAGTACGTGTAGTCGACGACGACCGGTGCGTGATCGCTCCAGCGCTGGTCGTACGCCGCCGCGCGGGCCACATGGTACGCCGTCACGCGCTCGGCGAGAGCGGGGGTGGCGAGGTGGTAGTCGATGCGCCACCCCGAGTCGTTGTCGAAGGCCTGTCCTCGCATCGACCACCAGGTGTACGGCCCTTCGACCTCGCCATGGAAGGTGCGCCCGACGTCGACCCAGCCGAGGCCGGTGCCGGTGGACCCGTCGACGCCCTCGACCGTCGCGCCGGCCGCCCCGAGGAAGCGATCGAAGTAGCCGCGTTCACGCGGCAGGAACCCGGCCTTCTTGCGATTGCCGCGCCAGTTCTTGATGTCGAGCTCGCGGTGGCCGACGTTCAGATCGCCCGTGACGAGCGCCAGGGCTCCGTCACCCTGTCCGAGCTCCGCGAGTCGTGTCTCGAAGGCGTCGAGGAACTTCCACTTCTCCTCCTGCTTGGGGGTGTCCGCCTCCCCGCTGTGCACGTATGCGCTGACCACGGTGATCGGACGGTCGCCGATGACGAAGTCGGCTTCGATCCAGCGGCCCTTCGAGTCGAAGTCGATGGCGCCGAGATCGGTGCGCGACGCGACGGCGGGCACTCGACTGGCGATCGCGACACCGGCGCGGCCCTTGGCGGTCGCCTCGTCGTGCACGAACGTCCACCCCGGCAGCGCGGCCTCGAGATGCTCGTCCTGTCCGCGCACCTCCTGAAGGGTCAGGATGTCGACGTCTGCGGCGTCGAGCCAGGCTCCCATGCCGTTGCGAGCCGCCGCTCTGATCCCGTTGACGTTGACCGTGGCGATACGCAGATGAGGCATGTCTCCAGCCTAACCAGCGCCACCGACATCCCGAGACGAGCGCTGCAGCTCCGCGCGGAACCGCTGCGCGAGGGGAGAGGCGGTCTCCACCGGTGGGGGAGCGGACGCCTCGAGCGCGGCGAGGTCCTCCTCCGCGGCGCGCACGGCGCGAGCAGCCGACCATGCGCCGTACCAGGGGGCCTTGTCGCGCGCGTCGAGGACATCGCGCAGCCGGATCCGGGCCGCGGCGACGAGCGTCCGGTGCTCCGCGATGCGCCGCTCGGCGTCTGACGGCGACAACAGCGGAAGGTCTCGGTCCTGCGCCGTCATGGCGATCCAGGACGAGGCCACCAGCATGATCACGCCGTTGACCCGGAACCACAGCAGCAGTCCGATGAAGATGGCGAAGGTGGCCAGCAGCGGATTCGACGGCGTGTAGCTGAGCAGAAACCCGGCACCGTACTGGAGGATCGTCATCGCTGCGCCGCCGAGGAGTGCACCGGGCCAGATCGTGCGCCAGTGCAGCGAGGTGCCGGTGAGGAAGCGCACCATCGCCGCCAGGGCGCCGGAGAGCAGGGCGAAGGAGACGACGACCGTGCCGAGCCGGATGCCGAGGTTCAGTCCGGCGGAGCCCGCATCCCAGCCGAGGAGGCTGATCAGCCACCGCAGCACGGCCGCGCTGGCCGAGCTGAGCAGCGAGCCGGCGATCAGCGCCACTCCGAAGATCAGGGCGGCCAGCAGGTCCCTCGCCTTCAGCATGACGTAGCTGCGGAGATCGGGAGGCAGGCCGAAGATGTCTCTGGTCGCCCGACGGGAGAACGTCACCCAGCCGATAGCCGTCCAGATGACGGTACCGAGGGCGATGAGACCCGTGACGCTCAGCACCCCGGTGGTGTTGGCGGCGATCTCCTGCACCTGCGCGGGAGTGAACACGCCCCCGGGGTCCTGGATCAGGTGCGGGACGTAGCTGTTGATGATGTCGATCAGTCCGTCGACCGCCTCCGCGCTGCCGCCCAGCCACAGCCCGGCGATGGCGAAGGCGAGATAGATCGCCGCGAAGATCGCGAACAGGGCCTGATAGCTCACGCCCGCCGCGAGCAGGAATCCGTTGTGCTGCAGGAAATGCCGCCAGACGCGCACCGGGAACAGCCCGAGCGTGCGCCGGGTCAGTGCAGTGGCCCGTTCGACGGCTGCATCCAGCCGACCGGGCTCGCTCGTCTCGTCACCGGAACCGGACATCCCCTCACTTTATCCACACAGCGAGAGCGGGCGGGCTCCCAGAAGGAGCCCGCCCGCTCTCGACGGAGTCACCGGGTCAGGGGCGTCCGCGAAGGACGGCCTGCTTGACCTCGGCGATGGCCTTGGTGACCTCGATGCCTCGAGGGCAGGCCTCGGAGCAGTTGAAGGTCGTGCGGCAGCGCCAGACGCCTTCCTTGTCGTTGAGGATGTCGAGGCGCACCTCGGCGTTGTCGTCGCGCGAGTCGAAGATGAAGCGGTGCGCGTTCACGATCGCCGCGGGTCCGAAGTACTGTCCGTCGGTCCAGAACACGGGGCACGACGAGGTGCATGCGGCGCACAGGATGCACTTGGTCGTGTCGTCGAAGATCTCGCGGTCGGCGATCGACTGCACACGCTCCTTGCCCTTCTCGGGCACCGAGTTCGCGACCAGGAACGGCTGCACGTCGCGGTAGGACGCGAAGAACGGCTCCATGTCGACGATCAGGTCCTTCTCCAGCGGAAGGCCCTTGATCGCCTCGACGTAGATCGGCTTCGAGATGTCGAGATCCTTGATCAGCGTCTTGCACGCGAGACGGTTGCGCCCGTTGATGCGCATGGCGTCGGAGCCGCAGATGCCGTGGGCGCAGGAACGACGGAAGCTGAGGGAGCCGTCGACCTCCCACTTGATCTTGTGGAGGGCGTCGAGCACGCGGTCGGTCGAATAGAGCTCCACGTCGTAGTCGACCCAGTGCGGCTCGGCGTCGATCTCGGGGTCGAACCGACGGATGTTGAAGGTGACGATGAAGGACTGGATGCCGCTCTCCTCCGTCGTGTCCGCGGGAGCTTCGGCGATGGCGTTCGACATGCTCAGTACTTCCTCTCCATCGGCGGGTAGTTCAACTCGCCCTGCTCGTTCTTGGTGAAGACGACGGGCTTCCAGTCGAGCTTGATGTGGTCGCTCGGGGTGGAGGAGTGCGGGTCGCCGGTCAGGTAGGCCATGGTGTGCTTCATGTACTTCTCGTCGTCGCGAGTCGGGAAGTCGTCGCGCATGTGGCCGCCACGGCTCTCCTCACGGTTCTGCGCGGCGTAGACGACGACCTCGGCGATGTCGAGGAGGAAGCCCAGTTCGACGGCTTCGAGCAGATCGGTGTTGAACCGCTTGCCCTTGTCGTCGACGTGCACGTTCTTGTACCGCTCGCGCAGCTCCGCGATCACGCCGAGGACGTGCTCGAGGGACTCGTGCGTGCGGAAGACCTGCGCGCCCTTGTCCATCTCGTCCTGCAGTGCCTTGCGAAGCACGGCGATGCGCTCGGTGCCCTGGTTGTTGCGCAGGCCCTCCAGCATCCCGGAGACGAAGCCGGCGGGGTTCTCGGGAAGCGGGACGAACTCGGCCGTCTTGACGTACTCGACCGCGTTGCGGCCGCTGCGCTTGCCGAAGACGTTGATGTCGAGCAGCGAGTTGGTGCCGAGACGGTTGGCTCCGTGCACCGACACGCACGCGCACTCGCCGGCGGCGTACAGGCCCGGCACCACGGTGTCGTTGTCGGCGAGTACCTCGCCGTTGTTGTTGGTGGGGATGCCCCCCATCGCGTAGTGCGCGGTGGGCATCACGGGCACCGGCTCGACGACCGGGTCGACACCCAGGTAGGTGCGCGCGAACTCGGTGATGTCGGGGAGTTTGGTCTCGAGGACCTCTGCGCCCAGGTGCGTGCAGTCCAGCAGCACGTAGTCCTTGTGCGGACCGGCTCCGCGGCCCTCGGCCACCTCCTGCACCATGCAGCGGGCGACGATGTCACGCGGGGCGAGGTCCTTGATGGTCGGCGCGTAGCGCTCCATGAAGCGCTCACCCGAGGCGTTGCGGAGGATCGCGCCCTCGCCTCGTGCTCCCTCGGTCAGAAGGATGCCGAGGCCTGCGAGTCCGGTCGGATGGAACTGGAAGAACTCCAGATCCTCGAGGGGGAGTCCCTTGCGCCAGACGATCCCGACGCCGTCGCCCGTGAGGGTGTGCGCGTTGGAGGTCGTCTTGAAGATCTTCCCGAACCCGCCCGTCGCGAAGATCACGGCCTTCGCCTGGAAGACGTGGAGCTCACCGGTGGAGAGGTCGTAGGCGACGACGCCAGACACCTGCGTCTTGCCGTCGGCATCCTTCACCGTCAGCAGGTCGAGCACGTAGAACTCGTTGAAGAAGTTGATGCCGAGCTTGACGCAGTTCTGGAAGAGGGTCTGCAGGATCATGTGACCGGTGCGGTCGGCCGCGTAGCAGGCGCGACGCACCGGGGTCTTGCCGTGCTCGGCGGTGTGACCGCCGAATCGACGCTGGTCGATCTTCCCCTCGGGCGTGCGGTTGAACGGCAGACCCATGTTCTCGAGGTCGATGACCGCGTCGATGGCCTCCTTGGCGAGGATCTCAGCGGCATCCTGGTCGACCAGGTAGTCGCCGCCCTTGACCGTGTCGAAGGTGTGCCATTCCCAGCTGTCCTCTTCGACGTTCGCGAGGGCCGCGGCCATTCCGCCCTGCGCCGCACCGGTGTGCGAACGCGTCGGGTACAGCTTGGAGATCACAGCGGTCCTGGCGCCGGGTCCGGCCTCGATGGCCGCCCGCATGCCGGCGCCGCCGGCACCCACGATGACGATGTCGAACTGGTGGTAGTGCACGCCGTCGCGCACGACGGAATCCTGGGTCTCGGTAGTCACTTCTCGTATGCCTTCTCTTCTACTTGCCCAGCGTCTGGCACTGTTCCCACAGCGTGCTCGACTCGGTCACGCCGAGGCACGGGTCGAAGGTGAAGACGACCAGAGTGCCGAGGATGATGAGCAGGGCTGCAGCCAGGCCCAGGGCCCAGGTCAGCGCCTTGCGAGCGGTGTTGTTCGTGACGTAGTCGTTGACGATCGTCCGCATGCCGTTGGCGCCGTGGATCAGGGCGAGCCAGAGCATGATGACGTCCCACCACTGCCAGAACGGAGTGGCGAACTTGCCGGCGATGAACGCGAAGTCGAGGGCGTGGATGCCCTCGCCGACCATCAGGTTGATGAACAGGTGTCCGAAGATGAGCACGACGAGCACGACCCCGGAGGCGCGCATGAAGAGCCAGCCCCACTTCTCGAGGTTGAATCCGCGCTGCCGACGCACGGGCGCTGAGACGGTCTGAGCGGTCATCAGTGTCCTCCTCCGAAGCCGGCGAACGCGAGCATCAGGTGCCGCGGCACGAAGCCGGCCATGATGATGCCCCACACCAGCAGCACGCCCCAGAAGAGCTGACGCTGGTACTTCGCACCCTTCGACCAGAAGTCCACCGCGATGATGCGGAGACCGTTCATCGCGTGGAACACGATGCCGGCCACGAGCACGACCTCGCCGAGCGCCATGACCGGGTTCTTGTAGGTCCCGATGACGGCGTTGTACGCCTCGGGGGACACCCTGATGAGTGCCGTGTCGAGCACGTGCACCAACAGGAAGAAGAAGATGGCGACTCCGGTGATGCGGTGAAGCACCCACGACCACATGCCTTCACGACCCCGGTAGAGGGTGCCGCGCGGCGTCTTGGAAGTGGTTTCCGAAATCGACGGTGTCAAGCGAGCGCTTGTGGACACGGTCGTCCTCCCTGGATCGATGAGACTCGGTCGCGTGCGATGCGTGTTCCAAGCGTGAGCCTGCTGTCGTCAGGCACGGCCGATCGGACACCATCCTATTCCCGTGAGAGGGCAGGGGGCGACGAAGGGGAGCCTAAGTCTCTCGACGTCGAGAGGATCGGACGCCGTCGGTCAGCCGATCTGGCTCATCGTGTTCCAGCCGCTGCCCAGGGTCTGACGGGCGAGAAAGCCGCTGCGGCCGTTCCCGGGGTAGAGCAACAGGGCGCCGTCGGACGAACGGGCGACGACATCCTGGGCCCCGTCGCCGTTGAGGTCGCCACCGCCGAAGATCGCGGTGAACGGCCGCCAGCCGGTGCCGATGCGAACCGGCTTCCCCCAGGTGCCCTTGCCGGTGGTGGGGTACAGCCACAGGGTCCCGTCCGAGATCTTGCGCGCGATGATGTCGCCCCTGGCGTCGCCGGTGAAGTCACCCGCATGGGAGATGGAGTCGAACGCGTTCCAGCCGCTGCCGATCTGGATCCCGCTCCCGGCGAGCCACCCGCCCTTCCCGTTGCCCCGATACAGCTTCAAGGTTCCGCTCGTGGTGCGCGCGATCACATCGGGCAGCCGGTCGCCGGTGAAGTCCATGCCGCCGATCAGCTGGGTGAACCCGGACCATCCCGTGCCGATCTGCACGGCCGCACGGAGTCCACCCCTGCCGTCGCCCGCATAGAGAAGCAGCCGACCGGTCGCCTCGACCCGGGCGAGGTCGGGTATCCCGTCTCCGGTGAAGTCGCCCAGCGTGGTGAACGGTCGGCTCCCCCAGGTCGATGTCACGGTGAGCGGAGCAGCGAACCCGCTCTTGCCGGTGCCGGGATAGATCATCAGTTCACCCGTGGACGTGCGCGCGACGATGTCTGCGTTGCGGTCGCCCGTGAGATCGCCCGCGCCGCCGCTGAGCTTCTTGACCGGTGAGCCGATGCCGAAGATCTGCACCCAGTAGGTGCGGTAGCAGGATCCGGTGGCCACTCCCACGCCGAGCCCGGTGTAGCGGCTGTCGAGGATGTTCGCCTTGTGCCCCGACGAGTTCATCCACGCCGTCATCACCGACTTCGCATCCGGCTGCCCTGCCGCGATGTTCTCGCCCGTCGCGACCCACCCGTATGCGGCCACCCGCGAGCTGCGCCACTGCGACGTGCTGTGCTCGAACGTGCAGGTGGCGGCGAGGTGCCTGGCCCACTCCGCCGCCGCCGCGTCGAGGGCGGGGTCGGAGACCAGCGCCCGCACACCCGCCTTATAGCGCTCGGCGTTGGTGAGGGCGAAGACCTCGCCGGCGGTGCCGCTCGCGGCGGATGCGGAGGTGGGGACGAGTGCGGCCGCGGCGAGCACGAGCACGAGCGCGGCGGTGGCGCGACGAAGAAGGGCAGGGCGCCGTGTGGGGGAGGGGGCCATGGGACGACCATACTGGCGCTCTGCATGGCCGGGTCAAGACCCCGTTACGCTGAGCAGCATGAGCGAGCCGATCAAGGACTTCTACGCGGTGATCCCGGCCGGAGGCATCGGCAGCAGGCTGTGGCCGCTCTCGCGGGCGGATGCTCCCAAGTTCCTGCACGACCTCACGGGGTCAGGGCACTCCCTGCTCCGCGACACCTGGGACCGCCTCGAGCCCCTCGCCGGCAGCGACCGGATCGCCGTGGTGACCGGCCGCGCGCACCGGGCGGCCGTCGAGTCCGAGCTGCCGGGCATCCCCGATCTCAACGTCTTCCTCGAGTCCGAGCCGCGGGAGTCCGCCGCCGCGATCGGACTGGCGGCTGCGGTCCTGCATCGCCGTGATCCCGACGTGATCATCGGCTCGTTCAGCGCCGACCACGTCATCCGCAGCACACGCGTGTTCGAGTTCGCGGTCCGCGACGCCGTCGAGGTCGCACGCGAGGGGTACATCTGCACCATCGGCATCTCGCCCACCGAGCCCGCCGTCGGATTCGGATACATCCGCAAGGGACCCGAGCTCGTCGTCGAGGGGGCTCGCGAGGCGGCGCTGGTCGAGAGCTTCGTCGAGAAGCCCGATCTCGAGACCGCGAAGGCCTACTTCGCCGACCGCGGCTACCTGTGGAACGCGGGCATGTTCATCGCCAAGGCGAGCGTGCTGCTGGAGGAGCTGGCCGAGAACGAGCCAGACCTGCACGCCGGGCTGATCGAGCTCGCCGAGGCCTGGGACGATCGCGACCGCCGCGGTCCGGCGGTCGACCGGATCTGGCCCGGACTCAAGAAGATCGCCATCGACTACGCCGTCGCCGAACCCGCTGCCCGCCGCGGACGTCTCGCCGTGGTGCCCGGTCACTTCGACTGGGATGACGTCGGCGACTTCGCATCGCTCACGAAGCTCATCAACAACGGACGCAAGAACGACCTCGCCGTGCTCGGGCCGAAGGCCAGGGTGCTGTCGGATGCGGCGAGCGGCATCCTCGTCAGCCAGACCTCTCGCGTCATCAGCCTCATCGGCGTGAAGGACATCGTCGTCGTCGACACCCCGGATGCGCTGCTGGTGACCACGGTCGAGCATGCGCAGCGCGTGAAGGGCGTCGTGGAGTCCCTGAAGCTCACCGGGCGCGGCGACGTGCTCTGATGAGCATCCGCGGCCGCTCATCGGCTGTCTTGATTTCAGCTTTGTAACCATTCGTCGACGGCCAGGCCACCGGCATGCGCAAATGTCGAAACAGTAGGTAACTTTGAGCGATCCGCGAGGGCCGCGGCACCGTTCAGGAGGCATGAGTTGACCATCTCCACCACCAAGAAGCTGCTGGGCGCGACCGTCGCCGCTGGCGTCGTCTTCGCACTCGCCGGCTGTGGCCAGGCTCCCACCGAATCGGGCGGCGACGGCGGCACCGACGTCGCATCCGACTTCCTCCCCTGCCTCGTCTCCGACGCCGGCGGGTGGAACGACAAGTCGTTCAACCAGTCCGCCAAGGAAGGCATGGACCGCGCAGCCGACGAGCTGGGCGTCAAGCCGCTCGAATTCGAGTCGGCGAACGACAATGACTACGCGCCCAACCTCGAGACCGCGGTCTCCGAGGGATGCTCGCTCATCGTCGCGGTCGGCTTCAAGCTGTCCGCCGCCACGGTCGAGTCCGCACTCGCGAACCCCGAGATCGACTACGCGATCATCGACGACTACGCCGACAACGACTTCGACGGCACGACCGACGCTCCCAACATCAAGCCCCTGGTGTTCGACACCGCTCAGGCCGCCTACCTCGGCGGATACGCCGCGGCCGGATGGTCGGCGGAGTCCGGCGTGAACAAGGTCGGCACCTTCGGCGGAATGCAGATCCCGTCGGTCGCCGTGTTCATGGACGGCTTCCAGCTCGGTGTCGAGAAGTACAACGAGGACAAGTCCGCCGCCGTCCAGGTCTTCGGCTGGGACAGCGCGACGCAGAAGGGCTCGTTCACCGGCGGCTTCGACGCCAACGACACGGCCAAGCAGACCGCGCAGGGCGTGCTCGACCAGGGTGTCGACGTCATCCTCCCCGTCGGCGGGCCGATCTACCAGAGCGCTGCGGCGGCCATCGCCGACAGCGGCAAGGACACGCTGCTGGTCGGCGTCGACAGCGACCTCGCCGTCGCCGACGAGACGGTGGCCGACGTCACCCTCTTCTCGATCATGAAGGCGATCGACGTCGCGGTCGAGGATGCGACCGTCGCCGCCTCGAAGGGCGACTTCGACGCTGCTCCCTACGTCGGCACGCTCGAGAACGAGGGTGTGAAGCTCTCGGGCTTCGGTTCCTTCGAGGGTGACCTGCCCGACGGACTGCTCGACGAGATCTCGGCTCTGCAGGAGCAGATCATCGCCGGCGACATCACGGTGGAGTCCCCGAACTCTCCGTGAGTCATCGATGTCCAGCACGGGGCGAGTGGTGAAAGCTGCCACTCGCCCCGTGCCGTGGACGGAAGGTGACGACTGTTGGCGGCGCATCCGGGCGATCCCCGTGCGATGCGTCTGAGATCCTCCGGGCACAGCCGGAGGACTCTTCTGGATAAGGTGCAGATATGAAGCTCGAACTTCGCGGCATCACCAAGCGGTTCGGAACCCTGGTGGCCAACGACCACATCGACCTGGTGGTCGAGCCGGGGCAGATCCACGCTCTGCTCGGCGAGAACGGCGCAGGCAAGTCCACGCTGATGAACGTCCTCTACGGGCTCTATCAGGCAGACGAGGGCGAGATCCTCCTGGACGACGTCGTCCAGCGGTTCCGCGGCCCCGGTGACGCGATGAACGCGGGCATCGGCATGGTGCATCAGCACTTCATGCTCGTCCCCGTCTTCACCGTCGCCGAGAACGTCATGCTGGGGCACGAGCAGACCAAGGGCCTCGGCACGCTCGACATCGGCAAGGCCAGGGAGCACGTGCGCTCCGTCGCCGCGCGGTTCGGCTTCGACATCGACCCCGACGCGATCGTCGGCGACCTGCCGGTCGGCGTGCAGCAGCGGGTCGAGATCATCAAGGCGCTCTCGCGCGATGCGAAGGTGCTCGTCTTCGATGAGCCCACCGCCGTCCTCACCCCGCAGGAGACGGACGAGCTGATGGGCATCATGCGCCAGCTCCGCGACGAGGGCACCGCGATCGTCTTCATCACCCACAAACTCCGTGAGGTCCGTGAGGTCGCGGACACCATCACGATCGTCCGCCTCGGCCGCATCGTCGGCGAGGCGTCGCCCACCGCGACCAATGCCGAGCTCGCCTCGCTGATGGTCGGTCGCGCCGTCGAGCTCACCGTGCACAAGGAGGCTCCGCGCCTCGGCGACGGCGGCCTCGAGGTGAAGGGGCTGCGTGTCCTGACCCCGACCGGAGCGATCGTCGTCGACGGCGTCGACTTCTCGGTGCGCCCCGGCGAAGTCCTCGCCGTGGCCGGAGTGCAGGGCAACGGCCAGACCGAGCTCGTCGAGGCGATCGTCGGCCTCGCCGCCCGTGTCGAGGGATCGATCACCCTGGACGGCACCGAGCTGGTCGGCAAGAGCGTGCGCGCCATCCTCGACGCCGGGGTCGGGTTCGTCCCGGAGGACCGCACGGAGGACGGCCTCGTCGCCGGATTCTCGGTGGCGGAGAACCTGATCCTCGACCGTTCGGCCGATCCTGAGTTCAGCCGCGGCGGCACCCTCCGCCGCTCGGCTCTCGAGGACTTCGCGCGGGCGCGCATCACCGAGTACGACATCCGGACGCAGGGGCCGCACACACCGGCGGGCACGCTCTCGGGCGGAAACCAGCAGAAGGTCGTGATCGCGCGCGAGATGAGCCGCGAGCTCAAACTGCTCGTCGCCGCACAGCCCACCCGCGGCGTCGATGTCGGATCGATCGAGTTCATCCACAAGCGGATCATCGAGACGAGGGATGCCGGGATTCCCGTCGTCGTCGTCTCGACGGAGCTCGACGAGGTCGCAGCTCTCGCCGACCGCATCGCGGTGATGTACAGAGGCACGATCGTCGGGATCGTCCCCGGCGACACCCCGCGCGAGACGCTGGGACTGATGATGGCGGGCGCCGCCGAGGGAGAGGTGGCCGCATGAGCGGTATCACGCCACAGGGGAGTGGATCGGCGGGCGACGTCTCCGGCGACCAGCTCTCGCTGAACACGACCACGACGCAGCGTGACACGGGTGACGTCCCGCCGCCCCCGCGCGGCAACGTGATCCTGAAGGAGATCCTGCGCGGCAGCGCCGTCTCCACGATCCTCGCGATCTTCCTGGCCCTCGTCGTCGGCGGCATCCTGATCGCCTTCACGAATGAAGACGTGCTGGAAGCCTCCGGGTACTTCTTCCAGCGTCCGAGCGACACGTTCGCGGCGATCTGGAACGCCGTCTACAACGGCTACGAGGCGCTCTTCCGCGGCGCGATCTTCAACGCCCGCGGCGCCGACTTCGCCGCGCAGATCCGTCCGCTGACCAACACCCTCGGATTCGCGGCGCCGCTGATCGCCGCCGGTCTCGGTGTGGCGCTGGCCTTCCGCGTCGGTCTGTTCAACATCGGCGCCCGCGGTCAGATGCTGATCGGCGTGGCGGTCGCCGGCCTCCTCACGTTCCAGCTCGACCTGCCGTTCTGGCTGCACATCCCGGTCACGCTCATCGCCGGTATCGCGGGCGGTGCGCTGTGGGGTGCGATCGCAGGGCTCATCAAGGCCCGCACGGGTGCGCACGAGGTGATCCTCACGATCATGCTCAACTACGTGGCGTACTACCTGCTGCTGTGGATGATCCGCACGCCGGGGCTGCTGCAGAAGCCCGGTACGAATCAGGCGCTCGGTTACGCGACTCCCGAGAGCGCGCAGTTCCCCTCGATCCTCGGGCCGCAGTTCCCCCTGCTCGACCTCGGATTCGTCATCGTCATCATCGCGACCCTGTTCGTGTGGTGGCTGATCGAGCGGTCCTCCCTCGGCATGCGGATGCGCGCCGTCGGCGAGAACCCGCACGCCGCGCGCGCGGCCGGGATCAGCGTGTCCCGCGTCTACGTGTACGCCATGCTGCTCGCCGGTGGTCTCGCCGGACTCGCCGGCATGAATCAGATCCAGGGTGCCGTCACCACCGGCATCACGGAGACGATCGACGCCGGCATCGGCTTCGACGCGATCACGGTCGCCCTCCTCGGGCGCAGCCGCGCCTGGGGCACGTTCGCCGCGGGCATCCTGTTCGGAGCGCTCAAGGCCGGGTCGTTCTCGATGCAGGCCCAGGACATCCCCGTCGACATCGTGCTCGTCGTGCAGTCGCTCGTCGTGCTGTTCATCGCGGCTCCTCCGCTGCTGCGCACGGTGTTCTTCCTCCCGAAGTCCGACGCCGAGAAGGCGGCCAAGGCGAGAGCCAAGGCAGCGAAGAAGGCGGTGACCGCATGACCTCCCTCGTTCAGAGCCAGGCCGCTGACGGAACGGTGCAGCTCGCGACCGTCCGTGAACGCCACCTGAAGGGTCCGATCGTCCTCGCTGCGGCCACGGCGCTGCTGGCGCTGCTGTTCCTGCTCGTGCCGCGCAGCGGCACGAGTGCGTTCCGGCTCAGCGACCAGTCCTCCGCGTTCGCCCTCCCCGACATCGCGCTGCCGACCGGACCCACCAGCTGGGTCGTCGTCGTGCTTCTCGCCGTGCTGACCGGTCTGGCCTTCTTCCGCGCCTGGACCTATCGCAAGTCCTCGCTGTGGCTCGTGGCCGTGTTCGGCGTGCTCGCCGTGTTCGGCTTCCTGGTGTGGGCGGGCGCCGGCGGACTCGTCCCCGTCACGAGCCTCCTGTTCGGTGCCGTGTCGCTCTCCGTGCCCCTGGTCTTCGGTGCGCTCGGCGG
Organism: Microbacterium sp.; assembly: GCF_041641055.1. Lineage (GTDB taxonomy): Bacteria > Actinomycetota > Actinomycetes > Actinomycetales > Microbacteriaceae > Microbacterium. The sequence goes on from NZ_JBEPZB010000008.1 coordinate 40,051, forward strand.
CGTGATCGGAGAGCGCGCAGGCGTCGTCAACGTCGCGATCGAGGGTCAGCTGCTCCTCGGCGCGTTCTCGGCCGCACTGCTCTCGAGCATCACAGGCAGCCCCTTCGTCGGTCTGCTGGGCGCGATGCTCGGCGGCGTGCTGGTGGCCAGCGTGCTCGCCGCGTTCGCGATCAAGTACCTCGTGGAGCAGGTGATCGTCGGCGTCGTGCTCAACGTGCTCGTCAGCGGACTCACCGGGTTCCTCTACGGCGCGCTGCTCGCGCCGAACGAGACGGCGCTCAACACGCCCGTGCGCTTCAGCCGCATCGAGATCCCGCTGCTCAGCGACATCCCGATCATCGGGCCGGTGCTGTTCAACCAGACCTTCATCGTCTACCTGATGTTCGTCACGGTCGCGATCGTCGCCTGGGGGCTCTACCGCACGAAGTGGGGACTCCGCGTCCGTGCGGTCGGCGAGCACCCGCAGGCGGCCGACACGGTCGGCATCAAGGTCAATGCGACCCGGTTCTGGAATGTGCTGCTCGCCGGCGCGATCGCCGGAATCGGTGGAGCGTACTTCACGCTCGTCTCGGTGCCGCAGTTCGGCAAGGACATGACCGCCGGCCTCGGCTTCATCGCCCTCGCCGCCGTCATCTTCGGACGGTGGGATCCGATCAGGGCCACGCTCGCGGCGCTGCTCTTCGGCTTCGCGACGAACCTGCAGAACCTGCTCTCGATCCTCAAGACCCCGATCCCCGGCGAGTTCATGCTGATGCTGCCGTACGTCGTCACGCTGCTCGCGGTCGCCGGGTTCGCCGGTCAGATCCGCGGGCCTGCGGCCAGCGGCAAGCCGTACATCAAGTCCTAGGAGAGACATGACCGATATCGACTGGGACGAACTCCGTCAGGTCGCGACCGACGCCATGACCAAGGCGTACGCGCCGTATTCGCGGTACCGCGTCGGTGCGGCAGCCCTCGTGGGCGACGGCCGCATCGTGGCGGGCTGCAACGTCGAGAACGCCTCCTACGGTGTGACGCTGTGCGCGGAGTGCGCGCTGGTCGGCGACCTGCACATGTCGGGCGGCGGCCAGCTCGTCGCGTTCGTGTGCGTCAACAACGACGGCCAGACGATCATGCCGTGCGGCCGCTGCCGTCAGCTGCTGTACGAGCACGCGATGCCCGGGATGCTGCTGGAGACCGTCTCCGGCATCCGGACGATCGATGAAGTACTGCCGGATGCGTTCGGCCCCCGAGACCTGGAGGACGCCCGATGAGCGTTGAGCCCTTCGACGCCGTCGATGTGATCCGAGCCAAGCGCGACGGAGGCGTGGTGCCGGAGGCGGCGCTGCGCTGGATGGTCGATGCATACACCCGCGGCTACGTCTCGGACGCGCAGATGGCGTCGTTCGCGATGGCCGTGTTCCAGCGCGGCATGGAGCGGGACGAGATCAGGGTGCTCACCGATGCGATGATCGCGTCGGGGGAGCGGATGAGCTTCGCGACGCTCGGCAAGAAGACCGTCGACAAGCACTCCACGGGTGGGGTCGGTGACAAGATCACGCTGCCGCTCGCCCCGCTGGTCGCTGTGTTCGGCGTGGCGGTCCCGCAGCTCTCCGGCCGCGGCCTCGGTCACACCGGAGGAACCCTCGACAAGCTGGAGTCGATCCCCGGCTGGCGCGCCGCCCTCAGCAATGAGGAGATGTTCGCGCAGATGCAGGGCGACGTCGGCGCGGTGATCTGCGCCGCAGGCTCAGGCCTCGCCCCCGCCGACAAGAAGCTCTACGCGCTGCGCGACGTCACCGGGACTGTCGAGGCCATCCCGCTGATCGCCTCGAGCATCATGTCGAAGAAGATCGCCGAGGGGACCGACGCCCTCGTCCTCGACGTCAAGTTCGGCTCAGGGGCGTTCATGCAGGACATCGACCGCGCCCGCGAACTCGCGCGGACGATGGTCGCTCTCGGCACGGACTCCGGCGTCGCCACGACAGCTCTGCTCACAGATATGAACGTGCCCCTCGGACTCGCCATCGGCAACGCGAACGAGGTGCGCGAATCCGTCGAGGTCCTCGCCGGGGGCGGACCCTCCGACGTGCGGGAGCTGACGATCGCCCTGGCGCGCGAGATGCTCGCTCTGGCCGGGCAGCCGGACGCCGACGTCGAGGCCGCACTCGACGACGGACGGGCCATGGACAGCTGGAAGGCGATGATCCGCGCCCAGGACGGCGACCCGGATGCCCCGCTGCCCACCGCACGCGAGACTCATGTCGTCACGGCGCCCACCGACGGCGTGGTGTCGCAGCTCGACGCCCTGCCGTTCGGAATCGCGGCCTGGCGCCTCGGCGCCGGTCGGGCGCGGGCCGAGGATCCGGTGATCTTCGAGGCGGGCATCGACCTGCACGCCAAGCCCGGCGACCGGGTCGTCGCGGGTCAGCCGCTGTTCACGCTTTCCGCCGCCGACGAGGCACGCTTCCCGCGAGCCCTCGAGGCGCTCGAGGGTTCGTGGGCGATCGGCGACTCCGCGCCGGACGCGGGGCCGATCGTGCGGGAGCGCATCACCGCCTGACCGGCTGACCGCTAGCCTGGACTGAGCGAATCCGCGACCGAGAGGAATTCCATGTCGATCGACGCGAACGGCGATGTCACGATCCAGGGGGCATCCCTGCGCAGCCTGCCGAAGGTGTCGCTGCACGACCACCTCGACGGCGCGGTGCGTCCCTCGACGATCATCGAGCTGGCGGATGCCATCGGGCTCGAGGTGCCTGCGTCGAAGCCCGCGGCGCTCGGCAAATGGTTCGCGACGCAGAGCGACTCCGGCTCCCTCGTCGAGTACCTGAAGACGTTCGACCTCACGGTCGCCGTCATGCAGACGAAGGAAGGCCTTACCCGCGTCGCTCGCGAGTTCGTCCAGGACCTCGCTCGTGACGGTGTGATCTACGGCGAGGTGCGCTGGGCGCCCGAGCAGCATCTCGCCGGTGGACTCAGCCTCGAGCAGACCGTCGAGGCCGTGCAGCAGGGCCTCGAAGAGGGTGAGGATGCCGCGGATCGCGCGGGACACAGCATTCGCGTCGGCCAGTTGATCACCGCGATGCGCCACACCGCTCGGTCGCGTGAGATCGCGGAGCTCGCGGTGGGCTTCCGCGGGCGCGGCGCCGTCGGCTTCGACATCGCAGGGCCCGAAGACGGCTTCCCGGCCTCGGACCACCGTGCGGCCTTCGACTTCCTCGCCGAGAACTTCTTCCCGGTGACCGTGCACGCGGGTGAGGCGGCGGGTCCCGCATCCATCCGCTCCGCCCTTCTGGACGGCCGCGCATTGCGCCTCGGGCACGGTGTGCGGATCGCCGAGGACCTGCAGGTCATCACCCAGGAGGGTGACGAGGTCCAGGTGCAGTTCGGCGACCTCGCCCGCTGGGTGCGCGACCGGGAGATCCCCCTCGAGCTGTCGCCGTCGTCGAACCTGCAGACCGGCGCGATCGCGGCCTGGGGCAACACGATGGCGGATCACCCGTTCGACCTGCTCTACCAGCTGGGCTTCGCCGTGACGGTCAACGTCGACAACCGCACCATGAGCGCCACCTCCCTCACCCGGGAGCTGTCGCTCCTCGTCGAGGCGTTCGAGTACGACCTCGACGACCTCGAGACGTTCCAGTTCAACGCCGCGGCGGCCGCATTCCTCCCTGTCGAGGAGCGCGAAGAGCTCGTCGAGATGATCGCCGAGGGCTTCGACGTCTGAGCGCGCGACCCACGAGACCTCGAGCATGAGCGCATCCGTCTTCATCGCGGGGCCCGCCTCGTGGAACTCGATCGTGCTGGTCGACCGGCTGCCCGAGCCGGTGCCGCACATGCAGTTCGCGGAGGACAGCTGGGAGACGCTGGGCGGGACGAGCGCCGGCAAGGCTCTGAGCCTGGTCGCGCTCGGCCGGTCGAGCCTCCTGTACGCCCTGAGCGCGCGGGATGAACCGGGGACCCTGGTGCGCTCGGCGCTGGAGCGCGCCGGTGTGCGCACGCGGTGGGGCACGGCCGATGCGACCGAGCGGCACCTCAACCTGATGACCCGTCGCGGCGAGCGGGTGTCACTGTATCTCGCAGCGCCCGCGGCGACCGACGGCGCGGATGATGCGGCACTGACGGCGGCGATGGCGGATGCCGACGCCATCGTCCTCGACCTCGCCGCTGAGCCGCTGCGCCTGCTGCCGCTGGCGCAGAGCACGGGACGGCCGATCTGGGTCGACGTACACGACTACGACGGCACCGCCGAGTTCCACCGGCCCTTCCTCGCTGCGGCTGAGGCGGTCTTCTGCAACGCCGATCGCCTCGACGATCCCGTCGCGTTCCTGCGGTCCTGCATCCGAGCCGGGGCGACCCTCGCGGTCTGCACACTCGGTGCCGACGGCGCGGTCGCCGTCGATGCGGACGGCGCCGAGCACCGTGTCGCCGCCGTCCCCGTCGAGGTCGTCGACACGAACGGGGCGGGTGATGCATTCCTGGCCGGCGTCCTCGACGCCCGGCTCGCGGGGGCCGAGGTCCCGGTCGCCCTCACCGCGGGAGCACGGTCGGCGTCGACGGTGCTGCGCACCAGGCACCTGCATCCGGTCCTCGACGAGATACTCGGCTGAGCCGGAGCCCGCCGCAGACCGCCCTGACCCGGTGTCAGTCCTGCGCCAGGTCGGTGAAGAAGGGGACGAGCACCTCGGAGACCTCGGCGTGCATCTCGTCGCTGGAAAGGGTCGGCTCCCCGTCGCCCGCCTGCGGCCCGTAGTCGCCGAACGACGCGTGGGATGCTCCCGCGATCTCGATCATCTCGGCGTCGGCCGGAAGCTGATCGAGCGCTGCATCGATCTTCTCCGGCGTCGACAGGCCGTCCTCGCTGCCGGAGATGCTCAGCACCGGAAGATCGCTTCCGGACAGATCCGTCGAGCAGTAGGAGCCGAACAGCACCAGCGCATCGGCGTCCGCGGCGAGCTGGCAGGCCCGGACTCCGCCGAGGGAGTGCCCGCCGACCGCCCACTCGTCGATGTCGGGTGCGGCGGAGGTGAACGCGTCGAGACCCCGCAGGTCGAAGAACGCGAGGTTCAGCCAGGGACGGGTGATCACCACGGTCACGCCCTCCTCCGCGAGGCTCTGCAGGATCGGGGCGTACGCCCACGGGTCGACCTTGGCGCCGGGCACGAAGACGAGGCCCACCTCGGACTCTCCGTCGGCCGGAGTCAGCACGATGCCCTGCTCCGCGTCCTCGACCGTGATCGCGGAGTTGTCGCGCACGCTCGCCAGCGGAGCCTTCTCGGCGGGCATCACCCCGACCTGGCTCCAGACGACGATGCCGCCGATACCGAGGACGAGGACGGCGACCAGTCCCCAGACGATCACCTTGAGGGCACGACGGCCGCGCTTCTTCTGCACCTGTCCACCCTAGGGCGGGCGTATGTGAGGTCACCGGGGGAGCGTGCGCCGCTCCGCGTCACCCGTGCGCGTCGAGGGCCTGCTTCTCGCGCTGCACCGCACCCCGGTACGCGTCCTTGTTGACGTAGTACGCCATCCGGTCGAGAGCGAGGTATCGGTAGCCGGCGGTGAGGTCGGGCCACGGCTGGCCCGTGACGCGGGTGCGGAAACGGTGCGCGCGCTCGGGATCGTGCTCCGCGGCATCCAGATAGGCCGCCAGCAGCTCCGCCTGCTCGTACCGACCCTGCCAGCCGATGCCGGAGGCCTCGATCATCCCCATCACGAACAGGCCGTTGAAGGAGGCGGGGAAGACGTGCAGGAACAGCCGCGGTGCGGCGCCCTGCCAGGGCAGATGCCGACGGTCCACGAACGGGTAGTCGAGGCGGTACCCGGTCGCGAGCAGCACGAGGTCGTACTCGTCGGACGTGCCGTCGCGGAACCGGACCGTCTCGCCGTCGAACCGCTCGACATCGGCCCTGATGCGCAGATCGCCCTGACCGAGGTGGTTCAGGATCATCGTGTTCACGATCGGATGCGACTCGTAGATCCGGTGATCGGGCTTCGGGAAGCCGAATCGCACCGGGTCGCCGGTGAAGGCCTTGAGCACCCGGCTGTCGACCGCCTGCTTGAGAAGCGCGGGCAGCGGGCGGCCCTGGTTGAGGGTGTCGCTCGGCCTGCCGAAGAGATAGCGGGGGACGAAGTGGTAGCCGCGGCGCACGCTCATGTCGACGGAGGCGGCGTGGTGCACGGCATCCACTGCGATGTCGCATCCGGAGTTGCCCGCGCCGATCAGCAGCACTCGACGGCCCGCGAGCTGCGCGGGTGACCGGTACCGACTCGTATGCATGAGCTCGCCGCTGAAGCTGCCCGCGAACGAGGGGATGCGCGGCTCTGCGAGTGTGCCGTTCGCGAGGACGACCCCTGCGTACCACCGGGTGCGCTCGCCGTCGGGACCGGTGCTGGTGAGGTCCCAGCCTCCGTCTCGAGGGTCGAGGCGGGTCACCCCGGTGCGGAAGCGGAAGAGACCGGTCAGACCGAAGTGCTCGGCGTACTCCTCGAAGTACCGGCGCAGCTCCCGATGGCCCGGGTAGTCGACGGTGGAGCGCATCGGGAACTCGGTGAACTCGGTCGTCGTGCGAGACGAGATCAGATGCGCGGACTCGTACATCGTGCTGCGGGGGTTGTCGATGTCCCACAGCCCGCCGACGCCGGTCGAGGCCTCGTAGCCGTCGACGCCGATCCCGCGTCGGGTCAGCGCCCTGGCCGCGGCGAGCCCGGACGGCCCCGCGCCGATGACGGCGTATCTGTTCATGCTGCTCCTCGCACGTCGCTGTGCTCGCTTCCGCGCCCCGTGCCGATCGTATCGGCACGGCGGCACGGGGCGGCAGGGATGCGAGGAGCTGACGGCTAGGCGGAGCGCAGCGCCGTCTGCCGCGACTCGACGGCGTCGCGGACGGCGGGGAACAGCGGATGCTCCGGATCCAGGCCTGTCGCGCGCACGGTGAGGGCGAGCGCATCCTCGGTGCGCAGCAGCGACTGCAGCTCGACCGCCTGCTCGTCCTCGGCGTCCTCGAACTCGAGGGCGGCGGTGACGGCACCCACGAGGGCGATCGTCGGCAGACCGCGCTCGGCGGCCATCGCGGCCGGTCCGATGAAGCGCTCATGGCGCGAGATCTTCCGCAGCGGCTGACGTCCCACCCGCCGCACGGTGTCGACGAGCGCGGGATTGCGGAACCGCTCGAGGATCGTCGCGCGGTACTCGGCGAGGTCGGCGGGGTCGAGTCCGTGCTCGGCGACGAGGACCGCCGACGTCTCCTCGAGGGTCGCCGACACGCGCGCGGCGATGTCGGGGTCGGCGAGGGCGTCGGAGATGCGGTCGATGCCGGCTCGCGCACCGAAGTACGCGGTGGCCGCGTGCCCGGTGTTCACCGTGAAGAGCTTGCGCTCGATGTAGGGGGCGAGGTTCTCGACGAAGTGCGCTCCTGGTATGCGGGGGAGGTCCCCGCCGAACGCTCCGGATTCGATCGCCCACTCGAAGTAGGGCTCCACCGTGACATCGACGCCGCCGTCGGCGGGCTGCCCGGGGACGATGCGGTCGACGGCGGTGTTCGCGAACACGGCGCGGGCGAGCAGCTGCTCGGCATCCGCTCCCGCCGCTTTCTCGATCTCGTCGCGCAGTGTGTCGGTGGCGCCGATCGCGTTCTCGCAGGCCATGACCTGCAGCGGCACGGCGTCAGGGGAGCGGCGCGCTAGGCCCGCCACGATCGTCGGGGCCACGAACCGCAGCACGGTCGGGCCGACGGCCGTCGTCACCACGTCTGCCGACGCGACCTCGTCGGCGACGGCATCCGGGTCCGTTCTGCTGTTGACCGCGCGGAACCCGGTCACCACATGGTCTGTGCCACCGGGCCCCGCTTCGTGCACCGTGTACGAATCGACGGCGTTGATCGCATCGACCAGAGCGTCGGCGACGTCGGAGAAGACGATCTCGTAGCCTCCCTCGTGCAGCAGCAGGCCGACGAAGCCCCGACCGATGTTGCCGGCGCCGAAATGGACGGCCTTCATCAGTCGTTCACCGCCGAGAGCAGCGCGTAGAGCTCTTCGGGGGTCTGGGCGGCGTTGAGCTTCGCGACGTCGTCCTCGTCGGAGAAGAGGATCGCGATCTGCGACAGGATCTCGAGGTGCTCGTCGCCGCGTCCGGCGATGCCGACCACGAACGTGGCCTGCTCGCCATCCCAGTCCACGCCGCCGTCGTAGCGGACGACCGACAGGGCGGATCCGAGGATCGCGTCCTTCGCGTCATTCGTGCCGTGCGGAATCGCCAGACCGTTGCCCATGTACGTCGAGACCGTCTGCTCGCGCTGGCGCATCGCGTCGACGTACGCCGGGGTGACCGCGCCGGCGGCGACGAGGATGTCAGTCGCCTCCTGGAGGGCGGCCTCCTGCGTGCTGCCTCCGGAGTGGATGCGGACCTGGTCGAGGGAGAGAACGCTCATGGTGATTCCTTCTTCTTTCTGAGGATGTGAAGGCGGGGCGGATGCCGGAGCACCCGCCCCGCCCGGTCTGTCACGCGTCGGAGTCGCGCTGCGCGCGCACCATCTCGACGACCTCTTCGTACTTCGGAGAGTTCATGAAGTTGTCGACGGACACGTGGATCGAGTTCGGCGACTGCGCCTGGGCGCGATCGGTCAGCTGCTGCTGCGTGATCACGAGGTCGGCGCTGCCGTCGAGGTTCGCGATGGCCTGGTTCGTGACGGTGACGCCCTCGACCCCTGCCTTCTTGAACTTGTTGCGCAGCACGCTCGCGCCCATCGCCGAGGAGCCCATCCCGGCGTCGCAGGCGAACACGACGTTCTGGATGCGGCGGTCGGTGGCGACGGCGGTCGGTGCGGCCGCGCCGGAGGAGGCGCGGAGAGCATCCATCGCTGCCGAGGACTTGCCCTTGTTCGCCTCGGTCTGCGCGATCGCGTCGCCGAAGCTGTCGCCCTCGGCCTCCAGGTCGCGCTTGCGCGATGCCCGCAGGATGACACCGGTGATGAGGAACGTCACGACGGCGGCGATGATGACCGACAGGTACACGACCAGCAGGTTCGGCACGCCGGGGCCGATGGCTGCCGCGGTGACGGCGATGATGCTTCCCGGCGCTGCGGGGAATGCCAGTCCGCCGCCGAGCAGCATGTTCGTGGTGACGCCGGCGGCTCCACCCGCGATCAGGGCGAGGATGGTGGTCGGCTTGCTGAGCGCGTACGGGAAGTAGATCTCGTGGATGCCACCGAAGAACTGGATGATCGCGGCTCCCGGTGCGGATGCCTTGGCGGCACCGACACCGAAGAAGGTGAAGGCGAGCAGAAGACCGAGACCGGGGCCGGGGTTCGCCTCGATGAGGAACAGGATCGACTTGCCGGTCTCTGTCGCCTGCTCGATGCCGAGAGGGGTGAAGACGCCGTGGTTGATGGCGTTGTTGAGGAACAGCACCTTCGCGGGCTCGACGATGATCGACACGAGGGGGAGCAGGTTGAGCGCGACCAGCCAGTCGACGGCACCGCCGAGAATAGCGCTGATGCCGAGCATCACGGGGCCGAACGCGAAGAATCCGAAGATCGCCAGCAGCATTCCCAGGATGCCGGCAGAGAAGTTGTTGACCAGCATCTCGAATCCGGGGCGGATCTTGCCGTCCCACAGCCTGTCCATCTGCTTGGTGATGTAGGCCGCGAGCGGGCCCATGATCATCGCACCGAGGAACATCGGGATGTTCGTGCCGACGATGACACCCATCGTCGCGATCGTCGCGACGACACCGCCTCGCTCGCCGTAGACCATGCGCCCAGCGGTGTTGGCGATGAGAAGCGGGAGCAGGTAGGTGACCATCGGTCCCACGAGTCCGACGTAGGCGAAGATGTTGCCCCCGTCGCCTTCGGCGAGGCCCGTCATGGCTCCCTGCCATCCGACGATCGCGGAGTCGCCACCGCCGCCGATGAGCTCGGCCACCGGGTACCAGTGCCACTTGAACGGACTGTCCTCACCGAAGAACCCTGCGGGGATGAAGAGCATGGTGATGAATCCCCACGCGATGAACGCGGCGATGTTGGGCATGATCATGCCCGAGAGGAACGTGCCGAAGCGCTGCACGCCCGTTCGGAGGCCGCCTGACTTCGTGGCGGCCGGTGACGTCGTCGTCATGATGTCGTCTCTTTCTGGTGAGGGGGAAGGGATGCCGCGGCATCGGCCACGGCCAGTCGGGCTCCGGCGGCGTCGTCCGCCGACAGGGCCCGTTCGGCGAGGGTGCGAGCCTCGTCGAGAGTGTGCTGTGCGAGGGTGTGGCGCACATCCGCGAGTGCGGAGGGCGCCATCGAGAGGCTCGTGGCGCCGAGACCGACGAGGACCACGGCGAGCATCGGATCTGCGGCGGCCTCGCCGCAGATGCCCACCGGCTTGCCCAGGCGTGCGCCGGCCGCGCCGACCTCGCGCACGAGGCGCAGGACGGCCGGATGCCACGGGTCCTGGAATCCGGCGACGGACCCCAGCATGCGATCAGCGGCCATCGTGTACTGAGTGAGGTCGTTCGTGCCGATCGACGCGAAGTCCGCATGCGCGAGGATCCGGTCGGCGAGCAGGGCGCTGGCCGGAATCTCGACCATGACGCCGGCGGTCTTGAGGCCGTACTCCCGCGCGAGCGAGGTGAAGTACTGCGTCTCCTCGACGGTCGCGACCATCGGCGCCATGACCCACAGGTCGGCGTCGGTGGCGGCATCCGCCTCGGCCAGCGCGGTCAGCTGCTCGCGCAGGATGTCTTCGCTCGCCCGCAGTGCGCGCAGTCCGCGCAGCCCGAGTGCGGGGTTCTCCTCGTGGGCGTCGTTGAGGAAGGCCAGAGGTTTGTCGGCGCCGGCGTCCAGCATCCGCACCACCACCTTCTTCCCGGGGAAGGCCGCGAGGAGCTCCCGATACGACTCGCGCTGCTGCTGCACGGTCGGCGCCTGGGCCGATGAGAGGAACAGGAACTCCGTGCGGAACAGCCCGACGCCCTCGGCCCCGCGCTCGACGGCATCCGATGCGTCTGCGGGCTTCCCCAGGTTCGCCAGCAGCGGGATCAGCGTGCCGTCGGCGAGGGCGCCGGGGGTAAGCGGTGCGGAATCCGCGGAGCGACGGGCGGCGGCGCGCTGTTCGGCGCGCTGCTTCTCGTCGTCCGTCGGATCCAGGGTGACGATGCCGGCAGCGGCGTCGACGATCACGGGCTGGCCGGTGATGAGCTCCGAGGCGGCCGCAGCGCCGACGATCGCGACGATGCCCTTCTCGCGGGCGAGGATCGCCGTGTGCGAGGTCGGCCCGCCGTCGAAGGTGACCAGCGCGAGCACCTGGTCGAGGTTCAGCAGCGCGGTGTCGGCCGGAGCGAGATCGCGGGCGACGAGCACGAACGGATGCCCCGGATCCGGCACTCCCGGCGCATCCACGCCGCGGAGACGGGCGAGCACGCGCTGCGCGATGTCGTCGAGGTCGGCTGCGCGCTCGCCGAGGTAGCCGCCGACGGCCTCCAGCGTCGCGCGGAAGCCGGCGAATGCATCGTGCACGGCCCATTCGGCGGTGGCGCCGTCGTCGATGCGCGCATCGACCTCGTCCTGCAGCGTCGGATCCTCCGCGATCATCGCCTGCGCCTCGAGCACCTCCTGGGCCGAGCCGCCGGCAGTCTCTCCGCGCGCCGTGAGCTCCTGTGCGACGGCCGCGACCGCATCGCGGACTCGCGCGCGCTCGGCATCAGCCCCCTGCGTGCTCGGCGTGCTGTCCGGAGCCGGCAGCGCCTCGGTCATCCGCACGACGACGCCCTGGGCGACGCCGAGGCCGATGCCGACTCCGCGCAGCTCGCCCATGCTCAGGCGTCCTGGTCGTGATCGGTGGTGAGGAGCTCGGTGAGCGTGTCGAGGACACCCTCGGCGCCGTCGCCGTCCGCGGTGAGCGTGACGTAGTCGCCGTGCTCGATCGCGAGCGCGATCACCCCGAGGATGCTGGCCGCGTTGACCGCCTTGCCCGAGTCCTTCGCGATCGTGACAGGGATGCCGGAGTCCTTCGCGGCCTGCGCGAACAGCTTCGCGGGGCGCGCGTGGAGTCCGTGCGACGAGCCGATCCGGACGGTGCGGGAGACGGTCATGATGTTCCTTTCGGGAGGGTCCCCGCCTCGGCGAGGATCGAGCGGGCCAGCGCCAGCGTGCGGGTGCCGTCGCGGTCTGCGAAGACGTCGTCGGGGAGCACCGCCACCGGGGCGGGCGCTGCCTGGCGGATCGCTTCGAGACGATCGGCGAGGTGAGGTCCGACGAGGATCAGATCGTGGTCGCCGCCCGCGACGGAATGCTCCATCCCTGCGGCGGCATCCCACTGGAGGCCGGCCTCGGAGGCCGCCCTGCGCAGTCGCTGTGCGACGAACGTGCTCGACGCACCGGCGCCGCACACCACGAGGATCTTCATCGATGCTCACCTTTCCTGAGAACAGTCTGAGAAGCGGCGGGGTGGTGTCGCCAACACGTTCCTTTCCGCCCCTGCGGAACATCCGTTTCGGAGCGGGGGCACCGGAGTACTGACATCATGGAAGTCACGCCAGGACAGTGCAGTCGGCACGGAGCACGGGGAGGATCATGTCGCGTCAGCGCCAGGACCAGCTCCTCTCGACCCTGCTCCGCCAGGGCGACTGGGCGACGGCCGCCAGCCTCGCCGATCAGCTCGGGGTCACTCCCCGCAGCATCCGCTCGTATGTCGCGGCGTTGAATTCACGCACGCCTGGGTCGGATGCCGTGGAGTCGGGGCCTGCCGGGTACCGCGCAGGGTCCGGTGCGCGCGGCGCACTGCGCACGAGGCAGAGCGGTGAGTCCGCTCCGCGCGATCGGCTGCACACCCTCGTCCGCACCCTGCTCGACGTGCCGGAGGGTGTCGACGTCTTCGAGGCGGCCGACAGGCTCCACGTGAGTGAGGCGACGCTCGAGGCCGACCTGGCGCGTGTCCGAGGTCTCCTCGGCGGCACGGACCTCACGCTCGAGCGGGACCGGGAGATCGTGCGTCTGCGCGGCGACGAGGCGGCGCAGCGTCGTCTGCTCAGTCGCCTTGCCCATGACGAGATGGATGCGGCATCGTTCCATCCCGAGACGTTCCGCCGTGCTCTGTCGGGGAGTGCCGTCACCGCGCATGCAGTCGCACCGTTCAAGTCGGAGCTCGTACGGGAGCTGGGGGAGCTGGGCTACTACGTCAACGAGCTCGCGATCGCCGACGTGCTGCTGCACATCGCCATTGCAGCCGACCGGGTCGCCGCGGGGCACGCTCTCGAGGATGCGCCCGCCGGGGCGCGCGAGGAGATCCCGCGCGTCGGCGCGGTGATCGCCCGACTCGCTCAGGCGCACTTCTCGGTGGCGCTCGGCGACGGAGACAGCGGGCACCTCGCCTCCCTCGTGCTCACCCGCATCGTCGCGCCGGGCGTTGACGCGGCGGGCGACGTCGCTCGCAGCGGCGTCGACCCCGCGGTGGAATCGGCCGTCCGGGCCGAGATCACCAGGGCGGCCGAGGACTTCCAGGTCGACCTCGTCGACGAGCCGTTCGTGCTCCGCCTCGCCCTGCACGTGCAGAATCTGCTGCGCCGCGCCCAGGAGCGCGCGCTGACCCGCAATCCGCTGACGCGGTCGCTGAAGACGACGTACCCGATGATCTTCGAGGTCGCCGTCTCGATCGCCAGCGGTCTGCACGACCGTCTGGGCACTCCCATCCACGATGACGAGATCGCCTACATCGCCATGCACGTCGGCGGGCGTCTCGAACGCAGCCGCAAGGCCGAGTCGATCCTCACGGCGACCATCGTGTGCCCCGGGTACTACGAGCTTCACGAACTGCTCCGCTCCAGCGTGGACCGGTCCCTGGGGTCGGCGATCGAGGTCACGAGCGTCGTCACCAACGTCGACCCGGAGTGGACCTCCTTCGACACCGATCTGGTGCTCAGCACGATCGAGCCGGGCGCGACCGGAGACCGGTTCGTGCGGATCCAGCCGTTCCTGACGGACGCCGACGTCGACCGCATCCAGCAGGCCGCAGCCCGCGTTCGCCGCGGACGACGCCTGACGCGCCTCCGTGCCGAGCTCGCGCGGTACTTCGTCGCCGACGCCTTCGTCTATCCGCTCGCCGACGAGGGGGAGGAAGCGATCATCCGCCGACTCGGTGGGCTGCTCGTCGACGCAGGGCTGATCGGCGACGACTACGTGGAGAACACCATCGTGCGCGAGCGGATGTCGTCCACAGCCTTCACTGATGCGCTCGCCGTGCCCCACGCGCTGCAGATGACCGCGACGAGGACCGCGATCGCGGTCGGCGTCGCCGACGGTTCAGCCGCCTGGGGCGAGGGAAGGGTGCAGGTGGTCGCCCTCGCCGCATTCAGCGAGAGCGACCGCGCCGCGTTCCAGACCGTGTTCGAACAGCTCGTCGAGGTGTTCAGCGAGCGCGACAGCGTGCAGCGGATCGTGCGCCGGGGCACCAGCTTCGAGGCGTTCCTCGACGAGCTCGTCGCCGTCATCGACGGCTGAGTGCCGCAGAGCCCAGTGCGAGCGAGCCTCTCAGCCGCGCGGAGCCAGCACGTCGGCCAGCGTGTCGAGCAGCGACTCGGCGTCGACCGACTCCCTCGTCTCCAGCACCACGGCGTCGCCGGGTGCGAGGGCGAGGTCCATCAGCGCGAGCACGCTGCTGAGGTCCACGACCGCCCCCGACGACGTGCGCAGGGTCACGGGATGGGGGTGCGCCTGCACGAGCCGCACGAGTTCTGCGACCGGTCGGGCGTGCACACCGTTATGCGCGGTGATGACGACCTGTCTCCTCGGCATCCGGCACCTAGGAGCGCTCGTCGAGCAGCGAGCGGATCGCGGCCTCGAGCTCGCCGACGATCTCGCCGGCCCTCTCAGCGGACTCGGCCTTGGCGTCGATGTACACCTTGAGCTTCGGCTCCGTGCCGCTCGGACGCACGATGATGCGGGAGCCGTCCGTCAGCCGGTAGCGCAGGACGTCGCCGGAGGGCTGTCCGTCGCCCGCCTGCAGCAGGTCCTCAGCCGAGGCGATGGCATGGCCGCCGAACTGCGTCGGAGGGAGCGTGCGCAGCGACAGCATGACTCTGCCGATCACCGAGAGGTCGTCGACGCGCACCGACACCTGGCCGCTCGCGAAGTGCCCGTAGGTGTCGCCCAGCTCGGCGAGCAGGCCCGTCAGCGACGAACCGCGCTCGTGCGCCTCCGCCGCGAGACCTAAGATCGCGACGGCGGCGGAGATGCCGTCCTTGTCGCGCACCGTCTCGGGGTTCACGAGGTAACCGAGCGCCTCCTCGAATCCGAACACGATGCCGGGTGCGCGGGAGATCCACTTGAAGCCGGTGAGCGTCTCGTGGAAGTCGAGTCCGTGATGTGCGGCCACGGCGCCGAGGCCGGGGGAGGACACCAGCGAGCAGGCCAGCGACGCCCCCGGGGTGCCGGCGGCTGCACGCGCTGCGCGAGCTCCGAGCAGCAGCCCGACCTCGTTTCCGGTGAGACGACGCCAGCCGCTCTCCGCCGACGCATCGGGCACCGCCACGGCGAGACGATCGGCATCCGGGTCGTTCGCGAGGATGAAGTCCGCCTGCACACGGCGTGCGCGGGAGAACGCCAGGTCCATCGCTCCCGGCTCCTCGGGATTGGGGAACGACACGGTGCGGAATGTGGCGTCGGGCTGAAGCTGCTCGCCGACGACCATCGGCTGCGGATACCCCGCCGCCGCGACCACCTTCGAGACGGTCTCCCAGCCCACGCCGTGCATGGCCGTGTAGACCCAGCGCAGGTCCGCGGCGCCGGCGGGCGCTGGTGCGACGGCGGCGGTGGCCGCGATGTAGGCCTCGACGACTTCCTCGCCCGCGGTCTCGTACTGCGTGGAGCGGGGGAGCGCCGACACGTCTCCGGCGTCGGCCACGCGCTGGATGTGCGCCGCGATCTCGGCATCCGCGGGAGCCACGATCTGAGACCCCTGGTCCGGCCCGCCGAGGTAGACCTTGTAGCCGTTGTCGTTCGGGGGGTTGTGCGAGGCGGTCACCATCACGCCGGCATCCGCGCCGAGGTGGCGCACCGCGAACGCGAGCACCGGAGTCGGCAGGAGCCGTGGGAGCAGGATCGCTCGCAGACCGGCACCCGCGAACAGCTCGGCCGAGTCGGCGGCGAAGACGCGGGAGTTGCGGCGTCCGTCGTATCCGATCACGACGGTGGGCGTGGACCCCCGCGCTCGTTCGTGCAGGTACGCCGCGAAGCCTGCCGCCGCCTGAGCCACGAGGACGCGGTTCATGCGGTTGCTCCCGGCACCGAGCGCTCCGCGCAGACCGGCGGTGCCGAAGGCGAGCCTGGTGTGGAAGCGGTCGTCGAGGTCGGCGGATGCCGCCTCGTCGCCGCCCGCCGCGCGGGTGATCACCGCGGCGAGCTCGTCACGGGTCTCGTGATCGGGATCCTGCCGCATCCAGGCCCGCGCCTGGGCGAGGCGCTCGTCGTTCACAGCGCCTCGACCACTCGTGCCAGCAGAGCGGAGATCACCGGCTCGGCCTCTCGACCGGCCTCGATGACCTCGGCGTGGCTGAGAGGGGTCAGCTGGATGCCGGCCGCGAGGTTGGTGATGAGCGAGAAGCCGAGGATCTCCATGCCGGCCTCGCGCGCGGCGATCGCCTCGAGGGCGGTCGACATGCCGACGATGTGCCCACCGATGTGCTTCGCCATCTGCACCTCGGCTGGTGTCTCGTAGTGCGGACCGCGGAACTGCGTGTAGACGCCCTCGTCGAGGCTGGGGTCGACACCGCGGGCGATGTCGCGCAGGCGCTTCGAGTAGAGGTCGGTGAGGTCGATGAAGGTGGCACCCTCGAGCGGGGAGTCGGCGGTCAGGTTGATGTGGTCGCTGATCAGCACCGGCTGTCCGGGCGTCCAGGTCTCGCGGACGCCGCCTGCGCCGTTGGTGAGCACCATGATCTCGGCGCCCGTCGCCGCGGCGGTGCGGACCGAGTGCACCACGCGGCGCACACCGTGTCCCTCGTAGTAGTGGGTGCGCGCGCCGATGACGAGGACGTTCTTGCCGTCGGGGGTGCGGATGCTGCGCAGAGTGCCCACGTGCCCCTCGAGAGCGGGCTTCGAGAAGCCGGTCACCTCGGTGGCGGGGATCGTCGCTGTGGTCTCGCCGATGATGTCGGCGGCCTTGCCCCAGCCGCTGCCGAGGGTGAGGGCGATGTCGTGCTTCTCGACTCCGGTCAGGCGCGCGATGTCGGCGGCTGCCTCGGCCGCGATCTCGAACGGATTCGCGTTCGGGTCGTCGAGGGGGTTGCTGTGTGTGTCAGACATGGGTTCCACTCTAGGAAGGTGCAGGCTCCGGTGCCAGGATTGCGGAAGAATGGAGATCATGTCTTCCACCCCTTTTGAGCGCACTCAGCGCGTCGCCGTCCTCGGCGGCGGTCCCGGCGGTTACGAGGCGGCCCTCGCGGCCGCTCAGCTCGGAGCGGAGGTGACCCTCGTCGAGCGGGTGGGTGTCGGCGGGTCGGCTGTCCTCACCGACGTCGTGCCGTCCAAGAGCCTGATCGCCACGGCGGATGCCGCCGTGGCCATCTCGGAAGCCTCCGACCTCGGTGTGCAGTTCTACGCGAAGGGTGAGTACGGCAAGCCGCTGAAGCCCGAGATCGCGATCAACCTCGCAGCCGTGAACAAGCGCCTGATCGCACTCGCCGGTCAGCAGTCCGAGGACATGCGCACGACCCTGCTCGAGGCCGGAGTCCGCATCCTGTCGGGTCACGGACGGCTCGAGGGTCCCAACGCGATCATCGTCTCGACCGGTCAGGACGGCACCGACTTCGACCGTGTCGAAGCCGACACCATCATCGTGGCCGTCGGTGCTTCGCCGCGCGAGCTGGATTCGGCGAAGCCCGACGGAAAGCGCATCCTCACCTGGACGCAGCTGTACGACATGAAGGCGCTCCCCGAGCACCTCATCGTCGTCGGCTCCGGTGTGACCGGCGCCGAGTTCGCCTCCGCCTACATGAACCTGGGCGCCAAGGTGACGCTGATCTCCAGCCGTGAGCAGGTGCTCCCCGGTGAGGACCAGGATGCCGCCCACGTGCTCGAGAAGGTCTTCAAGCGCGGCGGCATGACGGTGCTCTCCAAGTCCCGCGCCGAGAAGGTCGAGGTCACCAAGGACGGCGTCACGGCGACGCTCTCCGACGGCCGTACGGTCGACGGCAGCCACTGCCTCCTCGCGGTCGGGTCGATCCCGAACACCGCAGGCATCGGGCTCGAGGACGCCGGGGTCGAGCTCGACGAGACCGGGCACGTCAGGGTCAACCGCGTGGCGCGCACCTCGGTGCCCAACGTCTACGCGGTGGGGGACTGCACGAACTTCTTCCCGCTCGCCTCGGTCGCGTCGATGCAGGGCCGCACCGCGGTCTTCCACGCGCTGGGTGACATCGTGATCCCGCTCGAGCTCATCAAGATCACCTCCAACATCTTCACCGCCCCCGAGATCGCGACGGTCGGCTACTCGGAGAAGGACGTCGAGGACGGCGTGGCCGACGGACTCGTCTACAAGCTGCCGCTGGCCGCCAACCCGCGGGCGAAGATGATGGGCATCAAGGACGGCTTCGTGAAGCTGATCGCCCGCAAGGGATCGGGCACCGTGATCGGTGGCGTCATCGTGGCCCCGAAGGCCTCGGAGCTGATCTACCCGATCGCCGTCGCCGTCGAGCGTCGCCTCACGGTCGACCAGGTCTCGCGTGTGTTCGCGGCCTACCCGTCGCTGTCGAGCAGCATCACCGACGCCAGCCGCGCCATGCATCTCGTCAACGCGAAGATCTCCTGACCCGAGGTCGCACCGACACGACGAAGGCGCCCCGCTCCTGCGGGGCGCCTTCGTCGTGTGAGGCCAGGTGTCAGCTGATCGTGAGCAGCTGGTGCCCTGCCGAGACGGTCGCACCGGCGACGGCGCCGATGTTGCCGATCGTGCCGTCCTTGTGAGCCTGCAGCGGCTGCTCCATCTTCATCGCCTCGAGGACGACGACCAGATCGCCCTTGACGACCTGCTGGCCCTCTTCGACGGCGACCTTGACGACGGTGGCCTGCATGGGCGACTTGACCGCGTCTCCGGAGGCGCCGGCGCTCACCGAGGTGGCGTGGCTGCGGCGGGACGGCGGGACTGCGGCCGGACGACCGGTGGTGCCGGCGGCCACGGCCACGCGGTCGGGGAGACTGACCTCGAGGCGCTTGCCGCCGACCTCGACGACGACGGTGTGACGGTTCTCGCCGGCGCCGGGTGCCTCGAGCTCGCCGTCCCACGCCGGGATGTCGTTCTCGAACTCGGTCTCGATCCAGCGGGTGAAGACGCCGAACTCGCCGTCGACGGCGGTGAACGCCGGATCGTTCACGACCTTGCGGTGAAACGGCAGCACGGTGGGCAGACCTGCGACCTCGAACTCCTCGAGGGCGCGGCGCGAGCGCTCCAGGGCCTCGGCGCGGTCCTTGCCGGTGACGATGATCTTCGCGAGCAGCGAGTCGAAGGCGCCGGAGACCGAGTCGCCGGCGGTGACGCCGGAATCGAGACGGATGCCGGGGCCGCCGAAGGTCTTGAAGACGTGGATGGGACCGGGCTGCGGCAGGAAGCCGCGACCGGGGTCCTCGCCGTTGATGCGGAACTCGATGGAGTGCCCGGTCGGCTGCGGGTCGTCGTAGTCGATCGTGCCGCCGGCGGCGATGCGGAACTGCTCGCGCACGAGGTCGATTCCCGTGACTTCTTCGGAGACGGGGTGCTCGACCTGCAGACGGGTGTTCACCTCGAGGAACGAGACGGTGCCGTCTGCGCCGATGAGGAACTCGCAGGTGCCCGCTCCGACGTAGCCGACCTCCTTGAGGATGGCCTTCGAAGCGGAGTAGAGCTGGGCGTTCTGCTCATCGGTGAGGAAGGGCGCGGGCGCCTCCTCGACGAGCTTCTGGTGGCGACGCTGCAGCGAGCAGTCGCGCGTGGAGATGACGACGACATTGCCCTCGGCATCCGCCAGGCACTGTGTCTCGACGTGGCGGGGCTTGTCGAGGTACTTCTCGACGAAGCACTCGCCGCGTCCGAAGGCCGTGACGGCCTCCCGGGTCGCCGACTCGAACAGCTCAGCGACCTCGTCGAGCTCGCGCGCGACCTTGAGGCCGCGGCCGCCGCCGCCGTAGGCCGCCTTGATGGCGATGGGGAGGCCGAACTCCTGCGCGAAGGCGATGACCTCGTCGGCTCCGGAGACGGGGCCCGGCGTGCCGGGGGCGAGCGGTGCGCCCACCTTCTCGGCGACGTGGCGGGCGGTGACCTTGTCTCCGAGGGCCTCGATGGCTTCGGGGGAGGGGCCGATCCAGGTCATGCCTGCGCCGATCACGGCGCGGGCGAACTCGGCGTTCTCGGCGAGGAAGCCGTACCCGGGGTGCACGGCGTCGGCGCCGGCACGGCGGGCGACGGAGAGGATCTTCTCGATCTGCAGGTAGGTCTCGGCGCTCGTGGCTCCGCCGAGGGCATAGGCCTCGTCGGCGAGGCGGGTGTGCAGAGCGTCGCGATCCTGGTCGGCGTACACGGCGACCGAGGCGATCCCCGAGTCACGGGCGGCACGGATGATGCGTACGGCGATCTCGCCGCGGTTGGCGATGAGCACCTTGGCGATATCAGGCATGATTGCCAGCCTAGCGAGTAGGCTCCCGATCCATTTGACGACTCTCCACAAGAAAGAGGGAGAAACGTCGACGGGACTCTACGACCAGAGGTCGGTCCAGGTCACTCCGAGCTCGGCAGCGAGGCGGCGCACGGTCGACAGCGACATGCCGACGACGGTGGAGGGATCCCCGTCGACACGGGTGATGAACGCGCCGCCGAGGCTGTCGACCGTGAAGGCCCCCGCGACGAGCAGGGGCTCGCCGGAGGCGACGTACGCCTCGATCTCGGCATCGCCGATGTCGTCGGCGAACGTCACGGACGCCTGAGCCGTCGCCGTCGCCTCGACCGGGGCGATTCCCGGGGAGACGCGGAAGACCGAATGGCCCGAATGCAGGATGCCGGTGGCGCCGCGCATCTCGTGCCAGCGCCGCGTCGCCTCCTCCGGCGTGTACGGCTTGCCGTACACGCGGCCGTTCAGCGCGAACATCGAGTCGCCCCCGATCACGATCCCGTCGAAGGAGCCTCCATCGGCGAGCCGTCGGGCGACGTCGGCGGCCTTGGCGCGGGCGAGCAGCAGGACGAGCTCGTCCGGCGCGAGCTCCGCGCCCCGTTCGGCTTCGGCCGCTGCGGCGACGGCATCCTCATCGACGTCGGGGGACTGGGTCAGCGGCTCGATACCGGCCTGCCGCAGCAGCATCAGGCGGGCGGGAGAGGTGGAGGCGAGGCAGACGCGCATGTTCACCACCGTATCCTCGAAGGATGACTTCCTCCCCGAACCTGCTCGATCTGGACATCACCGGCATCGCGCACGGCGGTACCTTCATCGCCCGCCACGAAGGACGCGTCGTGTTCGTCTCCGACGCCGTCCCCGGCGAGCGGGTGCGTGCGCGCCTGACCGAGGACTCGACGGGGGAGTCGAAGAGCTTCTGGCGTGCCGAGACCGTCGAGGTCCTCGAAGCCTCGCCGCACCGACGCCCGCACATCTGGGCGGAGGCCGACGTCTCGCGCGCTCCCGAGGATCGCCCCGGCGGGGCCGACCTCGGCCACATCGACCTCGAGCACCAGCGCGTGCTCAAGCGGCAGGTGCTGACCGAGGCACTGGACCGCTTCGCCGGCCCCGGTCTCGAGGCGCCCGAGATCGAAGCGGTCGATTCGACCGACGGCACCGGGTGGCGCACCAGGGTGACGCTGCACGTCGACGACGCCGGACTCGTGGGTCCCTTCGCCGCGCGCAGCCATCGGGTGATCCCGGTCGGCACGCATCCGCTCGCGCGCCCGGCGATCGCCGAGGCAGCGCGCCGTCTCGCCGGAGGCGAGGCGGGCAGCGTCGACCTCATCGAACCGGGAGATGGCGAGGTACGCGTCGTCCGTCGGGAGCGGATGGACCAGCGCCCTGCGCGCGGACAGGGCCGTCGCCCCGCGCCGGAGGTCGTGTACGAGCAGGTCGGCGACCGACGGTTCCAGGTGGATGCCGGGGGCTTCTGGCAGGTGCATCCCCGTGCCGCGTCCGTGCTGGATGCCGCCGTCTACGGCGTGCTCGACGACCACGTGGATCCGGATGCGACGCACTTCGACCTGTACGGGGGTGTCGGCCTGTTCGCCGCGACGCTCGCCGATCGCGGAGCGACCGACATCGTCACCGTCGAATCGAGCCGACGGGCCACGGCGCACGCGCAGCGGAACCTGGCCCCTCTCGACGTCACCGCCGTCACGGCGCGCGTCGACCGCTATCTCGCCGGCGTCCCGGCCGGCACGAAGGCCGGCGCCGTCGTCCTCGACCCGCCGCGCGCGGGCGCAGGACGCGCCGTCGTCGACGCTCTCGATGCGCTGGCCCCCGAGGCCATCGCGTACGTCGCGTGCGACCCTGTCGCGCTGGCACGGGACCTCGGCACCTTCCGCGGTCACGGGTGGAACGTCACGACCATGCGCGGGTTCGACCTGTTCCCGCACTCGCACCACTTCGAGGTCGTGGCGCTGCTCACGCGGTGAGCGATGATCGGGTCTCCGCACGGACTCAGTAGGCTGGGCTGATGAGCAGGGTCGCACTCATCGACGATCACGAATCCGTCCGCCTCGGTCTCGAGGCCGCGTGCGCTCGTGACGGTGCGCAGACCGTCGTCTTCTCCGGGAGCACGGTGGTCTCCTATCTCGACTGGCGTTCGGCCACCTCGTCTCCGCCGGCGGACGTCGTGGTGCTCGATCTGACCCTCGGCGACGGCACGACCGTGACCGAGAACGTCAGGTCGCTCGTGGCGGACGGCGCGAGCGTGGTCATCCACAGCGTCGCCGACCGACCCGCAGCTGTGCGCGAGGCGCTCGTCGCCGGTGCGGCGGGCGTCGTGAGCAAGTCCTCGGCCCTCGACGACGTGCTCGACGCCATCCGCACGGTCGCCCAGGGCGAGGCCCTCAACAACGTCGAGTGGGCGAGTGCGGTCGACGGCGACCGCGACTTCGCCGACGCCCAGCTGTCCACCCGCGAGCGTGAGGTGCTGCGCCTGTACGCCACGGGCCTGCCGCTGAAGGCGGTGGCCGAACGACTCGGCGTCGCGTACTCGACGGCCAAGGAGAACATCACCCGCATCCGCGTCAAGTACGTCGAGGTCGGCCGGCCGGCTCCGACGAAGGTCGACCTGCTGCGCCGCGCGATGGAGGACGGCATCGTGGCGGCCGACGGGGCGCCGAGTGCCCGCTGACCCGCTCAGCATCCGCGAGGCCTGGAGCAAGATCCCCTCTCCGGGCAGTGTGGAGACCGAGTTCGAGCGCTTCACGGGCAAGCGCATGGAGCGGATCCTCGCGACCGTCGTCGCGATCGGATCGGGCATCCTCGGCGCGCAGGCGCTGATCGCGGGCATCACGACGATGGCATGGGCGGATGCCGCGCGCATCGCGATGCTGCTCGTCGTCTTCGTCCCGCTCGTGGTGATGCTGGTCGCCTGTGTGGTCGGCCGCGGGGTGCGCACAGCCTCGGGCGCGTTCGCGATCGTGTACACGGCGGCGCTGGCGGCGTGGCCGAGCTTCGTCGATCCGATGGTGAAGGCGGCGGATCAGCCGTGGATCTTCTTCCTCGTGAACGTCGGCGTCGTCGCGGCGATGCTGGCCTTCCCGCTCTGGCTCCAGTTCACCTGGGCGGTGTGCCTGCCCTTCGTGTACGGGTACGTCCGGCTGGTCGAGGGGGAGTTCTCCCGCGATTACTGGGTGATCACGGCGTTCGACGTCTCGTTCACCCTGATCCTCGGCATCGTGATCATCTCGCTCGGCTGGATGTTCCGCTCCGTGGCGGCGGGCGTCGACGAAGCCCGTGCACGCGCAGTGGCCTCCTATGCCGCGGCCGCCGCGGCAGCGGCCGCAGAGGAGGAGCGCGCCACGATGTCGGCGCTCATGCACGACAGCGTCCTCGCCGCGCTGATCGCCGCCGAGCGGGCGGAGGGCGAGCGCGCCCAGGAGCTCGCCGTCGGCATGGCACGGGAAGCGCTCACCCGCCTCGCCAACACCGAGGCGGCCGTGGCCCAGGAGGGGAGCGATGAGCCGGTCGGCGCGGCGCAGATCGTGATCGAGCTCCGGCGGGCGCTCTCCGAACTCGGTGCGGATGCGATCGTCGAGGAGCGCGGCGGCATCGGCCTGATCCCCGGCCGCGCCGCCAGAGCGCTCGTCCTCGCGGCGAGGCAAGCACTCGGCAACGCGGTGACCCACGCCCACGGTCGAGGCCTGCACATCATCGCCGAGGGGCGAGGTGACGAGGGCATCACCGTGACCATCTCCGATACCGGGCCCGGATTCGACATCGAGGCGATCGGGGCCGACCGCCTCGGCATCCGCGCGTCGATCTTCGCCCGCATGGCGGGCGTCGCCGGCACCGCCGACATCGACTCGAGCCGATTCGGCACGACGGTGACGCTGGGCTGGGAGGCGCGATGAACCGCACTGTCCGCAGCGTCGCGACCTCGCTCGCCGTCGGCTTCGCGATGTACTTCGCGGCGCGGGGAGTGTGGTGGATCGAGCAGCCGACCGGACCGCTGCTCATGGTGGCGGCGATCGCCCTCTACCTCGTCGTCGTGAACGTGGCGATTCTCTGGGACTCCGCCATCGCCGTCCGGATGCCCCTCTGGGTCGCGCTCCTGACGCTCGTCGCGAGTGCGCTGATCCCGGCACTGGTGACGCTCTCGCTCGATCCGCTCACGCGGACGGCACCGTTCGCGACCTGGTACATCGGAGCGCTCGGGCTGATCGGCGTCGTCTGCGTCGTGCGGCGACGATTCGTCGTCGGCTGGTCTGTCGTGCTCGTGCTCGTCGCGGCGTCCTCCCTCGCGCTGGGCTTCTTCGTGGCGCTGTCGCTCGGACTCGTCGGCTCGATCATGTGGGTCGCCGTCGCGCACCTCCTCGTCATGTTCTGGGACCGCGCGGTGCGCGACACCGAGCGGCTCGCCGGGATCCAGCAGGCGGTGTCCGCCTGGCACGCCACACAGCAGGTGCGGCAGAAGGAGCGACGGCTGCGCACGCAGTTCGCTCTGGCGGTCGCGGGGCCTGTGCTCAGCAGGGCGGTGGCGACCCAGGGCCTGCTCGACGACGAGGAGAGGCTGCAGGCACGGCTGGCGGAGGGGCGGCTGCGCGACGAGCTGCGCGGCGCCGACCTCCTCAACGATGCGGTGCGGGACGCGATCGAGGATGCCCGTCGCCGCGGCGCGGTCGTGACGGTGTTCGACGAGGGCGGTATGGACGAGGTCGACGAGGAGCGGCGCGGGGAGATCCGGGATGAACTCGCGGAGGTGCTCCGCAACGCGGAGGCCGAGCGCTGGATCATCCGGGCAGCGAGAGACCCTCGAACGGCCGTGACGGTGGTCGGCCGAGCGGGTGCCGGCGGACAGAGCGACGACGACGCCGTCGACGTCTGGCACGAGATTCCACGCGACGCCTCGTGACCGTTCGGCATCACCGCTGCGCCAGGACCTGCCCTCGGCTCTGATCGGGGGAGGAGATCAGAGTCGAGGCGAAAGAGTGGGCGAGGGGCGGCGAATCCGCCAGCCCCTCGCCGTGCGGAACAGTTACCCGAAAACCGTCCGCTGGTGGCCGGTCTGCGTCTATCTACCCTGGGACAGAGAGACCAGCCGAACGCGAAGCGTCTCCCTTAGTCTCACGGGTCTTCGCATCCTTGTCTGTAGGTATTTTGGGGGACACGGAACCGTGCGGTGTGCGAGATGATGAGGCATGGGCATGCGCCGCGGAACCAACCTCCCCCGGATGGGCGACTTCAACCAGTCGGTGATCCTGGAGGCCGTCCGGCGCTCGGTCGAGGGGCTCAGCCGCATCGAGCTGGTCGAGGCCACGGGCCTCTCCGCCCAGACCGTCACCAACATCACCCGGCGGCTCCTCGACGAGGGATTCATCACCGAGGCCGGTCGCACCATCACCGGGCCGGGCAAGCCCCGCGTCACTCTGCGCCTGGTGGCCGAGAGCCGTTACTCGGTCGGCGTGCATCTGGACCCGGCGGTGATCACCGTGGTCCTGCTCGACATGTCCGGCGCCGTCGTGGAGCGGCGGGCTGAACGCACTCCCGACAAGGATCCGCGGCGGATCGTGGACATCATGGCGCAGACCGTCGCCGACCTCATCGACGAGGCAGGGATCGACCGATCGCTGGTGGCCGGAGTCGGCGTCGCGGCCCCAGGACCGCTCGACGCCGAGCGCGGCACCGTGATCGATCCGCCCAAACTCCAGGGGTGGGAGCGGGTGCCGCTGAGGTCGGTCCTGGCCGAGGCCACCGGCCTGGAGGTGACCGTCGAGAAGGACACCACGGCCGCAGCGGTCGGCGAGCTGTGGACCGGCGGTGGTGGCCAGGGGTCATTCGTCTTCGTCTACCTCGGGACGGGTCTCGGTGCCGCGGTCGTCCGCGACGGCGAGGCGATCGCCGGCAGCTCCCACAATTTCGGGGAGATCGGACACATCATCGTCGATCCGGACGGGCCTCCGTGCGCATGCGGCCTCAGAGGCTGTGTGGAGGTCGTCTGCACTCCGCAGGCGATCGTCGAGCGAGCGGAGGCCGCGGGTCTCTGGCGCGATTCACCGACAGGCGGCGCCGAGGCGGCGATAGACGAGCGGTTCACCCAGCTCTGCGCGCGGGCGGATGCCGGTGAGCAGCCGGCCCTCGACCTGGTCCGCACAGCGGCCGATCACCTCGCCGTCCTGATCGCGACGCTGACGAACATCCTCGACGTCGATCGCGTCGTGCTCGGCGGTCCCTTCTGGGAGCGCCTCTGCGGGGTCTATCTGCGCGAGCTGCCCGATCTCCTGCACGCCCGAAGCGCGACGCGGGCTGTGCGCACGCTGCCGGTGGAGGGGACCGTGGTCGGAGACGATGTCGGTGCAGTGGGTGCCGCCTGCGTGGTGTTGGATGCGGTCCTGACTCCGCGTGCCTCCGATCTGTACCTGGAGGACTGAATCCCCCTTCAGTGCATACCGGTATATCGGTGGGAGCTTCGAAGTGATAACTCCAATCGATGTACTATTGGAGCGATGCGCAGACTGGGGTGATGCTCGGGACGACGGTCCCGCATCGATCGACGGAGGGTCGGCTGCGTGGCCCGCGAGCTGGGGGGCTCCGCGGGTCTCGCAGACCTTCCGTCTCTCTGCGGCTCAGCCGGCGAACCGGCCCCAAGGGATGTCGCGACGCAGTGGCCGACGCAGCGGACGCTGCGTCCGCATCCAGGCCGAGACGACGGGCTCTTCGACGACGGCTTCCGCCGCCTCCTGCGCGTACGCGTCGCTCACGACGGCGATCAGCGCGGCGAGCTCCTCTTCGGTCGCCGCGCCGCGGGTGATCTCGATCGTCGGCGGGCGCTGGGCCTCGCCTGACCCGTCCTCTGGTGCGTGCACGCTCACAGCGGGATGTTCCCGTGCTTCTTCGGCGGCAGGTCCTGGCGCTTGCCCCGCAACGCGCGCAGGGCCTTCGCGATCGAGACGCGGGTGTTCGCCGGTTCGATGATGCCGTCGATCTCGCCGCGCTCCGCAGCCAGGAACGGCGAGGTCACGCTGTACGTGTACTCGTTGGCGAGCCGGGTGCGTACGGCGGCGACGTCCTCGCCGGCCTCCTCCGCCTTCTTGATCTCGTTGCGGTAGAGGATGTTCACGGCGCCCTGGCCGCCCATGACGGCGATCTCGGCCGTCGGCCACGCGAGGTTCACGTCGGCGCCGAGCTGCTTCGAGCCCATCACGATGTACGCGCCGCCGTAGGCCTTGCGCAGGATGACGGTGACGAGGGGGACCGTTGCCTCGGCGTACGCGTAGATGAGCTTCGCGCCGCGGCGGATCACGCCCGTCCACTCCTGGTCGGTGCCTGGCAGGTAGCCCGGTACGTCGACGAGCGTGACGATCGGGATCGAGAACGCGTCGCAGAAGCGCACGAACCGGCTCGCCTTCTCGCCGGCCTCGATGTTGAGGGTGCCGGCCATCTGCGACGGCTGGTTGGCGATGATGCCGACCGAGCGGCCCTCGACGCGACCGAATCCGATCACGATGTTGGGAGCGAACAGCGGCTGGACCTCGATGAAGTCCCCGGCGTCGACGACGTGCTCGATCACTGTGTGGATGTCGTACGGCTGGTTGGGGGAGTCGGGGATGATCGCGTTCAGCGAGCGATCGGCATCCGTCGTCTCCCACTCGAAGCCGCTCTCGTAGCCGGGGATCTCCGCCATGTTGTTGTCGGGCAGGAAGCCGAGGAGGGTGCGGGCGTAGTCGATCGCGTCGTCTTCGTCCTCCGCCAGGTAGTGCGCCACACCGGAGCGGGTGTTGTGCGTGAGGGCACCGCCGAGCTCCTCCATGCCGACGTCCTCGCCGGTGACCGTCTTGATCACATCGGGACCGGTGACGAACATCTGGCTGGTCTTGTCGACCATGATGACGAAGTCGGTCAGCGCCGGGCCGTAAACCGCTCCACCGGCGGCCGGGCCCATGATGATCGAGATCTGCGGGATCACGCCGGACGAGCGCGTGTTGAGACGGAAGATCTCGCCGTATTTGCTCAGGGCGAGCACACCCTCCTGGATGCGGGCGCCGCCGGAATCGAGGATGCCGATGATCGGCATCCCGCCGGACAGCGCGAACTCCATGATCTTGATGATCTTGTCGCCCGAGACCTCGCCCAGCGAGCCGCCGAAAGTGGTGAAGTCCTGCGAGTAGACGGCGACGGTGCGTCCGTGGATGGTGCCGACGCCGGTGACGACCGAGTCGCCGTACGGGCGGTTCCGGTCCATTCCGAAGGCGGTGGTGCGGTGCCGCACGTACTCGTCGAACTCGACGAAGCTTCCGGGATCGACGAGCAGCTCGATGCGCTCGCGGGCGGTCATCTTGCCCTTGGCGTGCTGCTTGTCGTGCGCGACCTTCTCAGCGTCGACAACGGCTTCGTTGTAGCGAGCGCGGAGGTCTGCGATCCTGCCGGCGGTGGTCGAGAGTTCGGGCTTGTCCGTCACGGATTCCACCCTATCGTCGGCTCGGCCCGCTCCGTTGGATGCTCGCCACAACGGGTCGCCCGATCCTTTGGCGTCTCTCGTGCACGCTCAGGGAACGCGGTCGGTGCGTGTCGGGGGTCCGGGTGTCAGGTCTCAGCGTGTCGGGTCCGGGCGATCGGCGCCGAGCTCGCCAGGGAGATCGTGCGTGCCCGACTGCTCGAGCTCACCGGCGTCCTTGCGGCGGCCCCGACCGACCGAGGCGATCCGGCGTCCGGCCCAGCCGACGCCTCGTACCGCAGAACCCGCTGCCCCCGCGACCGCGCCGCCGACGAACTGCGCGCCGTGCAGCATCCGCAGCTCCAGCTTCTCGGCCCCGTCCACCGGTTCGAGTTCGAGCGGCAGATCGAGAGGCGCGGCGCCGAACGCGTGGTGCGAGGTGGTGAGGACACGGCGCCCCAGGATGTGGTTACCCGCACCGCCGACCGCCGCACCGACGCCGAACGGCAGCGCCTTGCCGACGAACGACGCACCGCCCTTGGCCGCGAACTGCTTCACGAACATGCTCTTGAGTCGGTCGACGAGTGGGCCGACAGCCGCGCGGGGGAGCGACTTGGTGACCATCTCGCCCCAGTACGACGAGCGTGTGCCGCCGCGGCCGGTCGCCTGACCGGCGAGCTGGCCGACGAGCGCGACGCCCTCCTTGCCCAGCATCAGCGTCATGACGAGGGCTCGGGCTCGGTCGGGGTTCGAGACGGCGATGCCGTGCACCTCGGCCACGGACTGGGCGAACAGCGCGGTCGACTCCACGAACCCCACGGTCTCGACTCCCGAGAGCGCGAGTGTGATGCCCGTGCCGATCCCCGGCACCACCGCCGTGGCACCGACGGCGGCACCGCCCGTGGTCACCGCAGTCAGGTAGCGACGTTCGAGGATGCGGATGATCTGCTCGGGGGAGGCGTGCGGGTTGCGGAGACGGATGCTGCGGATGTGCGCGAGCACGAGAGGGCGCTGGATCGCGAGGACGCGATCCAGGCCGCGGACCATCAGCGGATGCTCCGTCGAACCCACGGGCGGCACTCCCCGGTCCCACGGGGCGTCGTCGGGGAGGGAGTGGATCTTGTGCACCTTGGGGGCCATGGATCGATCCTAGGAAGACAGTCCGCGAATACGCCGAAAGCCCGGCACCCTTGACGGGGCCGGGCTTTCGTGAAACGAGATCAGACGAACAGGTTCGCCCGCTCGAGGTCTTCGGCGAAGTCGACCTCCACCGCGTAGAGGTCCGACACGTCCATCGGCTCGAGCAGCAGGCCGTCTTCGGCGATGGCGAGCTCGAGGCCGCGCTCGAAGTAATCCTGGTCCTCGACGCGCTGCAGCTGGCGCATGAACGCCTTCTTGTTCGCGGAGGAGATGTAGTTGATGCCCACGGCCTCGCCGAGACCGCCCTTGACCGTCTTGGACAGCTCGTTGATGAAGCCCTCGGCGGTCACGGTGTACTTGACCTCTTCGTCGCTCAC
This sequence comes from Microbacterium sp., assembly GCF_041641055.1. Classification (GTDB taxonomy): domain Bacteria; phylum Actinomycetota; class Actinomycetes; order Actinomycetales; family Microbacteriaceae; genus Microbacterium. Next base: position 70,586 of record NZ_JBEPZB010000008.1, read on the forward strand.
CTTGGAGGTGTTGACGGTGACGAACGACTGATCGCGCTCGATGTAGGCCGCAGCGCGTCCCAGGATCATCGGGTCGAAGACGACGTCGCCGTTCATCCAGAGCACGCCCGACTTGCCGGTCGCGCCGAGGGCGCGCAGCAGGCTCTTCGACGTGTTCGTCTCGTCGTAGCGCTCGTTGTGGACGTAGTTCACGTTCGGGAACGCCTCGATGATGGTCTCGGCGCGGTAGCCGACGACGGCGGTGATGCGGGCGTCCGATCCGAAGGCGGCGCGGATGTTGTCGTGCTGCTGACGCATGATCGTGCGGCCGTCGCTCAGCTCGGTGAGCGGCTTCGGCAGCGCGCGGCCCAGGCGTGAGCCCATGCCGGCGGCGAGGATGACGGTCTGAAGAGTCACGAGTGCTCCTAAAGGAAGTATGTGTTCACGGTCGGTTCACCGACCAGACACTTCGTCGTGCCGAGAGTCATGCTAGCGATACAGCCTGGGAAGCCCCGGGGCTGGTCGCCCCTGTTGCCAATTCGTGACCCAGTACACACCGAACACTCAGATTCGTCCAGATCCCTGCGACGATCGGGCGAATCCAGATTTTCCGCGCCCAATTGTTGCGGCGACCCCAAGAATCGGAGCACCCGTTGATACCTTAGGACGGTGACTGCTGCTTCCGACGACTCCACCGATCAGGCGGCTGACGCTGCCCCCTCGACCCCGAAGAAGACGCCGGCGCGGAAGAGTCCGGCGAAGAAGACGACCGGTGGTCGGACCTCCACGAAATCCGCTGCGGACAAGGCTGCGACAACCATCGAGGTGGTCGCGGAGCCGACGCTGAAGCTGGACCGTCCGGTCGATGGCGCAGTGACGAAAACGCCGGCGAAGAGGACCACGTCGACAGCAGCCCGCACGGCCGCCGCGAAGAACTCGGCGCGTGCCTCGGGCTCTCGATCCACTACTGCGAAGCCCGCTGCTGCGCGCACGACCGCGGCGAAGACGACGGCTGCGAAGACGACGACGACTGCGAAGGGCGCGACCGCGAAGACGTCAGCGTCCAAGACGACGGCCGCGAAGCCGACCGCGGCGAAGGGTGCGGCCTCGAAGACGGTCGCAGCGAAGGCGGCCGCGGAGAGGAGCGCCGCAGCGAAGTCCTCCGCTCGAACGACCGCGGCTCGCAGCGCCGCCGCCAAGACGGCTGCTGCGAAGGCGGCAGCCGCGAAGGCCGCCGCAGCCAAGGCTGCTGCGGCGGAGGCGGCCGCGGCGGAAGCTGAGGCCGCGGACGCCGACGCAGCGGAGGCGACTGCGACCGCAACTGCGGCCGCGACCGCGGCATCCGCCGAGGCGGATCCCACCGGAGGCCCCTCGGCCGACGTGCAGTCCGAGTCGGACGCATCCCGCCCGGACCGCGCCGAGGCCGATGAGCCTCTGATCGCGTTCCCCGCCGAAGTCGGCGACGGCGCCGCCCTCGAACAGACGACCGCGGACGCCCCGATCGCCGACGAGACGATCGCGGAGGAGACGGTCGCCGACGAGACGCTCGCCGAAGAGTCCTCGGTGGAGGAGACGATCGCGGAGGAGACGATCGCGGAGCTCCCTGCGGAGGAGGCCACGGCGGACGACGCGACCGATGAGGCGCGACCATCGGACTCGGAAGCGGACGGCGTCTCCGATGCTGACGCCTCCGACGAGGCGGTCGGCGACGTGGGCGCGGCATCCGCGACCGAGGCCATCCGCATCCGCGGTCTCGTGAAGACGTTCGGCGATCACGTCGCCGTCAACGGCATCGACCTGACGGTTCCGGCGGGGTCCTTCTACGGCATCGTGGGCCCGAACGGCGCAGGCAAGACGACCACGCTCTCGATCGTCGCCGGTCTGCTGCGCGCGGACGAGGGCGAAGTCGTGATCTGCGGCATCGACCAGGCGGCCAAGCCGCTCGCTGCGAAGCGCATGATGGGAGTGCTGCCCGACCGTCTGCGCACGTTCGACCGGCTCACCGGGCGTCAGCTCCTCTACTACTACGGTCTGCTGCGAGGACTCACTTCGGACGTGATCGAGAAGCGCGTCGGCGACCTCGCGCGGGCGTTCGATCTCGGTGAGGCACTGAACCGCGTCGTCTCCGACTACTCGGCCGGCATGACGAAGAAGATCATGCTCGCCGGCGCCATGATCCATTCGCCCCGGGTGCTCGTCCTCGACGAGCCCTTCGAGGCGGTCGACCCGGTGTCCTCCGCGGTCATCCTCGACATCCTGCGCGCGTACGTCGCGCACGGCGGCACCGTCATCCTCTCCAGCCACGGCATGGACCTGGTTGAGCGGGTGTGCTCTCGTGTGGCGATCATCGTCGGCGGAGACGTCCTCGCCGAGGGGACCATCGACGACGTTCGCGCGGGGCAGACCCTCGAGGCACGGTTCGTCGAGCTCTCCGGCGGCATCGGAGAGGTGGAGGGGCTCGAGTGGCTGCACACGTTCTCCGACTGAGGGCCGCGCTCCTGATCGGATCGCTCCGCGGCGAACGTCGGGTGCGGACCCTGGTCATGCTCGCTGTCGTCGTCATCCTCACCGCGCTGGTGTGCAGCGCTGTCCTGAGTCTCGATGACGCTCCGGTGGCCGTCGCACGCACGGTCATCGTGCTGGGCAGCGCCGCACTGCTGCTCGGCTTCCTCGTGGGGCCGATCCTCGTCGGCGCGGTCGACCAGCTCGATCCGCGACGGTTCGCGGTGTTCGGGGTCGACGAGCGGCAGATGCCGTGGATCCTCGCGCTTGCGTCATTCATCAGCGTCCCGAGCCTGGCGCTGATCGCCGTCAACGTCAGCGTCTGCGTCGTCGCGATCAGGCTCGGCGCCCCCTGGGTGGTGGCCGTCCTGACGAGCCTGGTCGGACTCCTGAGCATGGTGCTGTCCGCGCGCATCGGCATGGCCGTCAACGCACTGCTCCTGCCGGAGCGCCGCTCCCGCGAGCTGACCGCCCTCTTCGCGCTGGCGGTCATCGTCATCGCCTTCCCTGTCGCGGTCTTCCTCGCCTCGCTGAAGTGGGACGGACAGGTGCCGGCCGCGGTCGCCGCGCTGACGGCTTCCGTCGGCTTCACCCCGTTCGCCGCCTCGTCGCGATTCCTCTTCTCCTTCGCCACGGACGACGCCGCCGGTGCCTGGGCGAGCGGCATCATCGCCCTCCTCACCGCCGTCGGCCTGTGGGCGCTGTGGACCTGGCTCGTGCGACGACTGCTGACCACCACAGAGCGCCCCGCCGCGTCGAGGGAGCGCTCCGGCCTCGGCTGGTTCGGGCTGCTGCCCTCGAACGCCTTCGGGGCGATCGCGGCACGCAGCCTCGTCTACTGGCTCCGCGATCGCCGGTACATCATGAACCTCATCGTCGTGCCGATCGCCGGCGTGCTGACGGTCTTCCCGCTGCTGATCGCCGGCGTCCCGCTCGAGATCGCCGCGCTGGTGCCCGTGCCGGTGATGGCATTGTTCTTCGGGTGGCTCCCGCACAACGACGTCGCCTACGACTCGACCGCGCTGTGGACCCACGTGGCCAGTGGGGTCCGCGGCATCCCGGACCGCCTCGGCCGACTCGTGCCCGTCATCCTGGTGGCCGTGCCCGTGCTCGCGATCGCCGTGCCGCTCACCCTGCTGTGGATCGACGACTGGCGGCTGCTGCTGCCGCTCACCGGCCTGGGCGCGAGCCTGCTGCTGTCCGCCCTGGGCTTCTCGAGCATCGTCTCGGTCATCGCGCCGTACGCCGTGTCGCGCCCGGGGGACAGCCCCTTCCAGCAGCCGCAGAGGCCGACCTCGCGGGGTGCCTACGGCCCGGCCGCGGCGTTCCTCGGAGCCATCGCGGTGAGCATCCCGACGATCTGGCTGCTCGTGCTCACGATGGTCGAAGGATCACAGTTCGCACCGGCGACCTTCTGGGTGGGGCTCGCCACGGGGATCGTCGTCCTCGCGGCCGGAGTCACGATCGGCGGGCGCATCTTCGAGCGCGAGGGCGAGCGGCTGATGGAGTTCGTCGAGACGGCGTGACACCCGCCCGACGAGGCTCCTGCGCGGCTAGACTCTCGGCATGAGTACTCCGCTGGACAGCCCCGATCAGGGCGGCGTGACAACGCTCGATCGCGAACTAGAAGAACTTCTCCGCGAGGAGAATCTGGAGCCGGGCGACCACGAGCGCTTCTCGCACTACGTCAAGAAGGACAAGATCCTCGAGTCCGCCATCACCGGCAAGCCGGTGCGGGCGCTGTGCGGCAAGAAGTGGACGCCGGGTCGCGACCCGGAGAAGTTCCCGATCTGCCCCACCTGCAAGGAGATCTACGAATCGATGATGGGCTGAGCCGGGCGCACAGCCGTCGTCCGCTCGCGTCGGACCGTATCAGCTCGCGTCGACGTAGACGGTGGGGATCGCCGGATCCGACTTGCTGAGCGCCAGCGCTCGCACGGGCAGCTCCTCGCGCACACGCAGGTGGTGCTCGCGAGCGGATGCCGTGCCCTGCGGCCCTTCGAAGGAGGTGTCGATGTCGCCGGCCTCGACGAACGTCGTCTGCAGTGCTCGTCCGTCCGGGTGCTCGCTCGGGGTGTCGAGCTCCTCGAAGCCGTCCGACACGACCACCGTCTCGGCCTCGGCGACCCCGTCGACCAGCGTGCGGAAGGCGGCCTTGCGCCCGCCGTGCGACGCCTTGTCGGTCGAGGCCTTGGCGACGCCGATCCAGGCGCCGTTCGGATCCTGTCTCGCGACCAGCTTGTAGACCATGCTCGCCGTGGGGTATCCGGATCCGGTCACGACCGAGGTGCCCACGCCGTAGGAATCCACCGGCGACGCAGCCAGAGCGGCGATCGCGTACTCGTCCAGATCGCTGGTGACGGTGATCCTGGTGCCGGTGGCGCCGAGCTCGTCGAGTTGCGCCCGCACCTCCGCTGCCACGATCGGGAGGTCGCCCGAGTCGATGCGCACGCCGCCCAGCCCGGTTCCGGCGACGCGGATCGCGGTCTCGACGCCGGTGCGGATGTCGTAGGTGTCGACGAGGAGCGTCGTCCCGGTGCCGAGGCTGTCGATCTGCGATCGGAACGCCTCCTCCTCGCTCTCGTGCAGAAGGGTCCAGGAATGGGCCGCCGTGCCCATGGTCGGGATGCCCCAGCGCCGCCCTGCTTCGAGGTTGCTCGTCGCCCGGAACCCGGCGATGTACGCGGCGCGAGCTGCGGCGACCGCGGACTGCTCGGCGGCTCGGCGGGAGCCCATCTCGGCCAGGGGGCGCTCACCGGCGGCGATGCTCATCCTGGACGCCGCCGTGGCGACAGCGGAGTCATGATTGAGGACGCTGAGCGCCAGCGTCTCCAATACGACGGCGTCGGCGAAGCTGCCCTCGACCGTGAGGATGGGGGAGCCGGGGAAATACAGCTCACCTTCGCGGTAGCCGCGGATGGATCCGGTGAAGCGGTAGTTCTCGAGGTAGGTCAGGGACTCGGCGTCCACCACGTCGTTGTCGCGGAGGAAACGCAGCTCGTCGTCCTCGAAGCGGAACTCGCGCAGCAGCGTGAGCAGACGGCCGGTGCCGGCGACGACGCCGAAACGGCGCCCGCCGGAGAGTCGACGCGAGAAAAGCTCGAACACGCTGGGGCGTGATGCGGTGCCGTCGCGCAGGGCGGCGGCGAGCATCGTGAGTTCGTAACGGTCGGTCAGCAGCGCCGTGGACGTCGTCATGCGGTTCAGCTTAGTGACGACATCCGTTCGAGTTGCTGAGCGTGACGCGGGGTGGGCGCGGGTAGGCTGGGGAGTCATGAACGACGCCCCGATCGGAATCTTCGACTCCGGTGTCGGCGGACTCACGGTGGCCAGGGCCATCAGAGCCCAGCTGCCGCGGGAATCGTTCGTCTACATCGGTGACACGGCGCATTCGCCGTATGGCCCGAAGCCGATCGCCGATGTGCGCCGCTACAGCCTCGAGGTCCTCGACACACTGGTCGATCAGGGCGTCAAGATGCTCGTGATCGCCTGCAACACGGCATCCGCCGCCATGCTGCGTGATGCCAGGGAGCGCTACGACGTCCCGGTCGTCGAGGTGATCGGCCCCGCCGTGCGCCGCGCCGTCTCGACCACGCGCAACGGACGGGTCGGCGTGATCGGCACCGTCGGGACGATCGGGTCGCGCGCCTATCAGGACATGCTCGAGGTGAATGAGCGGCTCGAGGTCTTCACGGCTGCCTGCCCTCGCTTCGTCGAGTTCGTCGAGGGAGGGATCACCGGCACCCCGGAGGTCCTCGCCACCGCCGAGGAGTACCTGGCGCCGCTGCGCGAGGCGGAGGTCGACACCCTCGTGCTGGGCTGCACGCACTACCCGTTCCTGCGCGGCGCCATCAGCTACGTCATGGGCGAGGGCGTCACCCTCGTCTCCAGCGACGACGAGACCGCGGGCGACGTCTACCGCCAGCTCGTGCGCGGCGACCTGCTCGCCTCGCCGGACGCCACCGCGTCGTACGTCTACGAGGCGACCGGCGATTCCACGATCGAGTTCACGGCGCTCGCTAACCGTCTGATGGGCCGCGAGGTGCGCGACGTCCAGCTCGTGCAGACCGGCGTCATCACTCTTCCTGAACTGACCCCCGGTTCCTGATCCCTTCCGCAGCATCCGCGTCACCCGCCCCCACCCGAAAGAAGCCCATGACCAGCATCGTCCGTGCCGACGGCCGCTCCACCGACCAGCTCCGCGAGATCACCATCGAACGAGGCTGGAGCAGCCATGCCGAGGGATCGGCGCTGATCAGCTTCGGCGGAACGAAGGTGCTGTGCACCGCATCGTTCACCAACGGCGTGCCGCGCTGGCTGACCGGCAAGGGCAAGGGGTGGGTGACCGCCGAGTACTCGATGCTGCCCAGGGCGACGAACAGCCGCAACGACCGCGAGAGCGTCAAGGGTCGCATCGGCGGACGCACGCACGAGATCTCCCGTCTGATCGGTCGCGCCCTGCGCGCGGTCGTCGACACCAAGGCTCTGGGTGAGAACACGATCGTGATCGACTGCGACGTGCTGCAGGCCGACGGCGGCACCCGCACCGCGGCGATCACCGGCGCCTATGTGGCGCTGGCCGATGCGATCGAGTGGGGCCGCGAGAAGAAGTTCATCGGCAAGAACGCGACGCCGCTGCTCGACTCGGTCGCCGCCGTCTCGGTCGGCATCATCGACGGCGAGCCCATGCTCGATCTCGCATATGTCGAGGACGTCCGGGCGGAGACCGACATGAACGTCGTCGTCACCGGCCGCGGCCTGTTCGTCGAGGTGCAGGGCACGGCCGAGGGAGCGCCGTTCGACAAGCGCGAGCTCGATGCCCTGCTCGATCTGGGTGTGGCCGGCTGCGCAGACCTCAAGGATCAGCAGCTGAAGGCTCTGGCGGGCTGATGAAGGTCGTCCTCGCCACGCACAATCCGCACAAGGTCGCGGAGTTCCAGCAGATCGTCGCGGCGACGCGACCCGATCTCGAGGTCGTGGGCTACGACGGCCCCGAGCCGGTCGAGGACGGGGTCACCTTCGCCGAGAACGCCCTGATCAAGGCGCGGGCTGCCTCGGCGCACACCGGGCTCGCGGCGCTCGCCGACGACTCCGGCATCTGCGTCGACGTGCTCGGCGGATCGCCCGGCGTCTTCTCCGCCTACTGGGCCGGGCAGAAGAAGGATGCCGCCGCGAACCTCGAGCTGCTGCTCGATCAGCTGCGTGACATCGCGGATCAGCACCGCAGCGCCCACTTCACCTCGACCATCGCGCTCGTGACCCCGGAGGGTGCAGAGCACGTGGTCGTGGGGGACTGGCCAGGACGCCTGGCGACCGAGCCGTCGGGACTCGGCGGCTTCGGCTATGACCCGATCTTCGTCCCCGACGGCCAGCCCGCCGGAGCCGAGCGCACCGTGGGCCAGTTCACCGCGGAGGAGAAGCAGGCGCAGTCGCACCGCGCCCGCGCCTTCGAGAAGCTGGCACCGCTGCTCACGACGCTCTGAGCCGCGCGATACGTCAACCACTACGCTTGACGTACTTCATTCGTAGTGGTTAATCTGGCGGCATGAGAGAACTCACCTACTACATCGGCGTGACCCTCGACGGGTTCATCGCTGGGCCCGCCGACGAGGTCGATTTCTATCCGGTGACCCCCGCATTCGCCGAGATGATGGGCACTGAGCTGGCCGACATCCAGCCGGCGTTCGTCCGCGCGGATCGTGGAGGAGTCGACGAGCCGCTCACCCGCTTCGACACCGTGCTGATGGGGCGCCGCACGTATGAGCCGGCGTTGCAGATGGGCATCACCGACCCTTACTCGCAGTTGCGGACGGTGGTGTTCAGCACCACGCAGGCGGACCCGCAGGATCCGAACGTCGAGATCGTGCGGACGGACCCCGTCGCTCGGGTACGAGAGCTCAAGGCCGAGCCGGGCCTCGGAATCTACCTCGCGGGTGGGGCGGTGCTCGCCGGCGTCCTCCTCGACGAGATCGACCGACTGATCGTCAAGAAGTACCCGGTCATCGCCGGGTCCGGCATCCCGATGGTCAGCCACTCGTTCGCTCCGACGCAGTTCGGCCTGGAGCAGGTGCGGTCGTTCGACAACGGCTGCGTCGTGCTCGAATACGCCCGCCTGCGCTGAGGCCGAGGCTACTGAGAATCATCACCATTCCCGACTGGGCGGATACCGGCCGGCGACCGGGGACGCCGGTCTAGCCTGGAGACATGCACGATCACGCGCCCGCCGCCGGCGGCATCCGCTCCGCCGGCCATCGTCGACTTCTGGCGATCTCGCTGACGCTCACGGCGACCGTCATGGTGGTGCAGATCGTGGGCGCCGTGCTCACCGGATCGCTGGCGCTGCTGGCCGATGCCGCGCACATGTTCACCGACGCCTCGGCCCTCGTGATCGCGCTGATCGCCGCCGCAGTCGCAGCGCGACCCGCGGACGACCGACGTACATTCGGATACCAGCGGGCCGAGGTGTTCGGAGCGCTGATCAATGCGATCATCCTGATCCTGCTCGCCGGCTGGGTCGCGATCGAGGCTATCGGCCGCCTGCTGAACCCGGGCGAGACCGAGGTCGTCGGAGGGCTGATGCTCGTCGTCGCGGTCGTCGGTCTCATCGCCAACGCGATCTCGATGTGGCTTCTGAGCCGTGCGCAGCGCACCAGCATCAACGTGCGAGGCGCCTACCTCGAGGTCATGGGCGACCTGATCGGCTCGGCGATGGTGATCATCGCCGCGATCGTGATCGTCACGACCGGATGGATGCCGGCGGACGCGATCGCGTCCATGCTCATCGCCGTGCTCATCATCCCGCGAGCGATCGCACTGCTGCGGGAGGTGTTCTCGGTGCTCGCCGAGTCAGCGCCGAAGGGAACGGCGGTGAGCGACATCCGCCAGCACCTCCTCGACTACGACGGGGTCATCGGCGTCCACGACGTGCACGTCTGGCAGCTCACGCGCGGTGCGCCGGTGTTCAGCGCGCACGTCAGCGTGGATCCGACCCTGCTCGCCGACGGTCGATCGGCGACCCTGCTCAACGATCTGCAGTCCTGCCTCGCCGATCACTTCGACGTCGCGCACTCGACGTTCCAGATCGAGCCGGCCGAGCAGTCCGACTGCGAACCGCATCACGCCTGAGGTCTCAGCTCTCGACGACGACCTCGTCGGGTGTCTTGTCGGGCCGCAGACCCCGCCACCGGGAATGACGCAGGATGCCGTCGGGCGTCCAGTTCGCGAACTCGACCTCGCCCACCAGCTCAGGCTCGACCCACAGCGCGTCGGAGGCATCCAGTGCAGGGACATCCGCGAGGGGCGCCTTCTCGATGCGCAGCGGCGCGAGACGTGACAGCAGGTCGCGGAGCATCCGGTCGGTGAAGCCCGTGCCGACGCGGCCGACGTAGCGCAGCCGTCCCGAATCCGGCACCGCGAGCAGCAGCGAGCCGAATGTGCCCTCGCGATCCCCCTTGCCCGGACGGATGCCGACGATCACCACTTCCTGCATCCGGGTGTGCTTGAGCTTGAGCCAGGCGGGAGATCGCTGCCCCGGGCGATAGCGGGAACCCGGATCCTTGACGACGACGCCCTCGAGGCCGAACTCGTCACTCGTCGCGAGCGCCGCGTCGACGTCGTCGAACACCGGAGGCACCTGCACCGGGGCGTCGAGCTCGGAGATGACCTCGTCGAGCAGGGTGCGACGCTGCGAGAGGGGCATCGTGGTGAGGTCGTGGCCGTCGAGCCGCAGCAGGTCGAAGACCATGTAGATGATGGGGGTCCGCACGACCTCGCGCTCGATCTCGCGGGGGCGCTCGAGGTGCATGCGGTTCTGCAGCTTCGAGAAGCTCGGTCTGCCCTGCGCGTCGAAGGCGACGATCTCGCCATCGAGGATCGCATCGGAGACGGGGAGGAAGGGTGCCCCGTCGGCGGTGAGCTCGGGGTACCGGGCGGTGATGTCCGTGCCGCTGCGGGCATGCAGCAGCATCCGTCCGTCCGACCACGTGCCGATCGCCCTGATCCCGTCCCACTTCACCTCGACCCAGGAGGGGGTGCTCAGGCCGCGCGCGATCGCCGGCGTGCCGTTCTCGGCGAGCATCGGGGAGAGGGAGGCGGCGGTGACGGATGCGGGCGAGGCGGCGCCGCCTGCACCGCGGGCATGGCGGCGCGCAGGCCTGCCCCGCTCGCGCGGCTCTTCGGTCGGCGCCGTCGCCTGAACCTCGGCAGTGGCGCGACCGGTGCTGAGCGATTCCGCGGGTGCGATGCGGAGCGGCGCGATCGGATCGACGCCGGACTCTGCGCGCTCGAGCACGGTCGAGAAGTCGAGTTGAGCCAGGTCGGGGTCGTCGAGCTCCTCCCAGGTGCGGGGTGCGGCGACCCAGGGCTGCGCGCGGCCACGCAGGGAGTACGGCGAGATCGTCGTCTTCTTGCCGTTGTTCTGGCTCCAGTCGAGGAAGACCTTGCCGCCGCGGGCGGCCTTCGCCATGGTGCTGGTCGCCAGGTCGGGGTGATCGGTCTCGATGAGCCGGGCGATCTCCTTCACCACGGCCGAGATCTCAGCGCTGGTCTGCTGACCGGGAAGAGCGGCATACAGGTGGATGCCCTTACTGCCGCTCGTGACGGGGACAGGGTCGAGGCCGATGTCGGTGAGGAGGCCCCGAGCGATGCGGGCGACCTCCGCGCACTGGGCGAGTCCCACTCCGGGGCCGGGGTCGAGGTCGAGCACGAGACGGTCCGGCCTGCCGGGCAGGCCGTCGGGTGCGAAGCGCCATTGCGGCACATGGAGCTCGATCGCCGCGACCTGCGCGAGCCAGACGAGGGTGGGCACGTCCTCGACGAGCGGATACTCCTTGGGGCCGTCGGAATGCTGGATCGGCTGCCGCGGGATCCAGTCCGGCGCTCCCGGTTCGAGCTGTTTCGTGAAGAACGCGTCGGCGGGAGCATCCGCTGTCCCCACTCCCTCGACCCAGCGTTTGCGGGTGACCGGGCGCCCGTCGAGCAGGGGGAGCAGATGCGGCGCGATCGCCGTGTAGTAGGCGATGATCTCGCCCTTGGTGGTGCCGGTCTCGGCGTAGACGACCTTGTCGAGGTTCGTGATGCGCAGCCGGCGGCCGTCGATCTGCACGTTCTGCGCCTCCGGAACCATGACGCCCAGCGTAGTCAAGGACTGGCCGTGAACCGGGCGGCTGGTGTTCACTGGGGGCATGAGAACGATCTGGAAGGGCGCGCTGACCTTCGGCCTGGTGAATGTCCCGGTCAAGGTGTATTCCGCGACGGAGGACCACGACGTCCCGCTGCACCAGGTGCACGAGAAGGACGGCGGGCGTATCCGGTATCAGCGCACGTGCGAGGTGTGCGGTGAGACCGTGGCGTATGCCGACATCGACCGCGCGTATGTCGATGAAGGCCAGACGGTCGTGCTCACGAAGGACGACCTCGCGGCGCTCCCGTCGGAGAAGAGCCGCGAGATCGATGTGGTCGAGTTCGTGCCCTCCGACCAGGTCGACCTGCTGACGCTCGACAAGCCGTACTACCTCGAGCCCGACTCGAAGTCGCCGAAGGCGTACGTGCTGCTGCGCAAGACGCTCGAGCAGACCGACCGGACGGCGATCGTGCGGTTCACGCTGCGTCAGAAAACGCGGCTCGCGGCGCTGCGGGTGCGCGGCAAGGTGCTCGTGCTGCAGACGCTGCTCTGGGCCGACGAGGTGCGCGAGGCGGCGTTCCCGTCGCTGGATGAGGACGTGCGGATCTCGAAGAAGGAACTCGACCTGTCGGCATCCCTCGTCGACAGCTATTCGGCCGACTTCGACCCCGAGTCGTTCGTCGACGAGTACCAGAAGGAACTGCGCACGCTGATCGACGCCAAGATCGACGCCGGCGACACCTTCGATGTCTCCGAGACGTTCGGCGAGGGAGAGGGCGACGCAAAGAGCGGCGAGGTCATCGACCTGATGGAGGCGCTGCGCGCCAGCGTCGCGCGCACGAAGGCTGCGCGGTCGGAGTCGTCGGACGAGAAGAAGACCACGAAGAAGGGTCCGAGCAAGAAGAAGGCCGGCTGAGGTCAGCCGGCCTTGCTCTGAGCCTGCGCGGGTGTCAGTGCTTGCCGTCGCCGTCGAGGTCGGGGGCGCGGTCGAACACCTCGGCGTCGAGCGTGAGCTCCTGCGCCTCGATCGCGTCGGTCTCGCCCTCACCGGCCGCGGCGGCCTTCTTCGCCTTGTGGCGCTCGGAGAGGTAGTGCCAGAGCGTGACCAGCGCGGTGCCGCCGACGGCGGCGAGCAGGATGAGGTCGATGTACTCGGTCACGAACCACTTGATCGGCGGAATGAAGCCGATCGCGTAGCCGAGCATCGTGAGCCCGAATCCCCACAGCATCGCGCCGATCAGGTTGTAGAGCGAATACTTCCGCCACGGCATATGCCCGACGCCGGCAGCGACCGGGGCGAACGTGCGGACGATCGGCACGAAGCGGGCCAGGATGACGGTGATGCCGCCGAATCGCTCGAAGAACGCGTTCGTGCGCTCGACGTTCTTCTTGCTGAAGAGACCCGATTCCTTGCGCTCGAAGATCGCGGGACCGCCCTTATGGCCGATGACGTATCCGACTTCTCCGCCGACGAACGCAGCGAGCGCGATAAGCAGCGCCACGATCCAGACGTTGATCCCGAAGATTCCGTTCTCGGAGCCTGCGATCGGGTGCGAGAGCAGGCCGGCGATGACGAGAAGCGTGTCCCCGGGGAGCAGGAAGCCGACCAGGAGCCCGGTCTCGGCGAACACGATGAAGCACACCACGAGCAGCGCCCAAGGCCCAGCCCCGCGGATGATGGTCTCCGGATCGAGCCAGGGGATGAGAGCGGTCGGTGCGTGCAGCATCGTTTCGAGCACTGGAGGATTCCCGTCGGTCGTAAGGGTCGGCGGTGGAGCTGATTGAGTGACGGCGGCCGACAACGGCACCATCGTCTCTCGTGCGGAAGGTGGGACTTGAACCCACACGCCCTAGGGCACAGGAACCTAAATCCTGCGTGTCTGCCAATTTCACCACTCCCGCGCGGTGAAAAACAGTCTACTGATCGGGGGATCGTGCATTGCTGGGGATCCGCCCGCAGCAGCGCTTCGGGGCTGTGGATAACTCCGACGGCGACGGCGGCATTCTTGCGAGGATGCTCGGGTGATCCCTCCTTCCATCGTCGTCGCCGAGCGCGTGCGGCAGCGACTCCGAGGGGAGGGGATGGATCCGACTCTGGATGCGGAGGGTGCGCGAGCCGTCGCGGTGGGGGAGGTGCGGCGGTTCAATGACGTGGCTCTCGCGCGCGGCGAGGCGATGATCGACGACGAGCCGGGGTGCGTGCGCGATGTGCTGGCCGCGGTGACGGGGTTCGGGGCGCTGCAGCCGCTGCTCGACGACCCGGAGGTCGAGGAGATCTGGCTCAACGGCCCCGACAGCATCCATGTCGCGCGGGCTGGGGTGTCGGAGAGGATCGGTCTGCAGCTGAGCGAGGTGATGCTGCGCGATCTCGTCGAGCGGATGCTGCAGTCGACGGGCCGCCGTGTCGACATCGGTCAGCCGTTCGTCGATGCGTCACTTCCGGACGGTTCGCGGCTGCACGTGGCGATCGCGGATGTGGTGCGCGGCTCGTGGTCGGTCAACATCCGCAAGTTCCTGCCCCGGTACCGGTCGCTCGATGCGCTGGTGGGCGAGGGAGCGCTCACCCCTGACCTTGCGGCGGTGCTGCGACGGGCGATGGAGGACGGCCGGAGCGTCATCGTCTCGGGCGCGACGCATGCGGGCAAGACCACCCTGCTCGGGGCGCTGCTCGATTCGTGTTCCGAGCGTCAGCGCATCGTGACGGTCGAGGAGACCTTCGAGATCGCCGTCGAGGGTCCGGACGTCGTGTCTCTGCAGGGAAGGCAGGCGAGTCTGGAGGGAACCGGCGAGATCACGCTGCGACGCCTCGTCAAGGAAGCCCTCAGGATGCGGCCGGACCGCATCGTGGTGGGAGAGGTGCGCGACGCGGAGGCACTCGACCTGGTGCTGGCGCTGAACACCGGCGTGCCCGGTGCCGCGACCGTGCATGCCAACTCGGCAGCGGATGCGCTCGACAAGCTCACGCTGCTTCCGCTGCTCGCCGGGCGCAACATCGATCGCTCCTTCATCGTGCCCGCTCTCGCCGCTTCCGTCGACCTGGTGGTGCACTGCGTCCGCGATGACGACGGCGTGCGACGGGTGCACGAGGTCATCGCGCCGACGGGAGAGATCGATGCCGGGCGGATCGTGACCCGACAGGTGTTCTCGCACGGTGCGGCGACGACCCCCGGCCGGCGCGGCGACCTCCGGCGAGTCGGGGCGCCCGGATGACCGCTCTGCTGGGTGCGATGCTGGCGGCGGGCGTGCTGCTGTGCGTCTCACCGTGGCTCTGGCCGCCTCGATCTGAGCGGGACGCCACCCGGCGAGCCGGTCTCTTCACCCGGATGCTGGCTGACGCCGGACTCGCGGCAGTACGACCGCGCGTGCTGGTCGTGATCATGGCTGCGCTCGCGCTCGCCGCCGCATCCGTCGTCTTGCTCGTCTCCGCGATACCAGTGCTGGCGGTTCTGGCGGCCGTGGCCGCGGCCGCTTCGCCCCTCGCACTTCTCCGCTCGCGGCGTGTGCGCCTGCGTCGTCAGCGCCGACAGCTCTGGCCCGACATATGCGATCTGCTCATCGCGTCGATCCGGGTCGGACTGTCCCTTCCCGACGCGGTCGCGAGCCTCGCCGAGTCCGCTCCGTCGATGATGCGGCCGGCGTTCGAGGTGTTCGCCCAGGATCTGCGCTCGACGGGCCGCTTCGAGACGAGCCTCGATCGGCTCAAGCGCTCGCTCGCCGATCCGACAGCCGACCGCATCATCGAGACCCTGCGTATGGCACGCCAAGTCGGAGGCACCGAGCTCAGCGGCGTCCTGCGAGCGCTGTCGCTCTCGGTGCGTGCGGATGCCGCGCTTCGTGGCGAGGTGGAGGCCAGACAGTCGTGGATCCGCGGTGCGGCCGTGCTCGGGTCGATCGCACCGTGGGCGATCCTCGGGCTGCTCGTTCTGCGTCCGGAGGGTGCGGTGGCGTACGGCACGCCGGAAGGGATGCTGGTGATCGTCGCGGGAGCCGGGGTCTCGCTGGTCGCCTATCGGATCATGATCCGGATCGGTCGGCTGCCGGAACCCGGGCGGTGGTTCGGATGAGCATGGCTTCCGCAGCAGCGTTCGCGATACTCATCGGGGGGACGATGGGCGTCGGGGTGATCTTTCTCCTCGCTGCGCTTCCCCGATGGTCGGCGGTCCCACTGGCGCGCCGGATCGCACCGTATCTGCGCGACGTCGTCGCTGAGGAGGATCTGCCGCCGAGCGCCCGCTCACACCGAGGAATCCTTCCGGCGGGTGATCTGCGGCTGTGGGCGAGGGCTCAGGCGCTGTTCGGGCGAGTCCTCGGCGGAAGCGACGCTCTTCGTCGCCGACTCGCCCAGTCCGGGTCGCCCATGGAGCAGAGCGCATTCCGAGGTCGTCAGCTCGGATGGGTCCTCGTCGGGATCGCCGCGGGCGCCGTCGTCCTCATCTCCGCAGCCGTGCTGGGCAGGATGAGTCCGCCTATCGCATTCGCGCCGGCGCTCTTCGGCGCCGGCGCCGGTATCGCGTACGACATGCTGCTCACCGCGCGCGTGCGTTCCCGACGTCGACGACTCACCGACGAGCTTCCGACCGCCCTCGAGTTCCTCGCCCTGTGCCTGTCCGCGGGGGAGGGTTTCCTCGATTCGCTCCGGCGGGTCGCTGCCGTCGGATCCGGCGAGATGACGAACGAGTTCCGTCGAGTCGTGCTCGCTGCGGGCACCGGGTCATCACTCGCGGACGCTTTGGCCGAGATGTCCCGCCGCCTCGAGCTTCCTGGTCTCACCCGGGCCATCGACCAGGTGATCGCGGCGCTGGAACACGGCGCGCCGCTCGCCTCGGTCTTGCACGCGCAGGCAGGCGACGCTCGCGAGGACGCCAAGCGGGTCCTGATCGAGCAGGCTGGCCGCAAGGAGATCCTCATGCTCCTGCCACTGGTCTTCCTGATCCTGCCGCTGTCCGTGCTTTTCGCCATCTATCCCGGGCTCTTCATCCTGCGACTCGGCATCGGCTGAGTGCCCACTGAAAGGACGACCGACATGAACACGTCTCGAGAGCTCCGCGGAAACTTCACGTTCGTGGAACCCGAGCCGATGCTGGGCGATGAGCGAGGAGACGTACCCGGCTGGGTGCTGGTCACACTCATGACGGCCGGACTCGTGGTACTCATTTGGGCGGTTGCAGGACCGGCGCTGAGCACGCTGTTCGAGCAGGCCATCCAGCGCGTGTCCGGTATCTGACCTGCTTTGTCCATGTCTGTCATCCCACTCGGCGGCATCTCGGACGACCGCGGGTCGAGCCCCGTCGAGTTCGTCATGGTCGGCACTCTGCTGACGCTTCTGACCCTGGGCGTGCTGCAGCTCGCGCTCGCCGTGTATGTGCGCAACGTCGTGCACGACGCGGCCGTCGAGGGGGCGTACCACGCGGCGCTCGCAGACACGGAGCTCGCCGAGGGCGCTGCCGTCACCCGACGGAGCATCACGCGCGCGGTGGGCGACGCGTATGCGAAGGATGTGGTCGTCGGACGCGCGACCGCCCTCGGACGACCGATGATCGAGGTGCGCGTGCGCACGACGCTGCCGCTCATCGGACTCCTCGGGATCCCGCTCGCGCTCGATGTGGAGGCGCATGCGCCGGAGGAGTCCTTCGATGACGGATGACGACGGCTCGGCGGCGCTCGAGTTCATCACGGTCGGGGTCATCCTGCTCGTCCCGCTCGTGTACCTCATCATCGCGCTCGGAGCGATCCAGGAGCAGACCTTGGGTGTCGAGGCTGCCGCCCGCCAGGTGGCGCGAGTGATGGCCACGACATCGGACCCGGAGGCGGCTGCCTCCCAGGGGGATCGAGTGCTGGCGGACGTCGCCGAGCAGTACGGTCTCGACCACGACGCGACCGAGGTGTCGATGTCGTGCGCCCCCGACGGTATCGACTGCCCCTCAGCGGGGGCGGTGGTGACCATCACGGTCACCACCAGGGTCACGCTGCCGCTGATCCCAGCCCTGTTCGGAGGGGACGACGCTGCATCGGTCGGAGTGGAGGGGACTGCCGTCCAGAAGATCTCGCGCCTGTGGGGCACAGGATGACGCATCCCGACGAGGACGGGAGCGTGATCCTGCTCACCCTGGGGTACGCACTGCTTGCCATCGCGCTGATCATCGTGAGCGTGTGCGCCACGGATCTCTACATCGCGCAGAAGCACCTCGACGCGCTCGCCGACGCGGCCGCGCTCGCCGGAGCCGACGGGTTCACGGTCGTCGTCGAGGGGAACGCCGTGCACGCCGACCTCACGGACGATGCCGTCCGCACGGAGGCGGAGGCGCTGCTGCGTCAGCTGCCCGGCGACGCAATGCTGGTCTCCGCAGAATCACCGGACGGGTCGTCGGCGCGGGTGCACCTCTCGGTCGACTGGCATCCGCCGCTCGTCTCCGTGTTCGTGCCCGACGGTGTGCGACTCGACGCGACGGGCACGAGCCGCACCGCGCTGCGATGACGTCCGTCAGATGACGCCTGTCAGACCGCGAGGCGATCTCGCAACCGCCGCACCCGTCCCTCGAACCCGGAAGGGACCTGCGCCGGCAATGCGTCGATCGGCCACCACCGCACATCCTCCGACTCCGCGCTCACCACGAGTGCGGCATCCTCGTCGGCCACGACCGCCATTCCGATGTCGAGGTGCGACGCGCAGCGACCGAAGGCCGAAGACAGCGCATGATGATCGAGGTCGTACACGAGCGGTTCGGCGAGAGCAGATACGACGACGCCGGTCTCCTCCCGCAGCTCGCGCAGCGCGGCATCCGCGATCGACGCATCGCCCGGCTCGAGGTGCCCACCGGGCTGCACCCAGAACCGCCCCTTACCGTGGAAGACGAGGAGCGTGCGGGTGAGCGACCGGTCGAACACGATCGCCGATGCCGTCGCATGGTGCGGGCCGTCGTCTCGCGAGACCGGGCCGAGATCATCCGGGAAGAAGGTCGAGAAGTCAGCCCGGGCCGCGCGCTCGCGCTCGGTGGCCACGGCGGCGCCGACGACGAGTCGGCGCACGTCCGCGCCAAGCGAGCTCACGAGGGATCCTTCGCTGTGCGCGGCACGAACCGGGGGATCCAGCGGATGAACCCGAGCGCACCCACCAGGCCGACCACGCCCATCGTGGCCGCCGCGATCGGCAGGGACGCGATCGCGATGATGCCGGAGACCAGCAGAGGAGCGACCGCGCCACCGGCATCCGTCAGCGTGCGCCAGGAGCCGAGGAACGCCGCCGGCTCGGTCTTCGGGGCGACGTCGGCGCCGAGAGTCAGCAGGATGCCGCTCGACAATCCGTTGCCGACGCCGAGCACCGCCGCGAACATGCCGAACCACAGCACAGCCGCATCGAGGTCATGGGTGAACGACAGGGCGAGGAACCCCGCGCCCATCAGCACCATCGCGGGCATCGCCGCCCACAGCCTGCCGAAGCGGTCCATCACCTGGCCGCTCGCGTAGAACAGGGCGAAGTCGATCGCACCCGAGACGCCGACGACGAGGGCGATCGTGGAGGCATCCAGACCCAGCGAGAGGCCCCACAGCGGAAGCACGACCTGACGCGCCGACCGGACGGCCGACAGTGACGCTGCAGCGAGCCCGAGGCGACCGAGCACACTGCGCTGCTGCCACATCGTGCGGAAGATGCCGGTGCGCTCGACCGTCGGGATCGACCCGGTCACGACCTCACCCGAGTCGTCGGAGAGAGAGGCGGTGCGCACCGCGGTGGTCGGCGGGGTCGTCTTCTCGGGATCCGGGCCGAACAGCACCAGCAGAACCATCACGATGAGGCAGCCGAGGAAGAACCAGATCGCGGCGGACTCCGACCCGAACAGCTGCAGAAGTCCGGCCGCCACGAACGGGCCGATGAAGATGCCGAGACGGAAGCTGCCGCCGAGCAGCGAGAGCGCCCTGGCGCGGAATGCGATCGGCACCCGCGTGGTCATGAACGCGTGGCGCGCGAGCCCGAAGGCGGCCGCGCAGAAGCCCAGCAGGAAGACCGACGCAGCGAGCACGGCCAACGACGGGGCGAGCACCATCCCGACTCCCGCCGCGATCGCGATCACGCCGGCGATCACCATCGTGAACCGCTCGCCGATGCGGGCGACCGCCCAGCCCGCCGGCAGGTTGCCGCACAGCTGACCGACCACCAGTGCGGAGGCCACGAGCGCCGCGAATGCGACATCCGCGCCCATCGCCGATGCGATCACCGGGATCAGCGGGATGACGGCACCCTCGCCGAGGGAGAAGAGGACCGTGGGGAGATACACCATCGGTCCGAATCGCCTCAGGACCGTGGATGCGCTGCTCACTCGTTTCACGCTACTCCCGTTCCCGGGCCGTCGCCGTCCGCACAGGCGGCACGGTACGCTGGAGCCGACATGCTCGAACTCGATCTCTCCGCCGACATCCAGGCCCTGCGACTCACCTACGGTGACATCCGCGAGGTGCTCGATGTCGAGACCATCCGCTCCGACATCGCCCGCCTCAGCGAGGAAGCCGGCGCGCCGGACCTCTGGGACGACCCCGAACGCGCCCAGAAGGTGACCAGCGCGCTGAGCCACCGGCAGTCGGCGCTCGCCAGGGTCGAGGGGATCGGTCGTCGGCTCGACGACCTCGAGGTGCTCGTCGACCTCGCGAACGAGATGGGCGACGAGGACTCCGCGGTCGAGGCTCGCGCCGAGCTCACCGCGCTCACCGAGATCATCAACCAGCTCGAAGTGCAGACGCTGATGGACGGCGAGTACGACGAGCGGTCCGCGATCATCACCATCCGCTCCGGTGCCGGTGGCGACGACGCCACCGACTTCGCCGAGATGCTGATGCGCATGTACCTGCGCTGGGCCGAGCGTCACAAGTACCCCGTGAAGGTGCTCGACACCTCCTACGCCGAGGGCGCGGGCATCAAGTCCGCGACCTTCGAGATCGACGCCCCCTACGCCTTCGGCACCGTGTCGGTCGAGGCCGGCACTCACCGCCTGGCCCGGATCAGCCCCTTCGGCTCGGCCGACAAGCGCCAGACCTCGTTCGCCGCGGTCGAGGTCATCCCGCTCATGGAGGAGGCGACCGAGGTCGACATCCCCGAGAGCGACATCCGCGTCGACGTCTTCCGCTCGTCGGGCCCCGGTGGCCAGTCGGTCAACACGACGGACTCCGCCGTGCGCCTCACGCACCTTCCGACCGGCATCGTCGTGTCGATGCAGAACGAGAAGTCGCAGATCCAGAACCGCGCTGCCGCGATGCGCGTGCTGCAGACTCGCCTCCTGCTGCTGCAGAAGGAAGAGGAGGCTGCGAAGAAGAAGGAGCTCGCCGGGAACATCACCGCGAGCTGGGGCGACCAGATGCGCTCCTACTTCCTCTACGGCCAGCAGCTCGTCAAGGACCTGCGCACAGGACACGAGTCCGGCAACCCTGCCGCCGTGTTCGACGGCGACCTCGACGGGTTCATCTCGGCCGGCATCCGCTGGCGCAAGCGCAAGGACGAGGACTGAGCTCAGCGCTCTGACTCAGGGCTCTGACCTCGCGCCGCGCTCAGCTCAGCGGGCGGCACCTTCGAGCGTGCCCGTGATCTCCTCGTAGCTCACCGCGATGCACTGGATCGCGCGATCGTTCCAGCGATTCCACGACCCCTCGGTGGGCACGAACCAGTAGTTGTCGAGCTCGGACTCCTCGTACGGCACACCGACGAACGTCGCGAAGCCCGCGTCGCACTTCTCCGTGGCGAGCCTCTGGAGTTCGTCGTCACCCGGGAACTCGCCGTCCGGCGCGTCGAAGATGAGGTAGACCTCGTCGGTGTGCGGCTGGTCGCAGGGCACGATCGGGAGCTCGTAGATCTCCTCGTCCCACTCGATCAGCGGCAGGCAGTGCCCGACCTCGAGGTCGCCGATCGGCACCGTCTCGGTGCCTTCGGGAAGCCCGCCGTCCGCGCTCGGATCCTCGGACTCCTCGGCGGTGGCCGACGGTGACGGGGTGGGGGAGGCGAGCCCGGTCATGCCGAGCGAGAGCAGCCCGACGCCGATCGCGAGCACCGAGCCGACGACACCGAGCGCCAGGCCGGTGATGCCCGGCCACTTCATCCCCGGCAGGAAGAGCGAGACGAGCGAGGCGACGAAGCCCGCTCCGAGCAGCACCCAGCCGATGACGGAGATCACCGGGATGCACGACAGGACGACGCCGACCACGACGACCGCGAGTCCGATGATGCCGAGGATCGACACCCGGTTCTTCGCCTGCGCGGGCGCGGTGTGACTCGGGTGCGCGCCGGGCTGGCCCGACCACGGATACGGGTTCTGCGGCATCGCGGAGGGGCCGTCGGCACGCGGATACGCGTCGACGCCCGCATCCGCTGCCGGGCTCGGCGCCTGCCACACGTGCGGAGCGACGAAGGGCTGCTCCGACGGCGCGGACGAGAGCGCGTTCTGTTCAGGAGCGGCCTGCACCGGCGCGGACGAGTCCGGCACCGGTGCAGACTCGGCCTGTGGGGCAGGAGGGGCGGACTCGACGGTGTGCTGCGTCCACCCCGAGCCGTCCCACCAGCGCTGACGGCCCGAGCCGTCGTCGTACCACCCCGCCGGGGTCGTCATCGATCCTGCCCGCTGTTCGGGATCAGCCGGCGGACGGCGTGATCGAGACGCGAGCGACCTCTTCGAGGAGCTCGTCGGTGAAGATGATCTCGTACGACTCGCTCTGCGCGACATCGAACGTGATGGTGCCGGTGATGGTGTCGCCGGCCGCGAGCTCCTCGGCGACGATCCCGTCGACGTAGTAGTCGTAGGTGCCCTCGGCGCCTTCGGCGGTCTCGATCGAGAAGTAGAACGGGTTCACGTAGCTCGTGCCGGAGATGCCCTCGAAGGTGACGTCGAGGATGACGTAGCCGCCGTTGGTCGACTCGATGCTCGATCCGTCGGTGGTCGCCCACTTCGCCGAGTTGATCGTGACCTCGCTGGTGCCCGAGAGCTGCTCGATCGTCACGGGAGCACCGAGCTCGCCTTCGACGACCTCAGGGGTGTCGGTGCCGTCTTCGGTGCCGCTGGACGGCGAGTCCGTCGGCAGGTCGTCGACCGCGTCGGCGACGCTCGCGACCGCGAACACGATCGCGACGATGACGGCGATGATCGTGCCGACCACGGAGAGGATGAGTCCGGTGATGCCCGGCCACTTCTTGCCCTTGAGGAAGAGCGAGATCAGCGACACGATGAAGCCCGCGGCGAGCAGGATCCAGCCGAACACGAAGGTCACCGGGATGCAGGCGAGCAGCGTGCCGAGGGCGGCGAGACCGAGGCCGACGATGCCGACGATCGATACGCCCGCAGGAGCTGCGGGCGCAGCGGCGCCGTAGGCGGGCGGGTAGCCGCCGGGCGCGCCGTAGTTCTGGCCGGCGGGGGCGTACGCAGGGGCGCCGGGGTAGCTGGGAGCAGCCGCGGGGTACCCGGGCGCCGTCGGGTATGCCTCAGGCTGCGCCGGTGCCGCACCGGGGTAGGAGGGGGCGGCGCCCGGGTAGGAAGGCGCTGCGGCGGGGTACGAAGGTGCGGCGTTCGCATACGGCGGCACGTCGCCGCCGAACGGCTCGGTCGGACCGGTGGCTCCCGGGGCGATGAAGTCCTGCTGCGAGGCGGACTCGACGGGGGAGTCGGCAGGCGCGGCCGCCGGCGACTCGGCGGCCGCCCATGCGGGTGCGGCCTCAGGGGCGGCGACCTCTTCTGCGGGTGCCTCCGGGGAGCTCTGCGCAGCAGTCTCGTCTGCGGCATCCGTCGGAGCCGGGGTGCTCCAGGACTGGCTCTCGACCGCGGCCACGGACTGGATCGAATCGGCGGTCTCGGCCTCCGCGGCCGACCCCGTCGACGTCTCGGCCGATGCCCGGTCGTGGGTGGCATCCAGATCGTGCTCGGCGGGGGTCGCCTCGACGGCGGGCTCTGCGGCCGCGGCCTCCGCGACGGGAGCGAAGTGCTCCGTCCACTGCGTGCCGTCCCACCAGCGCTGGCGCCCGGATCCGTCGTCGTACCAGCCTGCAGGCGTCGTCATGGTGTTCCCCTCGAAGTCGTGGTCCACGCAGACGGCATGGATCGGCATCTCCATGTATATCAGTGGAGGCAGACGCTCAGGGAGTGCCCGGGGTGTCGCTCGCGGGCACACGACACCGCGCGCTTAGGCTCGAACAGCCATGATTCGGTTCGAGAACGTCACGAAACGCTACCGCGGGACCGCGAGGCCCGCGCTGTCCGGTGTCGACTTCGAAGTGCAGCGCGGGGAGTTCGTCTTCCTCGTCGGCGCCTCGGGGTCCGGCAAGTCGTCCTGCCTGCGGCTCATCCTGAGGGAGGACGTGCCGACGACCGGTCGCGTCGCCGTGCTCGGACGTGATCTGCGCTCGCTTGCCAACCGCAAGGTGCCGTACTTCCGCCGCCACATCGGATCCGTCTTCCAGGACTTCCGACTGCTCCCGTCGAAGACGGTCTACCAGAACGTGGCGTTCACGCTCCAGGTCACCGGCTCCTCCCGCGGCTTCATCCAGCAGGCGGTGCCGGAGGCTCTCGCGCTCGTCGGACTCGACGGCAAGCAGAAGCGGATGCCGCACGAGCTCTCCGGTGGAGAGCAGCAGCGCGTCGCGATCGCCAGGGCGCTCGTCAACCGCCCCCAGGTGCTGCTCGCCGACGAGCCGACCGGAAACCTCGACCCCGCCACCTCGGTCGACATCATGCAGCTGCTCGCGCGCATCAACGCCGGAGGCACCACCGTGCTCATGGCCACCCACGAGGCGGCGTTCGTCGACCAGATGCAGCGCCGGGTCATCGAGCTCCGTGACGGCGAGATGGTGCGTGACGAGGTGCACGGCGGATACGGCGACACCTCCAACATCCCCCGACTCGTGCCGGAGGAGGTGCGGGGCGCCGCAGCCGCCGCAGCCCTCACCGCGGTCCAGGAGGTGCAGCGCCAGACCTCTGACCTGTCGATCGTCCGTGCGGCCCTCGCCGAGGAGCTGAGCGCCCAGCGCAAGGCCGCAGCGGCGTCGTCCGACGCCGTGCCGACCGCATCCGAGACCCCGGAGGCGCAGGCCGCACCGCTCGAGGAGCCGGTCGTCGAGCAGCCGGCCGCCGCGCGGATGCCCGGTGAGACCGCTCCGGTCGCACCCGCCGCGGGCCCGCGCACGCACCCGATCGTGCTCCCGGAGGTCGACGTCGCCGAACTCGGGGTGGCCGATCGACTCGGCCTGTCCGATGACGGCGCAGAGGAAGTGGGACCGACCTCATGAGAATCGGACTCATCCTCACCGAGGTCCTCGGCGGCCTGCGGCGCAACATCTCGATGGTGATCTCCGTCGTGCTGGTGACCTTCGTCTCGCTGACCTTCGTCGGCGCCGCCATCCTCATGCAGGCGCAGATCGGCACCATGCGCGGTTACTGGACCGAGCGGGCGCAGGTCGCGGTCTACATGTGCTCGGAGATCTCCGAGCAGGACACCTGCGTCGACGGCGGCGCCTCCGAGGACCAGGTCAACGCCGTCCGCGACCAGCTGGAGGGCGAAGCGCTCGCGCCGCTCATCAGCGATGTCACCTTCGACTCGAAGGAGGACACCTACGCCAAGCTGGTCGACCAGCTGGGCGAGGACCAGGCCAGCGTGATCACGCCGGACCAGGCGTTCGAGGTGTTCTTCGTCACGATGAAGGACCCGGGGCAGTCCCAGGTCATCGCGGAGGCGTTCAACGGCGTCGCCGGGGTCGAGCAGGTCCAGGACCAGCTGCAGTACCTCGAACCCCTCTTCTCGGCCCTCACCGTCGCGACGTACATCGCCGTCGGGATCGCCGTGCTCATGCTCATCGCCGCCATCCTCCTGATCGGCACGACCATCCGGCTGTCCGCCTATGCGCGGCGCAAGGAGATCGGGATCATGCGTCTGGTCGGCGCCTCGAACCGCTTCATCCAGACGCCGTTCGTCCTGGAGGGCGTCTTCGCCGCATTCCTCGGGTCCGTACTGGCGAGTGCTGCCGTGGTCGCAGGTGTGCACTTCGGCGTCGACGGCTACCTGCGAGGACGCGTGCCGTTCATCACGACCTGGGTCTCGATGAACGACGCCGCGATCGTGGTGCCGGTCCTGATCGGCATCGGGGTGGTGCTCGCCGCGCTCTCGGCAGGGTTCGCGATCCGTCGCTGGCTGCGCACGTGAGCCGCCTGTCGGTATAGACTGACAGGCTGTCGTGCGCCCGCCATCGGGCTCTGGAACCACTGCACGGCACGGATCAGGAGAGAATCATGCCCAGGGAACGCGGGGAGAAGGTCATCGCGACCAATCGTCGCGCACGTCACGACTACAACATCGAGAAGTCGTACGAGGCGGGGATGGTGCTCACCGGCACCGAGGTGAAGTCGCTGCGCCAGGGGCGCGCGAATCTGAGCGACGGATACGCGTTCGTCAAGGGCAACGAGGTGTTCCTCGATTCCGTGCACATCCCGGAGTACTCGCAGGGGCACTGGACCAACCACTCCGCCAAGCGCGTCCGCAAGCTGCTGCTGCACCGCGAGGAGATCGCGAAGCTGCAGCATGCCGTCTCGGCCGGTGGCTACACGCTGATCCCGCTCAAGCTGTACTTCTCCGACGGTCGGGCCAAGGTCGAGATCGCTCTCGCCAAGGGCAAGCGCGAGTTCGACAAGCGCCAGACGCTGCGCGAGCGTCAGGACACCCGCGAAGCCGAACGCGCGATGCGCCTGCGCAACCGCGTCGGCGAGTGATCAGCTCTCGGTAGCGAACCCGAAGACGCGGCCGAGGAACGCGTACTCGCGCTCGAGCGCATCCACGATCGTCTCCTTCGCACGGAACCCGTGTCCCTCACCCGGGTAGAGGACGTACTCGTGGTCGATCCCGCGCGCAGCCAGTGCGTCGCGGATGGCCTCCGACTGCGACGGCGGCACCACCCGATCGTCCGCTCCCTGCATCAGCAGCACCGGCACCTGGATCCGGTCCGCGTGGGTCAGGGGAGAGCGTTCGACGTAGAGAGCCTCGGCCTCCGGCAGTGGGCCGACCAGACCGTCGATGTAGTGCGCCTCGAAGTCGGGGGAGTGCGCGGTCAGCATCCGCAGGTCGGCCACGCCGTAGCGGCTGATGCCCGCCGCGAACGTGCCGCCGCGGACGAGGGCGGACAGCACCGTCCAGCCGCCGGCCGATCCGCCGCGGATCGCGATGCGGGCAGGGTCCGCGAGGCCGGCCTCGGCGAGACCGCGGGCGGCGGCGATGACATCGTCGACGTCCACGACGCCCCAGGCGCCGTCGAGGCGCTCACGATAGGCACGGCCGTAGCCGGTGGAGCCGCCGTAGTTCACGTCGAGTACGCCGATGCCCCGGCTCGTCCAGAACGCGATGGCGGCGGATGCGGCTCCCGTGACGTGCGCGGTGGGACCGCCGTGCACCCACACGACGTAGGGCGCGAGCTCGCCATCGGGAGCGGATGCGGTCGGATTCGCCGGGGCGTACACGAAGGCGTGCACGTCGCCGTGGGCGCCGGCGACGACGAGCTCGGAGGGCGCGGGCATCCAGTCGGCATCGACGGGCTGGGCGCCGGTGATCGCCGTGACCTCACCCGAGTCGACGTCGACGCACCACACTCCCGGCGACGTCGTCGAGCTGTTCCCGGAGAGCAGCACCCGGGTGCCTGAGACGTCGTCGACGCTGACGTGTCCGTCGGCGGGGAGTCCCTGCACCCGTGCGGCACCGTCATGATCGAGGAGGACGACCTCATCGCGTCCCTCGGTCCGCACGGCGACGAGACGGCCGTCTCCGAGCGGTCGGTACCAGCGGTTGCCCAACACCCAGAGCCCGTATCCGGTGTCCGCGTCGACTTCGTCCACGGGCACTGCGGGCCCGACCGCGTGCAGATGCTCGAAGCGTTGACGGTGCAGCGCCCAGCGACCGGAGGGATCGTCGGCGTAGACGAGTTCTGCGTCGTCAAGCCATTCGGGCTGCAGAGCCGCGCGCGTGGGCAGCTCGATGCGGGTCGCACCGTCCGAGACCATGAGAGCGGCGTGCTGCCACGGCATCCGCTCTCCCGACCACTCGACCCACGCGATGCGGGTGCCGTCCGGCGAGAGGGCGGGATGCGCGTAGAACGCCTCACCCTCCACGATGACGCTCAGCCGAGACGCGTCGTCGTGTGCCGAGCCGTCGGTGGGGATCTCGATGATCGCTCGGCGGTGAGGGTCCTGCGTGAGGTCTTCCCTGACGGCGAACAGGCGGCCGTGCTGCAACCGCAGGCCTCCGTGGGCGGCACCCTGGGGGGTCAGTGGGACCGGTGCGCCGCCCCGCGGCATCCGATGCACGCGCTGGTCGGTAGCTGCCACGAAGTACAGCGTGCCGTCGTGGTCGGCTGTCCATGCTCCTCCGCCGTACTCGTGCACGCGCGAGCGGGCGCTCCACGGCGCGGGAAGGATCTCGACCCCGGTCGAACTGCGCACGGTCACGCGGCCGCCCTCGGAGGGGACGGATTCGCCCCACCAGATCTCATCGCCGACGAACAGGGCGCCGTCGATCCGTGGTGAGGCGGTGGCGACAGAGGCGGGGGAGAAGGGGGAGGGCCAGGTACCGAACGGCGACGACATGCTTCGAGCCTATGGTGCTCTCCGACGGCTCGCAGCGGCCCGAGGCGGAGACCGGTCCGCGCATGACGAAGGCCCCTCCTATGCAGGAGGAGCCTTCGTGGAAGTCAGACGGCGCGCAGCACGGCGACGATCTTGCCGAGGATGACGGCTTCGTCGCCCAGGATCGGCTCGAACGCGGAGTTGCGCGGCAGCAGCCACGTGTGGCCGTCGCGGCGACGGAGCACCTTGACCGTGGCCTCGCCGTCGAGCATGGCGGCGACGATCTCGCCGTTCTCCGCGTTGTTCTGCGACCGGACGACGACCCAGTCGCCGTCGCAGATCGCCGCGTCGATCATCGATTCGCCCGAGACGTTGAGCATGAAGAGGTCGCCCTTGCCGACGAGCTGCCGGGGGAGGGGGAAGATCTCCTCGACCTGCTGATCGGCGGTGATGGGAACCCCGGCGGCGATACGCCCGACCAGGGGGACGAGCGCGGCGTCGCCGACGGGCGTCGCGACGTCGGCGGGGTTCTCGCCGCTCGTGCCGGGCAGGTCGATGAGGACCTCCATGGCCCGCGTCTTGCCCGGGTCGCGGCGCAGGTAGCCGCTGAGCTCCAGCTGACCGAGCTGATGGGTGACGCTCGACAGCGACTTCAGCCCGACGGCGTCGCCGATCTCGCGCATGCTCGGCGGGTAGCCGTGCCGGCTGATCGAGGCCTGGATGACCTCGAGGATCGCCATCTGCTTGGGGCTCAGGCTCTTCCGGCGGCGGGTTCGCGGGACGTCGGACTCGGGTGCGGAGTTCTCGCTCATGGTGCTCCTCAGGTGTGCGATCCGGCGTCTCGGTTCGAATGTCGGAGGCCCGTGATGGGGTGTCCGTATCGAAACCGTATCCGAGAATCGCGCCGATGTGGAAGATCTGTTCGAGCGTGTCGGCCGAATATCGGATGTGTTTTTCGAAGAACGCTTGACAGATGTTCGAATTCGAAGATACCTTCGGAACGTAGCTTCGCATCCAAGGCTCCCGGCCGAGACGCGGATGCGAACGCTACGCCAACTTCACCGCTTCGGCGGGAATGCAGAGGAGCCACGACATGAGCACCATCACCTTCAGCACCGCAGCAGCAGTCCTTCCGGCTCGTCCGGCGACGCGGCTCAAGCTGACGGCGCGTGGCCGTCGTGTCGTCCTCGCCATCGCAGCGGTGCCGCTCGCCGTGGGGATCGGCTTCGCCGCTCTCAGCGGCGGCAGCGCGATGGCGTCGGGGGAGCAGGTCGCCACCGCGTCGTTCGCGACGGTGACGGTGATGCCGGGCGACACCCTGTGGTCGATCGCAGAGAGCATCGCTCCGGCGGCGGATCCGCGAGAGGTCATCGGCGACATCACCCGCCTGAACGTCCTGCGCGGCGGCGAGCTGCAGATCGGCCAGGAGCTGGCCATCCCCGCGCAGTACTCCGAGTGAGGCCTCGCGCAGTCCTTCTCCGTCACGACGCGAGTCGAGAGGTCTGACGCGGCCTACCATGGGAAGGGTGACTGCATCACTGTCTGACCTCCCGCTTCGCGACGACCTTCGAGGGCTCACGCCGTACGGCGCTCCTCAGGCCCCGCTTCCGATCGCCCTGAACGTCAACGAGAACACGCATCCCGTGCCGGATGCTGTGGCGAGTGACATCCTCGACGACATCGCGGTCGCACTGCGGGACGTGAACCGCTACCCCGACCGCGAGTTCACGACACTGCGCGAAGGATTTGCCGAGTATCTCGGGCACGGGCTCCAGCCCGAGCAGATCTGGGCGGGCAACGGGTCGAACGAGGTGCTCCAGCACATCCTCCAGGCGTTCGGCGGACCGGGGCGCACGGCGTTCAGCTTCGCGCCGACGTACTCGATGTACCCGCTCATCGCCCAGGGCACGGGGGCGCGCTGGATCGCGGGCACCCGCCAGCCCGACTACACGATCACGCCCGACGAGGCGGCCGCCCAGGTCGAGGAACTCGACCCCGACGTCATCCTGCTGTGCTCCCCGAACAACCCGACCGGAACGCCGCTCGGCCTCGACGTCGTCGAGGCGGTCTACGAGGTGTCGCGCGGCATCGTGATCGTCGACGAGGCGTACCAGGAGTTCGCCCCGCACGAGGCGCCGTCTGCGCTGACTCTGCTCGAGGGTCGGCCACGCCTCGCGGTGTCGCGCACCATGAGCAAGGCGTTCGCGTTCGCCGGGGCACGCGTGGGCTACCTCGCCGCCGACCCCGCGTTCATCGACGCTCTGCGCCTCGTGCGCCTGCCATACCACCTGAGTGCCCTGACGCAGGCGGCCGCGATCGCCGCCCTGCGCAACTCCGAGGTCATGCTGGGCATGGTCGAGGAGATCGTGGAACAGCGCGATCGCATCTCCGCCACTCTGGAGGCCCTGGGTTACACGCCCCACGAGTCGTGGTCGAACTTCGTCCTGTTCGGCGGCGTCGCCGAGCCGCAGCGGGTCTGGCAGCAGCTCTACGACCGGGGCGTGCTCATCCGCGACGTCGGGATTCCCGGGCACCTGCGCGTCACCGCGGGCACGGAGGCGGAGACCACCGCGTTCCTCGACGCCCTCGCCTCGATAGGATCGGCTTCATGAGCAGCCCCGTCCAGACCCCGCGCACCGCCTCGCGTGTGCGCAGCACGTCGGAGTCCACCGTCGAGCTCGAACTGAACCTCGACGGCACCGGTGCGAGCCGCATCGACACGTCGGTGCCGTTCTTCGACCACATGCTCACGGCGTTCGCGAAGCACTCGCTCACCGACCTCACCGTGCGAGCCTCCGGTGACACGCAGATCGATGCGCACCACACGGTCGAGGACGTCTCGATCGTGCTCGGACAGGCCATCCTCGAGGCGCTCGGCGACAAGTCGGGAATCTCCCGCTACGGCGATGCGCTGGTGCCTCTCGACGAGGCGCTC
The DNA here is from genome assembly GCF_041641055.1 of Microbacterium sp. GTDB lineage: Bacteria > Actinomycetota > Actinomycetes > Actinomycetales > Microbacteriaceae > Microbacterium. The sequence goes on from NZ_JBEPZB010000008.1 coordinate 101,685, forward strand.
GCGCAGGCGGTCGTCGACATCTCGGGGCGCCCGTACCTCGTGCACACCGGGGAGCCCGCCGGGTTCGAGCACCACCTGATCGGTGGCCACTTCACGGGGTCGCTGGTGCGTCACTCGTTCGAGGCCATCAGCTTCAACGCCGCCCTCACCGTGCACGTCCGGGTTCTCGGCGGACGCGACCCGCACCACATCGCGGAGGCGGAGTACAAAGCGTTCGCCCGCGCGTTCCGTCAGGCCAAGGCTCTGGATCCCTCGGTGGACGGCATCCCCTCGACCAAGGGCGCGCTGTGAGCAGCGCACCTCGGGTCGCCGTCTTCGACTACGAGTCCGGCAATGTCCACTCGGCGGTGAAGGCCCTCGTCGCGGCGGGAGCGGATGCCGTGCTCACCCGCGACCGCAAGGAGGCGCTCGAGGCCGACGGCCTCGTCGTGCCAGGAGTCGGCGCCTTCCAGGCCGTCCGCGAGGCGCTCCACGCGCACGGCGGCGACGAGATCATCGATCGACGCCTCGCCGGAGGCCGCCCCGTGCTCGGCATCTGCGTCGGCATGCAGGTGCTGTTCGCCCACGGGGTCGAGCGCGGCCACGACACCGAGGGCCTGGCCGAGTGGCCCGGAGCGGTGACGGAGCTCAACGCTCCCGTGCTTCCGCACATGGGATGGAACACGGTCGAGCCGGGCTCCGACTCGGTGCTCTTCCGCGGCATCGAGAACGAGCGCTTCTATTTCGTGCACTCCTACGCCGCGCAGTCGTGGGAGCTCGATGTGATCCCGCCGTTCCCGCAGCCGGTGCTCACGTGGTCGACGTACGGCGACCCGTTCCTCGCGGCCGTCGAGAACGGACCGCTGTCGGCCACCCAGTTCCACCCGGAGAAGTCCGGCGACGCGGGCATCCAGCTCCTGCGCAACTGGGTCGACAGCCTTCGCGGCTGACAGCGCCGGCTGACGGGCGTCGGACGCCTCTGGCGACCCTCGTCGTCAGAATCCGCGCGCGACGGCGGCTGCGGCGGACAGCCACGCCTGCTGCGTCGGCGCCGCAAGACCCCGCAGGCGCAGGTGACCGTCGACCATCTCGCGGTCGAAGGGGATGCTGACGACCTCACGGGCCAACGGCTGGTAGCCCGCGACGACCTCAGCGACATCCGCAGACGACGCCTTCGGGTCGGCCTGACTGACGACGACGACCGAATCGCGGGCGAGGCGGGCCGACCGCTCGTCGCGGTCCTCCAGTGCCTCGAGGAGCAGCGCGCCTGCTTCGGCGTGGTCGTCGCGGGTCGTCGTGGCGACGACGATCTGGTCGGCGAGGTCGATCATCCGCAGCCACATCGGGTCGGATTCGTCGTTACCGGAATCGATGATGATCAGGCGGTAGAACTTCGCTGCGACGGCGTGGATCGAGTCGACGTCCGTGGGGCTCAGCCTGTTCTCATGCGCCAGCCGGATGGGCTTGGACCGCAGGACGTCGTACTTCTCCTGCGGCTGATGGTGCACGAAGTGCGCGAGGTCGGCCGACTGGCCCTGGGCGCCGAGGAGCCGCTGCGTCTGGGGCAGGAGCTCGAGCAGAGTGCGGTCGTGGGCACCGGCCTCGGTGCGCCAGCCGAGTGTCCCTCGAGTCTGGTTGTTGTCCCACGCGAGCACGCCGGCACCGCCGTACTGGGCGAAGACGGCCGACAGCAGCACGGTGGCCGGGGTCTTCCCCGCGCCGCCCTTGCCGTTCACCACGGCGACGGTTCGAGGGCCGGGCCAGTGGCGACTCACCTCGTGCTCGTCGTCGCGCATGGCACGTTCGCGCGCGTTCGGGCCGATCGAGAAGCCGACCTTGTTGAGGAATCCGCGTCCGCCTCTACGGGCCGGTTCCTCGCGGCGCTCCTCCTGCAGGAACGAGCGTCGTTCGATGCCCTGCTCCCGCTGCTCGCGGCGTGACGGCGGCGCGACCGGCGACGGAACGGGGGCGTGTGCCGGCGACGCGGATGGCGTGGCCGGGGTCGACGGCAGAGACGGCGCCGGTGACAGAGACGGCGCCGGTGACACAGACGGCGCGGGCGACAGAGACGGCGCGGGTGACAGAGACGGCGCGGCGGGCGCGGAGGGGCTCGTGGGGACGCCGGTGATCGGCACCGGAGGTGTCGCGGGCGCTGCGGGGGTCTGCTGCGCGGGCGCGACGACCGGCGGTGCCGGCCAGGACGGAGCTGTCGGAACGCTCGGAGTGGCGGGCGAGACCGGAGATGCAGGCGCAGCGGCATCGCGCCGGATCGAGGTCGGGGCGGTCTGAGCGGTCGGCGTCATCGGAGGAGTCGGGGCGGCCGGCGCGGACGAGGCCGGGCTCGCGGCCGGTGTTCCCGGTGCGGCCGCCGGTGCCGCAGTGGGAGCCGGTGCCGCAGGGGGAGTCGGGACCGCAGCCGCCGCAGCGGCGGCCTCCGCCCGCGTGGCGGGCGCGGTCGGCGCCGGAGTGGCCGCGGTGCTCGCCGCTCTCGGTGCCCTGGGCACCGTCATCTCGGGCACGGAGTCGTCGATGTCTGCGGCCGCGGTGGCATCCGCCGGGCGCGGAGGCCGTGCCAGGGGAGCGGCATCCTCCGGGTTCAGCGGGACGTGCGCCACGATGTCCGGGTTCTCCGGCGGCATCGGGTTCCCGCGTCGCAGGGGTCCGCCTCCTCGCGGTTCCGCATCGCGCACCATGCAATATCTCCTCACCGACCGAACAGGGGCGTCATCGAGGCTACCGCCTGATGCCGGATGTTCTCTGCGGTCATCATTTTGGAGCGGGCGGATGCGCGGGCTAGTGTCGATTCTCGTGCCGACGAATCGGCCCTCCCATCTCACCTGAGGACGTCATGAACGACTTCGCGCAGTCTCCTTCGCTCACCCTGCTTCCCGCTGTCGACGTCGCCGGGGGCAAGGCGGTCCGGCTCACCCAGGGCGAGGCCGGCACCGAGACCAGCTACGGCGACCCGCTGGATGCCGCAGGGGAGTGGGTGGCGCAGGGCGCGAAGTGGATCCACCTCGTCGACCTCGACGCCGCGTTCGGTCGTGGCACCAACGCGCCGATCCTCCGCAAGGTCATCAAGCAGTTCAAGAACGTCAACGTCGAGCTCTCCGGTGGCATCCGCGACGACGCGACGCTCGAGGCCGCACTCGAGAGCGGTGCGAGCCGTATCAACCTCGGCACCGCTGCGCTGGAGAACCCGGAGTGGGCGGCCGACGTGATCGGCCGCTTCGGTGAGGCGATCGCCGTCGGACTCGACGTCCGGGGCACGACGCTCGCCGCACGGGGCTGGACGAAGGAGGGCGGCGATCTCTGGGAGGTCCTCGAGCGTCTCGAGGATGCCGGGTGCAGCCGCTACGTCGTGACCGACGTCACCAAGGACGGAACCCTCAAGGGCCCGAACCTCGAGCTCCTCCGCGAGGTCACGGCCCGTACCCCGAAGCCCGTCGTCGCCTCCGGCGGCATCTCCAACCTCGACGACATCGCGGCCCTCCGCGAGCTGGTGCCGCTCGGTGTCGAAGGCGCCATCGTCGGCAAGGCACTCTATGCCGGCGCGTTCACGCTGGCCGAGGCACTGGATGTCGCGGGGGACTGACGACACCGGCGCCCACGGTTCGCACGACCACGGCGCCCACGACGCTCCGCGCAACGACGGCGATTCCGCCGGCGTCCCGTGGGAGGGCCGCAGCTTCGAGTCGAATCCGCACGCGGGTGACGACGGCTCGGCCGACCCCGCGCTGCTCGACGCGCTGCTGAGGTTCCGCGCCGGTGACGGGTCGCAGGCCGAGGTCGTCGACGCGTTCCGCAACGCCAGGGTGCTCATCCCGCTCATCGCGGAGAAGGGCGAGGAGGGCGTGGCGCCCAGCGGGCTCGCCGTCGACAAGACGCAGGAGCTCTCGATCGTCACGGTCGCGGCCCCTGACGGACGCCGTGTGCAGCCGGTCTTCTCCTCGGTCGAGGCGATGCAGCGGTGGGATGCCGCGGCGCGCCCGATCCCCGTCGAGGCGACGCGCGTGGCGCTCGCGGCGTCGGCGGAGGACACCGACCTCATCGTGCTCGATCCGACCTCCGACACCGAGTTCGTCATCCGCCGCCCCGCCGTGTGGGCGATCGCTCAGGGGCATCGGTGGGAACCGAGCTTCCTCTCACCCGAGGTCTTCCACGCGCTCCAGGAGAGCGTCGCCCATGAGCTGGCCGTCATCGACGTGTCGGTCGCAGCGGGGGATCCGGACGCCCGGCTGCGCGGACCCGAGCTGGTCGTCGTCCTCGAGCTCGTGGATGGGCTCGAGCGCGAGGTCCTCGATGCGGTGCTCGCCCGGCTCGCGCAGCGCTGGGCTGCCGATGACCGCATCGCGGTCCTCGCGGACTCCCTCACCGTGAAGCTCCGCCGCTCGCTCTGAGTGCTCGTCGCATCGTAGGGTGACGGCATGCGCCGAACAGCCGCCGTGATCATGGCCCTGACGCTCATGATCGGCCTGGCCGGCTGCGAGACATACTGTCCGGCGATCGGATGGTCCAACAGCGTGCGAGTCGACACCAGCGCGATCGACGGCGTCACCGACCTGCAGTTCTGCATCGATGAGGAATGCTCGCCGCGTGCAGACGGGACGCAGCCGACGGGCTCGGTGGCGACCATGTTGCGGGCGGATCAGGACGGCGACGACTGGACGCTGAACCTCGATATGACCGCACCCGAGTCCGTCGTCATCCGAGTGTTCGCCGCCGACGGCACGCTCCTGGGGGAGTCGGAGCACACGATCGAGTGGACGCCTCCGACCGGCCAATGCGGCGGGGCGTCGACGGCCCCGCCGGTCGTTCTCGCGGGCTAGTTGACCGGCCCGGTCCACTTCTCGCCCGGGCCCTTGCCGATCGGGTCGGGGATGGTCGAGGCCTCGCGGAAGGCGAGCTGCAGAGACCGCAGACCGTCGCGAAGGGAGCGCGCGTGCATGTCGCTGATCTCCGGAGCGCCGGCGGTGATGAGCCCTGCGAGCGTGTTGATCAGCTTGCGGGCCTCGTCGAGGTCGAGCTGGGCGGCGGCATCCGGGTCGTCGGCGAGGCCGAGCTTGACCGCGGCGGCGCTCATCAGGTGCACGGCGGCGGTGGTGATGACCTCCACGGCCGGCACGTCCGCGATGTCCCGTGTGGCGGATGAGGCCGCCTCCTCCTGCCGGGCCCAGCGCTCTTCGCGCTCGCGTGCTGCCTCGTCCGATGCCTGGTTCGTCACTTCGCCTTGCCTTCTGTTAGACTGTGTCGGGCTCCGGAGCGTCATGCTCCGGCACGAAAGAGGATTCACTTCCCACCCGCGCTTGCCGTTCCAGGCTACCGGGTCTTGCACTCCACCGGCTTCGTCGTCAGACGGATCCGGCAGACAGGGTGTGGAGCCGGCGTCTGAATGCCGGTGGGTGGGGACGATTCTGATTTCGCCCGGGATGCTGACAGCGTTCCGGTGGCCGAATCCCATCGTCTAAGGAGTTCCGCATCAGCGATCCCCGCACCAATGAGCGCATCCGCGTCCCCGAGGTCCGCCTCGTCGGCCCCGCGGGTGAGCAGATCGGCGTCGTCCGCATCGAGGCGGCGCTGCGCCTTGCGCAGGAAGCCGACCTCGACCTCGTCGAGGTCGCACCCAACTCGAAGCCGCCCGTGGTCAAGATCATGGACTACGGCAAGTTCAAGTACGAAGCCGCCCAGAAGGAGAAGGAAGCTCGCCGCAACCAGGCGAACACCATCCTCAAGGAGGTCCGCTTCCGCCTGAAGATCGAGGCGCACGACTACACGACGAAGCTCAAGCGCGCCGAGGGCTTCCTCAAGGCTGGCGACAAGGTGAAGGCCATGATCCTCTTCCGAGGCCGCGAGCAGTCGCGCCCGGAGCAGGGCGTCCGCCTGCTGCGCAAGTTCGCCGAGGATGTCGCGGAGCTCGGAACCGTCGAGTCGAACCCGACCATCGACGGTCGCAACATGGTCATGATCGTGGCTCCGCTCAAGAGCAAGTCCGAGGCCAAGCAGGAGCAGAACGCCGTCCGCGACGCCCAGCGCGCAGCGAACAAGCAGGCTGCCCGCGAGGCCAAGACCGACACGGACGCTCCTGCCGCAGCCGCGGCGGAGTGATTCCGCCCCAGAACTCCCGCACCGCGGGTTGACACCGTCGCCTGAGAAGGCGCCATACGAAGGAAGAGAAGATGCCGAAGCAGAAGACCCACTCGGGTGCTAAGAAGCGCTTCAAGATCACCGGCAGCGGCAAGCTGAAGAAGCAGCAGGCCGGAATGCGCCACAACCTCGAGCACAAGTCGAGCCGTCGCACCCGTCGCCTCAACCAGGACCAGGTTCTGTCGAAGGCAGACTTCAAGGTCGCCAAGAAGCTTCTCGGCCGCTGACGCGCCCGAACGCACGAATAGGAACACAGGAAAATGGCAAGAGTCAAGCGGGCGGTAAACGCCCACAAGAAGCGTCGCGTCATCCTCGAGCGCGCCTCCGGCTACCGCGGTCAGCGTTCGCGCCTCTACCGCAAGGCCAAGGAGCAGGTCATCCACTCCCTGGTGTACTCGTACCGGGACCGTCGCAAGCGCAAGGGCGACTTCCGTCGCCTCTGGATCCAGCGCATCAACGCCGCTGCACGCCAGAACGGCATCACGTACAACCGCTTCATCCAGGGCCTCGGCCTCGCGGGTGTCACCGTCGACCGTCGTATGCTCGCTGACCTCGCGGTCAACGACGCTGCGACCTTCACGACGCTGGTCGAGACGGCGAAGAAGGCTCTGCCCTCTGACGTCAACGCCCCGAAGACGGCTGCGTAAGCAGACTCTTCTTCACAGAGGACGCTCTCCTTCGGGAGGGCGTCCTCTGTCGTTATCCCGTCGTTTGCACGGAGGGACGCCCGCGGTTCTCTAGACTGAGGACGTGCTGGAGAACCCCCGTTCGCCCCGAGTCCGTGCTGTCGCGAAGCTGACCAAGCGCAGCGCGCGCACCGAGACCGGTCTGTACCTGCTCGAAGGCCCTCAGGCGGTGCGCGAAGCGCTGACCTACAGCCCCGAGGCGATCGTCGAGCTGTTCTCGACACCGACCGGCTGGGAGAAGCACCCGGACATCCGCTCGAAGGCGGCCGATGCCGACATCGAGGTCGAGTACGTCACCGAGTACGTGCTGAACGCGATGGCCGACACGGTCACCCCGCAGGGTCTCGTCGCGGTCGTCCGGCAGACGCCGACCTCTGTCAAGGACATCTTCGCCGCGGCGCCCCGTCTCGTGGCCATCTGCGAAGAGGTCAGGGATCCCGGCAACCTCGGCACGATCATCAGGGCAGCGGATGCCGCCGGTGCGGACGCCGTCGTGCTCACCGGTCGCACGGTCGATCCGTACAACCCGAAGGTGGTGCGAGCCACCACCGGCTCCCTCTTCCACCTGCCGGTGTCGGTGGGGGCCGAGCTCGCCGACGTCGTCGAGAAGGCGCATGCCGCGGGGCTGCGGATCCTCGCCGCGGATGTGAAGGGCGACGACCTGCTGCGCGCCCGAGCGGAGGGCGTGCTCGCCGAGCCCACCGCCTGGCTGTTCGGCAACGAGGCCCGGGGCCTCGAGGACGAGGCGCTGGCACGAGCCGACCGCGTGCTCAAGCTGCCGATCTTCGGCCGCGCCGAGTCGCTGAACCTCGCGACGGCGGCGAGCGTGTGCCTGTACGAGAGCGCCTTCGCGCAGCGCGCCGCCACTGTGGCCTGACCCCCGTCGGTCCGCTCGACGCCTGCACGGCTGGTAGGTTTAGGCCTGCTCGAGCGGAGAAGGGGACCCAGAGTCGATGAGGATTCTGATCGTGGAGGACGACGAGCGCGTCGCCGCCGCCCTCGAAGCATTCCTGGCGCGGTCGGGCTATGCGACCGCCCGGGCAGCCGACGGAGCATCCGCTCTGGAGATGCTCGGGGCCGACACCGAGGTGGTGCTGCTCGATCTCGGACTGCCCGACGTCGACGGCATCGATCTGTGCCGCCGCATCCGTGGCCGATCCGAGGTGCCGATCGTCATCGTGACGGCACGGAATCAGGTGACCGAGCGCATCAAGGGCCTCCGAGCCGGGGCCGACGACTTCGTCGTGAAGCCGTACGACGTGCACGAGCTCCTGGCGCGGATCGAGGCGGTCACGCGCCGCTCGAGGCCGATGCGACCGGAGTCGGAGGCACGGGTGCAGCTGCAGGGCGGGGTCGTGGAGATCGACCTCGTGGCTCGTCAGGTGACGATCGATCGGTCGCCGGTGGAACTCACGCGCAAGGAGTTCGACATCGTCGCCGTGCTCGCCCGCTATCCGGGGGTGGCGGTGCCCAAGGAACGCCTGATCCGCGAGGTGTGGAACACCGACTGGCGCGGCTTCGGTCACTCGCTCGAGGTGCATGTCGGCGCGATCCGCCGCAAGGCGGGGCAGCACAGGCTGATCGAGACGGTGCGCGGCGTCGGCTACCGGCTGGCTGGATAGCGGACGATGCGCCGCCGTCTCATCGTCGTCTTCCTGGTGCCTCTCGTGGCGATCCTCCTGTCGCTCGGGGGCACGGCCGCATGGAGCGCGACGCGCAGCATCCAGCAGGCCTTCTACACCGAGCAGCTCGGCGACCTCGGGTACTTCGTCACCAGCGCGCGTCAGGCCCTGAGGTCGGGGAGCGCGACCGTGATCGACGCCGAGGTGAAGCGGTTCGAGGAGGTGTACGGCATCCGGGTGTTGGTCTTCGACCTGGCCGGCGGCCTCTGGGCGTCCGGGGGTGAGGGCGACGACGTGCTCGCCGAGGACGAGGCGGCGAGGGTCGACCTCGCGCTCTCCGGACGTCGCGCCGAGGCGCCTGAGCCGGTGTTCCCGTGGATCGCCGCCGAGTCGTCGCTGGTGGAGCCCGTCTTCGACGACGGCGACGTGATCGGCGCGGTCATGGTGTCCGCTGACGTCGAGACGCCGCGTGCGCAGATCCTGCAGCAGATCCTGATCCTGACGCTCATCTCGATCGTGCTCATCGGTCTCGGCGTGCTGCTGGTGTTCCAGCTGGCGCGGTGGGTGCTCTCGCCCGTGCGGCGGCTCGATGAGGCGATGGTCGCGATCGAGCGCGGCGAGATGGACGCCAGGGTCGCTGAGGACACCGGGCCACCTGAGCTCCGCCGCATGACACGCGTGTTCAACGGCATGGCGGACGAGATCGAGCGCGTCATGACCCGTCAGCAGGAGTTCGCCCTCAACGCCTCGCACGAGCTGCGCAACCCGCTGAACGCGCTGCTGCTGCGCGTCGAGCACCTCTCCACCGGACTCGACGCGCGCTGGCAGGACGACATCGAGGAGACCCGGGAGGAGGGGCGTCGGATGGCTCGGATCCTCGAGACCCTGCTCGGCCTCGCCCGCGGCGGCCGTGCCGACACCACCATCTCAGCCGTCGACCTGGCCGCATTGGCCGGACGGCGGGCGGATGCCTGGCGCGAGGTGGCATCGCAGCGGGGCGTCATCATGCGAGCTGCGACGACGGGACCGATCCTCTGCGTGACGGATCGGACGATCGTGGAGAGTGCCCTGGACGCCGTGATCGACAACGCCGTGAAGTTCTCGCCCGCGGAAGCCGTCGTCGAGATCGACGCGCACCTCGGCGACGGGGAGTGCAGACTCTCGGTGCGCGATCACGGACCGGGTCTCACCAGTGAGCAGGCCGCGAACGCCGCGGATCGGTTCTGGCGCAGTGATGACAGCGGCGAGACACCGGGCTCGGGGCTGGGCCTCGCCATCGCCACCGACCTCCTGCAGTCGATCGGGGGCGAGCTCCGCGTCGAATCGGCGGTGGGCGGCGGCCTCCAGGTGACCCTCGTGGTCCCTGACGGAGCGGGGCAGTGAGCGTCGGCGCGCGGAGCGGAGTGCTGGTCCGACGGATCGTCGCGGTCGGGCTCGCCGTCACCATGCTCGGTGCGACCAGCGCCTGCAGCACCCGAGCGACCGAATGGACGGATTCGACCTTCGAGATCGCCGGGGGCGGGGCGAACGGCGTCTACTACGCCTACGGCAGCGAGCTGGCGAGCGAACTCGAAGCCGCCTTCGACGTGGAGATCAGCGCCGCGGAGACGGCCGGCTCCGTCGACAATCTGCTGCGCGTGGGATCGGGGGAGGCCCTGCTGGCCTTCGCCCAGGGCGATGCGGCAGCGGATGCCGTGGCCGGCGCCGGCGCGTTCGACGAACCGCTGCCGGTGCAGGCGATCGCACGGCTCTACGACGAGTACCTCCACGTCGTCGTCAGGGCGGACTCGGACATCGAGGAACTCGCCGACCTCGCCGGCCGTACCGTGTCGCTGGGCGCGGAGAACTCGGGTGTCAACGTGATCGCCGGGCGGGTCCTGGATGCCGCTGAGGTCGATGCCGCATCGCTCACCGACCGTCAGCTCGACCTCGCGGAGTCGATCAGCGCGCTGGAGGCGTCGGAGATCGACGGCTTCTTCTGGGTCGGCGGCATCCCCACCCCGGGGATCGCGGAACTCGCCGAGACCACACCCGTCCGGCTCCTGGCGATCGACCAGAGCTGGGTCAACGAGATCAACAGACGCTATTCCGACGCCTACCGTCCGTCGGACTTCCCCGTCGGGCTGTACGGGCTCGATCGCTCGGAACCGACGATGGCCGTCCCCAACTACCTCGTCACGGGCGCGGATACTCCGGATGCCATCGTCCGTGACGTGCTCACGGGCCTCTTCGACGCCCGCACGCGCATCGCTCACACCGTCCCGGCGGCGGCGCTGCTCGATCGACGGCAGGCGATCTTCACCGGCCCCGTCGAGCTGCATCCGGGAGCGATCGAGTACTACCGGGCGCAACGCGATTGAGGCCTCAAGAAACCCTCAAGATCCGCTCGGATGAGGGTGACGCTCTGCCACTCTGGTGATCGATCGCGCTCGATTCGACGGAGAATTCAGATGCCACGGAGCCCACGCCATTCATGCAGGCGCGGGCTCGGCCTCTCCTCCGGGGGATCTCGGGATCACATCCGATCGGAGGCTTGCCGTCTCGTTCTACCAGGGGGAGGAACGCGGCGGCAGGGACGCCCCCACGGTTCGCGGGGGCGGACCGGGGGGCACTCCGGTGCCCGGCCCGAATCCGTCCCGTCGCGTGGTTACGAACGTGTAAATGTCGAGGTGTCCGTGTGGAGCCCCGTGTTCGACCTGGCTAGTTTGGAGAAATGATGACCTCTGGTAAGCCCCTCGTCGTGGTCGACAACGTCCAGAAGCACTATGGCGACTTCCAGGCGCTCACCGATATCGACCTCACGGTCGACGCCGGCGAGGTCGTGGTCGTGATCGGTCCGTCGGGCTCCGGCAAGTCGACCCTCTGCCGCACCATCAACCGCCTCGAGACCATCACGAGCGGCACGATCAGCATCGACGGCAAGGCGCTCCCCGCCGAGGGCAAGGGCCTCGCGAACCTCCGCGCCGACGTCGGCATGGTGTTCCAATCGTTCAACCTGTTCGCGCACCTCACCATCCTCGAGAACGTGACGCTCGGCCCGATCAAGGTCCGCGGCATGAAGAAGGCGGATGCCGACAAGGAGGCGATGATGCTGCTCGAGCGCGTCGGCGTCGCCCAGCAGGCCTCGAAGCTTCCCGCTCAGCTCTCCGGCGGACAGCAGCAGCGCGTCGCGATCGCCCGCGCCCTCGCCATGCAGCCCAAGGTCATGCTCTTCGACGAGCCGACCAGCGCGCTCGACCCCGAGATGATCAACGAGGTCCTCGACGTCATGGTGGAGCTCGCCCGTGACGGCATGACGATGATCGTCGTGACCCACGAGATGGGCTTCGCGCGCAAGGCCGCCAACCGGGTCGTGTTCATGGCCGACGGCAAGATCGTCGAGGAGGCGACGCCCGAGGAGTTCTTCACGAACCCGAAGAGCGATCGCGCCAAGGACTTCCTCTCGAAGCTGCTCACGCACTGAGCAGCTCACAGACCCTGCACACACAGCACACGAAGGAGACGCACATGCGACGCACACGGACACTGGCAGGAATCGGGATCGCGGCAGCAGCGCTGCTCGCGCTGACCGCCTGCAACAGCGGCAGCCCGTCCAGCCCGGGCGCAGGCACGGGAGGCGACGAGGGCGAGGACTCCACCTGGTTCGAGGTCGCCGACGACGTGCAGCTCGAGGGCAGCCCCACGTTCGACGCCATCCAGGAGCGCGACAAGGTCGTCATCGGCGTCAAGGAGGACCAGCCGGGGCTCGGATTCCTCGACGTCACGACGGACGAGCGCACCGGCTTCGACGTCGACATCGCCCGCTGGATCGCCGCTTCGCTCGGCTACGACGAGGACAAGATCGAGTTCAAGCCGATCGCCTCGGCGAACCGCGAGCAGGCGATCACGAACGGTGACATCGACTACTACGTCGGCACCTACTCGATCAACGACAAGCGCAAGGAGCTCATCGACTTCGCTGGCCCCTACTTCATCACCGGTCAGGGCCTGCTCGTCGGCTCCGACAGCGACATCAAGAGCGAGAAGGATCTGAACGCCGACACCACGGTCTGCTCGGCCACGGGATCGACGCCGATCCAGAACATCCGGGACAACTACCCCGAGGTTCCCACCAAGGAGTTCGACCTGTACTCGGCGTGCGTCGAGGCTCTGCTGTCGGGTGAGGTCCAGGCCGTCACCACCGACCAGGCCATCCTGATCGGCTACGCGGCGCAGGACCCCGACAACCTCATGGTCGTCGGCGAGCCGTTCTCCGAGGAGCGCTACGGCGTCGGCCTCACCAAGGGCGACGACGCACTGCGTGGCCACATCAACGAGCTGTTCACCGACGGTGGCGACATCTGGCAGGCGATCTTCGACAAGAACCTCGGCTCCAGCGGCATCGAGGTCGAGCAGCCCGAGGTCGACGCGTACTGATCCCACTCGGGGTGGCCCTTCCGCGGAAGGGCCACCCCGCCCGGTCCGGAGAAGGGGAGGGTGGCGTGGACGTCATCTTCGGCAACACCGATCTCTGGGGAAGAGCCCTCAGCAACACGCTGACGCTCTTCTTCGGTGGCGGAGTGCTCGCGCTGATTCTCGGCATCATCGTCGGCGCCATGCGCGTCGCACCGGTGCCGATCGCCCGCGGAGTGGGGACGATCTACGTCAACCTCATCCGCAACACGCCACTCACCCTGGTCTTCTTCTTCTTCATCTTCGGCTACCCCCAGCTCGGCCTGCCGAAGGTGAGCACGATGGTGCTCGGGATCTTCGCCATCGGCATCTACACCGCGACCTACGTCGCCGAGGTGATCCGCGCGGGCATCAACACCGTGCCCGTCGGCCAGGCCGAGGCCGCACGAGCGATCGGACTCCCCTTCGGGCAGGTCATGACGCTCGTCGTGCTTCCGCAGGCGTTCCGGTCGGTGGTGCCGCCGATGATGAGCGTCTTCATCGCGCTCCTCAAGAACACGACCGTGGCTGCCGGCTTCTCCGTGCTCGAGCTCGGAGCCGTGCGCTCGTACCTCAGCGAGCGCGGTGAGAACGCGCTCGTGGTGCTGCTCTGGGTCGCCCTCATCTTCGTCGCCCTCGTCATGCTGCTCAGCTGGCTCCAGCGCTATCTCGAGAACAAGTGGAGGATCGCGCGATGACTTCCGTCCTGTACGACGTCCCCGGTCCGAAGGCGATCCTGAGGAACCGTCTCATCGGCGTGGCCACAGTGGTGGTCATCCTCGCATTGCTCGGATTCATCGGGTACCGCTTCTGGGAGAGCGGCCAGTTCGAGGCGTCCCGGTGGTACGTGTTCACCTTCAGCGCCGTGTGGGCACAGATCTTCGAAGCGCTGGGCAGCACGCTCGCGGCCTTCGCGGTCGCCGCCGTCCTCAGCATCGTGCTCGGGTTCGTCCTCGCGATCGGGCGTCTCTCCGACCACGCCTGGATCCGCGTCCCGGTCACCGTCGTGACCGAGCTGTTCCGAGCCGTGCCGGTGCTCGTGTTCATGATGCTGCTCTACTACGGACTCCCGGTCATCGGCGTCAAGATGGAGCCGTACTGGGCGGTCGTCCTCGCCCTCATGGCGTACAACGGGTCCGTCCTCGCCGAGGTGATCCGTGCCGGCGTCGAGTCGCTGCCTCGCGGTCAGAAGGAAGCCGGCTACGCGATCGGTCTCCGCAAGAGCGGCGTGATGCGTCTCATCCTGCTCCCTCAGGCGATCCGAGCGATGCTGCCTGTCATCGTCGCGCAGCTCGTGGTGACGATGAAGGACACCGCGCTCGGGTTCATCATCACCTACCCGGAACTGCTCTACTTCGCCAAGCAGCTGACCTCGCAGCAGGGTCGCCCGGTGCTCCAGTCCGCCTTCGTCATCGGCGGCATCTACATCATCATGTGCCTCATCCTCTCCGGCATCGCGCGGTGGATCGAGATCCGCACCCGTCGATCCCCGAAGGTGCAGGCCATCACTGCTGCAGGCAACCCCGCAGCGGACGACGAGTCGACGATGACGCAGGTGATCGCGATGCAGAAGGGCGCGGGCAAGTTCGACGGGACGAACACAGGTTCAGGCGCGCTCTGACCCTCTGGCAGGCTGGTCGGATGCACGTCGAACCGGTCTCGCCGTATCCGCCCGCGTCGAGCCGAACGCTCGCGCAGTGGCTGGATCCGGAGCTGTCCGCCCGTCACGGCTCCGATGCGCGCACCCGACTGCGCGAGATCGCGGACGGACGGGCGATGCGCCGGGCGATGTGGGCAGCGTTCCTCGCCCTCGGTGCATCGGCTGTCGTCATGGGCGCGGCGTTCCTCGTGTTCGGGTGGTGGACGGCTGCGGTGGCGACGGCTTCGGTCGGAGGTGTCGTCGCCGCGGCATCCGCTGTCGTCCTGCGACGCGAGCAGCGGAGGATCCCGCGACCGGGTGAGTCGCACACGACACGCGGTGCCGGCACGCTGCGCGGGGGCATCGTGGCGGCAGGCGGCATGTTCGCCGCAGTGAACGTCTTCTTCATCCCGGCCATGCTGTCGGCCTCCGACCTGACGCCGATCCTGATGATCGACGGTGGGCTGGTGCTCCTCCTCGTCTCGGGCTTCGTGGTACCGGCAGCCGTCATCGGAGACGGACGTGCAGCGCTGCGTCGGGACGCGAGCAGGGATCCACATGTGGCTGCCTCGCTCGAGCAGGAGCGCACCGTCTGGGTGCCGCGGGCCGGGGTCGGCATGTTCGGACCGCTCTGAGGTCAGACGGCGGCGGCCCTGCCCCAGCCGTGACCCGCGAGGCGAGGCCCGCGGCCCCCGGTAGACTCCTATCTCGTGTCTGAGTCTCCCGAAATCACCCCGGAAGCAGTCGAAGCCGCCGTCGCGGCAGCTCTCGCAGCGATCGGCGCAGCCGCCGACACCGCCGAGCTGAAAGCGGCCAGGGCCGCCCACGTCGCCGACGGCTCGCCGCTCGCCGTCTTGAACGCCTCGATGCGCCAGGTGGCGCCCGAGAACAAGGCCGCCTTCGGCAAGCTGGTCGGTCAAGGACGTGGTCGGGTCACGAAGGCGCTCGCCGCCAAAGAAGCCGAGCTGGCCGCAGCAGAGGTCGCCGCCCGTCTCGAGTCGGAGCGGGTCGACATCACCGCTGTGCCGTCGCGCACGCGCGTGGGAGCGCGGCATCCGCTCACCCTGCTCAGCGAACAGATCTCCGACATCTTCGTCGGGATGGGATGGGAGATCGCCGAGGGGCCGGAGCTCGAGCACGAGTGGTTCAACTTCGACGCACTGAACTTCGATGTGGACCACCCCGCCCGCCAGGAGCAGGACACGTTCTACGTCGACCCGGCGTCGCGTCATCTGGTCATGCGCACGCACACGAGCCCCGTGCAGGTGCGCTCGATGCTCGAGCGCGACGTGCCGATCTACGTGCTGTGCCCCGGCCGGGTCTACCGGACCGACGAGTTCGACGCCACGCACCTCCCGGTGTTCACGCAGTTCGAGGGCCTCGTCGTCGACAAGGGCATCTCGATGGCGCACCTCAAGGGCACGCTGGACCATGTCGCACGCCAGCTCTTCGGCCCTGAGGCCAAGACGCGCTTCCGCACGAACTTCTTCCCGTTCACCGAGCCGTCGGCAGAGCTCGACCTGTGGCACCCGACCTTCAAGGGCGGTGCGCGCTGGATCGAATGGGGCGGATGCGGGATGGTCAACCCGAACGTGCTCCGCGCGGCCGGGATCGACCCCGACGTCTACAGCGGGTTCGCCTTCGGGATGGGCGTCGAGCGGGCACTGATGTTCCGCAGCGACGTGCAGGACATGCGGGACATGGCAGAGGGCGATGTCCGTTTCAGCGAGCAGTACGGGATGGTGGTGTGATGCGCGTCCCACTTTCGTGGTTGCGTGAGTACGTCGATCTGGCGGCGGAGGCGACTCCCGAAGAGGTCCTGGCGGCGATGGTGACCGTCGGCTTCGAAGAGGAGGACGTGCACCGCTTCGAGATCTCGGGTCCTGTCGTCGTCGGACAGGTCGTCTCGCTCGAGGCGGAGCCGCAGTCGAACGGCAAGACCATCAACTGGTGCCAGGTCGATGTGGGCGAGGCCCACGGCGGCATCCGCGGCATCGTCTGCGGTGCGCACAACTTCGTCGCCGGAGACAAGGTCGTCGTGACCCTGCCCGGCGCCGTGCTGCCGGGGCCGTTCCCGATCGCCGCGCGCAAGACCTACGGCCACGTGTCGGACGGCATGATCGCCTCGGCGCGCGAACTCGGACTCGGAGACGAGCACAACGGCATCCTCGTGCTCGCCGACCTCGGAATCGACGCCCCGGTGGGCACCGACGCCATCAGCCTGCTCGGCCTCGATGACGTCGCCGTCGAGATCAACGTCACCCCCGACCGCGGATACGCGTTCTCACTGCGTGGTGTGGCTCGTGAGTACTCCCACGCCACGGGGGCGACCTTCCGCGACCCCGCTGAGCGCGACTTCGCCGAGCTGCAGCCGGGCACCGGTCACACGGCGATCGTCGATGATGCGGCGCCCGTCCGCGGCCGCGTCGGAGCCAGCGAGTTCGTCACGCGCGTCGTCCGAGACGTCGACCCCGCGCGGCCGACCCCGCCGTGGATGATCGCGCGACTCTCCCTCGCGGGCATGCGCTCTCTGGGGATCCTGATCGACATCACGAACTACGTCATGCTTGAGCTGGGGCAGCCGCTGCACGGCTACGACCTCGACAGGCTCGCCGGCGGCATCACCGTGCGTCGCGCGACGCCCGGGGAGAAGATGACCACGCTCGACGGACAGGAGCGCACGCTCCACGCCGAGGACCTCCTCATCACCGACGAGTCGGGGCCCATCGGCCTCGCCGGGGTCATGGGCGGCGGCACCACCGAGATGAGCGACACCACTCGCAACGTGCTGATCGAGGCGGCCACGTTCGACCCGGTCACGATCGCCCGCACCGCCCGGCGGCACAAGCTGCCCAGCGAGGCCTCCAAGCGCTTCGAGCGCGGTGTCGACCCGCTCGTGCCGTTCGTCGCCGCCCGCCGTGCCGCCGACCTGATGGTCGAGTTCGCCGGAGGAACGCTCACCGACGAGGGCGGCGCGCTGTTCGCCGAGGTCTTCGTCGCCGACATCGAGCTGCCGAAGGGATTCGTGCAGGGACTCATCGGCGTCGACTACACCGACGAGGAGATCGTCGGCGCGCTCACGACGATCGGCGGAGAGGTCACGGCGACGGATGCCGGCTGGACCGTCATCCCGCCGACCTGGCGCCCCGACCTCACCGACAAGTGGTCGCTCGCCGAAGAGGTCGCCCGCATCCACGGTCTCGACCGCATCCCCTCCGTGCTGCCGACGCCGCCGTCCGGACGCGGTCTCACCGCTCACCAGCAGGGCCGCCGTCGCGTGGCCGATGCGCTGGCTGCTGCGGGCCTCGTCGAGACGCCGTCGTTCCCGTTCACGACCGAGGCGGAGAACGATCTGCACGGATCGGCATCGGGCACGCATCTGCCCAGCATCCGCCTGGCGAACCCGCTCGACGGATCTGCGCCGTTCCTGCGCCGCTCGCTCATCCCGGGGCTCCTGCAGATCGCGCACCGCAACATCTCGCGCGGTCTCACCGACCTCGCGCTGTTCGAGACCGGTGTCGTGTTCCTTCCCGAGCCCGGTGTCGAGTACGGCACGGATGAGGTCCCGCCCCTCGGCATCCGACCCTCCGACGAGACGCTCGAGGCGCTGAACGCGTCGATCCCGCCGCAGCACCGCCACGTCGCGGCGCTGTTCACCGGGAACGTCGTCGCACGCCAGCCGGGACGCGCCGCCGAGCCCGCCGGACTGTCCGAAGCCCTCGACGCCGTGCGAGTGATCGCCGCGGCGGCCGGCGTCGACATCGACGTGGCGCAGGGGCAGCGTGCCGCGCTGCACCCTGGACGCACGGGTGTGCTGACGGTCGGCGGAGCCGAGGTCGGATACGTCGGCGAAGTGCACCCGGAGGTCGCCGCGGCGGCCGATCTGCCGGGACGCGCGACCGTGCTCGAACTCGATCTCGACGGCATCCTGACGCTCGCGAGCGCTCGGGCCGTGGCCGCATCGCTGTCGACCTACCCCGCGGCGACGCAGGACGTGTCGCTCGTGGTCGGCGCCGAGGTCCCCGCAGGCGATGTGCGCGCTGCGCTGGCTCACGGAGCGGGCGCGCTTCTCGAGTCCGTTCGACTCGTCGACGACTACCGCGGCGAGGGCGTCCCCGACGGCCAGAAGAGCCTGACGTTCGCGCTGCGGTTCCGGGCGGACGACCGCACGCTCACCGCCGCGGAAGCCACCGAGGCGAAGCTCGCCGGAGTCGCCGTCGCCGCCGAGCGCTTCGGAGCCGTCATCCGCGACTGATGCTCGTTGCGTGAACTGCATCCCGAGCGAGGATGCAGTTCACGCAACCGCCGGAGGCCGATCGTCGCGGCAGAGGCGTATGCGAACCGCCGCCGCGCCCTCCTGGGCCCGACGACGCTGCGAGGTACCGTGGCGAGGTGAGCATCCTTCCCCACAGCACGCCCGCGGCGGTGCCGGATGGTGTCCGCCCGATGGGCGAGGCGCCGTTCCTGCGGCCGGGTGATCAGATCTCCTGGCACTACCGCAAGCCCGGCTGGCAGCCGGGTGATGCCTCGACCATCACGCCGATGCGTGTCGTCCGGGACGACGAACGCGGGCTGATCGCCTGGCTCGCACCGGGAACGCTGCAGGAGGGGCAGGGCACCCCGGCAGGTGAACGCATCCGGACCGTGCCGCTCGAGCGCCGCTGGCTCGACCCGCGCACCCGGATCGTGGAGGAGTGGTGGGGGCATGGCATCCTGCGCATCGCACCGGCGGGAGCCGCGTGGTCGGTGTGGCTGTTCTGGAGCGAAGTCGACGGCACGCGCTGGGAGTTCGCGGGGTGGTACGTGAACCTCGAGAACGCGCATCTGCGGACCGACCATGACACGTACTCGTCCGATCACATCCTCGACGTGGAGATCGAAGCGGACGGCCAGGTGCACCTGAAGGATGAGGACGAGCTGATCGCCGCGATCGAGCAGGGCCGCCTCACCAGTGAGCAGGCCGCGCAGATCGAACGTCACGCCGACGCGGCGATCGCGTCGTTCCGCGCGGGGGAGTGGCCCTTCGATCCGGAATGGCAGAACTGGCGGCCCGACCCGACCTGGACGGTGCCGGTGCTCGACGGGCTCGCGGACCTCCAGAAGGACTGAGCACGGTCTCTGCCCTGAGCGGAAGCCCCTTCCGCTCCGCCTCGAACGCGTGGTGGCATGAGGGCATGACCAACGTACTGATCCTCGGCGGCACGGGGTGGCTGTCCGGCCGCATCGCCCGACGGCTGCTGGTGAACGGGGCGACAGTGATGTGTCTCGCGCGGGGCGGGCGTCCGTCGCCGGACGGGGCGAGCCTCGTGCTCGCCGACCGGGACGACGCCGACGCATACGACGCGGTCTCGGGGCGGGAATGGGATCACGTGATCGACGTCTCGTCGACGGCCGCCCATGTCGAGGCTGCGGTGGCGGCGCTCGGGTCTCGGGCCGCACGCTGGACGTACGTCTCGTCGATGTCGGCGTACTCCGACGATGAGACGATCGGTGCAGACGAGACGGCTCCGCTGCGCGACGCGGCCGCCCCGGGCGACGAATACGAGTACGGAGCGCAGAAGGTCGCCGCCGAGAACGCGGTGCGCTCGCTCGACGACCGCGCGCTGATCGTGCGCCCAGGGCTGATCGTGGGAGAGGGGGATCCCAGCGACCGATTCGGATACTGGGCGGCCGCCTTCCTGCGCGCCGAGGACGGGCCGGTCCTGCTGCCGCCCATGGAGGACCGCGACCTGCAGGTCATCGACGTCGACGACCTCGTGGAGTTCGTCATCACGACGGATGCGACGGGCGTGATCAACACGATCGGGGACCGGCATCCGCTCGCCGATGTCCTGAGTGTCGTGCGCGAGCAGGCCGGCCACCGGGGGGAGGTCGTCTCCGCCACCGAGGAATGGCTCGGCGCGAACGGCGTGGAGTACTGGGCAGGGGAGAGGTCGCTGCCCCTGTGGCTGCCCGCGGAGATGACAGGCTTCATGTCGCGCTCGAACGCCCGCTACCGCGCGGCCGGCGGTGAGTTGAGGCCCCTCGAGGACACGATCGCCACGGTGATCCGCGACGAGCAGGAGCGCGGGGTCGACCGGGATCGTCGGGCCGGTCTCACTCGCGCCGACGAGCTCGCGCTGATCGGCTTGCTCGCCTGACGAGTAGCCGTCCCGTCCCGTCCCCGCCCCGTCCTTCCCCGTCCCGTCCCGTCCTGTCCCGTCCCGTCCCTGGCGGGGTCGATATCGCGTCCGAAACGGGGCTGGGGGATGCGAAAGTGACCACCGCTGCCTGCACATGCCAGGCGGGGTCGATATCGCATCCGAAACGGGGCTGAGGGATGCGAAAGTGACCCCCGCTGGAGTGGAAGATGCGAAAGTGACCACCGCTGGAGTGGGGGATGCGAAAGTGACCCCTGCTGCCCGCCCATGCCAGGCGGGGTCGATATCGCATTCGAAACGGGGCTGGGGGATGCGAAAGTGACCACCGCTGCACTGGGGTGCAGAGGTCGCCCCCGCTGCCAGCACATGTCAGGCGGGGTCGATATCGCATCCGAAACGGGCCTGAGGGGTGCAAAAGTGACCACCGCTGCACTGCACATGCCAGGCGGGGTCGATAACGCATCCGAGACGGGGCCGGGGGATGCGAAGGTGACCACCGCTGCCCGCAGAGTGCGGGACGACGCGGGAGCGCGGGCCGAGCGAGGGCGCATCGCTAGACTGCGAGCAGTGACACGGGGTGCCGCATCCGCGGCTGAGAACAGACCCGTCGAACCTGATCTAGTTCGTACTAGCGAAGGGATGTCGCCCATGAGCGATCGTCTGCGTCCAGAATCCGATCCGACCCTCGCGGCCTCAGCCGCAGAGCTCCTCTCCGCGCTGCGTGGCGCCCCGCCGCTCACGCACTGCATCACGAACAGCGTCGTCACCGGCTTCACGGCGAACGTCCTGCTGGCTCTCGGCGCCGCGCCCGCGATGGTCGACATCGTCGACGAGGCGGGACTCTTCGCCGGCGTCGCATCCGGGATGCTGATCAACCTCGGCACGCCGACCCCCGAACAGCGCGCGGCGAGCAGGGAGGCGGTCGCCGGGGCCACGGCATCCGGCACGCCCTGGGTGCTCGACCCGGTGGCGATCGGCGTGCTCCCGATCCGGACCGCACTCGCGCAGGAACTCGTCGCCGCCCGCCCGACGGCGATCCGCGGCAACGCCTCCGAGATCCTCGCGCTGGCCGGCCAGACCGCGGGCGGACGCGGGGTGGATGCCACCGACACGACGGATGCGGCCGCCGATGCCGCGATCGCGCTCGCCGCCCGCCACGGTGCGGTCGTCGCGGTGTCCGGACCCGTCGACCTGATCACCGACGGACGCCGCGTCATCCGCCTCGCGAACGGCGATGAACTGCTGACCCGCGTCACCGGTGGCGGGTGCGCCCTGGGAGCGGTGATGGCCGCGTTCCTCGGTGCAGCACGGGCGGGCGGCGTCGACCCGCTCACCGCGGTGGCATCCGCGAGCCTCGTCTACACGATCGCCGCCGAGCACGCGGCGGCTCGGGCATCCGGTCCGGGCAGCTTCGCCGTCTCATTCCTCGATGCGCTCGCCACGATCCGTCCGCACGACCTCGCGCCCGCAGCGCGAGTCGAGGAGCGCGCGCTGTGATCGCCGACCTCTCGCTGTACCTCGTCACAGATCCCGACCTGTGCGGCGCGCGCGGCGTCGTCGAGACCGTTCGAGAGGCCGTGGACGGGGGAGTGCGTATCGTGCAGCTGCGAGACAAGGCGGCCACGGATGCCGACACGACCGCCCTGCTCATCGAGCTCTCGAGGGTGATCGACGGGCGCGCGCTGCTCGTGGTGAACGATCGGCTCGATGCCGCGCTCGCCGCGCGGGAGCAGGGAGCTCGCGTCGATGGTGTCCATCTCGGACAGGGGGACGCGTCGGTGCGCCGCGCCAGGGCGGCGCTCGGTCCTGACGCGATCATCGGACTCACGGCGAACACCCCCGAGCACGTGGAGGCGGTGCTCGCCCTCCCGGCGGGGACCGTCGACTACCTCGGGGTCGGGGTCATCCGCCCCACGGCGACCAAGCCTGATCATCCTCCGGCCCTCGGGGTCGACGGATTCGGGGCGCTCGCCGCTGCCAGCCCGATCCCCTGCGTGGCCATCGGCGGCGTGCGCATCGACGACACCGAGGCGCTTCGTGCCGCAGGGGCCGCGGGGCTCGCCGTCGTCTCCGCACTCTGCGCGGCCGATGACCCGGCAGTCACCGCACGGGAGTTCGTCCGTCGATGGCGGGGAGTCGGCGTGCCGCGGGTGCTGAGCATCGCCGGCAGCGACCCGTCAGGAGGCGCAGGCATCCAGGCCGACCTCAAGTCGATCGCCGCGAACGGCGGATACGGCATGGCGGTGATCTCCGCCCTCACGGCGCAGAACACTCAGGGCGTGCGCGCGGTCCACGTCCCGCCACCCGGGTTCCTGCGCGCCCAGCTCGACGCGATCTCCGACGACATCGTCATCGATGCGGTGAAGATCGGGATGCTCGCGGATGCCGACGTCATCCGCACCGTCGCCGACTGGCTCGACGAGGTCCGGCCGCCGATCGTCGTGCTGGATCCCGTCATGGTCGCCACGAGCGGCGACCGTCTGCTCGAACCCGACGCAGAATCCGCGCTGTTCGGACTGCTTGGTCGCGCCGACGTCGTCACCCCGAATCTCGCGGAGCTCGCGGTCCTCACCGGGCAGGACGTCGATGACTGGGATGCCGCGCTCGCCGCAGCCGATGTCCTGTCCGAGCGCTTCGGGGTCGCCGTGCTGGTGAAGGGCGGGCACCTCGACGGCGATGAGGTCCCCGACGCGCTGGTCGACTCGGCCGCCGGGCTGCGCCACGGGTACCCGGGGTCCCGCATCGCGACCGCGCACACGCACGGGACCGGATGCTCGCTCTCCTCCGCGCTCGCGACTCAGCTGGCCCGAGGGGTCACCCCCGTCGAGGGGGTGGCGGCCGCCCGCGCGTGGCTGCGCGAGGCTCTCCGTGAGGGCGAGGCGCTCCAGGTCGGACGAGGGCGAGGGCCCGTCAACCATCTCGCCGGACTCTGGCGACGGGGCGGTGTGGACACGGCTCCGGCCGCTGAGGAGATCCGAGAGGACTGGTGGGAGCGCATCGCCTCCGTGCGAGCGGACATCGACGAACTGCCGTTCATCACGGCGCTCGCGGGCGGCACGCTCGCGCGCGGCTCCTTCCTCTTCTACCTCGGCCAGGACGCTCTCTACCTCAGGGACTACGCCAGGGTGCTCGCGGAGGCCGCGCGACTGGCCCCCACCCCGCACGAGCAGGCGTTCTGGGCGCACTCCGCGCACGGGTCGATCGTCGGCGAGCTCGAACTCCATGCGTCGTGGCTCGCACCCGCAGGTGGGGAAGACCACGCCACCTTCGCCGCGACGCCTGCCCCGGCCACGGTCGCCTACCTCGATCATCTGCGATCCGTGGCGTTCGGCGGTGACTACGACGAGCTGATCGCCGCGCTGCTGCCGTGCTTCTGGCTCTACACCGACCTCGGCGGGCGCCTGCACGCGGGGGAGTTCGACGCGTTCGCGCGCGACCCGCGGCATCCGTATGCATCGTGGCTCGAGACGTATGCCGACCCGGCGTTCGCCGCGGCCACGGAGGAGGCGATCGGCCACGTCATGACCGCAGCACACCGGACGGACGCCGCAGGGCGACAGCGGATGCTGCGCGCCTTCACCGCATCGAGCGAGCACGAGCGGGCGTTCTTCGCGGCCGCGGAAACGACTGCATCCGCCACATGACGCGCCGGATTTGCGCATGCCGCGACGAGCGCGCTATCGTCGCGGCATGCCTTCGGCCGCCACTGCCTCTCTGACGCTCGCTCCGAGCGTCATCGCCGTGCGCCGACGCCGCAGCGGCCGCCGACTCTAGGCGACCCTGCGCTTCTGCCTGCTCACGCACGGCGGTCGAGTGCCGGTGTCGCCGCCCCGGTTCCCGACACTGCACCCCGCGTTCGACGAGGGGTCCGACCGTTAAGGTAGAAGCATGACGTACTCCGTCGCCGTCTCCGGCGCATCCGGCTACGCGGGCGGCGAGATCCTGCGCCTTCTCGCCTCGCATCCCGACATCGAGATCCGCACCGTCACCGCCCACTCGAACGCCGGGCAGCCGCTCGTGCAGCATCAGCCGCACCTGCGCTCGCTCGCACATCTGACTCTGCAGGACACGACGCGCGAGACGCTCGCGGGGCACGACATCGTCTTCCTCGCCCTGCCGCACGGGCAGTCGGGGCAGTACACCGACTCCCTCGGCGACACCCCGCTCGTGATCGACGCGGGAGCAGATCACCGCCTCACCTCCCAGGAATCGTGGGACGCCTTCTACGGCGGAGACTTCCACGAGCCGTGGGCGTACGGCGTCCCCGAGCTGCTCGTCGGCGGTGCCAAGCAGCGCGAGACCCTCCGAGGTGCGACGCGGATCGCCGCTCCGGGCTGCAACGCCTCGACGGTGAGCCTGAGTCTCGCCCCCGGTGTCGCCGCGGGCGTGATCGATCCGGGCGACATCGTCTCGGTCCTCGCCGTCGGGCCGTCCGGAGCCGGCAAGAGCCTCAAGACCAACCTGCTCGCCAGCGAGATCCTCGGCAGCGCCAATCCGTATGCGGTCGGCGGCACACACCGGCACATCCCCGAGATCCGCCAGGCGCTCGCCGCCGCGTCGGGCGCCGCGGGCGACAGCATCCGCATCTCCTTCACCCCGGTCCTCGTCCCGATGTCACGCGGCATCCTCGCCACGTCGACGGCACCCATCGCCGGTGACGTCAGCGACGCCGAGATCCGAGCCGCATGGGAGCATGCGTACGGCGACGAGACCTTCGTGCAGCTGCTCCCCGAGGGGCAGTTCCCCCGGACGGCCGACGTGCTGGGCGCCAACACGGCGCTCATCGGTCTCGCCATCGACCGGTCAGCGAACCGCGTCACCGTCGTGACGGCGGTCGACAACCTCGTCAAGGGCACCGCCGGCGCTGCCATCCAGTCCATGAACCTCGCGCTGGGGCTGCCAGAGTCCCGCGCCCTCTCAGTGAACGGAGTCGCGCCGTGAGCGTCACCGCACCCGCAGGATTCGAAGCCGCCGGCGTCGCGGCTGGACTCAAGACGACCGGCAAGCCGGATGTCGCCGTGGTCGTGAACCGCGGCCCCCGCAAGGTCGGCGCCGCGGTGTTCACCAGCAACCGCGCGAAGGCCAACCCGATCATCTGGTCGCAGCAGGCCGTCGCCGACCGCATCGTCGAGGCCGTCGTGCTGAACTCCGGCGGTGCGAACTGCTTCACCGGCAGCTTCGGCTTCCAGACCACGCACCAGACCGCTGAGAAGGCGGCTGAGCTGCTCGGAGTGAGTGCCGGAGACATCCTCATCTGCTCGACCGGGCTGATCGGAGTCGGTGACGAGGTGTTCCGGGGCAAGGTCCTCTCGGGCACCGAGCAGGCGATCGCGGCTCTGTCGGCCGACGGCGGCCAGCTCGCCGCCGAAGCCATCATGACCACCGACAGTGTGTCGAAGACCGCCGTCGTCAGCCGTGACGGCTGGACCATCGGCGGCATGGCCAAGGGTGCCGGCATGCTCGCACCGGGTCTCGCGACGATGCTGGTCGTCATCACGACGGATGCGGTCCTCGAGCCCCTCGAAGCGGATGCCGCGCTCCGTGCTGCGACCGGGACGACCTTCGACCGCCTCGACTCGGACGGCTGCATGTCGACGAACGACCAGGTCACCCTGCTGGCGAACGGCGCATCCGGCATCGCCCCCGGCGTCGAGGAGTTCACGGCGGCACTCGCCGAGCTGAGCCAGGAGCTCGCGGTGAAGCTCCAGGGCGACGCCGAAGGGGCAAGCCACGACATCACCATCGAGGTGCAGCACGCGGCGACCGAAGCGGAAGCCGTGGAGGTGGGCCGCTCGGTCGCTCGCAACAACCTGTTCAAGGCCGCCATCTTCGGCAACGACCCCAACTGGGGCCGGGTGCTCGCGGCGATCGGCACCACGAGCGCGCAGTTCGACCCCTACGACGTCGACGTCTGGATGAACGGCGTGCGCGTGTGCAGCGAGGGCGGCCCCGATCGCCCCCGCGAGGAGGTCGACCTCACCCCTCGCGCGACCCATCTCGTGATCGACCTCAAGGTCGGCGACGCGACCGCGACGATCCTCACCAACGACCTGACCCACGACTACGTGCACGAGAACAGCGCCTACGCCTCATGACCGACATCCAGGACACCACGCCCGACGTCGCCGCCGTCAAGGCCGCGACGCTCATCGAGTCGCTCCCGTGGCTGAAGAAGTTCCGTGACCAGATCGTCGTGGTCAAGTACGGCGGCAACGCCATGGTCTCGGACGAGCTGCAGGAGGCATTCGCCCAGGACATCGCCTACCTCCGCTACGTGGGCGTGCTGCCCGTCGTCGTGCACGGCGGCGGCCCCCAGATCTCCGACATGCTGCAGCGTCTCGAGATCCCGAGCGAGTTCAAGGGCGGCTACCGGGTCACGAACACCGAGGCGATCAGCGTCGTCCGCATGGTCCTCACCGGTCAGGTGAACCCCCAGCTCGTGTCGAAGATCAACTCCCACGGCCCCATCGCGACCGGGCTCAGCGGTGAGGACGCCGGGCTGTTCGGCGGACGCCGCCGAGGCGTCGTGATCGACGGCGAGGAGATCGATCTGGGCCGCGTCGGCGACGTCGTGGAGGTGGATCCGACCCCCGTGCTCGACCACCTCGCCGCCGGACGCGTCCCGGTCGTGTCGAGCATCGCGCCCGACCTCGATCACCCCGGTCAGTCGCTCAACGTGAACGCGGATGCCGCAGCCGCCGCCCTCGCGGTGTCGCTCAACGCCCGCAAGCTGGTGATCCTCACGGATGTGCCGGGGCTCTACGCCGACTGGCCGAACCGCGACTCGCTCGTCTCGCACCTCACCTCGGATGCTCTCATCGAGATGCTGCCGACTCTCGAGTCCGGCATGATCCCGAAGATGAAGGCATGCCTGGATGCGATCGAGGGCGGCGTCGACGCGGCAGCCATCATCGACGGACGCGTGCCGCACTCGGTGCTCGTCGAGCTCTTCACGAGCAAGGGAATCGGAACAGAAGTGGTCTTGGGAACAGCAGGGACGAACGCATGAGCAACTGGCAGGATGACGCCGCGAACCACCTGGTCCTGAACGCGGGCCCGCGACTGGCGATGCTGACCCGCGGGGAGGGGTCCTACCTCTGGGACTCCGAGGGCAAGCGCCACCTCGACTTCCTGGCCGGTATCGCGGTGACCTCGCTCGGTCACGCGCATCCGGTCTTCGTGGAGGCCGTGTCCAGGCAGGCTGCGACCCTCGCCCATGTCTCGAACTACTTCGCGACCCCGTCGCAGCTCGCGCTCGCCGCGAGACTGAAGCGCCTCGCGGGCGCCGGCATCGACGGCCGCGTGTTCTTCTCGAACTCCGGAGCCGAGGCGAACGAGGCCGCCTTCAAGCTCGCGCGCCTGCACGGCGCGACCGAGAAGCCCCGCATCCTCGCGCTGGAGAACGGCTTCCACGGTCGCACGATGGGCTCGCTCGCACTCACGGCGAAGGCCTCGATGCGCGCGCCGTTCGAGCCGATGCCGGGCGGGGTCGAGCACATCCCCGCCACCATCGCCGCGCTCGAGGAGGCGATCGACGACACCGTCGCGGCCGTCATCGTCGAGCCGATCCAGGGCGAGGCCGGTGTCGTCGAGCTTCCGGACGGATACCTGCAGGCGGCGCGCTCGCTGACCCTGAAGCACGGGGCGCTGCTCATCGTCGACGAGATCCAGACCGGTGCCGGACGCACCGGCGCCTGGTTCGGCTTCAGCCACGAGGGCATCACCCCCGATGCGATCACGCTCGCGAAGGGCATCGGCGGCGGTTTCCCGATCGGCGCCCTCGTGACCTACGGCGCGGCCAGTGCCCTGTTCACACCCGGGTCGCACGGCTCGACCTTCGGAGGGAATCCGCTCGCGACGGCCGTGGCCGACGCCGTGCTCGCCGAGATCGAGCGTGCGGGACTCGTCGAGAACGCCGCACGTCGAGGCGCGGAGCTCCGCGAGATCATCAGCGGTCTGGAGTCGCCTCTCGTCACCGGCGTGCGCGGTCGAGGCCTGCTGATCGGCGTCGCGCTGAGTGCGCCGGTCGCGAACGAGGTGGTCGCTGCGGCTCAGGAGCGCGGGCTCATCGTGAACGCCGCCAATCCCGAGACCGTGCGCATCGCGCCCGCACTCACCATCGGAGACGCCGAGCTCGCCGAGTTCCGCGAGCTCTTCGCCGCCTCGCTCGCCGACGTGCAGGCATCCCTCACCGAATCCGGAAAGGCCCTCGCATGACCCGCCATCTGCTGCGCGACGACGATCTGACCTCCTCCGAGCAGGCCGAGATCCTCGACCTCGCCCTCGAACTGAAGAAGGACCGCTGGGCGAACAAGGCTCTTGCGGGACCGCAGACCGTGGCGGTCATCTTCGACAAGTCCTCGACCCGCACCCGGGTCTCGTTCGCGGTCGGCATCGCAGACCTGGGCGGCTCGCCCCTGGTCATCTCCACCGCGAACAGCCAGCTCGGCGGCAAGGAGACGCCGTCCGACACGGCGCGCGTGCTGGAGCGTCAGGTCGCCGCCATCGTCTGGCGCACCTACGCCCAGGCGGGGCTCGAGGAGATGGCCGAGGGCACCACGGTTCCGGTGGTCAACGCGCTCTCGGACGACTTCCACCCCTGCCAGCTGCTCGCCGACCTGCTCACGATCCGCGAGCACAAGGGCGACCTCAAGGGCCTGACCCTGACCTTCTTCGGCGACGGGCAGAGCAACATGGCGCACTCGTACGCGCTGGCCGGTGTCACCGCCGGGATGCATGTGCGCATCGCCTCTCCCGCCGACTACTCGCCCCGCGCCGACGTGGTCGAGGCGGCGGATCGCCGCGCCGCGGAGACCGGGGGATCGATCACCCTCTACACCGATGCGGTCGAGGCCGCGGCCGGAGCCGACGTCGTCGTCACCGACACCTGGGTGTCGATGGGCAAGGAGGAGGAGAAGCTCGCCCGCATCCGCGATCTCGGCGGATACAAGGTGACCCCCGAGACCATGTCGATCGCCGATCCTGAGGCGATCTTCATCCACTGCCTCCCCGCCGACCGCGGATACGAGGTCGACTCCGAGGTGATCGACGGCCCGCAGAGCGTCGTCTGGGACGAGGCCGAGAACCGCCTGCACGCCCAGAAGGCCCTGCTGGTCTGGCTGCTCGACAAGAAGGACGCCTGATGGTCGACGCGAAGAACGACGGCACCAACGAGGGCGCGCTGTGGGGCGCCCGGTTCGCCACCGGCCCCTCGCCGGAGCTGGTCGAGCTGAGCCGATCGACCCACTTCGACTGGGTGCTGGCGCCCTACGACATCGCGGGATCGCACGCTCACGCGAAGGCGCTCGAGGCTGCCGGCTATCTCGAGCCCGACGAGGCGGCCAGGATGCACGAGGGGCTGGATGCCGTGGCCGGCCGCATCGCCGACGGCGCTCTGCAGCCGGTGCCCTCGGACGAGGACGTCCACGGCGCGCTCGAGCAGGCGCTGATCGCCGAGCTCGGCCCTGAGCTCGGCGGGCGCCTCCGCGCCGGCCGGAGTCGGAACGACCAGATCGCCACGCTCGTGCGGATGTACCTGATCGACCATGCCCGCGTCATCGCGCGCGACCTCCTGCGCGTCATCGATGCGCTCGTGGCTCAGGCCGAGGCGCATCCCGACGCCATCCTTCCCGGTCGCACGCACCTGCAGCATGCGCAGCCGGTGCTGCTCGCCCACCACCTGCAGGCGCACGGCTGGCCGCTGGTGCGCGAGCTCGAGCGGCTCGTCGACTGGCGGCGTCGTGCCGGCGTCTCCCCGTACGGCGGGGGAGCGCTGGCCGGGTCGACCCTGGGGCTCGACCCGGCTCTGGTCGCCTCCGAGCTCGGCCTCGATCGTCCGGCGGAGAACTCGCTCGACGGCACCGCCGCCCGCGACGTCGTCGCGGAGTTCGCGTTCATCGCGGCGATGACCGGTGTCGACCTCTCCCGTCTCAGCGAGGAGATCATCCTCTGGAACACCCGCGAGTTCGGATTCGTCACACTGCACGACGGGTACTCGACGGGCTCGAGCATCATGCCGCAGAAGAAGAACCCCGATATCGCCGAGCTCGCTCGTGGCAAGTCCGGGCGTCTGATCGGCAATCTCTCCGGGCTCATGGCCACGCTCAAGGGACTCCCGCTCGCGTACAACCGCGACCTGCAGGAGGACAAGGAGCCGGTGTTCGATTCGGTGCAGACCCTCGAGGTCGTGCTTCCGGCGTTCGCCGGGATGATCGCGACTCTGCGCTTCGACACCGAGCGGATGGCGGCGCTCGCGCCGCAGGGGTTCTCGCTGGCGACCGACGTGGCCGAGTGGCTCGTCAAGCGCCGGGTGCCGTTCCGCGATGCGCACGAGATCTCCGGAGCCCTCGTCCGTGCCTGCGAGGAGCAGGGGATCGGCCTCGAGGACGCATCCGATGACCTGCTGCTCTCGGTGTCCCCGCATCTCGTGCCCGAGGTGCGGGAGGTGCTCACGATCGAGGGATCGGTGGCCTCACGCACCGGAGCGGGCGGCACTGCTCCCGTGCGCGTCGCGGAGCAGCGCGCCGAGCTGGTGGCTCGCGCGCAGGCCGCGGCGCACGCGCTCGGCCTCTAGCCGCGTCAGTGCAGTTCGGCGTCGGCGGCCGACCTCGTCCAGCGGGTGAATCGCACGACGAGTCCCGCGCGGGTGGGTGCGGCGAGGAACGGCCCGGCGGATGCTGCGGCATCTCCGGCGAACGGCGCGACGCGGACGAGTCGCCACTCGCCGTCGTCGGCGCGGGCGCGCACGATGACGGCGTCCTGCCAGCGGCTCACTCGGACCGTGATCTCGCTGCCGTGCCACTCGTCGACGTATCCCACCGACCAGTCCGAGCGGATGTCGGTGACCACCGCGCCGAGCCCGAGATGACCGTCGGCGTACTCCACTCCCGCCTTGATCCAGTGCTCCTCGTCTGTCTGCACGAAGATCCCTGCCTGGTCGAACTGGCCGTCCCAGGGGGCGCGGAAGGAGACGTCCATCGCCTCGCCGACCGCCAGGGGAGCGAGCAGGGCGTGCTCGGTGTCGTGCACGAAACCGTAGGCGGTGTGACGCCAGGCGTCGCTGCTCTCGACAGCGGTGACGTCGAGATGTCCGGCGGATGGGGCGACCGCTGCGGGCTCGTGGGTCCAGGCTCCGTCGGTCCAGGAGATGATGTCTGATTCAGGCATATCTCGAGACTATAACCAAATAGGGCATAAAGCCAAGTTATTCGTGATACGGTTATCACATGGTCATCGCCGTTCTCGCCGACATCGTGGGCTCCCGCAAGCTCGACGATCGCACCGCGGCGCAGCGCATCCTCGATGACACCATCGCCCAGGTCGAGGGCGAGCTCCCTCTCGCGCAGCAGACCCTCACCCCCACCGTCGGCGACGAGCAGCAGGGCCTCTACCGCACCCTCGAAGACGCGATGGTCTCGCTCCTCATGATCCAGCTCCGGCTGCCGGACGGCATCGCGTTCCGGTTCGGCATCGGAGTCGGGGCCGTCAGCGCGGTCGACTCCGTGCACGGCGAACTGGCGGACGGCCCCGGCTGGTATGCCGCGCGGGCGGCCATCGAGACCGTCCACGCCAGGGAAGGTCGCGCCGTACCGCGCACGCGGACCTGGATTGTCGGAGCCCCCGGGCAGGATGAGGTCATGGAGAGCACGATCGCGGCATCGAACGCCTACCTCCTCGTCCGTGACGAGCTGGTCGGGGCGATGAACGAGCGCGAGCGGCGCCTCACGTACGGACGGCTGGTCGGTCGATCGCAGCACGAACTCGCCGCCGAAGAGGGCATCTCGCAGCCGAGCGTCTCGAAATCGCTGCGCAATGCCGGCAGCTCCGCCCTTCTCGAAGGACTCGCCGCGCTGAGAGGATCGAACACGTGATCGTCGCCGGCTTCCTCCTCCTCGCGGTCGGCGCTGCCGACCTCGTGCGCCAGTTCGCCCCGCGCCGCTGGGTCGGCTATCTCACGGTCGCGATCATTCTGCTGTTGTTGGGCAGCGTCAGCGACGCGCTGCTGCCGATGCTGCTCGGGCTCGTCGTCGGAGCACTCTGGGTGTGGTGCATGCCGTCCGAGAAGACCGCGCCGTTGGGCTTCTGGCCCGCTGTCCTCCTCGGGGTACTGACGATCGGAGCCGTCGTCTGGCTCGGCGCGCGCGACGACGCGGGGCTGATCGGCGGCGTATGGAACCTGCGCTCTCCGTTCGGGGATGTGCCGTTCGACCTCGCGCTGCTGACCCTGGGCACGGGGGTCTTCCTCCTCGAGTCCTCGAACCTCGTGGTGCGCGCGGCGCTCGACGGCGAGCACACCTGGCGACCCGCCGAGCGGGCCTCCGCCGCGCCTGATGTCGAGAACTCTGCTGTCGAGACCTCTGCTGTCGAGACCTCTGCTGTCGAGACCTCCGCTGTCGAGACAGCGCCGGGGGTAGCGACGCCTCGCGACCCCCGTGCCGGATTCCAGGGCGGTCGCCTGATCGGTCCGCTCGAGCGCATCCTCGTGATGATCCTGACACTCGCCGCCGCTTACCCGATCCTCGCGGCGATGCTGGCGGCCAAGGGGATCGTGAGGTTCCCGGAGATCTCGCGCGACGGAGAGACGGGGGCGCGCGCCGAGTACTTCCTCGTCGGCAGCC
This sequence comes from Microbacterium sp., assembly GCF_041641055.1. Taxonomy (GTDB): domain Bacteria; phylum Actinomycetota; class Actinomycetes; order Actinomycetales; family Microbacteriaceae; genus Microbacterium. The sequence continues at coordinate 134,943 of NZ_JBEPZB010000008.1, forward strand.
TCGTCAGCTGGGTGATCGGTCTGGGCGCCGCGTTCCTCGTGTGGTGGGCAGCGCACAGCTGACCTGCCGCGCGAACGGTGACAGGCCGAGCGCACGGTCGGCGAATCGCCGATGCCGACCGCTGATAGCCTGGAGCGCGTGTCGAATTCCGCTCTGACGACCGCCCCGCCGGCGATCGACCCCACGTTCGAGAACGTGTGGGACGAACTGCTGTGGCGCGGCCTCGTCCATGTGTCCACTGACCAGGAGGCGCTGCGCGCCCTTCTCGCCGGGGACCCGATCACGTATTACTGCGGCTTCGACCCGACGGCTCCCAGCCTGCACCTCGGAAACCTGGTGCAACTGCTGACGCTGCGTCGCATCCAGCTCGCCGGTCACAAGCCGCTCGGACTCGTCGGAGGGTCGACGGGTCTGATCGGTGACCCTCGTCCCACGGCGGAGCGCACGCTGAACACGCGGGAGACGGTCGAGGAGTGGGTGGGGCGCCTGCGGACGCAGGTCGAGCGGTACCTGAGTTTCGAGGGCGACAATGCCGCGCGCATCGTCAACAACCTCGATTGGACGGCGCCGCTGTCGGCGATCGACTTCTTGCGCGAGATCGGCAAGCATTACCGGGTCGGCACGATGCTGAAGAAGGATGCGGTCGCTGCGCGGTTGAACTCGGACGAGGGCATCAGCTACACCGAGTTCAGCTACCAGATCTTGCAGGGGATGGACTTCCTCGAGCTGTACCGGCAGTACGACTGTGTGCTGCAGACCGGTGGGTCGGACCAGTGGGGAAACCTGACCAGCGGTACGGATCTGATCCGTCGTGCTGAGGGGGTCTCCGCGCACGCGATCGGCACGCCGCTGATCACGAACAGCGACGGCACCAAGTTCGGCAAGAGCGAGGGCAACGCGATCTGGCTCGACGCCGACATGTGCAGCCCGTACCGGATGTACCAGTTCTGGCTGAGCACGACGGATGCCGACGTCATCGACCGGTTGAAGGTCTTCACCTTCCTCACCAGGGCCGAGATCGAGGAGTACGAGGCACTGGTCGAGAGCGAGCCGTTCCGTCGTGCCGCACAGAAGCGTCTCGCGCTGGAGGTCGTCGCCACGGTGCACGGCATCGATGCCGCGGCCGCGGTGATCGCGGCATCCGAGGCTCTGTTCGGCCAGGGCGACCTGACCGCGCTCGATGCGGCGACGCTGCGTACGGCCATCGAGGAGCTGCCGCACACGACTGTCGCGGTGGGAGCGCCGGTGGTCGAGGCGCTCGTGACGACCGGCCTGGTGTCGAGTCTGTCCGAAGCACGCCGTGCGATCAGCCAGGGCGGGGTGTCGCTCGACGGAGAACGTGTCGAGGATGAGAGCGCCACCGTCGCGGGCACGCTGCCCGGCGGAGTCTCGGTCCTTCGACGCGGCAAGAAGACCCTCGCCGGGGTCTTCATCGCCTGAGCGACGAGCGACATCCGATCGCGAAGCGGCGGCTGACCGAGATCACCTCGGACAGCCGCCGCCACGCCTCTCGACCGCCTGGTCCGACAGGAGACACCGATGCCGTTCACCCCGAGTCACGCTCTGGTCGCCCTGCCGTTCATCCGCACGCCGCTGGTGCCGTCGGCCATCGCGATCGGAGCGATGACCCCCGACCTTCCGCTGTTCGTGCGGGGTCTCGGACTCCAGTACTCGTTCACGCACACGTTCGGAAACGTCGTGTGGACGGCGCTGGTCGCATTCGTGCTCTTCCTCGTCTGGCGCGTCGTGCTGCGTCCGGCGGTCGGAGAGCTCACGCCACTCTGGATCGCGCGGCGGCTGCCCGACGAGTGGAAGCGCTCAGGCGTCGTGGCAGCCGGGGAAGCGGTCGGCGTCGGTCTCGGGCGTCCCGCCTACCCCGTCCTGCTCGCCGTATCGCTGATCCTGGGTGTGCTGACGCATATCGTGTGGGACCTCTTCACGCATGAGGGTCGCTGGGGCGTCGAGATCTTCCCGGCGCTCGAGCAGATGTGGGGACCGCTGAGCGGCTACAAGTGGCTGCAGCACGGATCGAGTGTGATCGGGCTCCTCGGCATCGGCATCTGGGCCATGCTCCGCTGGAACCGGCAGGAACCCCGAGACGGCGACGACAGGTTCGTCCCCGCGGCGGTGCGCATCGCCTGGTGGCTGTCGCTGCCTGCGGTGCTGGTGACTGCCTGCATCGTCGGCTACCTGGCATACGGCCCGTTCACCGCCGAATTCACGTACCAGCACCTGGCCTATCGGATGCTCCCGCCGGCCTGTGCGCTGTGGGGTGCGCTCACGTTGGCGCTCTGCCTCGCGCTGCCCGCCTTCCGGCGGCGTCACCACTCGGGCTGATCAGAGCCCCATCGGTGCGGAGCCGCGAACGCGAGTCCCGGCAGCGCGGGAGCGGCGGTGATGAGCGTCGTCCCGTCGACATCGAAGGACGCGGTGTGCGCCGGCAGATCCATCGTCTGCTCCGGCTCGGGCTCGCTCGCGCGCGGGATCCCGAGCAGTTCAGCGGCGATCCGCCGGAGCGAGGTGCGGATGATCCAGGTGCCGCCTTCCCGTCGACGACGCCGGAGCACCCCCGTGATCGCGGCGGCGAGCAGGTAGCCCGCGCTGTGGTCGAGCGCCTGCGCGGGAAGCGTGCCAGGACGATCCCCGTCGGGTGACTCGATCAGCGCGATTCCGGACTCCGCCTGCACGAGACTGTCGAATCCGGTCCGCCCCGGTTCGTCGGCACCCCAGGCGCTCAACTGTGCGATCACGAGCCCGGGATGCCGGGCGGCGAGGGCTTCGGGGGAGAGGCCGAGCGTCGCCAGTGACGAGGGGCGGTAGCCGAGGACGACGACCTCGGCACGGTCGAGCAGTTCCTGGAACCGGCCGATGCGTGCATCGAGCAGGATGGACCGCTTGCCGTGCCCCGTGTCCAGATGCTGCCAGTCGGGTTCGGCCAGATGGGGCGGATCGACTCGCAGCACATCCGCGCCCAGGAGCGCGAGGGTCCGGGTGCAGACCGGCCCTGCGATGACACGGGTGAGATCCAGGACGCGGATGCCGTCGAGCGGCCGACTCCCGTGGTCCTGACCCCTCGCCGCTGGGGGCGCGGCGTCCCCTCCGCCGGCGCGGATGACCTCGAGGAGCGGGGCGGCGCGCAGCCTCGCATCCGTCGGCGGCGACTCGGGGCGCACGGGGACCGCGAGCCCGCCGGTCGCAGTGATCGCCGCCACCGTCTCGGAAGTCGTCGAACCAGCGATGACGGCTGCCACGTCGGCGGCATCCGATTCTGTGCTCAGATCGAGTCCGGCCAACAACCGCGCCGCATGGTGCGGGTAGTTGCCATGGGTGCGCACCCAGCCGTCACGCGAGCGCCAGAATCCGGAGAAGGGCGACCAGACATCGGGAGAAGCGCCGTCGACGGTGAGGACACGGTCGCTGCGATACGCCATCGCGATGCGGTCCGGGTCAGGGGGAGTGGCGATGCCGGCGGCGAGCCCCGCGGCGCGCACGCTCGCCCATGCCAGATCCGAGACGGACAGCCGGGCGGGCAGCGGCACGGGATGAGGTGGCGACGCGGCGATATCGTCGTCGCCCCAGTCGACGCCGATCTCCGTCCGCACGCGGTCGAGGAGGGCGGCGGCGGGGGAGCAGATCGGAGGCTGGCGCACGCTGCGATCGTACCCGTGGGGCCGATCCCGATGCTTTAGTGCCGCTGGACTGGGCATTCCTGATCGCGGGCCGCCCGCGACACGCCCGGGGGTGCCGCCCCGATTTGCCAGAACCCCGGAATCCACGTAACTTATTACTTGTTCGCCCCACAGGGAAGCGGAGAGGCCGAGAGCTTCACCCCCCTCAAGCGGAGAACCACCTCCCACTCCTCTCACTTGTGAGAACAGGCGCGTGCGTCTAGGATGGGAGATCCACCCCATCTGCGGCTGTCACAGGCTGCGCACCGGATCCAAGATCCGCGCGGCGCGCTGATTTGACAAGCGGGACAGGGTGGCTAAGATTGAGAAGTTGCCCTTCGGGCCTGGTTGTGATGACTGGGTCGGGGGAGCGTCCGATCCTTGAGAACTCAACAGCGTGCACTTGTCAAATGCCAAATAACCTCGATTCAGCTTCGGCTGGATG
>NZ_JBEPZB010000009.1:0-137883 GCF_041641055.1 Microbacterium sp.
GTACTGGATCGCGCTGACGTCGTTCAAGTCGCCGGGAACGATCAACTCCTTCCCGATCGAGTACTGGCCCAGCGAGCCGTCGCTCGACAACTACGTGAGCCTGTTCGAGCAGAGCTCGTTCGGGGTGTTCCTCGGCAACTCGGCGCTGGTGGCGACGATCGCCGGTGCGGTGGCGACGCTGATCGCGCTGCTCAGCGCCTATGTGATCGCGCGCTTCGAGTTCCGCGGCAAGGGCACGGTGCTGGTCGCCTTCCTGCTCACGCAGATGATCCCCGCGTTCATCGCGCTGGGTCCGCTGTACTCGATGATGACCGACCTCGGCCTGGTCGACACCAAGCCCGGTCTGATCCTGGTGTACATCGCGGTCTGCATCCCGTTCTCCACCGTTATGCTCCGGGGCTTCTTCGAGAACGTCCCCGACGCTCTCGAGGAGGCGGCGATGATCGACGGATGCTCCCGCTTCGGCGCCCTGTTCCGGGTGCTCGTGCCGGTGATGACCCCCGGCATCATCGCCGCGTTCATCTTCAACTTCGTGAACTGCTGGAACGAGCTGTTCCTCTCGGTCGTCCTGATGAACACGGATGAGAACCGCACGGTGCCCTCGGCGCTGAACGGGTTCATCTCGACCTTCAACATCGACTGGGGATCCATGTCGGCGGCCGCCGTGCTGACGATCCTGCCGACCATGGCGATGTTCGCTCTCGCGAGCCGCTGGATCGTGCAGGGTCTCACCGCCGGAGCCGTCAAGGAGTAGCGCATCCGGAGATGACGAAGGCCGCCGCCCCTCAGGGACGGCGGCCCTCGTCATGCATCCGTCAGACGCATGTATCCGTCAGACCAGGCGGGCCTTCGGGGAGACCGAGTACGTCGCCTCGGCGTCGGTGTTGACCGTGTCGCCCAGCGCCGTGTCGATCGCGGCGAGCGTGTCGGCGTCGAGCGTCACGCCCGAGGCCTTGACCGTCTCGGCGAGCTGCTCGGGGCGCGAGGCTCCGACCAGTGCCGCCGCGACGTTCGGGTTCTGCAGGACCCAGGCGATCGCCAGCTGCGGCATGGACAGTCCGGCCTCCTCGGCGATCGGCTTGAGCCTCTGCACGGCGGTGAGGATGTCATCCTGCAGGAAGCTCTTGATGAAGTCGGCGCCGCTGTGCGGATCGGTCGCGCGCGACCCCTCCGGCACCGGCTGACCCGGCAGGTACTTGCCCGACAGCACGCCCTGCGCCATCGGCGACCAGACGATCTGCGAGATGCCGAGGTCCTGCGACGTCGGCACGACCTTGCCCTCGATCACACGGTGGAGCATCGAGTACTGCGGCTGGTTCGAGATCAGCTGCACGCCGAGCTCCTTCGCCAGCGCGTGGCCGTCCTGCAGCTGCTCGGCGGTCCACTCCGAGACCCCGATGTAGAGGGCCTTGCCCTGACGGACGACATCGGCGAACGCCTGGAAGGTCTCCTCCAGCGGCGTCTCGTAGTCGAAGCGGTGCGCCTGGTACAGGTCGACGTAGTCGGTGCCGAGGCGCTTCAGCGATCCGTTGATCGACTCGAGGATGTGCTTGCGGCTGAGCCCGGTGTCGTTGGGCCCCTTGGGACCGGTCGGGAAGTAGACCTTGGTGAAGATCTCGAGGCCCTCGCGGCGCTGACCCTCGAGCGCCTTGCCGAGCACGACCTCCGCCGCGGTGTTCGCGTACGTGTCGGCCGTGTCGAACGTGGTGATGCCGGCGTCGAGCGCCGCATGCACGGTCTTGACGGCCGCGTCGTCTTCGACCTGTGATGCGTGGGTGACCCAGTTGCCGTAGGTGATCTCAGAGACCTTGAGACCGCTGTTGCCGAGATAGCGATAGTTGACCATGGAACAACGCTACCGGCCGTCGACGACGTCGGGGCCTGATCGCCGTGACCGGTCTCAGACTGCGTGTCCGCAGGGGTCTCAGACGCGCGGTTCGACCAGCTGCTCCTGCTCCTCGAGCGTCTGCGCCTGCGCGCGCTTCTCGGCGAGCTCGCGCTCCTGGGCAGCTTCCCGCTGCTCGGCGGCCTGCGCCGCCTCCTTGCGCTCGGCGCGGGTCTGCGGCTCGCCGGACCCGGCATCCGCCTGGATGCCCTGCGATTGCACGCTCACGATCGCCGCGCGGTCGCGGAAGCCCTCCGCGGTGACCTTGTCGAGCGCGACCTGGCGACGGATCGCCGCGGCCTTCTCGTACAGCGACGGGTCGCCGAAGGAGGTGAGCACCTTCACCAGGACCGGCAGCAGCTCGATCATGAAGAACAGCGCGGCGATGAGGATGTGCGCCCACAGGATCGTCGGCTCCTTCTCGCTGAGCCTGTTCAGCCCGCTGATCTGGCTCAGCAGCCCGATGGCGCCCGCGTTGCCGGAGGCGACGGATTCGGCGCGCGCGTTGTACGCCGCGAGCGCGGTGTCGTAGCTGTCGCGGGCTGCGGGCAGCTGCGACTTCGCCTCCTCGCGGTTCTGCGCCTCCGAGGTGCTCGTGTTCTCCTTCGCGGCGCTGCCGGCGTCGGCGAGCTCCTCGTTGGCGGTGCGCAGCTGGGCGGCGAGCGCGTCGTAGGTCTGCTGCGCCTCGGCCAGCTGCGCCTTCGCGGCATCGGAGCTCGCGCCCTCACCGTTGACGCCGGTGCATCCGGGCACGGTTCCCGCACCCTCTCCGGTGAGCTCGCACTGATAGAGCGTGCGCGCCTGGTCGATCACGGCCTGCTGATCGGTCATCTTCGCGGTCAGATCGTCGACCGTGGCCTGAGCGGCGGACTCGCTGGCCGACGACGAGTCGGTGCCCGCGACGATGCCTGTCGCGGCCTGGTTCTCGAGCTCGGCCACGCGATCGGATGCTGCATCCAGCGCCTTCTTCTCCGGACCGGTCTCGAGCGCATCCTGGTCGGCCTGCGCCTGGGTGATGTTGGTGGAGGCGACCTCGCGGGCGATGTCGTTGTGGAAGATCTGCAGCACGAGCGGCTCTGCGACGACGAATCCGATGATCGCCGCCATCACGACTCGGGGGATCGCGAGGCCGATCAGCTTCCAGACGTTGCGCGTCGACGTCATCGTCGAGGTGAGGAAGCGGTCGAGGTTGAAGATGATCAGCGCCCAGACGATCGCCAGCGGCACGGCGAGCCAGATCACGGCCTGCACGCCGGTGGTCAGCGCGAACAGCATCGAGATCGCCGAGACGAGGGCGGTGCCGGCGAGCACGAAGAACATCTGCACGAACCGCGGCGTCTCGCCGGGCACGCGGTCGAGGATCTCGCCGTCCGCACCGCCGAGGATCGCGAGACGCCGGAACCCGGACCCCGGCACGCGGGGCTTCCGCTCGCGTGGCTGCCGGCGGGGCTTCGGTTCGCGCCGGGGCTCCTGCTCCGCGGACGACTGTGAGGATGCGGCGGCATCCGCGTCCGGCTCGTCGTCGGACATCCGCCGCTCGTCCTGCGCACGCGGCGGAGTCAGGTCGGCGCCGGTGGGCTCGTACTCGCGCAGGAAGTCGAGGTCGTCCGTGTCAGCGTTCGGGTCGCTGTCGAGGATGATCCGACCCTGCGAATCGAACCGTCCTGGACGGTGAGCGGAATAGGGCATCCCGACAATCTACGAAATGTCGCCTGTGGAAAACGTGGACGAACGCTGTGTCCTTGCCTGTCACAGCGCTCGGCCACGGCGGCGAGATCAGCGCGGGAGCATGCGCGTGAGCGCATCGGCACTCGCGGCGAGCGCGGCGTCGAGCGTGAAATGGCCGGCGGCGCACAGCGTCCCGAGACCGTGCACGAGACCCCAGACGCCGATGACGCCGGTGCCGCCGTCGAGTCCCGCCGCGACGGATGCCTCCGACAGCAGCTCCTCGAGTTCGTCGATCAGCGGCGCCATGGTCTCGCTCGGCTCCCCCGGGATGCACACGGTGGGGTCGTAGATGACGTCGAAGCCGTGCGGATGCTCGACCGCGTAGCGGATGTACGCACCGCCGCCCTCGATCACCGCGGCACGAGGGTCGCCCGCACCCTCGATCGCCTCGCGGACGGCAGCGACGAGGTCGGCCATGCTGCGCTCGGCGAGCACCTTGAGCAGCCCGCGCCGGTCGGAGAAGTGGTGGTACGGGGCGTTGTGGCTGACATCCGCCGCGCGGGCGACTTCGCGCAGGCTGATCTCCCCCGCGGGCTTCTCGACGAGCAGCTGCATCGCGGCCGCCTCGAGAGCGTGGGCGAGGTCGCCGTGGTGATAGCCGGATCGAGAACTTGACACAAGCAACATTGTTGCCTATCTTGACAGTGTCCACCACTACTTGACACTGTCAACATAGGAGTTCGAATGCCTTCCGCCCTGATCATCGACGGCCACCCCGACGCCCGCTCGCTCTCCGCAGAGCTCGCTCGTCGCTATGCCGCAGCGCACGGCGATGCCCGCATCCTCGCGCTGCGCGACCTCGACTTCGACCCGTCGCTGCGCTTCGGGTACCGCGAGCGCATGGAGCTGGAGCCCGATCTGATCGACGCCAAGCAGGCGCTGCGGGAGGCGGCGACCGTCGTGGTCGTCACGCCGCTCTGGTGGGGATCGGTGCCGGCCGTGCTGAAGGGCTTCTTCGATCGCGCGCTGCTCCCCCAGCAGGAGTACCGCTACTCGAAGGCCGGGCTCCCCGAGGGACTTCTCACCGCGGCGAACGGACGCCTGTTCCTCCTGGCGGACACCCCGTGGTTCCTCACCCCGTTCACGGGGCTGCCGGCCCAGACGCACGTGGCGCGCGGGACGCTGCGATTCTGCGGCATCCGCTCGGTGCGCACGACCCGGATGCTGGGCGTCAAGGACGCGAAGCCCGAGCGCATCGCCTCGTGGCTCGCTCGCGCCGAATCACTCGGTCACCGCGACGGCGTCCGTGACGCCGCCCGCACCGGCATCAGCGACCGCGAGCCTCAGGCCATCGCGGCGGAGGCTGCCTCGTCCTCGGTCGTCGCGACGAGCTGACCGCACGCGCCGTCGATCTCCTTGCCCCGGGTGTCGCGGAGGGTCGTCGGGATGCCGGCGTCGTTGAGCCGGCGCACGAACTCGTTCTGCACCGACGGCTCGGACGAGGTCCAGATCGAACCCGGCGTCGGGTTCAGCGGGATCGGGTTGACGTGCACCCAGCCGCGACCGCGCTCGTTGAGCTTCTCGGCGAGCAGATCGGCACGCCAGGCGTGGTCGTTCATGTCCTTGATCAGCGCATACTCGATCGAGACACGGCGGCCGGTCTTCTCGTAGTAGTACCGCGCGGCGTCGAGCGCCTCGTCGACCTTCCAGCGGGAGTTCACCGGGATGAGCTCGTCGCGCAGGTGGTCGTCAGGCGCGTGCAGCGACAGCGCGAAGGTCACCGGGATGCCCTCGTCGGCGAGCTTCTTGATCGCCGGCACCAGTCCGACCGTCGAGACCGTGATGCCGCGAGCGCTCATCCCGAGGCCGTCGGGCTGCGGGGCGACCATCGAGCGCACGGCATCCATGACGCGCTTGTAGTTGGCCAGCGGCTCGCCCATGCCCATGAAGACGATGTTCGAGACGCGCTCCATCGAGTGGTCGTCGGCCTTCTTGCCGCCGAGGCCGCCGTCGGCGATCAGTCGGTTGGCGCGGACGATCTGCTCGATGATCTCGGCCGTCGACATGTTGCGGGTCAGCCCCGCCTGGCCGGTGGCGCAGAACGGGCAGTTCATGCCGCATCCGGCCTGCGATGAGACGCACAGCGTGATGCGCCCCGGGTAGCGCATGAGCACCGACTCGACGAGCGCGCCGTCGTGCAGGCGCCACAGGAACTTGATCGTGTCGCCGCGGTCGGTCTCCAGGCGCCGGACCTCGGTGAGCAGGGGCGGCAGCATTCCGGCGACGAGCTGCTCGCGGGTGTCGGCCGGAAGGTCGGTCATCTCGGCCGGATCCGACGTGTAGTGCCGGAAGTAGTGCGTGGAGAGCTGCTTCGCGCGGAACCCGGGGAGCCCGAGCTCCTTGACCTTCTCGATGCGCTCGGCGGGAGTCAGGTCGGCGAGGTGCACCGGCGGCTTGCCGCGCTTGGGGCTCGCGAACTGCAGCAGCGGCCGCCCCTCGGAATCCTTCTGCTGCGTCCAGCCCTCGGTCGCCGGGCGCACCTGTGGCGTGCCGGTGGAGCGGACGGCCCCCGAACGGGACGACGCGGGTGCCGTGGCGGGGCGCGTCTCGCGCGTGCGGGGAGTCTCGGTCATACCTCCAGGGTACGCGGTGCCGGGTGGGAAGGCCCTGGGGCACGGGGCGCCGCGTGCCTAGACTGACCGCATGGACATCATCATCGCTGTCGGCGCAGTCATCGCAGCTGTCGTCGTGGGCGTGGTGATCATCGGCGCCGCTCTGCGATCGATGCGCCCGAAGGCTCCGGAGCCGCACGTCTTCACTCCGTCGCCGACGATGGCGCGCTCGGTGGCATCCACGTCGACCTCGACGGCCTCGGCGTCGCAGCTCACCCCCTCGGCGATCGCTGAGGTCGATCGACTCGTGGCGGCCGGCCAGAAGATCCAGGCCATCAAGCTGTACCGCCAGCACACCGGCGCGCGACTGCAGGAGGCGAAGGATCGGATCGACCACTGGTCGGTCAGCACGACCGCCCCGCACCTCGCCGCCGTCTCGCACGCCGCCGCGGCCTCCTCGTCGATCACCGCCACACCCTCGTCGGTGCGTGGCGCGCTGCCCGCGTCGGTGGTCTCCGAGGTCGACCGGCTGATCGCCGGGGACCAGAAGATCCACGCGATCAAGCTCGTGCGCGAGCACACCGGCTTCGGCCTCAAGCAGGCGAAGGACATCGTCGAGGCCTGGCCCGGCCCCCGCCGGTTGTAATGACAGGATGCGGTCGGGGAGAATGGAGCGGTCCCCCACCGAAGGAGCCCCGATGCCCGACCGTCTCTCGCGCGCCCGAGCCACCGGCGTCCTCGCCGTCCTCCGCGCACCGTCGCCCGAGGTCGCCCTCGAGGCATCCGAGGCGATCATCCGCGGTGGGGTGACCGGAATCGAGGTCACGTTCTCGACGCCCGACGCGCCTGCGGTGATCCGTGAGCTGATCGCCCGGCACGGCGACTCCGCCTACATCGGGGCCGGCACCGTCACGAACCCCGAGCAGGCCGCTCTCGCCGCGGACGCCGGCGCCGAGTTCCTCGTCAGCCCCGGCACCCTTCCCGCCCTGACCCGCGCGATGCTCGACACCGGCCGCGTGGTGATGACCGGCGCGATGACGCCCACCGAGGTGATGGGCGCGCTCGAGCTCGGCGTCGACGTCGTCAAGATCTTCCCCGCCTCGCTCGGCGGCCCCTCGTATCTCGGCGCGCTCCGCGGTCCCTTCCCCGATGCGCCGCTGATGCCGACCGGCGGCGTGACACCCGACAACGTCTCCGACTGGTTCCGCGCCGGCGCCGTCGCTGTCGGCGCAGGCGGCGACCTCGCGAACGGCGCGTCCCTCGCGGCATCCGACTGGGCCGACATCGAGAAGCGCTCGGCCCGGTTCGCCGCCGCGCTCGCCTCCGCCCGCTCGTGAGCCTGCGAGCGCGGTGAGGGCTCGGTGATCGACCTCGCACCCCTCGCCTGGGCGGCGCTCGGCCTCGCCGCCGTCACGATCGGCATCTCGAAGACGGCTCTGCCCGGCGGCAGCATCCTCGCGATCGCGCTGTTCGCGACCGTGCTGCCCGCCCGCACGTCGACCGCCGCGATGCTGCTGCTGCTCATCGTCGGCGACGTGTTCGCGCTGATCACCTATCGGCGTCACGCGCATTGGCCGACCTTGCTGCGCCTCGCGCCCGCCGTGCTGGCCGGCCTTCTCGCCGGTTTCGCCTTCCTCGCGCTCGCCGGTGACGGCATCGTACGCCGGGCGATCGGCGTCATCCTGCTCGCGATGATCGCCGTCACACTGTGGCGGCGCTGGCGGCAGAATCGCGCGGATGCCACGGCTCCCGCGCCCGGCGGCCTCGTGCTCTCGGGTGTCTACGGCACGCTGGGCGGGTTCACCACGATGGTCGCGAACGCCGGCGGCCCGGTCATGTCGATGTACTTCCTCGCGACCCGCACGCCCGTGCAGGTGTTCCTCGGCACCTCGGCGTGGTTCTTCGCGGTCATCAACCTCGTGAAGATCCCGTTCCTCGCCGGCCTCGGCCTGTTCGAGGGGCAGGTGCTGCTGATGGATGCCGTGCTGGCGCCGCTCGTCGTGATCGGCGCCCTCGCCGGCATCCGACTGGCGAAGCGGATGGACCAGGTGCTGTTCGACCGCATCGTGATCGTGCTGACGATCGCCGGTGCGGTGTACCTGCTGTTCTGACGCCTCAGTCCAGGAAGATGTCGGGGAACAGACGGTCGTCGGGGGTTCCCGGCACCGCGGCGTAGGCCGAGAAGTCGGTCACACCGTCGGCTTCGAGCACGTCCTCGACGATCAGTGTCTGACCGGTGTACTCGGCAGCGGGCTTGAGCAGCACCGCGTACGCGGCATCCGCGTAGATGTCCGGGGTGCGGCTCGCCGCCATGACCCTGTCTCCGCCGAGCAGGTTCTGCACCGCCGCGGTCGCGATCGTCGTACGCGGCCAGAGCGTGTTGGCAGCGATCCCGTCGCGGCCGAACTCCGCCGCGAGGCCGAGCGTGACCATCGTCATGCCGAACTTCGCGAGGGTGTAGCCGGTGTGGGCGCCGAGCCACTTCGGGCTCGGGTTCAGCGGCGGCGACAACGACAGGATGTGCGGGTTCCCGGCATCCTTGAGGATCGGGACGGCCGCGCGCGACAGCATGAACGTGCCGCGGACGTTCACGTCCTGCATCAGGTCGTACTTCTTCGCGCCGAGGTCGAGCGAGCGCGAGAGGTCGATGACGCTGGCGTTGTTGATGACGATGTCGATGCCACCGAACTCGCCCTGCGTCTTGAGCACGGCCTCGGTGATGTCGTCGTCATCGCGCACGTCGCCCACGATCGGGAGCGCCTGACCGCCGGCCGCCCGGATCTGCTCCGCCGCAGAGTGCACAGTGCCTTCGAGCTTCGGATGCGGGGTGTCGGTCTTCGCGAGCATCGCGATGTTCGCCCCGTCGGCGGCCGCGCGCAACGCGATCGCGAGGCCGATGCCACGGCTTCCGCCGGACATGAGGATGGTCTTGCCTGCCAGTGTGCTCATCAGCCACCTTCTCGTTTCGAATCGCGTGGGGTGCGGTGTGTCCGGGTCGAATCGGGTCGGGTGCGCGATTCGAACGCCGGTCGGATCACTTCGGGGCCATGCGGATCGCGCCGTCGAGGCGGATCGTCTCGCCATTGAGGTAGCTGTTCTCGACGATCTGCCGCACGAGCGAGGCGTACTCGTCCGGACGGCCGAGCCGCGAGGGGAACGGCACCTGCTGGCCGAGAGAATCCTGCGCCGCCTGCGGCAGCCCCATGAGCATGGGGGTCTCCATGATCCCGGGCGCGATCGTGCAGACGCGGATGCCGTAGCGCGCGAGTTCGCGCGCGACCGGCAGCGTCATGGCGTGCACGCCGCCCTTGGATGCGGAGTAGGCGGGCTGGCCGATCTGACCGTCGAACGCGGCCACACTGGCGGTGTTCACGATGACGCCGCGATCACCGCTCTCGGTGGCGTCGTTCTTCGCGATGACTGCGGATGCCTGCGACAGGACGTTGAAGGTGCCGACCAGGTTGATGCGAACGATGCGCTCGAAGTCGGCGAGCACTGCCGGGTTGCCCTCCCGGTCGAGCACCTTGGCCGGAGGGGCGATGCCGGCGCAGTTCACGACGATGCGCAGAGGGGCGGTGTTCTGAGCGGCGGCGACGGCCGCCGCGGCATCCTCCGCGCTCGTGACGTCACCGCCGGCGAACACTCCGCCGAGTTCGTCGGCGATCTCCGCACCTGCCGACGAGGGCAGGTCGAGGATCGTGACCACGGCGCCCGCGGCGGCGAGCGTGCGAGCGGTGGCGAGGCCCAGCCCGGACGCACCGCCCGTGATGAGAGCACTCGAGCCCTGGATCTGCATGCGGTTCTCCTTCGAAACGTGTGCGACTCAGTGTCAGCCTAGCTGATTCCCAGTCCCAATCGCCTCACGGGAGACGCCGGGGAGCGACGGCGGAATCGACTCCGAGCCTACGCCGTGCGCGACGGAGAGGAAGGGCCCCCACCGTTCTCGCGAACCGTCGCAACAGCGCATCCGGCGCACGCACGACGAAGGGAGAGGATCCCCACGACCCTCCCCCTTCGTCGCGACTCGGTGCGATCACACCTCGATCTGCGCGGCGATGCCCTTCAGCTTGTGGCGGGCGAGCGCGAGGTTCGCCGCAGCGCGGTTGAGCACGAGGTAGATGAACAGGCCACCCGCCCGCTGCGCGTCGAGCACGTTGATCAGGTGGTACTGCGTGCTCAGGCTGATCAGGATGTCGTCGATGTCGTCGGTGACTCCGAGGTCGCGCATGGTGGCGAGCTTCGCCCGCACGACGTTCGAATTGCCCGCCGCGGCGACACCGAGATCGAACGAGGGGTTTCCGCCCTGAGCGAGAGCCATCCCGCTCCCGTAGTCGACGATCGCGGCGCCCGTTGCGCCTTCGATGGCCAGCAGCTGCTGCAGGACGTCGTCCAGTGAACTCATGTCGTCGTGCTCCTTCATGGTCGTGCGTGCGTTCACGACAGCGTCGGAGATGACCGAGGCTCGGTCGTCGTCGGCGCTGATCCATTCGACGAACCGGTCGAGGTCTCCCTCATCCGGCTCTGCCGAGGAGATCGCCGGCGCTTTGGGCAGGGTCGTCGAAGCGGGCGCCGCTGCGGCGTCGGCATCGCTGCCTTGCCTCCGCCACCACTGTGACCGAACTGAAGCGCGCACGAAGACCTCGGTCTCGAGAAGGAGTGTGTGACGCGGTCGCCGACGGCGACCGCGTCCGACACTAACCGCGTGCGCCCCGCGCGAACCGGGAGAATACATGCATATCGATATACGTTCGCGGGACGCGAGAGGATTGAAGAATGAGCATCCCGTCCGCGGCCGTCGAGATCCCTGCCGCCGTGCGCGCGCTCGCGGGTGATGCCGAGCTCGCTCCGGTCTGGCTCAACGGCATCGGCGGACTCACGTTCCGCACGGATGACGGCCGCTTCATCAAGTGGGGTCCGCACGACGCCGAGGCGAACATGCGCGATGAGGCAGAGCGGATGCGCTGGGCGCGCCGGTGGATCGCGGTTCCCGAGGTCCTCGATCAGGGACAGGATGCCACGCACGAGTGGCTCGTCACTGCGGCGATCCCGGGGCGCAGTGCCGTGGATCCGCGCTGGAGCGACGACCCCGCGACAGCGGTGCGCGCCGTCGGCGCGGCCCTGAGGAGCATGCACGACGCGCTGCCCGTCGACGCATGCCCGTGGACCTGGGACCCCGAGTGGCGGATCGTGAACGCCGCCGAGCGTGGCGTCATCGTGCCCGCCGATCTGCGCACGCCGCCACCCGTCGACCGGCTCGTCGTCTGTCACGGCGACGCCTGCATGCCCAACACGCTGCTCGACGACGATGACCGCGCGGTCGCGCATGTCGATCTCGCCGCCCTCGGTGTCGCCGACCGCTGGGCCGACATCGCCGTCGCGTCGATGAGTACGGAGTGGAACTTCGGCCCTGGATGGGAGGACGCGCTCATCGAGGCCTACGGCATCGAGCCCGATCGCAAACGCCTCGAGTACTACCGCCGTCTCTGGAACGAGACCTGAGTCAGACCGTTGCTATAGACGCCGCGATCAACCACATTCACCAAGTGGGCGTTCGATTCGGCTGAACTCGACAAGACGTGGATGCTGGTTGGACATGTCCGAGCTGCCAGCGCCGCTCGACGACATCTCTAGATGAAGATCGACATGTAGCGCAGCATCACGACGTCTCCCACCATCGAATCGGTCCTCGCCGGGCCTTGAGTGGCTCCTCCCAAGGAGTCGGAACGAACCGTGGTGGGTAGATGGGTCGGGAGGTTTAGCGGTCTAAGAGCACGGGCTCCCTCTCGCCGTCTTGCTTGACAATTCGTCTCTGCTCAACGATTCCCCCTACACCGATGATCGCCCCTGCAAGGACCAACCACGACGCAGAGATTACCCCTGAGCCCGGAACAGCATCTGCCGTATCCCACGTGCCGATCCCGGGGTCGAAGGCCGGATGGGCCGCCACGAGCAAAAGCACTGTTGCAGCGAGAGACGCCCAGCGGCCCGCCCGCGACAAAGCACCGACGATCGCGAGCCCGACGCCCGCTGCCCAGAATCCGAAGCGGTCGGCCAGTGAGCGCGAGCGCTCATGGCGTCACGGCACTGCTCGGAGACGGCGGACTCGAAGCAGGGCTGCCATATCTGAACACTGAGGATGATCCCTGTAGCCCCCAGAGCAATCAAGCCCAAAGCCGCGAGCCGGTTGAACATGCCGCGAGCTTAGCCCTACGCCGACACGCAACCAGTATTCAGTTGCGCGTCAAATGTACTCACCTTTGGACTTGCGCTATCACCTGTCATGCCGCCGATACAGAGTCAGCAGCGGGAGGCTACTCGACGCAATCCCGGGAGCAGCACCCCGCCTCTGGAACGAGGCCTAAGTCAGCCGTTCGTGACAGCTCTGCCGGTCAAGCCGACACCTCGCACGCAATCTGCCCGACCCTACAGAAGCCCGACACCGACGAGGATGACGGCGACCGCAACGCCGTATGTGAGGACATACTCGACGATCACTCGCCGGCGCTCCGGTGGCAACTTCGGCAGACGTTCTTCTACAGTCTCGGGACTTGTCGACGAGTGTTGACCGCTGATGTCGTCGTAGTTCTCAAGAGCCTCATCTTCGCGTCCCACGCGCACGCGGCCGACTATCAGCCGAACCGCCGCGGTCAATGCCAGAGCAACGCCGGTCGCGACGACCAAGACTCCGGGAACCTTCCAGTCATCGTCCGGGAGGCACTTCTGCGCCCACCCCAGCAGCCAATTCCCGCTGACAAGCAAAGCCGCCACGCCGGCGACACCGGCGACCCAAAGAGGCATCGCGTTCGCAAGGCTCCTCCGGAAGCCGCCGTCATCTCGGTAGACGGCGCGCATAAGCAGTATCAACCAGGAGTTGAGAACGGTTGCAGCGATCCCCATCCCGAAGCCTAGAAGGTACGAAAACCCCGAGGGGATACAACTCGAATCCACCATCACATCACCAGCAGTAGTTGAACATGATGAAGGTCAGCGAGGATTCAGACCGAGCGCCTCGCGCATCCGCCTCGCAAGACGGAGTATCGCGTTTCGACGTCCGACAGTAGCCGGGAGATGCACGAGACGCCCGTCGGCGAGCTCGAGCTCGATCATGCGAATGGCCCCCGCGATCGGCAACCACCCGACCCCTGCACCACCCATCCCGAAATACCGCTGCTTGTTCACCGCCAGGACCTCACCGTCGCGGAAGCGGTAGGCGCGAAACCACGAGGATACGACCACCAGACCGGGCTCGACCGATACGCCGAGGAAGAGCGATCGAATGAAGGCCACCGCGGCGAAGGCATACACAGGCACACCGATCCACCAAACAGAAGATCCCCCACTCAACACGAAGATGAGCCCACTCCAGGCGGTACCCCACGCAAGGCTGCCCACTCGAGCCCCCACCGCAGGAATCTTCACCGTCTCCACATGCGCCCGATCTTCTCCATCGATTGAGCCCTGCCCGAATCAGGGATCCAGGTCAGGGAACTCGGACAAGTCTCCCATCCGCCGCGCAACAGCGAGATAGTGGCGTGCTTCCGCCACCCGATCGTGGCGGTAGTGCAGAACGGCCAGATTGTATGCGCTGTGCGCGTCGCCCGACTGGATTCCCTTCATGTACGCGGTCTGCGCACCTTCAGAATCGTCCAGGTCATCGTCGAGGATGTTCCCCAGCAGCAACGCGGAGCCGAATACTCCTGACTCGGTGAGCGCTCGGAGAATTGTCACCGCTTCGCCCTGCGAGCCTCGGTGCAGGAGGATCATCGCATGATCGAGACCGAACTCTTCGTACTCGGCAGCCCCCTCACGCAATAGCTCCTCGACCGCTGCGCTCTGGTCTCCCAGAGCGAATAGCGACTTGCCAAGAAGGCCCGAGACCTTCGCCTGATCGCCCTTTCTGCTCGCTCGGGAGGACTGCAGCACGGTGATGGCATCCTCGTAGGCACCCATCCATACCAGCGCATCACCCAGCGCCGCCTCGGCCTCGCGAGAACCTCGGCGTGCTGCTTCTCGAAAGATCTCCAGCGCCAGGAGCTCCTGACCATCCTCGCTCCACAGACGTGCGCCGACCTCGAAGATCGCGTACTCGAGCGACGCAGCCTCGCGGACGGCAGCCATCGCTTCCGCAGCGGCGCTAGCTCTTCCGGCGAGGAGTGCTTCGAGCACCGGCGCAGACCCTGCTCCGGTACGCAACGACCTGATTTCATTCACCAGGTCTCGCATCACATCACTGTCTCGCATCACGCCATCCGGTCGTAGCGCACGACACTGTGCCATCCGCTCGATCCGAAAGTACACGCCGGCGGCTGCTTCCTCGCGAACGCCTCGAGTACTACCGCCGTCTCCGGAACGAGACCTGAGTCAGCCGTTCACGACGGATCCGTCGCTCCCGGCGACATCCGCGCGGGCCTCCTCGTGCACGACCACCCGGATCTCCGCGATGCGGCGGCGATCCACCGCGGTCACGCGAAGGGTCGCACCGGGCACCTCGACAGAGTCGCCGACCACCGCGAGGCGGCCGAGCATCTCCGTGACGAACCCCGCGACCGTGTCCGACGCCCCGCGAGGCAGAGCGATGCCGGTGATCTCGGCGAAGTCCTGCAGGTTGAGGCGGCCGTCGAGTGCGCCGCCGGCGTCCGGCATCCGGTCCTCCGTGTCGTACTCGTCGAAGATCTCGCCGACGACCTCCTCGACGAGATCCTCGAGGGTCACGATCCCGTCGGTGCCGCCGTACTCATCGACCACGACGGCGATCTGGTGGCCGGCGGCCCGCATGCGGGTGAGGGTCGGCAGGACACCCGCCGTCGACGGCACGTACTCGACCGGGCGCATGAGTCCCGAGACCCGGCGCGTCGCATCATCCGCCGCCGCCTCGAACAGGTCGCGCACGTGCACGAAGCCGACGATGTCGTCGAGTGACGCGTCGATCACCGGGTACCGCGAGAACGGCAGCTCCCTCACGTGCGTGATGGCCTCGGCGAGCGTCGCCGCCCCGTCGAGCGCGACGACCTCCGGACGCGGACGCATGACCTCGCTGACCTGACGTCCGCGCAGCGACAGGACGTCGTCGAGGATGCGACGCTCGTCGTCGGGGAGACTCTGATGCGTCGCCACGATGTCGCGCAGCTCCTCCTCGCTGAGTTCGTCCGCCGCCTTGTGCGGGTCGCCGCCGAGCAGGCGCACCACTGCGTTCGTCGACACCGAGAGCAGCCAGATCACCGGGCGCATGATCGTCGCGAAGCCGTCGAGCACCGGCGCGACCGCGTACGCGAACTGCGCATTGCGCTGGATCGCCAGCCGCTTGGGCACCAGCTCGCCGAGCACCAGCGACAGATACGCGATCACGAGGGTCAGCAGCACGGTCGCCAGGGTCATGGCGAGTGGCGGCGCCATGCCGAATCCCTCCAGCAGCGGAGCGACCGACGGGGCGATCGAGGTCGCACCGTACGCGGCCGAGGCGAAGCCGGCGACCGTCACACCGATCTGCACCGCCGAGAGGAAGGTGTTCGGGTTGCGAGCGAGGCTCGCGACCTTCTCCCCTCGCCGCCCACGAGCGGCGATCGCGTTGATCTGACTCTCGCGCAGAGTGACGAGGGCCATCTCCGTGGCCGCGAACACGCCGCCCACCAGGACGAAGACGAACACCAGGGCGATGTTCACCGCGAGGTCGCCCATCAGCGGGTCACCTCACGAGGTGCGGGGGCGCCCGAGGTCATTCGGGCGCCGGGTCTGTCGGGGTCTGCGGACGCGTCGGAGCGGCGCGATTGGTTCACGAGTGTTCCTTCTGGGTTTCCGTGGTGCGGGTGTCGGTGGTGAGGGTGCCGGAGGAGGGAGCAGCGGGGTCGAGCGCATCGCGCTTGTCGTCGCGTCGCGTCTTCATCAGGCTCGCGACGGTGGCCACCGCGATGGTGGCGCCGATGAACACGAGCGAGAACCAGATCGGGATCTCGGGCACCCACATCAGCGGCTCGCCACCGTTGATGAACGACAGCTCGTTCACGTGCAGGGCGTGCATCACGAGCTTCACGCCGATGAAGGCGAGGATGACCGCGAGCCCCTGGGCGAGGTAGACGAGGCGCTGCAGCAGTCCGC
The DNA here is from genome assembly GCF_041641055.1 of Microbacterium sp. Taxonomy (GTDB): domain Bacteria; phylum Actinomycetota; class Actinomycetes; order Actinomycetales; family Microbacteriaceae; genus Microbacterium. The sequence continues at coordinate 16,258 of NZ_JBEPZB010000009.1, forward strand.
CGATGAGGAAGTACAGCTGGCGCAGCCCCATGAGCGCGAAGGCGTTGGCGGTGAAGACGATGTAGGCCTCTTCGGTCAGACCGTAGATCGCGGGGATCGAGTCGACGGCGAAGATCAGGTCGACGAAGCCGATGGCGATGATCACGAGGAACATCGGCGTGAAGTATCTCTTGCCGTCACGGGCGACCGTGAGCCGGTCTCCGTTGTACTCGTCGCTGACCGGGAGGATGCGGCGCACGAAGCGCATGAATCGACCGTTCGCCGGGTCGGACTCGCCGTGCGCGAAGGCCTGGCGGTAGGCGAGGAACAGCAGCAGGGCGCCGAACAGGTAGAAGATCCAGGAGAAGTTCTCGATCAGCGTGGCACCGAGGGCGATAAACCCTCCGCGCATGATCAGCGCGATCACGATGCCGATCATCAGCACCTTCTGCTGATAGATCCTCGGCACCGCGAATCCGGTCATCACGATGAGGAACACGAAGAGGTTGTCGATCGACAGCGCCTTCTCGGTGAGGTAGCCGGCGAAGTACTCACCGCCGTACGTCCATCCGGACACGGCGCCGATGCCCACACCGAACAGCAGCGCCAGGCCGATGTAGAACGCCGACCAGCGGGCGGACTCCCCGATGGTGGGTTCGTGGGGCTTGCGGACGTGGACGAAGAACTCGTACACGAAGAAGGCGATCGTGACGGCGATCGTGATGATCCACACGAGAGGGGTGATGTTCACAAGGGACTCCGAGACATGGCGTGACAGAAGGTCGACGCCAAGGTCTTCTCCATCCTCGAGATCGAGGACCGGGGACCCGGGATGCAGTGACATCCGTAATGACGAGCCGCCCGTGGTGGAGTACTCCCCTTGGGTTCATTCGATGCTAGCGAATGGATCGGCACGCCAGCTATGAGAACGCTGAGTGGTCAGGCGACCGGACCGAGGATGAAGTTCCAGCTGCCGGTCAGCACGGCGACGGCGATCGCGACCGCAGGGATCAGCGCGGCGAGCGTCACGAAGATCGTGTCGCGGATACCCCACACCGACTCCCGTGCCCACGACCTCGGCTGCCGTCCGCCGAATCCGCGAGCCTCCATGGCGGTCGCGAGCGATGACCCGCGACGGATCGCGAGCACGAACAGCGCGAAGGCCATCCCGAACGCACGGCGCACTCGGCCTTCGTCGGCCACCCCGCGCGCCCTCCTGGCCAGGGCGAGCGCTCGCCAGTCCTCGACGAGCAGCCCCAGCATCCGCATCCCGGCGAGAGCTCCCACGACGAATCGTGCAGGCAGCTTCGCGCGCTGCGCGAGGTCGTCGGCGAGGTCGGTCGGATCGACCGTGATGAACAGCACGACCGCGGGGAGCCCGATCGCCAGGACCCTGACCGCCGTCGCCGCCGCCAGGGCGAGCGAGCCGTCACTGACGCGCATGACCAGCCATTCGAAATGGACCACGCCGCTCGTGGCGCCGTAGAGCGCGATGGTCACCGCGCCGAGCGGGGCGGCGATCCACAGCACCGCCGTGCGGGTCCAGAACTCGCGCGCGCGAAGGCCGGCGAGCAGCAGCAGCGGGATCTCGAGGAGCAGGGCGACGGATGCCGAGACGACGTCGATCGTCAGCACGAGGGGCAGGGCGATCAGGAGCGCGGCGATGAGCTTCGCGAGCGCCGACCGGGGGGCGATGGGACCGGGTCGGTCGATGCGAGCCGTCAGCGTGTCGATCATCGGCCGACCTCCACGCGGCGCGCGTGAAGCGCGGCGAGCACCGTCTCGTCGTGGCTGATCGCGACGACGGCGGTCCCCTCGTCACGGAGCCGGGCGATCAGCCCCACGAGCTCGGCCCAGGTGCTGGCATCCTGGCCGAAGGTGGGTTCGTCGAGCACCAGCATCCGAGGCCTCGTGGCGAGAGCGGCGGCGACCGTGAGCCTCCTCTTCTCGCCCCCGGACAGCGTGTACGGGTTCGCGGCGGCGAGGGCGGAGAGCCGCAGTCGTTCGAGGAGGTCGTCGACGCGGACGGCGATCTCGGCTTCGGGGACCCCGAGCGCCCGCGGCCCGACGGACAGCTCGTCGCGGACCGTCTTCGCGAGCAGCTGATGCTCGGGCGTCTGCAGCACGGTCGCGATGCGGGTGAGCAGCGCTCGCGACGACCAGCGGAACGGATCGTTCTTCTCGCCGGCCGCCAATGTCGGGAGCGCCGAGACACGACCGCCTTCCGCGGGGATGAGTCCGGCGAGCGTCAGCCCGAGCGTCGACTTGCCCGCACCGTTCGGCCCCGTGATGCCGAGCACCTCCCCCGCGCGCACGGCGAGATCGAAGGGCCCCGCGACGGCGAGTCCGCGCTTCCTGGCGACTGTCAGACCGCGGGCCTCGAGCAGCGTCTCCCCCGGTGTCCGAGAGGGCGACGGCGGCAGCGCCGGCGGATGCCCCGGCACCCAGACACCGGATGCCGCGAGCTCGGCCCCCCTCGCTCCAAGGACCTGCTGCGGAGTGCCGTCGGCGAGCACCACGGTCTCTCCCTCGGACGCCGCGCCCCCACCCGAAGTCCCGAGCACGATCACCCGGGTGACGAGGGGCAGCCAGACGTCGATCCGGTGCTCGATGACGACGAGGGTCGCGCCGGTGGCGTCCAGGGCGGCGGCGACGGCATCCCGCACGTCCTCCACGCCACCGGGGTCGAGGTTGGCCGTCGGCTCGTCGAGCAGGATCGCGCCGGGGCTCATCGCCAGCACGCCGGCCAGCGCGAGGCGCTGCTTCTGCCCGCCGGAGAGTGCGGCGGTCGAGCGATCGAGATCGACGTCCAGGTCGACGGCCGCCAGCGCGGCGCGCACGCGCGGCCAGATCTCGTCCCGGGGGACGCCGAGGTTCTCGCATCCGAACGCCACGTCATCCCCGACCCGAGCGAGGATCGTCTGGGTGTCCGGGTCCTGGAGAACCATCCCGACCCGACCTCGAGCGGCGGTCGGAGACTGCCCGTCGACGAGCAGCGAGCCCTGGGTCTCGCCCTCGTCGGCACCGCCCAGCACACCGCCGAGTCCCTGCAGGAGCGTCGACTTGCCCGACCCCGATGCCCCGAGCAGGAGCACGCGCTCGCCGGGCTCGATGCGGAGGTCGACTCCGCGCATCGCCCAGCGTCGCCTCGTCGCGTACCGCCACCCCCAGCCCCGGGCTTCGAGAGTGGCGGGCGCGTTCGGGGCCGCGTCCGTGGCCGTGCTCACACCCGTGCGGTGACCTCGCGGCCGGCGGCGAACCGACCGAGCGCACCGGTGGCCGCGAGTCCGCGCGCGATCAGCCAGGCTCCGAGACCCGCGATGACCGCGCCGGAGATGGTGGTGGAGACGATGTAGACAGTGGTGAAGAGCGTGTCGGCGCCCGCGTACCAGAGGATGCGGTCGTTGATGCCGCACGCGAGCCCGGCGCCGGCGCCGGCGAGCATCACGACGGGCAGCCGCCAGACGCCGTAGAGGAAGAGCAGGAAGACCAGCTCGGCGCCGAGGCCCTGGACGAGTCCGGACACGATCGTGAGCGGCCCCCACGCATTGCCCACCAGGGCGGAGATGATGGCGGCGACGAGCTCGGTGTAGAGCGCAGCACCGGGTTTGCGGATGATGATCGCGCCCAGCACGCCCGCGATCAGCCAAGGCCCGGCCAGCAGACCCTGCACGCCGGGCAGGAGCGGCTTCAGGATGCTGCTCGGCACCTCGTAGCCGACGTTCCAGAGCAGGAAGATCAGCGCGCAGGCGACGGCGATGACGCTGGCGACGACGATGTCGACGACTCGCCAGCGCCAGAGCTCCGGTCGGCCGAGGCCTCCGGACGTGACTGCGGTGGATGCCGATTCGGTGGTGGATCCGGACGTGGATGTACTCATCAGTAGCTCCTCCCTGCGCTGGCATGACCCAGATCAGGTTCGACGGTCGAAGCGCGATTCGCTCCCTCTCAGCCCGGCTCGCCGGACTCCCGTGGTTGTCTTCCGATCTTACCCAGTGGCGACACTCCCGCGCGATCCCGGTGCAGCGCCGCTGATCTCCGCCGGGATTCGGTACCGTGAGGAGGTGACCGCTCCCCATTCCGTCGAGGCCGCCGACTCCGAGGCCCCGCTCCCGAGGGATGCCGCGGTCACCCCTGAGCGGACGGATGTCGCGGAAAGCAGCGGTGTCATCGATCCTGCGGATGACAGGGATGCAACGGACGCGGCCGATGCGGCCAACGGCCCGGACCCGCAGTGGGCGGAGGAAACGAGCGGCGGCACCCCGCTGACCTGGGTGGATCCCATCGCGGTCGCACAGCAGACCACCCTCCTCCCGCCCGACGAAGCGGCGGAGGTGACGACCGGCGGCGGAGAACTGCTGAAGGACGCGCATCTGCGACCCGCGATCGCGCGGCCAGGGGTCCTGGTCCCGCTCGGGATGCTCGTCGCGTTCCTCTCCACCTATGCGGGCACGACCATGCTCTGGCCGCTGCACGAGGTGGCGCCGACGGTGCAGTCCGTCGAGTTCGAGCCGACCGCGTCACCCGCAGCCGTGATCACCTGGCCGTCGCAGGGAAGCGCGGCTGTGGGCGTGGGCGGGATCGGCACGAGCTCATCGTCGCTCGATCCGGCGGTCATCGCGAGCGTCACCAAGGTCGTCTCGAGCATGATGGTGCTCGACCGCATGCCCCTGGCCGTGGGCGAGCAGGGGCCGAGCTTCTCCTTCACGTGGTCCGATTCCGAGGAGTACTGGGACTACCGTCGCTCCGATCAGTCTGCTCTCGACGTGCCGGTCGACGGATCGCTCACCGAGTACCAGCTCCTGCAGGGAACCCTCCTGGGTTCGGCGAACAACTACATCGATCGTCTCGCGGAGGAGATCTGGGGATCGCAGTCCGCTTTCGCCGACGCCGCAGCGGAGTGGTTGAGCGATCGCGGACTCGACGGCATCACGATCGCGACCCCGTCCGGATTCGACGCCCGCAACAAGGCCACCCCCGAATCTCTCGTGGCGCTCGCCGAGGTGGCGATGGAGAATCCCGTGTTCGCCGGAATCGTCGGCACCCCGTCGGTGGATCTGCCCGGTGCGGGAACGGTGCGCAACACGAACGGGATGCTCGCGGATGCCGGCGTCGTCGGGGTGAAGACCGGGACCCTCGGGGACAGCTGGAACCTCCTGACCGCCAAGGACATCACGGTGGATGACACCACGGTGCGCCTCTACGCGGCGGTGCTCGGTCAGGCGGACGACGACCAGCGCCTCGCGCAGACACGCTCGCTGTTCACCCAGGTCGAGACGGCGCTCGCCGAACAGGCGCCGGCGGTCGCGAAGGGCACGGTGGTCGGCACGGTCACGACGCTCTGGGGAACCACCACCGAGGTGGTGACGGATGCCGATGCCGACGTCGTGCTGTGGAACGGCGCGTTCGCCGAGTCGTCGGCGACCTTCCGTCTGGGTGAGAACCGCGAGGAGGGCGACGAGATCGGCACGCTCACGAGCGTCGGCCCGCTCAACACGATCACGACGTCGCTGTCGCTTGCGGACGACGTCGATGCCCCGAGCCCCTGGTGGCGTCTCACCCACCCGCTCGAGCTGTTCGGGGTCATCGAACCCGAGGAGTGACCTGTCAGGTCGGTGCCGGTGCCGGTGCCGGCGGTGGTGGCGGAGACCGCAGCGCAGAACGCCCCACCCCGGTTCGACCGGGATGGGGCGTCTGACTTCCGTTGCGTCGCCGCTGCGGATCCTGTGACGGTTCAGCGGCGAATGCCGATCAGGCCTGCGGGCCGCCGGCATCCGGTCGTTCGATGATCGCCTGTGCGGCGGCGGCCTCGGCCGTCGGCACCTGCGGTCCCACGGATGCACCGACCTGCGCTGCCGCCGCCTCGTCGTCCGCGTCGCCGCTGACGACCACGGGCGTGGACCCCGTGAGCGCGTCCTCGGCATCGAGGTCGGTCGCCGCCTGCTCGAACTGCGACTGGTACAGACGCCAGTAGGCGCCCTGTGCGGCGATGAGCTCGTCGTGCGTGCCCTTCTCGACGATGTCTCCGTGCTCCATCACGAGGATGAGATCGGCGTCGCGGATCGTCGACAGACGGTGGGCGATGACGAACGACGTGCGCCCCTGACGAAGAGCCGCCATGGCGTGCTGCAGCAGGACCTCCGTGCGGGTGTCCACCGCCGAGGTCGCCTCATCGAGGATGAGGATCGACGGCTGAGCGACGAAAGCGCGTGCGATCGTGATCAGCTGACGCTCGCCCGCCGAGACGTTCGACGCGTCCTCGTCGAGCACCGTGTCGTACCCCTCGGGGAGCGCGTGCACGAAGCGGTCGACGTAGGTCGCCTTCGCGGCTTCGAGGATCTCCTCATCGGTCGCGGTGGAGCGGCCGTATCGGATGTTCTCGCGGATGCTGCCGGCGAACAGCCAGGGATCCTGCAGCACCATGCCCGTGCGGGAGCGGAGCTCGTCGCGGGTGATCTGAGAGATGTCCTGACCGTCGAGCAGGATGCGCCCGCCGTTCAGCTCGTAGAACCGCATGATGAGGTTGACGAGGGTCGTCTTGCCCGCACCCGTCGGTCCCACGATGGCGACGGTCTGGCCCGGCTCCACACGGAAGGACAGGTCGGTGATGAGCGGACGCTCGGGGTTGTAGGAGAACGCGACGTTCTCGAACTCGACGACGCCCTGGCCGTCGACCAGCTTCGGAGCGTCGGGGGCGTCTGCCTCCTGCTCCTCGGTGTCGAGGAGCTCGAAGACCCGCTCGGCCGACGCCGTGCCGGACTGCACGACGGCCGCCATTCCGCCGAGCTCCGACAGAGGCTGCGTGAACTGCTGCGAGTACTGGATGAACGCCTGCACGTCACCGAGCCGCAGCTGCCCGCTGGCCACCATCAGACCGCCGAGCACGGCGATTCCGACGTAGGTGAGGCTTCCGACGAAGGTCATCGCCGGCATGATGATGCCGGAGAGGAACTGCGCCTTGAAGCTCGCCTGGAACAGCTCTTCATTCTCGTCCTTGAACTTGTCGAGGGCGTCCTGCTCGCGGCCGAAGACCTTGACCAGTGCGTGACCGGAGAAGGCCTCCTCGACGCGGGCGTTCAGACGACCGACCTTGCGCCACTGCGTGCCGAAGGCCTTCTGCGACCGCGGGCCGATGATGCCGAAGATCACGCCCATGAGTGGGAGCGCGACGAGCGCGACGAGCGCGAGCTGCCAGGAGATCGAGAACATCAGCACGAGCACGCCGACGACCGTCAGGACGGCCGTGATGGCGCCGGACAGCGACTGCTGCATGGTCTGCGTGATGTTGTCGATGTCATTGGTGACGCGGGAGATGAGGTCACCGCGCTGCACCTTGTCGAAGTACGACAGCGGCAGTCGGTTGATCTTCGCCTCGACCTGCTCGCGAAGCCGCCACATGGTGCGCACCATGATGACGTTGATGACGTAGCCCTGGATCCAGCTCAGGAACGCCGCGGTGACGTAGATGGCCAGCACCGCGATGATGACCCAGCGCAGCGCCTCGAAGTCCACCCCGTCGCCGACGCGGAAGTTCCCGAGAGCCGAGACCTGGTTCGCGAAGTCGTCCTGGCCGCCCTGGCGGAGGGCGGACACCACGTCGTCCTTCGACGTGCCGTCGGGGAACCCGGGGAAGTCCCCGTTCGGCTGGCCGAGCTGCACCGAGATGAAGCCCTTGTAGATGAGGTTCGTGGCCTCGCCGAGCACCTTCGGTGCTGCGACGGTGAGCACGACGCCGACGGCGCCGGCGATCGACACGAGGATGAACCAGACCGCCGAGGGCTTGAGGAGTCCGATCATGCGGCTGAAGCTCTTGCCGAAGTTGTCGGCTTTGCCCGGTGCGACGCTGTCCCAGCCGCCGCCGTTCTGTCGAGCCTTCTCGGCGAGTTCCGCCTCGTACTTCTCCTCGTCGGTCAACTCCGGCTCGACGGTCGTGGTGCCGGCGGCATCCTGCCCGGCCGCCCGATCGCGGCGCGCCTTGCGCGTGTCCTGCTCGCTCATGCGTCCACCCCCAGCTGCGACTCGACGATCTCCCGATAGGTCGTGCTCGTCTCGAGGAGTTCCTCGTGCGTGCCGACGCCGACCATGGTGCCTCCCTCGAGGACGACGATGCGATCCGCATCCGTGATGGACGAGACGCGCTGCGCGACGACGATCTTGGTCACGTGCGGCAGCTCCCGCCATAGCGCCTGCCTCAGGCGGGCATCCGTGGTGAGGTCGAGAGCCGAGAACGAGTCGTCGAAGACGAGGATCTGCGGCTGGCGCACGATCGCGCGGGCGATCGCGAGGCGCTGGCGCTGACCGCCCGAGACGTTGGTGCCGCCCTGGGTGATGCGGGATTCGAGACCCTCCGGCATCTCCTCGACGAAGTCGCGACCCTGCGCGATCTCGAGCGCGTGCCAGAGCTCTTCGTCTGTCGCGTCCTCGCGGCCGTACCGCAGGTTCGACGCGACGGTTCCGGTGAACAGGAAGGGACGCTGCGGCACGAGACCGATCGTCGCCCACAGGGATTCGACGTCCGCCGCGCGGACATCCGTGCCGCCGACGAAGACCGCACCGCCCGAGGCATCGAAGAGTCGCGGGATCAGCGAGACGAGCGTCGTCTTGCCCGCACCGGTCGACCCGACGATCGCGACGGTCTCCCCCGGCTCGGCGGCGAAGCTGATGCCGGTGAGCACCGGAGAATCGGCGCCGGGGTAGGTGAACTCGACGCCGTCGAACGCGACGGAGCCCGGGGTCGGGAAGTCGGTCACGCCGTTCTGCGGACGCTCCATGCTCGACTCCGCGTCGAGGACCTCGCCGATGCGCTCGGCGGAGACCGCGGCGCGCGGGATCATGATCGCCATGAAGCTCGCCATGATGACGCCGCCCATGATCTGACCGATGTACTGCATGAACGCGAAGATCGTGCCGACCTGCACCGTGCCGCTGTTGACCTCGATGCCACCGAACCAGACCACGGCCACGATGGTGACGTTGAGGATCAGCATGAACAGCGGGAAGAGGAGCACGAAGAGCGAGCCGACCTTGCGGCCGACCACCATGATGTCGGTGTTCGCGCCGCGGAAGCGCTCTTCTTCGATGCGCTCGCGCACGAAGGCGCGAACGACGCGCACGCCGGTGAGCTGCTCGCGCATCACCCTGTTGACGGTGTCGAGCTTGCCCTGGTAGCTGCGGAACAGCGGCACCATGCGGCTCACGACGAGACCGGCGACGATCAGCAGCAGCGGCACCGAGACGGCGATCAGCCAGCTCAGGCCGATGTTGGTCTGGACGGCGAAGATGATGCCGCCGATCGCGAGCAGCGGGGCGGTGACGAGCATCGTGGCGCCCATCATCGCGAGCATCTGCACCTGCTGCACGTCGTTGGTGTTGCGCGTGATGAGCGAGCCGGCGCCGAACTGCGAGACCTCGCGCTCGGAGAAGCCGCTCACCTTGCCGAACACGTCGGCGCGGATGTCGCGGCCGGCCCCCATGGAGGCGCGCGCGGCGAAGTAGGTGGCGATGACCGAGGCGATGATCTGGCCGAGGGACACGGCGAGCATGAGCAGGCCGGTGCGCCAGATGTAGTCGGTGTCGGACTGCGCGACGCCCTTGTTGATGATGTCTTCGTTCAGGCGCGGCAGGTAGAGAGTCGCGATCGCGCTGGCGAACTGGAACACCAGCACGGCCACGAGCAACCACTTATAGCGGGCGAGATATCGGACGAGGATTTTTCCCAGCACAGGCGGACTTTCTAGGAAGGATGAAGTGGCAGATCTCTCGGCGGGCGGACGCAGGCCGACGATCGCGCACATGCAAGAGTGCCACGAACCGGCGACATTCGTATCCCCCTGCGGGTGGACCTTCGCTCACAGCGAACCTTTTCGGGCGCGGGCCAGCGGTTTGTGTACCGCGGCGAAGAACTGGCGTGCGCCCACGGCGGGGTGACGCCACGGCCGGATGCTCGTCAGAAGAGCGGATGCTCCGGCACGAACTCCCTGGCTGCTGCGCCGGCATCGGCGGGGAGGTCGGCGAGCGTCGCAGGGTCCCACTGCGGATTGCGGTCCTTGTCGACCAGCTGCGCCCTGATCCCCTCGACGAGGTCGGGATGCTGCGTCACGAACCACATCACCCGTCGGTACTCGCCCTCGAGTGCGGCGCGGAGTCCTGGCATCGCCCGCGCCTCGCGCACGGCGTCCAGCGTCACAGCGAGCGCCGTCGGTGCCAGCCCCTCGAGCAGATCGGCGGTCGCATCCGCATCCGCCGCCCCGTGCGCGCGCAGCCGGGCCACGATCTCGACGACCGAGTCGGCCGAGAAGGCGGCGTCGATCCAGTCCCGGGACGCGGGAAGCGTCGACGGCTCGGGCGTCTCGTCGAACAGCAGCACGATCTCCGACGGACCGGTGGGATCGGCGCGGAAGGCGAGCGCCTCCCGCAGGGCGTCGAGGCGGTCGGAGGGAACGACGTGGTCCGCGAAGCCGAGGAGGACGGCATCCGCTGCGTTCATCGTCGACCCGGTCAGGCCGAAGTACTCCCCGAAACGGCCCGGAGCACGGCCGAGCAGCCAGGTGCCGCCGACGTCAGGAGTGAAGCCGATCCGCGTCTCGGGCATCGCGAGCTTCGAGCGCTCGGTGACGACGCGGATCGCGGCGTGCCCCGCGAGGCCGATACCCCCACCCATGGTGATGCCGTCGGCGATCGTCACGAGCGGCTTCGGGTACTCCGCGATCATCGCGTTCAGCGCGTACTCGGCGCGGAAGAACTCTGCCGTCTCGTCGGCGCGTCCGGCGACGATCTGAGCGTGCAGTCCCCGGACGTCGCCGCCCGCGCACATGCCGCGCTCCCCTTCGCCGTCGATGAGCACGATCTGGACGTCGGTGTCATCGCGCCACGATTCCAGGGCCTCGGTGAGCGAACGGATCATCCCGACATCGAGGGCGTTGATCGCCTCCGGCCTGTTGAGAGTGAGTCGACCGAGAGCGCCCTCGGTGCGGACGAGGACCCGTGGGGCGGCGTTGAGTTCGGTCACGCGTGCCAGGCTACCCCGTCGACTGACCCTTGCATCCTGGTGCGTTTGTGCGGTAAATGCACGATCCGACGGCTTTTCCGGCAGGATAGACAGAACTGCCCACTGCAACGAGAGGTCGCAGATGCCCGACGGACAGGTGCTCGAATTCACGCGCGTCACGAAGCGCTTCAACGACGTGACGGCGGTGTCCGACTTCTCCGCGCGCGTCGAACCCGGTGTCGTGACCGCTTTCCTCGGCCCGAACGGCGCCGGCAAGACCACCACGCTGCGCATCCTGCTCGGTCAGGTGCGCGCCACCAGCGGCACGGCGACCATCGGCGGCACCGCTTTCCCCGACCTGCGCCACCCGCTGCGCACGATCGGCTCGGTGCTCGAGGAGACCGTCTACCGCCCCCGGCGCTCGGCTGCGCGGCAGCTGACCATCGCCGCCAAAGCCAACGGCATCCCTCTGTCCCGTGTCGACGAGGTCCTCTCACTGGTCGGCCTCGAGCACGAGAGCGAAGGCCGTATCGGCAGCTTCTCGCTCGGCATGCGGCAGCGGCTGAGCGTCGCCCACGCACTGCTCGGCGACCCCGGCGCGCTCGTGTTCGACGAGCCGGCGAACGGCCTCGACCCCGAGGGCATCCGGTGGATGCGTCTGCTGATGCGCCGACTCGCAGACGAGGGACGCACGGTCCTCGTCTCCTCGCACGTGCTGAGCGAGATCGAGCAGGTCGCCGACCATGTGCTCGTGCTCTCCAAGGGGCACCTCGTGCTCTCCAGCGACATCGAGAAGCTCGCCGATCCGTCGACCGGGGCGGTCGTCGTCGACGCCGACGACCGCGCAGCACTGACCGCCGCGCTGTCGGCCGCAGGGCTCGAGGTCGAGGTGCTGCGCTCCGGGCTGACCGTGCGCGGAAGCGATGCCGGCACGGTCGGCGCCATCGCGGCATCCGCGGGCATCGCGCTCAGCACCCTGGTGCAGCGCGGACCCACCCTGGAAGACGTCTTCATCGACCTCATGCGCGGCGGGCGGTTCTCCGCCGGCGCCCTCACCTCGACGGCCCCGACCGTGGCTCCCGAGGCCCTGGCCGCGCCCGTGTCGGCGGGTGTCGGTGCGAGTGTCGCCGAAGCCGGTGTCGTGTCGGATGCGGACGCCGATGCCGTGTCGGATGCGGACGCCGATGCCGTGTCGGATGCGGATGCCGATGCCGTGGCGGATGCGGCCGAGGTCCAGGCGGATGCGGACGCCGATGCCGCGGACGCCGCAGCAGACGTCGAGTACGCGGCAGCCGAGCTCGGCTATGCCGCCGACGCCTCGGACGCGAACGATGCCGAGGACGCGGCTGACGTCGTCTCCGAGGCTGCGGACACACACGTCGAGGATGGTCCGATCGAGGACGGCGTGGCCTCGGATCCGGCGCCCGCCTCGGACTCCGCGCCCGCACCGGAGTCTGCACAGAGTCCGTCATTCGACGAGATCCTCTTCGGCGCACCTGCGGCGGTATCGGGCGACGAAGTATCGGCCGACGAAGCTCCGGTCGACGAGGCTCCGGTCGACGAGTCGGCTGCGGACGAGGCGTCCGCCGACGAAGCTCCGGTCGACGAGGCATCCAGCGACGATGCATCCGGGGTCGAGTTCTTCGCCGAGCTGCAGGACGCCGACGAGTCATCCCCGGAATCGGATGTCGACGCCGGCGATGCGGAGCCCGCGAGCGAAGGCGATCCGGACGATCCCCGTTCCGCTGCCGTCAGCTCGATGCTCGCGGCCGCCGCACGGGCCTACTACGAGGACGAGCCGCGGGACTACCCGCTCGGCGAGAATGCCACTGCGGAGGATGGCGATGCGGAGGATGGCGATGCGGATGCCGCGCACTGGTCCGTCGCGAGCACCGGAGTGATCGACCAGGTTCCCGGCGCTGCAAACGACTCCGCCGGGGCCCCGGACAGCGAGCACGATGAGGGCGACCAGCACGAGCACCACGAGGGCGACCAGCACGAGCACCACGAGGGCGAGCACCACCACTCCTGACCGCTCTTCGCGCTCTCGACGAGAACGCCCTCCCGCGCCATGTGGCAGCGGAGGGCGTTCTTCGTCAGGAGCCCGCGGTGGCGGGCGTCACGCCGGGCGCGGTCGGATCACTGGGCGCCGGCTCCCCTTCGACGCGGGCGTGGGTGCGGTGGCGACGATCTCCTCGACGTCGGCGGGCTCATCCGTGACGTCGAGGCGGAGGGCCTGGGTCAGTGCGAGTCCGTGGCGGGTCGTGAGGATCAGACGGCGGTACTGGTCGTCACCGGTGAGGTCGATGACCACGCTGGGTCGACGCCTGCGGATCAGCACGAAGTCGACGCTTCCCGCGGCCTTCCAGGTTCCGGCGGCGAGCACGCCCGGAATGTGCGTCCCGGGGTTCGGCACCCCGCGGAGCCAGGTCCATGCGTCGTCGATCAGCTGGACCTTGGTGATGGTGTCCCTGGCGAGACGCAGGTTGTCGCGGTGGAAGCTCGCTGCGCGCTCGATCGGCGAGAGCACGATCTCGAGTTGCGTCTGGTCCAGCAGCAACGTCACCATGCGTCCAGTCTGCCAGCGGCGCTCTCCGAGTTGTCTGTGTCTTGCTCACAGGAAGGCAACGATCCGTTGTCGGGTCCCACTGTTCCGCTCCTCTTCCATACCGATGTTCTGCTCGACTTTCGAACAAATCTACTAGACTCGGAGCATGCCTTCCACCACCCATGACGACCTCGATGAACGCATCGAGCTGCTCGATTCATGGGTCGAGACGCGTCGGCAGATCGCCTGTCTCGAGGCGGAGGCGTCGAAGCTTCTCGCACGCCGCATGCGCCTCGGCAGAACCGACGGCGACGAGCATCCGCACCATCGAGACGCCATGTACCGATCAATGGTCGCGGAGTACTCGGCGGCCGGTCGGATCGCCCAGGGGAGCATCGAGTACGCGTTCACCGACGCTGCTTTCCTCGACAAGGGCCACCCCCATGTGCAGCAGGCGTTCCGCGCCGGGGTCGTCTCGGCGGCCCACGTGCGCGAGATCGTGCGGGCGGCAGGGGTCGTCCACGAAGCTGTCAACAACGGCAAGGCGGAGGCCGACGCGCTGCAGCGCTACGACGTCGTCGCCGTGACGGTCGCCGAGAAGGAGACCCCGGCACGCACGAAGGCCCTCCTCACGGCTGCGGCCGCGGTGCTCGCGGGTTCCACGACCAAGGAGCGCCACGCGCGAGCGGCCTCCGAACGCACCGTCACCGTGCGTCCCGCGGGTGATGGGCTCGCCGTTCTGACAGCCGTGCTTCCCGACTACCTCGCCGCAGCGGTCATCGATCGACTCACCCAGCTCGCCCGCGCCGTCATCGCCGCACGCGCGGACCGCGAACCGGTGCTCGAGCCGATGGACGACGGCGACAGCCCCCTCTACCCCGACGACATCGCTCACGACTCAGCCTCCCGCGACGACCATGCGATCTTCGGAGACGGGACGTTCACGACGGACCCCACCACGGATCCCACCATTGATCCCACGACAGGTCTCCCGACAGGTCCCGCCGTCGAGCATGTCCCGGCAGACAGCCGCACGATCGACCAGGTGAGGGCTGACCTTCTCATCGATCTACTCCTCGCGGCGGAGCCCAGCGCGGAGAACGGCTCAGGACTCGACAACATCCGCGGTCGGATCCACGTCACCGTCGCGGCGACGACGCTCAGCGGGTGTGACGACCGTCCCGCCGAGCTCGACGGGCACGGCCCTCTGCACCCGGACGTCGCTCGAGACCTCGCCGGGCGCATGCGCGGATGGTCCCGGCTGTTCCTCGATCCGACGGGCCTCGTCGTCGAGACCGACAGCTATTCGCCGACCGAAGCGATGCGCAGACACCTCCGCGCCCGAGACCAGCACTGCCGATTCCCCGGATGTCGGATGCCGGTGCACCGGTGTCAGATCGACCACACCTTCGACCACGCCAAGGGCGGCCGGACCGAGATCCACAATCTGGCTCACTTGTGTGCCGGACATCACGCGCTGAAGCATCCTGATATCGCGGACGACCATCGGTGGACGGCCATCCAGCTTCCAAACGGGACGATCGACTGGACGAGCCCTCTCGGTCGGACCTATCGAGACGACGCCAAGCGACGGGTCATGTTCGTCTGAAGCAGGCGAGCGCTGCGAACCCTGGTCGGTGCTCCGTCCTACTGGGCGACATCCGAAGCAGACGGAGCGCTGCGGATCCTGGTCAGTGCTTCGTCCTACTGGGCGACATCCGAAGCAGACGGCTCAGTCGACGCCCCTGCGGAAGCGGCAGCATCGGGCGTGGCAGAAGCCGCAGCGCGCGTTGCGATGGGCAGAGCGGCTTCGATGCGCTGCAGCTCCTCCTCGCCATGCGCGGCGGTGAGGAACCAGGCCTCGAAGACGCTCGGCGGCAGCGCGACGCCCTGCTCCCGCATCGCGTGGAAGAACGCCGCGTACCGGAACGACTCCTGATCCTGGGCCTCGGCGTACGTCCGCGGCGCCGTCGCGCGGAACGACGCGCTGAACAGGTTCCCCGCGTGCGCGACCGCGTGAGTCACGCCTGCATCGGTGAGAGCCTCGTCGAGGGCGCGGGAGACACGGGCCGCGGCCGCGTCGACCGTGGCGTAGACCTCCGGCGTCGCAAGACGCAGGGTCGCGAGACCTGCGGCGACCGAGAGCGGATTGCCCGACAGCGTGCCCGCCTGATACACCGGGCCGGTCGGCGCGAGCAGATCCATGACGTCGGCCCGGCCGCCGAGCGCAGCCAGCGGCATCCCTCCTCCGACGACCTTGCCGAAGGTGATGATGTCAGGCAGGTACTCCTCCCCCGCTTCCGCCTGGAGACCCCAGAAGCCGGCTGGGTGCACGCGGAAGCCCGTGAGCACCTCGTCGAGGATGAGCAGTGCGCCATGGGCGTGCACGGTGTCGGCGAGCAGGCGGTTGAAGCCGGGCAGCGGCGGCACGACGCCCATGTTGGCCGCCGCGGCCTCGACGATGACGGCAGCGATGCGTTCACCGTGCTCCGCGAACACCGCTGCGAGCGCATCCGGGTCGTTGTAGTCGATCACGAGCGTCTGAGCGGCGATGGGGGCGGGAACACCCGCCGAACCCGGAAGTGCGAGCGTCGCGACACCCGAACCCGCCGCGGCGAGAAGCCCGTCCGAGTGGCCGTGGTAGTGGCCCGAGAACTTGACCAGCAGGTCGCGCCCCGTCGCGCCGCGCGCGAGCCGGATCGCCGTCATCGTGGCCTCGGTCCCGGTCGACACCAGGCGCACGCGCTCCACGGGCCGCGCCTCTCCGACCCGCACGCGGTCGGCGATCAGCGACGCGAGCTCGACCTCCCCCTCGGTGGGGGCGCCGAACGACAGACCTCGAGTCGCAGCCTCCTGCACGGCGGCGACGACCTCGGGCTGCGCATGACCGAGCAGCGCAGGACCCCAGGACGCGACGAGGTCGACGTACTCGTTGCCAGCCGCATCCGTCACGGTCGCACCCGACGCGGAGGCGAGGAACCGCGGCGTCCCGCCGACCGAGCCGTACGCGCGCACCGGTGAGTTCACGCCGCCGGGGATCACCGCGCGGGCAGCGGAGAACAGGTCGTCATTGCGGTCGGTCACAGCACACTCCTCAACGATGCGCGGACCTCTCCCGGCATCCCCTCCAGGCTATCCCGCACAGCTGAGCACAGGACTCAGATGCCGGCTGCTCTCCCGGCGGTCGTGCGAGAGACCGTCAGCCGCGCAGCCAGCGCGCGGCCTCGGTCGCCCAGTACGTGAGGACGACGTCCGCGCCCGCGCGCCGGATCGACAGCAGCGATTCGAGGACCGAGGCGCGGCGATCGATCCAGCCGTTGGCGGCGGCCGCCTCGATCATCGCGTACTCGCCGGACACTTGGTAGGCCCACACCGGAATGCTCACGGTGTCCCTGACCTCGCGCAGCACGTCGAGGAAGGCCATCGCCGGCTTGACCATGACGATGTCCGCGCCCTCCTCCTCGTCGACGACCGCCTCGCGCACACCCTCGCGGCGATTGCCCGGGTCGAGCTGATACGTGCGGCGATCGCCCGTGAGCTGCGAGTCGACGGCCTCGCGGAACGGGCCGTAGAAGGCGCTCGCGTACTTCGCGGCGTATGCGAGAAGCAAGGTGTCGGTGAACCCCTCGGCGTCGAGCGCTCGACGGATGACGGCGACCTGGCCGTCCATCATGCCGGAGAGTCCGAGCAGCTGCGACCCCGCGCGGGCCTGGGCCAGCGCCATCGAGGTGTAGCGCTCCAGGGTGGCGTCGTTGTCGACCGACCCGTCCGCCGCGAGCACTCCGCAGTGGCCGTGGTCGGTGAACTCGTCGAGGCAGAGATCGGTCTGCACCACGAGCGCGTCACCCACCTCGGCGGCAAGGGCTTCGGTGGCGACGTTGAGGATGCCCTCGGGGTCATCCGCACCGGAGCCCCGCGCGTCACGGACCGCAGGGACGCCGAACAGCATGACGCCGCCGACTCCCGCCTCAGCCGCCTCGGTCGCCGTCGCGCGCAGCGAATCCAGCGAGTGCTGGGCGACCCCCGGCATCGACCCGATGGGCATCGACTCGGTCAGCCCCTCGCGCACGAACAGCGGAAGCACCAGCTGCCGCGGCTCCAATGACGTCTCGCGCACGAGACCTCGCACAGCCGGAGACTGGCGCAGCCGACGCAGTCTCACCTCCGGGAAGCTCATGGCGCCAGCTCGTCCGCCGCGTGCGGAAGGGTGAAGCTCGAGACCGCATCGATGAGGGCATCGACCGTCTGGCGGTCGGCGACGACAGTGATCGGAAGCCCGGCCCTGTCGGCATCCTTCGCCGTGCGAGGACCGATAGCCGCGAGCAGCGTCTCATCCGGGATCTGCGGGAACTGCTCGCGCACCTGCTCGGCGACCGAGCCGCTGGTGATCAGGATCGCGTTGATACGGCCGTTCTCGACATCGCGCTTGATGCGCTCGGTGACCGGGACGCCGACCGTGCGGTACGCCACCACGCTGTCGACGTCGTGCCCTGCCTCCTGCAGAAGGACGCTGAGCACGGGCTTCGCGATCTCACTGCGCAGGGCGAGGATGCGGCGGGGCTCCGTCTCGAGGGCGATGAGCTGCTCGGCCATACCGCCGGCCGAGTTGTCCTCGTCCGGGACCATCGCGACCTCGTAGCCCACGGCCTGCAGTGCGGCGGCGGTCGTCTCGCCGACCGCAGCGATCTTCGTGCGGCGCGGCACGACGGCGCGGTGCGCGAACATCACGTCGACGGTGGTCGCGCTCGTGACGGTCAGCCAGTCGTACTCGCCGGCCGCGAGACGTGCCAGTGCCTGGTCGAGGGCCGCCTGGTCCGTGGTGGCGGCGAAGTTGATCAGCGGCGCGACGACGGGCACCGCACCGCGGGAACGGAGGCTGGCGGCGACGCCGTCGCCCCACGGGCCTCCGCGGGGTACGAGGATGCGCCAGCCGTCCAGCGGTCGGTCCTGCTTCGAATTGGTCATGATGAGGAATGCTCTCGGGAGACGAGGTCGGCCGCCCCTTGCTCGAGCAGCCGATGGGCGACAACCAACCCGAGCTCGCGTGCTGCGCGCATCGGGTATGCACCATCGGCAGCATCCGCTCCGTTGCCGCTGCCGTTCCGACGAATATACTCCCCGTTCAGAGGTTCGGTGACGTCGAGGCCGATCCGTCGGTCCCCGTCCGGGGCGTAGACGACCGCCCTGACGCGGATCTCGTCGCCCTCCACCTGGGCGTGCGCGGCCATCGGAGCCTGGCATCCGGCATCCAGCCCCTCGAGCACACCGCGTTCCACGGTGATGGCGACGCGAGTGTCCGGATCGTCGAGGGCGCCGAGAGCGCGGAGCAGCTCCCCTGGCGCATCCGTCCGCGTCTCCACGGCCAGCGACCCCTGCCCGGGCGCGGTCGGCCATTCCGCAAGACCCAGCTCCTCACGGCGCAGCGGCGAATCCGATCCGAGACGCGACAGACCGGCGGCGGCGAGGATGACGGCATCCAGCTCGCCCGTGGCGACCCGCTGCAGCCGCGAGTCGACGTTGCCGCGGATGTCGACCACCTCGGCGTGCGGGGCCCGGCGCCTGACCTGCGCGATGCGGCGAGGAGACCCGGTTCCCACCGTGCTGCCGGTGCGCAGCTGGTGCAGCGGCGTTCCGCCCCGCGTGATGACGACATCGCGGGCGTCCTCCCGCACCGGAGTCGCTGCGATCACGAGCCCGTCGGGGATCGCGGTCGGCAGGTCCTTGAGCGAATGCACGAGGAAGTCGCATTCGCCGGCCAGCAGCGCCTCCCTGAGGCGCGTGGCGAAGATCCCCTGTCCGCCGATCTCCGACAGCGAGGCGCGATTCGTGTCGCCCTCGCTGGTGATCGGGACCAGCTCGACCGCACGCCCCGAGATCTTCTCGAGCGCTGCGGCGACGTGGCCGGACTGGGCCTGCGCCAGCGCGCTGCGGCGGGTGCCCAGTCGGATCGGGGTGGACCGGTTGATCGGAGTGCTCATGGTCGACCTACTGCAGCACGTCCGCGATCTCGTCGAACCGGAGGCGGCGTCCCGTGTAGAACGGGACCTCCTCCTTCACGTAGAGACGCGCATCGGTATAGCGGAGGTCGCGCATCAGGTCGACGAGCTCGGTGACCTCGTCGGCCTCGAGCGGCAGGATCCACTCATAGTCGCCGAGTGCGAATGCGGCCACCGTGTTGGCGATGACGCCGGTGAACGCCGCCCCCTTGCGTCCGTGATCGGCGAGCATCTTGCGACGCTCCTCCTCCGGCGCGAGGTACCACTCCGGCGTCCGCACGAACGGATACAGGCACAGCCAGTCCTTCGGCTCGACGCCGCGCAGGAAGCCGGGCACATGCGCGCGGTTGAACTCCGCGTCGCGGTGCACGCCCATGACGTTCCACACCGGCAGGAGCGAGCGCAGCAGCTCGGTGCGGCGGAGGCGCCGTAGCGCCTTCTGCAGTTCCTCGGCGGTGTCGCCGTGCAACCAGACGAGCAGATCCGCGTCGGCCTTCAGGCCCGAGACGTCGTAGAAGCCGCGGACCGTGACCCCGGAGTCCTCGATGTACGAGACGATCGTCTCGAGTTCCGTGGAGTCGGACTCGGTGACAGGGACATCAGGGTTTCGTCGCCAGACGGCCCAGAGGGTGAAGCCGGACGGGTTCTCTTCGCGCACTTCGGACATGGATCCAGTCTGCCCCCTTTGTGGAGAGCTCGCGAACGGAGTGGGGTTGCGAGAGGTCGGCCTTCGGTCAGCGGGAGAACGCGCGGTCAGCGGGAGAACGCGGTCAGCGGGAGAGCACGCGGGCGATCGCCCAGACGGCTCCGCCCACGACGACGGCGATGCCGACAGCGCCGGCGATGGCGGCCGCAGGGTTGCGGTCGGCGAACACCCGGGCCTGAGCGGCAGCGCGCTTGGATGCCTTGTCGATGCGTCGAGGGAAGTTGCCCTTCGCCTCGATCGCCGCGAGAGCGGCCTTGAGTTCCGCTCGAGCGGACTCGACGGGGTCCACGATGCCGGCGGGCACCGCCGTCTTGGGCAGTGACCTCGTGATGTCAGAGTTCGTCATCGCCGGCCTCCTTCACGAGTCGGATGTCCTCGCCCACCGCCTGTGCGGGGTTCTTGCGGGCGAGCACCTTGCGGAACTTCAGGATGCCGAGCAGCGCGAACAGCAGCACGGCGAGGATCAGGATGCCCAAGACAGCGAGCGCGGAGAGCCACACCGGCCACCACGACGACAGTCCGGCGATCGCGAAGACCAGGATCACCGGCACGGCCCAGAACAGGAAGAACAGGGCGACCAGGAACCAGACGGAGCCGATGCCGGCATCCTTCGCCGTCCTCGACACCCACGTCTTGGCCGCATTGATCTCCGCCTTGACGAGGCTGCTGATCAGCTCGGGGAGGTCGCCGATGAGCGACAGCAGGCTGTCTTCCGCGCGGTCACGATATCCGCGGGGCATGTCAGCTGCCAGACTTCGCGGTGGTCGAGCGCGGGGCGGCGGGCTTCTTGGCCGCCGGCTTCTTCGCGTCGTCCGACTTCGCGGCATCCTTGGCCTCGTCGAGAGCGTCCTCCGTCGCGTCGACGATGTCGTCCGCGGCCTTCTTGCCCGCGGCGACGGCGGAGTCCAGTCGCTGACCGGCGGTCTTGTCACCGCCGGATGCCGACTTGACGACCTTCTGCACTCCGGTCCAGATCGCACCGGGGACTGCGGCCGCCTTGTCGCCGACGTAGCCCTTCACCTTGTCGACCTGCTCCTGCACCGGGTCGAGGTTCCAGACCTTGAGCCACTGCGTCTTGATCTGCTCGTAGCGCTCGCGTCCTGCGCGCGTTCCGAGAACGTATCCCACGCCGAGTCCTACGACGAGTCCGATCTTCCCCTTCATGGGGTCTCCTCACGTTGTTCCGGGTGTGAACGCCTGGGGCGAACCGGCGGCTCGGCGCCGCCTGCCAGGTGTCCAGCGTAGCCCCGTATGCCCGATTCGGCATCTACAGCCGCAGAGGGTTGACAGATGGGCGATCTTCGGGTTCTCACTCCCAGAGGAGCTCCCGACGGAGACGGTCGGCCTCGTCCCGCGCGTCCGGGATGACCTGCGCGAGACCCGTGCCCGCGAGCCATGCGCCGACGGCCGCGAGGCCCGGAACGGCCCTGATCGCGGCACGCGCTGCATCGCGGCGTCCGGCGGAGCCGATGATCGAGGCAGGCTGGGACTGCACGTGGCGCGCTCGGTGCGCGGCGATGAGGTCGCGGTCGGCGAGCGGCACCCCCAGCAGAGCGGATGCTTCGCGCAGCGCGAGCCGTGCGGCCTGGTCGTCGTCGAGCGCCGCCGTCGCCGCAGGTTCCCCCTGCGCGCCGAACGAGACACGGACGAGGTGACGGTCGCCGGCGGCGGCACGCAGCCACTCCCACTTGGCGGTGGAGTGGGTCAGCGCCTTGGCCGTGTGGCTGCCTGGCACGGTCAGCACACCGGTGCCGCGGGGGGCTCCGGTGAGCGCAGACGCCGCGAGCAGCAGCGTGACGATCTCGATCTCCGGAGCATCGGCCGGCTCCGTCTCCGCGAGAGCGGGCGCGGTCGACTCCAGCAGCACCCGCGCCGCGCGCTCCGTCGTTCCGACGATGAGACCGTCCGCCGTGTACTCCGTCGCGTCGGGGTCAGCGTCCGGATCGGCAGCCGCGTGAGCATCCGCGCCGGCCTCGACGACGACTGTCCAGCCGTCGTCGCCCCTCGACACGCTCGTCACCCGCGCGCCGGTGCGGACGACACCGCCGAGCTTCTCGATGTCGGCGACCAGGGCGTCGACGAGAACCGTCATCCCGCCGGCGATGCCCTCGACCGCGGCCCCCGGCGCTCGAGCCGGGGTCCCGCCGTCGCCACCGCCGGTCGCCCTCGTCGCGCGGTCCGCCGCCTCCTGGCGAAGCGCCTGCACCGCTCCGGAGAGCGAGCCGACGCTCGTGAGTGCGGCGTTGAGGCCCGGTGCGGCGACATCGACATCGACATCCTCAGGTGAGGCCGAGTAGACGCCGGTCGTCACCGGAGCGACGAGGCGATCCCGCACCTTCGCGCCCATGCGCGAGGAGACCAGGGCGCCGAGGCTGCGACTGTGGCCGATCGTCAGCGGCGGACGGACCCGGTCGAGGTAGGCGCGCCACACTCCCGACCAGCCGATGATCCGACGCACGTCCTCCTGGAAGGGATTGCCGGGGATGCCGAGGATGCCGCCGACCGGCAGTGGGGCGGCGCCGACCCCGGGGATCCCCGCGAGCCAGGCGCTCCCTGCCGCGGGGGCGACGATCCGGTCCTCGAGTCCCAGCTCGGTGAGCAGGGCGCGCACGCGGCCGCCCCTCGTGGCATAGCTCTCCGCACCGGCGTCGATCACGATGCCGTCGAGCTCAGCCCGGCGGATCGCGCCGCCGACCGCATCCGACTGCTCGAGAACCGTGACGCGCATCCCCACCTTGACGCACTCCCTGGCTGCGATCAGTGCGCCGATGCCGCCGCCGACCACGACGATGTGCTGCTCTGCGGCCTTCGCCGCGAGCGCTGCGGGTTCGGGCCGAGCAGAGCCGGAGGTCCGGTCGGCGGAGGAGCCATCACTGTTCGCGGGGGCTGACGTCATACGTCGATCCTTTCACCCGGCGTCCGCGCTCGCGCACTGCGGGGCGGGAGAAAACGCGTCAGGCGTCGACCGCAGCGGATGCTCCGCGATCCGTACCGCGCTTGCGCACTTCGCGCAGCACGATCTGCTCGGGGCACACGGTCGAGAGGAAGTCCCCGACCGAGAGGGCCAGTCGTTCGCCGACGAGTGAGTAGAGGATGCGGTTGGCGTCGCGTCGCTCGCTGACGAGCCCCGCCTGACGCAGCACGCTGAGATGCCGCGAGATGGTGGGACCGCTCGACGAGAACCGCGATGCGATCTCCCCCGCCGCGAGCTCTCCCTCTTTCAGGTCCTGCAGGATCTGACGCCTCGTAGGGTGGGCCAACGCGGCGAAGATGTCTGACGCGCTGTCTGCCATGGTTGCAATATAGCACTGCTGCTACATACGGCCCCTGGCGTCCGTGCAGCGATCGCCGGACCCGCTCCGCACTGCCCGCTGGCGCCACCGTGCCGTCAGAGCGAGTGCACCAGCTCGACGATCCGAGTGAGCTGGTCGGGGTCGGCCTCCGGCGGCACCCCATGTCCGAGGTTGACGATGTGCCCTCGGGCCGCGCGGCCCCGTTCTACGACATCGCGCACATGCGCTTCGAGCACCGGCCACGGAGCGGAGAGCAGCGCCGGATCGATGTTGCCCTGCACCGAGACGTCGTCTCCGAGGATCGCGGCGGCCTCGTCGAGTGGCATCCGCCAGTCCACGCCCACGCCGTCGGCGATGCCGTCTAGGCGCATGTCCGCGAGGAACGGCCCGGTGCCCACGCCGAAGTGGATGCTCGGGACGCCGATCGCGTCGAGCGCGACCCGCGAGTGCGGTGCGACGAAGGCCCGGTAGTCGGCGACACTCAGCGATCCGGCCCACGAGTCGAACAGCTGGACGACGGATGCTCCCGCGTCGCGCTGGATCTCAAGGAAGCGGCGCGAGACCTGCGCCAGCCAGCCGGCGAGGCGATTCCAGGACTCGGGGTCGGAGTGCATCATGGCGCGGGCCCGCAGATGCTCCTTGGACGGGCCTCCCTCGACGAGGTAGGCGGCCAGAGTGAAGGGAGCCCCGGCGAAGCCGATGAGGGGGGTGTCGCCGAGCTCGGCGGTGACGATGCCGACCGCCTCGGCGATCGCGGTGCCGTCGAGCGACAGCGGATCGATGGCGGTGATGCGGTCGACGTCCGCCGCAGAGCGCACCGGGTTCGCGAACACCGGCCCACGACCGGGCTCGATCTCCACGTCGACACCCGCCAGACGCAGCGGGATGACGATGTCGCTGAAGAACACGGCCGCATCCACCCCGTGCCGGCGGACCGGCTGCAGGGTGATCTCGGCCGCGAGTTCGGGCGTGAGGCAGGCGTCCAGCATCCGCGTCCCGACCCGCAGCTCCCGGTACTCGGGCAGCGACCTGCCCGCCTGACGCATGAACCAGACGGGGGCGTGCTCGGGGCGGGGTCCGGTGAGGGCACGCAGCAGCGGAGCGTCGGAGAGGGCCATGCATCCATCCTCCCATCCGCTTCTGGGCCGACCTGCACGAAGCCTCAGGTAGAATCGATACGTGCTGCTGGTTGTCACGGCGAGTCACAAGACCGCCTCCTTCGAATTGCTCGAACGCCTGAGCCGCACCCCCGATGACGTCGCCTCCACCGTGGTGGACATGGCGTCCTGCGTGCAGGGTGCGGTCGTTCTTGCTACCTGCAACCGGTTCGAGGCGTACGTCGAGATGGACGAGCCCGTCACCGCCGCCGGCGCGATCGGCGTCGAAGCGGTGCTCGAGGCCGTCGAAGCCTCCACCGGAATCTCGGCCTCCGAGCTCGAGGGCGCGTACGACGTCCACTCCGGTCGTCGGGTGGCCGAGCACCTCTTCTCCGTCGCCTCCGGTCTCGAATCCGTCGTCTCGGGCGAAGGGGAGATCGCGGGCCAGGTGCGCCGCGCCCTGAAGTCGGCACGCAAGGAGGGCACCACCTCCCCCGAGCTGGAGCGTCTCTTCCAGCGCGCGAGCCAGGCGCAGCGCAAGGTCAAGAACGTCACGGCCCTCGGACGTGCGGGGCGCTCGCTGGTGCGTCTCGCTCTCGAACTCGCCGACAGCCGCATCGCCGACTGGTCGACCGAGCGCGTGCTGCTCGTGGGCACGGGCGCATACGCCGCCGTCACCCTCGCGACCCTGCGCGAGCGCGGCGCGGTCAACATCTCGGTCTATTCGCCATCCGGCCGTGCCGAGAAGTTCGCGGCGAAGCACGGCATCCGCGCCGTCGCCGCAGACGACTACGCCCGCGTCGCCTCGCGCTCGAGCCTGCTGATCACCTGCACGACGGCCGCCGCCCCGGTGCTCACGCCTGAGCACCTGCAGGCACCCACCGGGATCGTCGCCGAGGGATGCCCCGTCGGCTCGCACAGCCAGCTGGTCGTCGATCTCGGGATGCCCCGCAATGTCGACCCGACCGTCGCCGCGCTCGAGGGCGTCGCGCTGCTGGATCTCGAGACCATCAGCCTGCACGCCCCCCTCGAAGAGCTGCAGGCGACGGATGCCGCACGCACCGTCGTGCGCGAAGCGGCCGACACGTTCCACGTCGTCGGCAGCCGCCAGAGCGTCACGCCGTCGGTCGTGGCACTGCGGTCGCACATCTTCTCGCTGCTCGAGTCCGAGATCGGCCGCGCCCGCGCGCGTGGCGATGAGGACGGTCGCGTCGAGCAGGCGCTCCGCCACCTCACCGGCGTCCTGCTGCACACGCCGACCACGCGAGCGCACGAGCTCGCCGCCGGCGGGCGCGCGGACGAGTTCGCCGCAGCCCTGACGACGCTGTACGGCATCGAGCCGACGCATGCCGTCGGTGCGGATGACGTCGACGACGTCGCGAGCGCCTGAGTCCCCGCTCCTTCTGCACAGGAGCCCTCTTCGGGCGCCTCTCCCCCATGTTCGGGATGAGTCCCGTCGTGACGACCGCTGGTCGCCGCTGCTTCATATCGTCGAACCCATGACAGCGCCCCGTGGTCGGCGCAGACTGGGAGGATGCTCGTGGACCCGGATGTGATCGGCATCATCATCGCCCTCTTCGCCTTCACGGCCACCGTGCTCGGCGGCGTCTCGCGCATGCTCGCGGGACAGAGTCGAGCGCTGGGCATCCGCTTCGACAGGATCGATGAGCGGTTCACCAAGGTCGAGACGGAGCTGGCTGATCTCCGAACCGAACTCAAGGGCGACATCGCCGAGGTCCGAGCAGAGATGGCCGACCTGAAGACCGAACTCAAAGGCGACATCGCCGAACTCCGCACCGAACTCAAAGGCGACATCGCCGAGGTCCGAGCAGAGATGGCCGACCTGAAGACCGAACTCAAAGGCGACATCGCCGAACTCCGCACCGAACTCAAAGGCGACATCGCCGAACTCCGGGCCGAACTCAAGGGCGACATCGCCGAGCTCCGCACCGAACTCAAAGGCGACATCGCCGATGTGCGCGTCTCCATCGCACGCCTCGAAGGTCCTCTCCCGAAACTGCAGCGCATCTGATTCGAGCACCCGGGATGCCAGACTGGAGACATGGCCCTTCACATCACCGGAGACACCGCCGCAGACGACCTGCTGACCGAGAACCCGCTCGCCCTGCTTGTGGGTATGCTCCTCGACCAGCAGGTCCCGATGGAGACCGCCTTCGCCGGTCCCCTCAAGATCGAACAGCGGACGGGAGCGTCCGACGCCGCCACGATCGCGGCGATGGATCCTGACGACTTCCTCGAGGCTTTCAAGACGACGCCTGCCGTGCACCGGTTCCCCGGCTCGATGGCCACCCGCGTGCAGACGCTGTGTCAGGAGATCGTCGATCGGTGGGGCGGCGATGCCTCGGCGATCTGGACCGAAGGCGACCCCACCGGCGCTGAAGTGCTCAAGCGGCTCAAGGACCTCCCCGGCTTCGGAGAGCAGAAGGCGAAGATCTTCGTCGCGCTCCTCGGCAAGCAGTACGGCTTCACCGGCGCAGGATGGCGCGAAGCGGCGGGTGACTACGGCACCGACGGCTCGTACCGCAGCGTCGCCGACATCGTCTCGCCCGAATCGCTCACGAAGGTGCGCGAACACAAGAAGGCCATGAAGGCCGCGGCGAAAGCGAAGGCATGAAGCCGACCGGCGATGACGTCGCCGGCCTCATCGCCCGCTCCTCCCCGGCGGCCCGCCGTCGGGATGCCGAGACCCTGACCGCGATGATGCAGGAGATCACCGGCCGCCCTCCGCAGACCTGGGGCACGATCATCGGCTTCGGCACCTGCCACTACCGCTATCCGACCGGCACCGAGGGCGACAGCGGCCTGCTGGGCTTCGCACCGAGGAAGTCCGCGACCACCATCTACCTCCTCGATGGCGTGGATGCGCACGCGGACGCACTCGAAAAGCTCGGCCCGCACACCGCCGGGGCCGGCTGCCTGTACATCAAGGACCTCGAGCAGGTCGACCTCGACGTGCTGCGTGGCATCCTCGAGCGGTCGCTCGCCTGGGTGGAGGCCGGCGGCACCGATCAGATGCAGTTGACCGTCACCGACTGATCGGAGCGATGCTCGGGAGCGGCGGCCGACGAGGACGCGGCATCGGAGACGACAGCGTCACAGCACGGCCATCACCCCCGCGTCGATCCGGACTCGGCGGGCTCCGCGATGGGCAGCCCTGCGAGACCAACGCCGATCGTGGGTGACGACGACGACCGCACCCGGATGCTCCTCCAGAGCATCCTCCAGCTGCTCGATCAGCTCGGGATCCAGGTGGTTGGTCGGCTCGTCGAGGAGCAGGACGTCCGACGGAGATGCCAGCACGACGGCGAGGTCCAGGCGACGGCGCTGACCGACCGACAACGACGCCGTCGTCCTGTCGAAGTCCGCTGCGGCGAGGAGCCCCTGGCGGGTGAGGATCTCCGCGGCATCGTCCCGTGCGGACCGAGTGGCCCGCGCGAACATGTCGAGAGCCGTGACGGCGGCGCCCGGGCCGGTGTCCTGCCGCAGCTGGGCGATCCGCACACCGTCGGCCCGGACGACCGTGCCGTGCGCGGCCTCCCGCTCCCCCGTGAGCAGTGAGAGCAGCGTGGTCTTTCCTGCGCCGTTCGGCCCGGTCATGAGCCAGCGTTCTCCGGCGCGCACGACCCAGCCGTCCACACGAAGGCTGTGTCCGCCGCGCTCGTCCTCCAGCCCGTCGACCCGCACGAGCGGTCGCTCGCGCTCCGTCCCCGACGCCGCGAGAGCGGCCGGGTTCGGGCGCGTGGCCGGCTCGGGCCACCGATCCGATCCGACATCGAGGCGGAAGCGCAAGGGCTCCGGCGGCGGCGGACACGGGTTCGCTCGCAGGCGGGCCAGTCGCTCCTTCGCCATGCGGATGCGACTGGCGGCGCCGTGCTCCCTGCTGCGTGCACGAAAAGCGCCGTGCCCGAACCCGTCGAGTTCGAGCTTTCGAGGTATAGCCGCCATCCGGAATGCGTTCGCGGATACGAGCGCCTCGTTGCGGGCGACATCCACCTTCCACTCCTCATGCCGTTCGATCGCCCGTCGCCGTTCGGCGGCACGCGCACGCAGGAAGCCTGAGTAGCCATCCCCGTAGCGGCGCACGCCGCCTCCCTCGATCCGCACGATGTCGGTTGCGAAACTGTCGAGGAAGTCACGATCGTGAGTCGCCACGACGAGCGCTCCTCGGCGATGGGCGATGCGCTCCTCCAGCCACGACAGCGCCTGATCGTCGAGGTCGTTGGTGGGCTCGTCGAGGAGCAGGAGCTCGGCGTTCGCCGACAGAGCCACCCCGAGCGCCAGTCGGGACCGCTCACCGCCGGAGAGGTGAGCGACCGGACGGGTGCGGTCCCACGAACTCAGACCGAGCTGGTCCAAGGCGGCATCGACCCGCCGATCTGCCTCGTATCCGCCGCGCGCCTCGAAGAGATCCTGCAGTCGGGCGACTTCGGTCATCAGGGGGTCGCGTTCCGCCGGCGCCGATTCGGCCAGTCGAACGTACGCGCTCTGGAGCGCGCGCTCCAGAGCACGAAGGTCTCGAAGCAGGAGGTCGATAGCTTCCGAGATCGTCGTGCCGGGCACAAAGACCGGATTCTGTTCGGCGAGGGCGATGCCGCCGGGGATGGTGACCCTCGCCTCTCCGGCCGTCGGGCCGATGTGGCCCGCGAGAAGACGCAGCAGGGTGGATTTGCCAGCGCCGTTGTCGCCGATGACGGCGACAACATCTGCGGGCCCGACGACGAGGTCGATGCGATCGAGCACGATGCGATCACCGAACCGCACGGTCGCAGAGCGCAGCTCGCACATCCGATGCGATCTGGACCGCCTGGAGACGGGGGAAGACGGGGCTGGGTTGTCTGAGGGGTGGGCGGAAAGCATGGAGAGTCCTCTCCTGCGGCGCCGTGACGCCGCGGACGGGCGTCGTCGAAGACGACACGGACACGGACCTCGAGCACGCCGGAGGCGGCGCGTTCGCTCAGGACCCACCGCGGAGGAAGAGCCTCGACGCGGCGTCCCGATCTAGCGAATCAGAGTACCCACGGTGCAGGACGATACCAGACGCCCCGAGGCACCACCAGACGGATCAGCGGGGACGGAGTCTTCCTGCCAGGGCTGGCACAGCGAACACCAGCACGATCGCCGCGACGATGCCCCGGACGATCCAGAGGCCCGGCTCCCAGATCACGTCGTACGCGCCGGGGATCCCGAAAAAGGAGGCGATGATCGCGCCCCAGGACGCGCGCCCGCTGCCGTCGGTGTCGACCGACAGGCCGCCGATCACGCAGAGGACCCCGATCGCGAGGAGGACGAGCGGCATCACGACGACGCCGGCGCTCACCTCACCGCGCACGATCCTGCCGATCGCCGTCCCCAGGTTCACCAGCGGAAAGACGAAGAAGAACCAGAGCAGGGCTCCGAGCAGCATGCCCACCACGACGAAGATCGGTACCCAGACCAGCATCCAGGGCCCGTCGTCGCCGATGAAGTATTCGGGGTCCCGCACGATCGCAGCGACGAAGGCCGCGAGGATGCCGGTCGGAAGCACCGCGAGCATCCACCACAGCACCGGTCTCGGCACGTGACGACGCTCGGACATCCGGGTGATCACGAGCTGGATGACGATCGCCGAGGCGAGCGCGGGGAGGCCGAACATCGCCAGGAGAGGGGCCATGCCGTCGTTCTCGCGCAGGTCGAGGACCGTCAGGAGCAGCCAGGCCAGCGCGACCGCGACCAGCACGACAGCCGCGACGGGCCGGACCGCGGCGGCGTCGTGCGAGGCGCCACGCGAACTGTCGTGCGAGGCGCCACGCGAACCGTCGTGCGAGGCACCGTGCGGTGCTCGTGCGCGATCTCCGCCCGAGATCGACATCTCAGGCGCCCTGGAGACGCTCCGCGAGGTAGGCGTGGAGCTCGTCGATCGACACGCGCTCCTGAGCCATCGTGTCGCGATCCCGCACGGTGACCGCACGGTCGTCGAGGGAGTCGAAGTCGACCGTGACGCAGAACGGCGTGCCGATCTCGTCCTGTCGGCGGTACCGGCGACCGATCGCGCCCGCGTCGTCGAAGTCGACGGCCCACGAGCTGCGGAGGGTGTCGGCGACCTCGCGCGCGAGGGGCGACAGGCGCTCGTTGCGGCTCAGCGGAAGCACCGCGGCCTTGATCGGCGCGAGGCGCGGATCCAGCTTGAGCACCGTGCGCACGTCGGTGCCGCCCTTGGCGTTCGGCACCTCCTCTTCCCGGTAGGCGTCGACGAGGAACGCCATCATGGCGCGCGTCAGGCCGAACGAGGGCTCGATCACGTATGGCGTGTAGCGGTCGCCGGTGGCCTGGTCGAAGTAGGTCAGGCTCTGCCCCGACGCCTCACTGTGGCTCGACAGGTCGTAGTCGGTGCGGTTGGCGACACCCATGAGCTCGCCCCACTCCTTGCCGGTGAAGCCGAAGCGGTACTCGACGTCGATCGTGCCGGCGGAGTAGTGGGCGCGGTCGTCTTCCGGGACGTCGAACTGACGCATGTTCTCGGGGTCGATCCCGAGGTCGATGAACCAGTTCCAGCAGGCCTCCACCCAGTGCTCGAACCACTGCTGCGCCTCGGCGGGCGGTGTGAAGAACTCGATCTCCATCTGCTCGAACTCGCGGGTCCGGAAGATGAAGTTGCCGGGCGTGATCTCGTTGCGGAACGCCTTGCCGACCTGGCCGATGCCGAACGGCGGCTTCTTACGGCTCGCGGTCAGCACGTTGGAGAAGTTCACGAAGATGCCCTGCGCGGTCTCCGGGCGCAGGAAGTGCAGGCCGGACTCGTCATCGACGACGCCCAGGTAGGTCTTCACCAGACCCGAGAACGACTTCGGCTCGGTGTACTGGCCCTTCGTGCCGCAATTGGGGCACGGCACGTCGGCGAGCCCGTTCTCTGCCTTGCGGCCCTTGCGCGCCTCGAAGTCCTCGATGAGGTTGTCGGCGCGGAAGCGCTTGTGGCAGCTCAGGCACTCCACCAGCGGGTCGGTGAACGTGGCGACGTGACCCGACGCCTCCCAGACGCGCTTGGGCAGGATGATGCTCGAGTCGAGACCGACCATGTCGCCGCGACCGCGCACGAACGTCTGCCACCACTGGCGGCGGATGTTCTCCTTGAGCTCCGTACCGAGGGGCCCGTAGTCCCACGCGGACCGCGAACCGCCGTAGATCTCACCCGCCTGGAAGACGAACCCGCGGTGGCGGGCAAGGGCGATGACCTTGTCGAGACGGGACTGTTCGGCCACGGTGGCTCCAATGGTCGGCTGCGGGAGGACCCGTGATCACGGGTACGTCAATCTTATCCGCGACCCGTTCACGCGAAGACCCCAGCGTGGCCCTCTCACGCCGTGAAGAGATACCCCTGCTCGACGTCGAATCCGGAGAGCGTCAGCCCACTGCCGAGCAGCCCCTCCATCTGGGCGCGCAGCCGCGTGCGCCATTCGTGAGCCGCCTCCGGATCCTCGACGCGCATCGTCTCGATGTCGGAGGGGATCTGCAGCGTCTCGACGACGGCATCGGATGCCGGGGGCTTCGCGATGTCGGCGAGCGCCCACTCGACGTCGAGCCTGTCGCTCTCGTCACCCGCATCCCCACCGCCGAAGATGCCGTAGCGGTTCACCGAGTAACCGGTCGCCCTGGCGCCGAGCACCGTGAGGAAGAAGTGCGCGTTGCGCGCGACGAGGGGGTCGAACGTCCAGGTGATGCGTCCGACATCGTTGGAGAAGGCCCATTGACGCTGGTGCTCCTTGAGCTCCCTGCCCCAGCCGCGACCCCGGTACTCGGGCAGCAGCGCCGTGATGTGCGAGTGCATCGCCCGGCGACCCGGCGCTCCGAAGAAGGCGATCGAGGCCCCGACCATGCGCTCCTCGCCGCCATCGGCATCATCGGCGTCGAACAGTCCGACGACGTAGTTGCCGGACTGCTGCAGCGCCCTGAGGGTGCCGGCGTCGATCACGCGCTCGGGGCCGCGGATCGAATCCAGCAGGCCCTGCGCATCGATGATGAGTTCAACGGTGTCGAGATCACGGATGGTTCGCACGGTCCCCAGTCTGCCCCTCTCGCCGCCGAATGCGGAATCGAACACGGTCTGAAGCCTGCGACGACGGGGCGTACCGTGGAGGGATGGCATCCAGCGAGACATCCGCCACGACAGCGGACACCCGGTTCTTCGGCCAGCCCTGGGCTCTCGTCCACATCTTCGGCGTCGAGATGTGGGAGCGGTTCAGCTTCTACGGGATGCAGGGCATCCTGCTCCTGTACCTCTACTACTCGGCCACCGAGGGCGGCCTCGGGCTGCCGGAGGCCGTGGCGGGAGGGATCGTCGGCGCATACGGCGGATCTGTGTACCTCTCCACGATCCTCGGGGCGTGGGTCGCCGACCGGATGCTCGGCTCGGAGCGGGTGCTGTTCCTCAGCGCCATCGTCATCGTGGCCGGGCACGTCGCGCTCGCGCTGCTGCCCGGCTTCGTCGGAGTCGGAGTCGGACTCGTGCTCGTCGCGCTCGGATCAGGCGGCCTCAAGGCCAACGCGACGTCGGTCGTCGGCACCCTCTACAGCGCGGACGACTCCCGCCGGGATGCCGGGTTCTCCCTGTTCTACCTCGGGATCAACCTCGGCGCGTTCATGGGCCCGATCCTCACCGGCATCCTGCAGTCCTCGCTGGGCTTCCACTACGGATTCGGGCTGGCAGCGATCGGCATGACGCTCGGACTCGTGCAGTACTCGTTCGGGCGCAAGGCGCTGCCGGACGAGGCCCGTCGCGTCCCGAACCCGCTGCCCGCGCGCCGCTATCCGGTGGTCGCGGTCATCGCCGTCGCGGCGATCGCTCTGATCGCCGTGCTGGTGCTCGTCGGCGTCATCCAGGCCGGCAACCTGTCGACGATCGTCATCCTCGGAACGGTCGCCGCCACCATCGCCTACTTCGCGGTGATCCTGAGCAGCCGCCGCATCGACGCCACCGAGCGCTCGCGCGTGTGGGGATTCCTGCCGCTGTTCATCACGAGCGTCGCCTTCTGGTCGCTCTACCAGCAGCAGTTCACCGTGCTCACCCTGTACTCCTCCGAGCGCCTGGATCGGAACATCCTCGGCTTCGAGATGCCCGTCCCCTGGGTGCAGTCGATCAACCCGGTGTTCATCATCATCCTGTCCGGCGTCTTCGCGGCCGTGTGGACCCGCCTCGGCACGCGGCAGCCGTCGACACCCGTGAAGTTCGCCCTCGGTGCGATCGTCATGGGTGCCGCCTTCCTGCTGTTCCTGCCGTTCGCAGGCGGCGGCGCGAACTCGACGCCGCTCCTCGCGATCGTCGGCATCCTGCTGGTCTTCACGATCGCCGAGCTGCTCATCTCCCCCGTCGGGCTGTCGGTCACCACGAAGCTCGCCCCGAAGGCGTTCCACACCCAGATGGTCGCGCTGTTCTTCCTGTCCATCGCCCTCGGCACGGCCATCTCCGGCTGGCTGGTGCAGTTCTACGACCCGACGAACGAGGTGCCGTACTTCTCGATCCTCGGCGGCATCGCGATCCTGGTCGGCGCAGGGCTGCTGTTCTCGGTCAAGCCCGTCCTCCGACTCATGAAGGGTGTGAGCTGACCCTCGGGAGTCGCGGGCGCCGATAGCCTGGAGGGATGGGAGAGAACGAGGATCGCGCACGCCGACGGCTCTCCCGGACATCGCCGAAGTGGGCGATCGTCGCGGTGCTGGCCTTCGCCGGCCTCTGCTCGTCGTTCATGTTCACGCTCGTGGTGCCGCTGCAGGCCGAGCTGCCCCGACTGCTGAACGCCTCGCGCGAGGACACGACCTGGGTCGTCACGATCACGCTGCTCGTCGCCGCCGTCGCCACCCCGATCTCGGGCCGGCTCGGCGACATGTACGGCAAGCGCCGCGTGGTGATCGTGCTGCTCGCCCTGCTGATCGTCGGATCGCTGATCGCGGCGCTCTCCGGCTCGATCGTCGGAGTCATCATCGGGCGGGCACTGCAGGGCGCGGTGACGGGCGTGGTCCCGCTCGGCATCGCGATCATGCGCGACGTCCTCCCTCCCGAACGACTCGGCACCGCCGTGGCCCTGATGAGCGCGACGATGGGCGTGGGCGGTGCGATCGGGATGCCCGTCGCGGCGCTGCTCGCCGAGAACGCCGACTGGCACTGGCTCTTCTGGCTCGCCGCCGCACTCGGAGGCGTCGGACTCGCGCTGGTGCTGCTCGTGATCCCGGAAGACGTGCTGCGCTTCCCCGGGCGCCTGGACGTGATCGGCGCCATCGGCCTCGCGATCGGCCTCACCGGCATCCTTCTGTTCGTCTCGCGTGGAGCCGAATGGGGCTGGACCGCACCGCTGACCCTGACCTGCATCATCGGCGGCGTCGGAGTGCTCCTCGTCTGGGGCTGGTACCAGCTGCGCACGAAGGATCCGCTGCTCGACCTGCGCGTCGCCGCCCGCCCCGCGGTGCTGTTCACGAACATCGCCGCGATCGGCATGGGATTCGCGCTGTTCGCGTCGAACGTGACCTTCCCCCAGCTCCTCGAGATGCCGGTCGCCGCAGGCTCCGGGTTCGGTCTCGACATGGTCGCCGCCTCGCTCGTGATCATGCCGGCGGGCCTCGTGATGATGGTGATCTCGCCGCTGTCGGGATGGCTGGAGCGCACCGTCGGCCCCCGCCCGCTGTTCACCGTCGGCGCGGCGGCGATCGTGCTCGCCTATGTCTTCGTGCTGCTGTGGTCGAGCGAGGTCTGGCACATCCTGGTCGGCAACCTGCTGATCGGCGTCGGCATCGGATTCACCTTCGCCGCGATGCCGATGATCATCATGCGCTCGGTCCCGGCGAACGAGACCGGCGCCTCCAACGGCCTCAACGCCCTCTTCCGGTCCGTGGGCACCTCGAGCGCCTCCGCCGTGATGGGAGGAGTGCTCGCGGCCATGAGCATCGACGTCGACGGGGTCGCCGTGCCGTCGCGGGCGGCGTTCGACCTGTGCTTCTGGCTGGCGATCGCCGCCGGGATCGTCGCCCTCGTGCTGTCGCTGTTCATCCCTCGTCAGCGCTCCGCAGAGCAGCACCCGTCACTGCCCGGCTGAGCGGGATCAGAAGACGCGCGGGTCGGGGTCGCCCTCCGACGGCGCGCGCAGGCGCTCGGGGATCGGCCAGGGCAGGGAGAACTGCTGCGTCTGCGGTCGGGTGACGTCTCCGAAGTCGTCGACCTTCACCAGGATGCGTCCCGGCACGCCCTCCTCATCCGGCGTCACCTCGAGGATGCGGACGCGCAGCGCGCGGTCGCCCTCGCCCTCCAGCATCCACGGGTCGGCCAGCCAGCCGATCCCGTGCTCCTCCAGCGCCGCCTCGGCATCCAGCCAGTCGACGGCGTCCGACGCCCGACGGCCGAGCACGTCGACCGCGACCCAGGCGTCGCCGTCGGGGTGGATCCATCCGAGCAGCTCGCCGTCGTCGCGGCGATGGGGAGTCCAGTCGGTTCGCGGCATGCCTCGATGCTAGATCAGTGGGTGTACTCCATGAGCTCGACGCCGAGCACGCGGAAGGCGTCATGCGCGCGCAGGCGGTGCGTGATCGACAGGTCGTCGAAGCACACGATCAGCGAGTAGGCGACGCCGGCACGGGGTCCGGCGAGGACGCCGGCCTCGGCACGCACGCCCCGGTCGCGACCGGTCTTGTTG
Source organism: Microbacterium sp. (assembly GCF_041641055.1). GTDB lineage: Bacteria > Actinomycetota > Actinomycetes > Actinomycetales > Microbacteriaceae > Microbacterium. The sequence goes on from NZ_JBEPZB010000009.1 coordinate 52,533, forward strand.
ATGAAGAGCAGGCCGTGAGCGTCGTGGTCGTGCGAGAACGGATCGAGGCCCGTCGACGCGGCGACGAGGCTCAGATCCTGGTTCAGGCTGAGCCATTCCGATACCTGGGCGCTCACGGAAGGGTCGACGACCTGCGAGTTCACCAGCGCCGAGAACAGCCCGGCGAGCTCGCGCGCCGACCCGACGGCCACCTGCGGCGCATCGTCCGGCCCTCGCTCGTCGCGGAACCGGTCCAGCAGTGCGGTGCGACGCAGCCCCAGCGATTCGATCCGCTCCCGCACGCGGTCGTGCCCGACCCGCTGGAGCAGCGCGTTCACCGCGATCGGATCCCCGGCCGTCGCCGCGAGCACGGCGAGGTCCTCGAGCGGAAGGGCCGGAGCATGCAGGTGACGCCACAGCCCCGACGTCGACACGGACTCGACCGCGGCCCGATCGACGATCTCGAGCGGATCGAGGGTGCCGTTGTCGAAGGCCGCCGCGACCTCGATCAGGAGCGGGACGACACCCAGCCCCGCGACGGGCATCGTGACGTGGTCGTCGCCCGCGAGGACGTGCACATGGTTGTCGAGGTCGACCACGTGCACCGACACCTGAGCCCCGGCATCCGCCAACTGCTCGAGCGCCCGCAGCGTCGAGGTGAACGACCGGCGCCCGGCGGCAGCGCGGCGCGGCAAGCGCCGGCTGGTCCGCTGAGACCGGCGCAGCGAGGCCAGTGACGGCCCATCGACAGGCTCCGAAGCACCCACGCGTGATCCTTAAAGGGGGGTTGGATTGGCGGGATGCTGCGGGGTCCATCCCCCGCAGCACGGATATCGTAACCCTCGCAGGTGAGGATGCCCTACATACTGCGGAGTTTGGTCACCAGATCGTCACGCGCGCGTCCTGCGGCAGCCACAGCGCGTCGGATTCCGTCACGTCGAAGGCCTTGTAGAACGCGTCGATGTTGCGGACGATCTGGTTGCAGCGGAACTCGTTCGGCGAGTGCGGGTCGATCGTGAGCAGTCGCAGCGTCTCGGCATCCCGGCTCTTCTGCTGCCACACCTGCGCCCACGACAGCAGCAGGCGCTGCACTCCCGTGTAGCCGTCGATGACCGGAGCCTCGGCACCTCCGAGCGAGAGCTCGTACGCCTTGAGGGCGATGCCGAGTCCACCGAGGTCGCCGATGTTCTCGCCGATCGTGAGAGCGCCGTTGACGTGGTGCTCGGCGTCGAGACCCTCGGGCACCAGCTCGTCGTACTGCGCGATGAGAGCCTTGGTGCGCTCCTCGAATGCCGTGCGATCGGCATCGGTCCACCAGTCCTGGAGCTTGCCGTCTCCGTCGTATCGGCTGCCCTGGTCGTCGAAGCCGTGACCGATCTCATGGCCGATCACCGCGCCGATGCCGCCGTAGTTCGCCGCGGCGTCGCGTGCCACGTCGAAGAACGGGTACTGCAGGATGGCCGCGGGGAACACGATCTCGTTCATCGACGGGTTGTAGTACGCGTTGACCATCTGCGGGGGCATGTGCCACTCGTCGCGGTCGATCGGGTTGCCGACCTTCGCGACGTTGCGGTCGTGCTCGAAGATCGCCGCGCGACGCACGTTGCCGAACAGGTCCGATCGGTCGATCTCGAGGCTCGAGTAGTCGCGCCAGACGGCGGGGTGGCCGATCTTGGGCGTGAACGAGTCGAGCTTCGCGAGGGCGCGCTCGCGCGTCTCGGCCGTCATCCACTCGAGGTCGGTGATGCTCTGTCGGTAGGCCTCGATGAGGTGATCGACGAGCTCGTCCATCGCCGCCTTCGCCGTCGGCGGGTAGTGGCGCTCGACGTACACCTTGCCGATGGCCTCGCTCAGCGCACCCTCGGTGACGGAGACGCCGCGCTTCCAGCGCTCCCGGATCGTGGGGACGCCGGTGAGCTCGGTGCCGTAGAACGAGAAGTTCTCCTGCACGAAGTCGTCGGTCAGATACGGAGCGGCCGCATGCACGACCTGAGCGCGCAGCCAGGCCTTCCAGTCGTCGAGCCGCTCGGCGACGAGGAGGGAGCCGAGGCCTTCGAGGAAGCTCGGCTGCGAGACGACGACCTCGGCGAACGCCTCGGGGTGGGCGGGAGCGACGGCGTCGCGCCACGGCTCGAGGTCGACCCCTGCGAGTTCCTGGATCTCGGCCCACGTCTTGAGGTTGTAGGTCGCGACCGCATCGCGGCTGCGCACGTTGTCCCAGTGGTGTCCGGCGAGCTCGGTCTCCAGCGCGATCGAGCGCTCTGCGGTCGCTGCGGCATCCGCGATGCCGGCGAGGGCGAGGAGACGCTCGAGGTGCGCACGGTACGCGGCGCGCGTGTCGGCGAAGGTGTCGAGGCGGAAGTAGCTCTCGTCGGGCAGCGACAGGCCTGACTGCACGACGACGGGGACGTACCGCTCCGGATTGCCCGGGTCGCCGTCGACATAGAACCCGATCAGGTGCGCGCGTCCGTCGCGGTCGAACGTGCCGACGGTGCGCAGGAACGAGGGGATGCTGTCGATCGCCTCGATCTCGGCGAGCGTCTCCGCGAGCGGGGTGACACCGGCCGCGGCGATGCGGTCGGTGTCCATGAAGCTCGCGAACAGGTCGCCGATCTTGCGCGCCAGGGTGCCGGGCTCCGCATCCTGCGATTCCTCGATGATCGCGCGGACGTCCTTCTCGGCCTGCTCCGCGAGCAGGTGGAACGACCCCCACCGCGCCTTGTCGCCGGGGATCTCGGTGCGCGCGAGCCACGCGCCGTTGACGTGGCGGTACAGGTCGTCCTGCGGGCGGATGTCGGAGCTGAACTCGGAGGTCTCAAGGCCAGAGGGGAGCGCGTCGGTCATGCGAACAGCCTATGCGGCCCTCCGACATCCGGCAGGGATCGTGCCCGGCTCAGGCTCGGCGGCGCAGGCCGAACCGACGGCGCCGCTGCGGTTCCGGGTCCTCCGACGCCCGTGCGGCGAACCGCGCAGCCCTGCGCTCCGCCCACGCCGCGACCTCCGCGTCGATGTCGCGCGGAGAGGTGACCACGGGTGGACCGCCCTGCAGCTGACGACGCGCCTCCTTCACACGACGGTTGAAGTCCTCCAGCACGTCGCGCACGTCGGACTCGCGGCCGAGCAGGTCGAGCTGGTCGTCGAGCTCCCGGTCCTCGGTGCGCAGCAGGATCGCGGGCGGACCGAGACCGGTCAGATTCTCCTGCTGGATCTTGCGCCGGATCCACCAGTCGGGATCGTGGTGGGTGCCGAGCCCCTCGAGGGGCTTCCCCGCCCCGGGAAGATCGTCGAAGTCGCCGCGTCGGATGGCGACCTGGATCGCGGTCTCGATGAAGGCCGCCCGGTCGGTGGCCGCCGCGATGCCGGGCTCGGCCGTCTCCTCGGCATCCTCCTCACCCGCGCTCCTGCTCCGCTGCCGCGCGCGATACCTCGCCGCGGCCTCTCGGGGATCCGTCATGATGCACCTCCGTCGCGTCCGGGTTCCCTTCCAGGGTACGACCGCCTCGCGTCACCAGCCCATAGGCTCGGAGGATGACCGAGCGCACTCTCAACCGCGAGATCCTGCGCCTCGCCGTCCCCGCTCTCGGGGCGCTGATCGCCGAGCCCGCGTTCCTCATCGTCGACGCGGCACTGGTCGGACACCTCGGCACCACCCCGCTCGCCGGACTCGGCATCGCGGGTGCCGTGCTGCAGACGATCGTCGGGCTGATGGTCTTCCTCGCCTACTCGACGACACCGGCCGTCGCCCGGCTCTTCGGTGCGGGGCGCCCCGGCGAAGCGGTCTCGGTCGGCATCAACGGCATGTGGCTCGCGCTGGCGATCGGAGCCGTGCTCGCCGCGGCCGGAGCCGCCTCGTCGCCCTGGCTCGTCTCGCTGTTCGGCGCCGGCGATGCCGTGGCATCCGAGGCCAACGCCTACCTGGTCATCTCGATGTGGGGCCTGCCCGCGATGCTGATCGTGTTCGCCGCGACCGGACTCCTGCGCGGGATGCAGGACACGATGACACCCCTGTGGATAGCCGGTCTGGGCTTCGGCGCCAATGCTCTCCTGAACGTCCTCTTCATCTACGGGCTCGGCTGGGGCATCGCGGGCTCCGCCGCCGGCACGGTCGTCGCCCAGTGGGGCATGGTCGGCGCGTATGTGCTCGTGATCCGCCGCCTCGCCGCCACTCATGACGCCTCCCTGCGGGTGCGGCGCGAGGGCATGGGCAGCACCGCCCGCTCCGGCGGCTGGCTGTTCCTGCGCACCGTGAGCCTGCGGGCGGCCCTGCTCGCGACGGTCGCCGTCGCCACCGGCATCGGCACGGACGAGCTCGCGGGGTGGCAGATCGTCTTCACCATCTTCTCCGCTGCGGCCTTCGCGCTCGACGCCCTCGCCATCGCCGCCCAGGCGCTGATCGGCAAGGAGCTCGGCGCCGGCGACGAACGCCAGGTGCACCGGGTCCTCCGGCGCACCGTCGCCTGGGGAGCGTGGTTCGGCGTGGCCGTCGGTGCGCTCATCGCGGCGCTCTCCGGGGTGCTCGGCATCGTGTTCACCGGGGATGCGAGGATCGCGGCCCTCGTCCAGCCCGCTCTCCTCGTGCTCGCGGCGGCCCAGCCGATCGCCGGGGTCGTGTTCGTGCTCGACGGCGTGCTGATGGGGGCGAACGACGCCCGATACCTGGCGCTCGCCGGCGGGCTGAATCTGCTGCCGTTCCTCCCGGCGCTGTGGATCATCGCCGCGACAGGAGTGGACGACGCCCCCGGGCTCATCTGGCTCGCCGTCGCCTTCTTCGGCGTCTACCTGCTCGCGCGGCTCGGCACGCTCGGCTGGCGGGTGCGCAGCGGTCGCTGGGTCACCGCGGGCGTCTAGCACTGCACGATCGCTGCGAATCCGGACTTCTGCACGTATCCCGGAATCTCGGGAAGTCTCCCGCCCCAGGCCTGGCATTCTCATCGGAGGCGAACGAGAATCGGAGCGTGCTGACCATGAACGAGCCTCAGGTATGGGTCCTGATCGGCGTCTTCGCCGCCACGATGTTCGGCATGGTCACGGTCGTCTCGACCCTGTTCATCCATGTCGTGAAGACGGAGATCCAGAGCGTGCATCGCCGGATCGACACGCTCGACCGCGATGTGACCGCCCTCTACCGGAACACGTTCGGCATAGATCGCGACTGAGCGGGCCGCCAGCGATCAGGCGTTCTCGAGCTCGGCGATCACGATCTTCTTCATGTGCATGAGCGCCTGGATCTGCTCCGGGCGCTGCTGGAGCAGATCGAAGCCGGCGGGCACGACCTGCCAGCTCACGCCGAAGCGGTCCTTGCACCAGCCACAGGCCTCGGCATCCGGCACAGCAGACAGCGCCGCCCAATAGTGGTCGATCTCGGCCTGGTCGTCGCACCCGATCACGAACGAGATCGACTCGTTGAACGTGAACTGCGGCCCGCCGTCGAGGCATCCGAAGGGCGTGCCGTTCAGCGTGAACTCGCCGTTGAGCACCTTGCCGGTCATCCCCTCGAAGTGACGATCGAGGGACTCGTCCGGGTAGAGCACCACCTGATCGATCGACGAGTTCGGGAACACCGAGACGTAGTACTCCATCGCCTCCTGCGCCCGGCCGTCGAACCACAGGAACGGGCGGATGGAACGGATGTCTGCCATGACAGCCTCCTCGGATCGGGACTCACGCTACGCCTGCGCCCCCGCCGTGTCGAGAGGTGGCGCGGAGTCGCGAGCGGAGAGCCTCTCAGCCCGCGTGCCGCCGGCACCACTCGTACATGATCACGGCGGCGGCGGCACTCGCATTGATCGAGCGGGTCGAGCCGTATTGCGTGATCTCGATGTGGGCGGATGCCGCGGCGAGCGCCGCATCCGACAGTCCAGGGCCCTCCTGCCCGAACAGCAGCACGCAGCTCTGCGGCAGGTCGGCGCGGTCGACGGGCACGGCGCCGTCGACGTTGTCGACCGCGATGATCGGCACACCGGCCGCGGCAGCCCACGCGGCGAAGCTCTCGACGTCGTCGTGGTGCACGACGTGCTGATACCGATCGGTGACCATGGCACCGCGCTTGTTCCACCGGCGGCGCCCGATGATGTGCACGGTGTCGGCCAGGAAGGCGTTGGCGCTGCGCACGATGGAGCCGATGTTCATGTCGTGCTGCCAGTTCTCGATCGCGACGTGGAACGGATGCCGTCGGGTGTCGAGATCGGCGACGATCGCGTCCATCCGCCAGTAGCGGTACCGGTCGATCACGTTACGGGTGTCGCCGGCCGCGAGGAGTTCAGGGTCGTACTGCGCACCGTGCGGCCATGCGGCCTGACCTTCGGGCCAGGGCCCCACCCCGTACCCCGGCTGCGCGGACGCCTGGTCTGACCGTGGCTCGTCCGGGGGCGTCTGCTCATCCATCCCGTCAGGCTATCCGTCACCCCCGATACAGATATTTAGGTACGCCGAAATATCCGCTACGATTTCGGTATGCCTAAAAATGCGTCGCTCGACCGGGACGCTCCCACCGTCCGCGCCACTCCGTCGCGCAGCCTGTGGCTGCTCGGTCCCGCGCTGGTGGCGGGCGTCGCGTATCTCGACCCCGGCAACGTCGCCAGCAACATGACCGCCGGCGCCCAGTACGGGTACCTGCTCGTCTGGATCGTCGTGGCCGGGAACGTGATGGCCTGGCTGATCCAATACCTCTCGGCGAAGCTCGGCGTCGTCACAGGGCAGAGCCTGCCCGAGGTGCTCGGCGCCCGGCTCACCCGCCCGTGGGCACGACGTGCGTACTGGCTGCAGGCCGAGCTCGTCGCGATGGCGACCGACCTCGCCGAGGTGATCGGCGGCGCCGTCGCGCTCAACCTGCTGTTCGACGTGCCGCTGCTCCTCGGCGGCGTGATCACCGGGGCCGTGTCGATGATCCTGCTCACGGTGCAGAGCCGGCGAGGCGCGCGGCCGTTCGAGTTCGTCATCATCGGCCTGATGGTGATCATCGCGGTCGGGTTCGTCGCAGGCCTCTTCGTCGCTCCCCCGGATGCCGGCAGCGTCGTCGCGGGCCTCGTCCCCCGCTTCGAGGACACCGGCTCCGTGCTGCTGGCCGCCTCGATCCTCGGCGCGACGATCATGCCGCACGCCATCTACGCGCACTCCTCTCTCACCCGCGACAGGTTCGGGTCTCTCGCCACCCATGCCGCGACCGAGGCGGCGCGCACCGAGACCTCGCGCATCCGCCGACTCCTGACCGCCACCCGGTGGGACGTGTCGATCGCCATGCTGATCGCCGGGACCGTGAACCTCGGCATCCTCCTGCTCGCCGCCGCCAACCTCGCCGGCGTCGAGGGCACTGATTCCCTCGAGGGCGCGCACGCCGCACTCGCCGCCGGGCTCGGCCCTGTCGTCGCGACGTTCTTCGCGGTCGGGCTACTGGCCTCCGGTCTCGCCTCGACCTCGGTGGGCGCGTATGCCGGGGCGGAGATCATGCACGGCCTGCTGCAGGTCCGCATCCCGCTGCTCGCCCGCCGCCTGGTGACCCTGATCCCTGCGCTCGTGATCCTCGGAGTCGGCGTCGATCCGACGCTGGCGCTCGTGCTCAGCCAGGTCGTGCTCTCGTTCGGCATCCCGTTCGCCCTGATCCCGCTCGTCGCGCTGACCGCCCAGCGCCGCACGCTCGGCCCGTGGGCGAACCGCGCATGGACGACGGCGGCCGGCATCATCGCCTCGGTCCTGCTCATCGCTCTCAACGGCGCACTGCTCTGGCTCGTGCTGACCGGGGCCTGAGAGCGCGACGCCGACGCCGGGCCAGCCGCCGGACAGAGAACCACCCCGAGTCGGCACGGGAAGGAGTCGACTCGGGGTGGGGCTTCTCGGCGCTCGGTCAGCGACCGCGCAGCGTCACCGCTTCCGCAGCGTCTCGGTCCACTGCGAGGTGGCGCCGTCCGCGAGGCGGTAGGCGGGGTCGGGGACCGCGATCACCGTCACCTCGCCGGTGATCCGCACCTTGCCGTTACGGGCGTCGACCCTCTCGCCGTTCACGTAGTACGTGACGCCCTTCACCCCGGTCGGGACCTTCACCTCGTCGCGGGACGTGCCCGGCTTGTCCGTGAACGTCGGCGCCTTCGGCGTGGTGGGCGTCGTGAGCACCGGTACGGTCGACCAGTCGACATCGCTCGCGAGATAGAACGAGGTGTACGCGGGCTGGTTGTACGTCGTCTGCTGACGTGCGGTCTCGACCCGGTATTGCACGTCGTGCATGAGGGTCGTGAGTTTGTGCGTGGTCGGCTCGGTCGTCGTGAAGAAGCGCAGCGCTGTCGAGTCGGCCGTGCGCACGAGCAGCTCCTCACGCCAATCGCCCAGCACGTCGGCGACGAGCGAGGGGTTGCCCTTCGTGCCGTTGTTCGTGAGCGTCCCGGTCGCGGTGAGCACCGTGCCCCTCGTCCAGTCGTCGATGGTCGGCGTCTGCGTGCCGCTGCCGTTCACGAGCTGCGTGGTCAGGTCGCCCGACCAGCGGATCGACATGTTCGTACCGGGCGTCTCCGGCTGCAGCACCGCACCGGACGCGCTCAGCAGACCGCTGCCCTCGGTCCCTCCGGGCATGCTCGACCAGACCTCGATCCCCGGCACGTCGGGACGCACGTCTCCGATCATGGCCCGGCCGGTGTCGCGGCCCGAGTAGGCGCCGAACAGCGATTCACCGGTCGCGGCATCCCGCATCACCGATCCGTACGGCGCGCTCGTCGCACCCTCATGGGCCGTCCAGATCTCGAGCCCAGGGCGGGCGGGGTCGATGTCGGTGACGTGCATCGCATCGCCGTGACCGAGCCGCACCGTCGCGCCAGGATCGGCGCTGCCCTCGGGGAGCACATCGAACGAGCTGTACAGCAGTCCGCCGTCGTCGTCGATGGTCGCCGATCCGTAGACGAGCTCCTGCCGGCCGTCGGCGTCCACGTCGGCGAAGCTGAGCGAGTGGTCGCCCTGTGTCGTGATCGTGCCGAACTCGGGATCGGTGCCGTCGCGGCCGTGCGGGGAGTCGTTGAACGGGTTCGACAGCGGGACGTGACCGCTGTCGACATCCCAGCGCTCCTTCAGTCGCTTGCCGTCCCAGTCGAAGGCGGAGACCGTCGTGCGGGTGTAGTACCCGCGGGCGAACACGGCGGACGGATGCTGCCCGTCGAGGTATCCGACACCGGCGAGGAAGCGGTCGACCCGGTTGCCCGGCTCGATGCGCGACATCGCGTAGTCGCCCCACAGCAGACCGTCGTCTCCGCGCTCGGTCGGATACGGGATCGTCTGGAGCTCCTTGCCCGACGCGCTGTCGAACACGGTCAGGTACTCGGGCCCGTCGATGATGAAGCCCTCGAACTCGCGCAGCAGGTTGCGGCTGCTGCGGCTCGGGGCGTACACGTCGAGGAACGCGTCGGCGAGTTCTTCGGCACTCTCCCTGCTCAGCGGGTACTCATGCGCGACCGGCATGCCCCAGGCCTCTTCGAGAGTCGCGGGCCACTGCCCCGAGACGACCTCGTCGCGCTCGCTCCATCCGAGGAACAGCTCGACGAGATGCTCTTCGTAGTCGGCGGCACTGAGACGGTAGTCGTCGTCATTCGAATATCCGGCCTTGCGGTCGGACTTCGGCACGGTGATGTACGACTCCTTCTTCACCGAGCCGTCTGCGGCGAACTGCACCGACTTGGTGCCTGGTGCCGTCTTCAGCATCGTCTCGGACCGGCCGTCCCCGTCGAAGTCGTAGACGAGGAACTGCGTGTAGTGAGCGCCCGCGCGGATGTTGACGCCGAGATCGAGCCGATTCAGCAGTGTGCCGTCGAGTTCGTAGGTGTCGAGGTACACCGGCCCGGTGTAGCCGCGCTGCGAGACGTCCTTCGAGTTCGACGGATCCCACTTGACGACGTACTCGTACTGCCCGTCTCCGTCGACGTCGCCCACGGAGACGTCGTTCGCCGAGTACGTGTACGACTCCCCCTTCGGGGTGACGCCGTCGGCGGGCTTGCGCAGCGGCAGGTCATGGTGCCCCTGCGCCCACGCCGTCACGGGAGCGGAGGCCGAGTCGGCCAGCTCGACGCCGTTCACCACCGGCACGACGGAGTACTCCGAGTCGGCGGTGCCCTCGGCATCCGCGTGGTTCGTGCTGTCGGTCACGGTGGCGATCTTCGTGCCATCGCGATAGACGGCGAAGTCGGGCCCGGCGAGCCCCGTCGCGGTGGAGCCCGTCGCCTCGGTGGCCAGGAGCCGCCAGCTGAGGAAGACCCCGTCGCCGGTCGACACGGCGACGAGACCGCGGTCGAGCGCTTCCAGCTGGGGGGTCTTCGCGCCGTGGTCGTGTCGGCCGGTGTCTGGAGCGATCGGCGCGGCTGCTCCCGCGCTCTGCGCGCCTCCCGCGAGGAGGCAGCCGACCGCGGCGACCGCCACGACGGCGCGGAACGAGTGGTGTCGGATGTTCATCGTCGAAATCCATCTCTGGGCGTGACGCCCGCTCGGATAGCGTTTTCCCGTGCCCGGTCGAAGCTACCCTCCGCAAGGGATCGCGTCAAGGAATCCGGCTCGATTGACACGATTCAGCCGGTCTCCGTAGACCGGGCGGGCAGTTAGGCTCGGAGGATGTCTGCCGAAACCGCGCGCCGTCGCATCCGCATCCTCACCTGGATCGGGCTCGCGACCGGCGTCGCCGGCGGTCTCCTCATCGCCTTCCCCTCGGTGCTGCCGGTCGGCGGCCCCTGGGTGCAGCTCGCGCTGGGCATCGCCACCCTCGTGCTGGCCTTCCGAGCGCGCCGGATCGGCATCGCGGAGATCGAGGGATTCGACGGCCGTCTCTCGCTCTTCGCCGCACTGCTGGGCTTCCTCATCGTGTTCTTCGCGGGTCAGGTCGCCTTCGGCATCCTCGTCGACGTGGCCAACCCCTGAGCGCAGCACCCCTCTGATCACAGCCCCCCTCTGATCACAGCCCGCCTCTGATCACAGCCCCCCTCTGATCTAGGCTGGACGAGTGGCATCCCCGGCAGCAGACGACTACCTGAAGACCGTCTACGCGCACACCGAATGGCAGGATGCGCCGATCACCCCCTCGGTGCTCGCCGCGAAGCTCGGCATCGCGCCGTCATCGGTGACCGAGATGGTCAAGAAGCTCGCCGCATCCGGACTCGTCTCGCACGTCCCCTACGGCGCGGTGCGCCTCACCGACGCGGGCACGAGGCGAGCGCTCGCCATGGTGCGCCGCCATCGCCTGATCGAGACCTGGCTCGTGCAGGAGTTCGGCTACGGCTGGGACGAGGTGCACGACGAGGCCGAGGTCCTCGAGCACACCATCAGCGATCGACTGCTCGAAGGCATCGACGAGCGGCTCGGACGCCCGCGCTTCGACCCGCACGGCGACGCGATCCCCGACGCCGCCGGCGCCGTGGACCGCGAGCCCTTCGTCCTCCTCGCCGATGCCCCGACCGGTCACGTCGGACGCGTCCTGCGCGTCGACGACCGCGACCCCGAACTGCTCCGCGCCCTGGAGGCCGCAGGGGTCGTCGTGGCGGCGGTCGTGACGACCACGACGTCGGGCATCACGCTCGACGGCACCGAGACCGAGCTGCCCGCGGGCGCCGCCGACGTCGTCTGGCTCAGTGCCTGAGAACCTCGTCAGAACCTGACACCTGCCCGTAACGGCGGCCCAATAGGCTGTGCACATGGCACACCGCGACGACATCGAATGCTGGCTCACCGACATGGACGGCGTCCTCGTCCATGAGAACGACGCCATCCCCGGAGCATCCGAACTGCTCGCCGGATGGGAGCAGAACGAGATCCCGTACCTGGTCCTGACGAACAACTCGATCTTCACGGCGCGCGACCTCTCGGCCCGTCTCCGCGCGAGCGGCCTCATCGTCCCGGAGGAGCGGATCTGGACCTCGGCGCTCGCCACCGCCGACTTCCTCGCGCAGCAGCTGCCCGGCGGCTCGGCGTTCGTGATCGGCGAGGCGGGCATCCTCACGGCGCTGCACGAGGCCGGGTTCATCATGACCGAGACGAACCCCGACTTCGTGGTCGTCGGCGAGACCCGCAACTACTCGTTCGAGGCGATCACGAAGGCCATCCGCCTGATCATCAAGGGCGCGCGCTTCATCGTCACGAATCCGGATGCCACCGGTCCGTCGTCCGACGGAGTGATGCCGGCCACCGGGGCGATCGCCGCTCTCATCACCAAGGCCACGGGCAAGGAGCCGTACGTGGTCGGCAAGCCCAATCCGATGATGTTCCGCTCGGCGCTGAACAAGATCGGCGCGCACTCGAAGAAGACCGGCATGATCGGCGACCGCATGGACACCGACATCATCGCCGGCATCGAGGCGGGGCTGCACACCGTGCTCGTGATGACGGGCATCAGCGATCAGGCAGAGGTGGAGAAGTACCCGTTCCGCCCCGATGAGATCGTCGACTCGGTCGCCGATCTCCTGCCGACCGTCACCCAGTCGATCCCCACGCTCGACGAAGACTGAGATGGGCGCACTCGACGAGGGCGAACGGGTCACGGCGGCGGATGCCGCGGTCTGGCGCGCCTGGCTCGAAGCGAACCACGAGCGCGCGGCCGGCGTCTGGCTGCTGAGCGTACGCGGAAAGGACGCCGGCGGCGTCGGCTACGACGACGCCGTCCGGCATGCACTGTGCTTCGGCTGGATCGACGGCCCCGTGCGCACGTTCGACGACCGGACCGTCGGCCAGTGGTTCTCGCCACGACGCCGGGGCAGCGGCTGGGCGGCCACGAACAAGGCACGCCTGGTCGAGCTCGAGGCCGCCGGCCTGCTCGCTCCCGCCGGCATCCGGGTCCTGGAGGCCGCAAAGGCAGACGGGTCCTGGACGCTGCTGGACGGCCCGGAGGCGGGAGTCGAGCCACCCGAGCTCACCGCCGCGCTGGATGCGGTGCCCGATGCCCGAGCGCACTGGGATTCGTTTCCGAAGTCGGTCAAGAAGTTCGGACTCACGCACATCGCGATGGCAAAGCGCGACGAGACACGATCCGCCCGGATCGCCAAGATCGTGGCGGATGCCGCGGAGGGGAAGCGCCCGTGAACCAATCCGACCTGCTGTTCCTGGTGCTGATCCTGATCACCCTGAGCACGCTGACCGTCATCGTCGTGCAGCTCGTCCGCTCCCGTCGCCGCGGCGACGGGAGCACAGGCGACGGTCGCGCCGGATGGTGGGAAGGCCCCTGGGACGACGACGACCGCAAGCGCTGAGCACTGAGCGCTGAGCGCTCCGGAGCCAGTGCCCTGTCGACCGGGTTCAGCGCAGCGTCAGGCTGCGCACGCGATCCACGGGCTCCGGCATCCGCAGCGGCCCCGCGCCCGGCGTGATCGTGCCGAGGATGCGCGGCTCCCGCGCTCCCGTCCCGCCCGGCGTCACAGCCGCGACGCCGTTCATCGTGCACCAGCCGATCAGGGCGAACAGGATCGCCTCCTTCCTGTCGACCGGGGCCCCGAGCTCGTCGGCCAGCACCACCTCGACCTCGGGGAGCGCGTCGCGGAGCCCCTGCATGATCAGCGGGTTGTGGCATCCCCCGCCGGAGACGGCGAGGAAGCCGATGCCGGCATCTCGGACGTCCTGCGCCACCGTGCGCACCGTGAGCTCGGTCAGCGTGCGCACGAGGTCCGCCGGCGGGATGCCGGGTCGCACCCGGTCGACGTGCGCACGGACGTAGTCGAGGTGGAAGTGCTCCTTGCCCGTGCTCTTCGGGGCGGGCTGGGCGTAGTACGGGTCGGCGAGAAGCTCGGCGAGCAGCACCTCGTCGACGGTGCCGGTGCGAGCGATGGCCGCATCCGCGTCGTAGCCGCGCGCGTCCAGCCCCTCGGCGACGACCACCGCGTCGACCAGCGCGTTCGCCGGGCCGATGTCGTAGGCCGTCAGGCCGTCAGGACCGACGACGGTCATGTTGGCGATGCCGCCGAGGTTCACCGCGGCCGAGACGCCTGCGCGGCCGCGCAGCAGCAGCTCGTCGAGGAACGACACGAGCGGAGCCCCGTGGCCTCCGGCGGTGATGTCGCGGATCCGGACGTCCGAGACGACCGGCGCCCCGACGCGCTCGGCGATCCAGGCCGGCTGGCCGATCTGCAGGGTGCCGAGAGCGTGTCCGTCGGCGACCCAGTGGAACACCGTCTGGCCGTGCGTGCACACGGCATCCACTCCCCCGACCGCCTCGGAGGTCGTGGCGGCGACCTCGGCGAAGGCCTGTCCGATCAGGGTGTCGAGCTCGCAGACCTCGGCGAGCGTCGTCGGCGCCGGTGGAAGGGCGGCGACGAGTCGGGCTCGCAGCTCGGGGTCATAGGGCACGCTGTCCTCGTGCAGGACGGTGCCGCGCAGCGCGCCGTCGCTCTCGTCGAAGTCCACGACCGTGACGTCGATGCCGTCGTGCGAGGTTCCCGAGAGCAGTCCGAGTACGCGCATGCGTGTGTTCCTTCCGTCGCCTGCTTCGAGCGTAGGCCGCTTTTGTTAGGGAGGCGAACGGAAGAGAGGACCTCTCCTGCACCCTCGATCGCCTGACCGAGTCGTGCACACTCATCGGCGCCATCCTCACCATCGCTCCGTCCGGTATCCATCACGTGCGTAGCATTCTGCGAGACCCCACCCTTCACCCGCAGAATGGGAGCATGTTCGTGTCCGCAGAGATCATCACGATCGTCCTCAGCGCCGTCGGTCTTCTGCTGACGCTGGGCGGCACCATGGTCGCGGGCTTCGGCTGGTGCATCCGTAGAACCGACCACCTCGAAGAGAGACTCAGCGCCCGCATCGACGGCCTCGACGACAAACTCAGCGCCCGCATCGACGGCGTCGAGGACAAACTCGGCGCCCGCATCGACGGAGTGCGAGCCGACCTCGCCGAGGTCGAGAGATCGCTCGGCGCCCGCATCGACGGAGTCGCGGCCGACACCACCGAACTCAAGATCGCGATGGCCCGCATCGAAGGGCCACAGCGTCACCTGATCGTCGCGGCCCGCTGACCTGATCGGTGCCGAGAGTCAGCGCAGCACGAGCGCCGCAGCGCCGATGAGCGGCCCCTCGTCACCGAGCCCCGAGCGCACGACCCGGGTGCGCCGCGAGTACTCGTGTGCGGCACTCGCCGTGAGCGCCTGCTGCACGAGGTCGATGTAGTCCGCGGACACACGCGAGAACCCGCCGCCGATCGCGACCATGTCGAGGTCGACCAGTGTCGCAGCATCTGCGAGAGCCTCGCCGACGGCCTTCGCCGAACGCTCGATGGCCGCACGGGCGATGGTGTCGCCCGTCGCGGCATCCCGCGCCAGGTCCTCACCGGTCGCGCCCGTCCAGCCCTGTGTCTGCCCCCACGCGGCACTCGCGGGTCCGGAGGCGATCTCCTCGAGCGTGAGCCCGCCTTCGCGACGCACCTGTCCGAGATGCCCGGCGTTGCCGGTCGCACCCGGGATGTAGGCGCCGTTCACGACGAACCCTCCCCCGACACCCGTCGAGACGACGATCGACAGCGAGGATCGGGCATCCTTCGTGGCACCGAGCCAGGACTCGGCGAGCGCGAGCGCACCCCCGTCGTGGCCGAAGACCGTGGGCAGCGCACGGCCGAGGATGCCGGAGGCGGTGGAGCGCACGGCATCCGCGAGACCGTACCCGCGGGCTGCAGGCATGTTCACGGGGAGGATCTGTCCGACGTTCCGGTCGATCGGACCAGCACTGCCGATGCCGGCGCCGACGAGTTCGGCGTCGTCGGGGAGACGGGAGAGAGCGTGGGCGATCACGGTCGCGATCGCCTCGTCGAGGGACGCGGGAGTGGCGTCGCGGCCCGTCGCCCGACGGCTGCGGCTTCCCGGTACGAGCACGCCGTCATCGCCGACGAGCGCGGCCTCCATCTTCGTGCCGCCGACGTCGACGGCCAGGGCGTAGCGGGTCACTGGGGGTCGAGTCCGAGGTCGTCGAGGTCGAAGGCGGCGCGCCATTCGAGTCCCTCGGCTTCGATGGCCGCCTGGGCGCCGGTCTTGCGGTCGACGATCACCGCGACGGCGACGATCTCCGCCCCTTCCTTGCGCAGTGCTTCGACCGCCTTCAGCGCCGACTGACCGGTGGTCGACGTGTCCTCGAGCACGACGACGCGCTTGCCCGTGACGTCCGCGCCCTCGATCTGTCGTCCGCGTCCGTGGTCCTTCGGCTCCTTGCGCACGACGAACGCGTCGAGCGGCTTGTCGGTGGCGACGGAGGCGTGCAGCACCGAGTTCGCGATGGGATCGGCGCCGAGGGTCAGGCCCCCGACGGCCACGACGTCGAGATCGCCGATGAGGTCGAGCATGATGCGGCCGATCGCGGGGGCTGCGCGGTGATCGAGTGTGAGCTTGCGCATGTCGACGTAGTACGTCGCCTTCTTGCCGCTCGAGAGCGTGAAGTCTCCGTGGAACACGGCCTCGTCCTTGATCAGGTCGAGGAGGGTCTGGCGGTCTGTGTCGAGTGCGGTCACGGCATCCAGTGTAGGAGGCAAGCCCTAGGCTTGACGCATGCGCTTGGCCACCTGGAACGTCAACTCCATCCGCACCCGCGTCACCCGCACCGTCGAGTTCGCCGTCCGAGAGGACATCGACGTGCTCGCGATGCAGGAGATCAAGTGCAAGCCGGAGCAGTTCCCCTACGCCCCGTTCGAAGAGGCCGGCTACCACGTCGAGGTCCACGGCCTGAATCAGTGGAACGGCGTCGCTATCGCCAGCCGTCTCCCGATCACCGATGTGCGCACGGCATTCGACGGCATGCCCGGCTTCGCGAAGGGGCACGAGGGCCCGGATGCTCCGCTCGAGGCTCGTGCGCTCGGGGTTCTGGTCGACGGGGTGCGCGTCTGGAGCCTGTACGTGCCGAACGGCCGCTCGCTCGGCGACCCGCACTACGCCTACAAGCTGCACTGGCTCGAGGAGCTGAAGAAGGCCACCGCGGCGGAGCTGTC
Source organism: Microbacterium sp. (assembly GCF_041641055.1). Classification (GTDB taxonomy): domain Bacteria; phylum Actinomycetota; class Actinomycetes; order Actinomycetales; family Microbacteriaceae; genus Microbacterium. The sequence continues at coordinate 69,418 of NZ_JBEPZB010000009.1, forward strand.
TGCGAATCCCGATCTGCCTCTGGCCCTGGTCGGCGACTTCAACATCATCCCCTTCGACGTCGACAACGGCGATCCCGACATCGTCGAGGGCGTGTCCACGCACGTCTCCCCTCTGGAGCGCCAGGCATTCTTCGCCTTCGCCGACGCCGGGCTCACCGATGTCGTGCGCCCGCTGATCCCCGAGGGCTTCACCTACTGGGACTACCAGCGCCTCAAGTTCCCGCGCAACGAGGGCATCCGCATCGACTTCGTCCTCGGCTCGCGCACACTGGCCGAGGCCGTGACCGGCGCATCGATCCACCGCGAGGAGCGCAAGGGCGAGCAGCCCAGCGACCACGTCCCGGTCGTCGTCGAGTTCGATCTCGGCGGGGCTGAAGAAGACGACGACATGCCGATGATCTTCTCCTGACCGTGCGTCTGATCGCGACCGATCTCGACGGGACTCTGCTCGACTCGTCGTCGACGGTCACGCGGCGCACACGCACTGCCCTCGACGCGGCCAGGGAACGGGGCATCCCCGTCATCCCGGTGACCGCCCGACAGCCCATCGGCCTGCGCGCGATCGCTGCGGGGGCCGGGTTCGACGGCTGGGCGCTGTGCAGCAACGGAGCCTACGCCACCCACCTCATGGACGGGCGGATGCTGTTCGCCGAAGAGCTCCCGGCCGAGACGATCCGCACGCTGGCCGAGGCACTGCGCGCCAGCATCCCGGATCTGCTGTTCGCGAGCGTGCGCGAGGGCGGCGAGACGTTCGTCGCCCAGCGCGGATACGCCGAGATCGCGGACCTCTCGGATCACAAACGCGATCCGCGCACGATGGGCGGGGTCGCCCTCGACCGGGTGCTGGATGCACCGAGCCTGAAATTCGTGATCCGGCATCCCGAGCTCGCCCCCGCGGAGCTCTTCCGAGCACTGCAGGCACTCGGGCTCACGGGGTTCGAGGCGACCCTCTCGGGCGCGCCGTTCGTCGAGGTGATGGCTGAGGGCGTGACCAAGGCCACCGGGCTCGCGCGGCTCTGCGAGCACCTCGACATCGACCGGGGCGACGTCGTCGCCTTCGGGGATGCGCTCAACGACGTGGAGATGCTGCGGTGGGCCGGTCACGGCGTCGCGATGGCAGATGCCGACGACATCGTGCGGGACGCAGCAGACGAGACGACCACCTCGAACGACGACGACGGCGTGGCGCGCGTCATCGAGCGGCTGCTCGCGCTCGGCTGAGTGCACAGCCCTCGAGAAGGATCAATCCTCGAAGGTGTCGACCCTGGGCACCTGATCGGTGCGCGCGTAGCGCAGTAGCAGCACGCCCGCGTCGTCGGCGACCGGGGGCTCGATCAGGCGGAGCACCGACGGCACCGCCCCGTCGTCGAAGACCTTCTTGCCCGGACCGAGCAGGATCGGATAGACCCACAGATTCAGCTCGTCGAACAGCCCGCCGGCGATCAGCGAGTGCGCGAAGTCGACGCTGCCGATGACGTGCACTTCGTCATGCCGCGTGCGCAGCTCGGCGATCTCCGCGGCGAGGTCGCCCCCGACACGGGAGCTGTGCTGCCACTCGAGTGCGATGTCGGCATCGCGCGATGCCACGTACTTGGGTACCCGGTCGAAGAGGCGGCCGATCTCGCCCGACGGGCCGTCGGTGTGGTTCGGCCAGTAGCCGGCGAAGATGTCATACGTGCGACGGCCGAGCAGCAGCGCGTCGAGCCGCTGCATCCCCTGCTGCACCTGAGGTCCGACCCCGGACGAGGGATACCCCGCCTGCCAGCCGCTGAACTCGAACCCGCCCGACGGATCCTCGTCGATTCCACCCGGCCCCTGGGCGACGCCGTCGAGCGTCATGAAGAGGTCGATCACGATGCGTCCGGCCATCAGAGTGCTCCTTCGCCCGAGTGATCCTGCGCGATGACACGGCCCAGACTAGGCGCTCATCCAGGGTCACGGGAGGGGGTCTGTCCGGTGGGATCCGGATCCGCCCCGCCCCAGCGGCCGAGCGCCTCGATCGCGTCGCGCAGCGCGCCGCCGCGATCGGTGAGGGCGTACGCGCGCGTGTTGTGCCGCAGGGGCAGCCGCCGCAGCACTCCCGCAGCCTCGAGCTCCCGGAGACGGGTGGCAAGGATGTTCGTCGGTGCCCCGAGCTCGCGCTGCAGATCGCCGTATCGCTGCGGACCGTCGAGCAGCTTCTCGACGATGAGCAGCGCCCAGCGGGCGCCGACGACCTCGAGGGCGGTGGCGAGTTCGCTCACGCGCCCGGTGCGGGGTCCGGCTTCATCCAGAACGGCGAGTAGTGGTAGCCGTCCGGATCGTCGAACTGGCGCTGGTACATGAACGGGTAGTCGTCGGTGTCGCCGACCCGACCGCCCGCAGCTGCGGCCCGTTCGACCATCTCATCGACGGCCTCGCGGCTGCCGAGGTCGAACGAGACGGTGACCTTCGAGGGCGTGTCGGGGCCGCCGATCACGTCCTCGGTGCCGCCGACGCTCGCATACATCTCCCGGCTGCCGAGCATGACGTACTGCTCGGGCGCGATCGCGAAGCACGACACGTTGTGATCGGACATCTCGGCGTTGAGGGTCCAGCCGAGGGCGGTGTAGAACGCGGTGGCTCGGTCGACGCTCTCGACGGGGCAGGTGATGAAGAGGCTCATGTGCTGATACTTGCAAAATGCAAGTGCGCCGTCAAGGGCATCTGCGGCGGCGGGATCCCCCGCACGGGGGATGCCTCGGCATCCGTTCCGCCCTACGGTGAGAGGATGCCCGCCGTGCCGTTCACCCGCATCCCCAGCATCCGCGAGCAGCGCAGCGACCTGGTGCTCGCTGCGGTCATGTTCGTGGGTGCCGTGCTGAGCGCCGCCCTCTCGACCGTCGCCGAGATCTACGGAGACACCAGGGCCGAGCCATGGACCGCACTCGTCTACGCCGTCGCGGTCACCGCGCCTCTCGCGGTCCGGCGCCGATGGCCTGGCCCCGTCGCGGTGGCCGTCTGCGTCGCATACTTCCTCGCGATCTCGTTCCAGGTGCCCGAGATCTACGTCGGCAACATCGCGATGTTCGTGTCGCTGTACACCGTGGGCGCCTGGATGAACAACCGCAGGGCCGCGCTGATCGTGCGGGTCTCGATCATCCTCGGCATGTTCGTCTGGCTCATCATCACGATGTACCGGGAGGCGATCGAAGAGGCCGACAAGGCCGAGGTCGCCGCCGGTCTCCTCTCCCCCTACCTGGCCTTCATGATGATCCAGCTGCTGCTCAACGTGCTGTACTTCGGCGGCGCGTACTACTTCGGCGAGCGCTCCTGGAACGCCGCGCAGGAACGCGAGGTGCTCGAGCAGCGCACCGCGGAGCTCGAGCAGGAGCGTGAGGTCACCGCCGCGCAAGCCGTCGCACTCGACCGCGTGCGCATCGCCCGCGAGCTGCACGACGTCGTCGCCCACCACGTGTCGGTCATGGGGGTGCAGGCCGGCGCCGCACGCCTCGTCATCGACCAGGATCCCGAGCGGTCGAAGAGCATTCTCAGCGGTGTCGAGGGGTCGGCCCGCGATGCCATCCACGAGTTGCGCCAACTGCTGGAGACCCTCCGCTCCCCCGGCGGCGAGACCACGGATGCCGCATCGACCGTCACTCTGGACGACATCCGCTCCCTGGCCGAGGCGTCGACGGACGCGGGACTGCCGACCGAGTACACCGTGATCGGCGACCCGGTCCCCGTTCCCTCGCTCGTCGCCGTCAACCTGTACCGGATCGCCCAGGAATCGCTGACCAACGCCCGTCGCCATGCCGGCATCGGCGCGACGGCGGACGTGCGCGTGAGGTACGACGACGAGGGCGTCGAGGTCGAGGTCGTCAACACCGGGCGCAGTGCGGCGGCGCTCCGCCCCGGACTGGGACAGCTCGGCATGCGCGAACGCGCGGCGGCGTCCGGCGGCACGCTCGACGTGACGCCCCGCGCGTCCGGTGGCCTGCGCGTGCGGGCCCGCGTGCCGTTGGCCGGTGGCGCGCAGACCGTGTCGCCGATCGAGACGGATGTCGCCTCATGAACCGGACCGATGCGCTCATCCGCGTTCTCCTCGTCGACGACCACGCGATGCTGCGGGCGGGCTTCCGGACCATCCTCGACAGCCAGCCCGACATCACCGTCGTGGGCGAGGCGGCGACGGGTGCCGAAGCCGTGGCGAAGGCATCCGCTCTGCGCCCCGACGTCATCACCATGGACGTGCAGATGCCCGACATGGACGGCATCGAGGCCACCCGGCGGATCGTCGCAGACCCGGACGTCGGCGCGGCCATCGCGATCGTGACCACGTTCGATCGCGATGACTACCTCTATCAGGCGCTGGATGCCGGTGCGAGCGGCTTCCTGCTCAAGAACGCCGGAGCGGAGGACCTCATCGCGGCGGTGCGGGCCCTCGCCGTGGGCGACGGGATGCTGGCTCCCGAGGTCACCCGCCGCGTGCTCGCGCGTTTCACGAGGGCGTCGGCGACGGAATCCTCCGCCGCATCCTCGCCCTCGCCCTCGGGTTCGCTTGCGCTCGCCGAGCCGCAGGGTGCGACCGTCCTGGCCGAACCGCTCACCGATCGGGAGGCGGAGGTGCTCGCGTTGCTCGCCGACGCCCGCAGCAACGCGGAGATCGCCGGAGCGCTGTACATCGGCGAGGCGACCGTGAAGACGCACGTCTCGAGGATCCTGCAGAAGCTCGGCGCGCGCGACCGCGTACAGGCCGTCGTGCTCGCCCACCGGATGGGTCTCGCCTGACTCCGTTCATATCGCCATACTCCTGTCGCCTCGACAAGCTGAAGGAGTAGAAGCGAGAGGAGTGAGACTGTGCCCACTGCGACGATGACAAGCAAAGGACAGATCACGATGCCGAAGGTGGTTCGCGATGAGCTCGGTCTCATCGCGGGTTCGAAGGTGATGTTCGTGAAGATGCCGGATGGTCGGTACTCCTTGATCCCGCGCACGGGCCGGATCTCAGATGTTTTCGGAGCAGTCCCTGTCGAATCGTCGCTGTCGCTCGAAGAGATGGACGCGATTGTGCGAGACGGCGCGGTCGAAAGCGACCAGCGCACCCGAAACATATGACGCCGCTTACGAGCGGCATGCTGCTCGGAGTCGACACCAACATCATTCTCCGCGCGGTTCTGGGCGATGACGCCATACAATCCTCGCTCGCTCGACAGGCCTTGGGTGATCGCACCCCCGAATCGCCCGCTTTCATCACAGGGATATCTCTTGCCGAGGTGTTCTGGGTACTGCGCTCTCGTGTCGGCCGGGAGGCGGCTCTCGGCATTCTTCGCAGGCTGGTCGAGTCGGAGTCGATGGAGTTCGATGATGGTGAGGGTGTCGTCCGCGCGCTCGCATTCGCTGATGCCGGCGCGGATTTCGCCGACGCCCTCATCCACGGCACGATGGAGCAGTTCGGCGCTTCGGCGACGGTGACATTCGATCGAAGGGCGTCCGAGCATCTGCGCTGGCGCCTGCTCGGGTCATAGATACTCTCGGATGGTGTCCGTTTCCGCGCCGTCCGCACCCGCCGCACCCCTCTCCCGCCCCATCCTCGCCGGGGTGGTCACCGCGCTGGTCGGGTTCACGAGCTCCTTCGCCGTCGTGCTCACGGGCCTCAGCGCCGTCGGAGCGACTCCCGAGCAGGCCGCCAGCGGGCTGCTCGCGGTCAGCCTCACGATGGGACTCGCCTGCGTCGCGCTCGCCTGGCGGTACCGGATGCCCATCACCGTCGCCTGGTCGACGCCCGGCGCCGCTCTCCTCGCCGCCACCGGAGCAGTCGACGGCGGATGGTCGGCGGCGGTCGGTGCGTTCCTCGTCACGGCCGCGCTCATCCTGCTCACGGCACTCTGGCCCGCCCTCGGGACCCTGATCGCCCGCATCCCTCCGTCCATCGCGCAGGCGATGCTCGCGGGAGTGCTCCTGCCCCTGTGCCTCGCACCGATCACCGGACTCGTGGCGAATCCGTGGGGTGTGATTCCCGTGGTGATCACGTGGCTGGTCTTCGCGCGCCTGGCGCCGCGGTGGGCCGTGCCGCTCGCCTTCGTCGCGGCAGCGGTCGTGGTGGCCGTCTCGTTGGTGCAGGAGAGCACGGCGGTGGATGCCGGACTCCTCGTCCCCCGGATCGAGTTCACCGCCCCCACGTTCACGGTCGGCGCTCTGGTCGGCGTCGCGCTGCCGCTGTTCATCGTGACGATGGCCTCGCAGAACGTGCCGGGGATCGCCATCATGCGCAGCTTCGACTACGAGGTCCCCTGGCGTCCCGCGATGCTCGTGACGGGAATCGGCACCGCGCTCGGCGCGACGGCAGGTGGCCATGCCATCAACCTCGCGGCAATCAGCGCGGCCCTCGCCGCCTCGCCTGACGCAGACCCCGATTCACGGCGTCGGTGGGTCGCGGGCGTCTCGACCGGTGTCTCCTACCTCGTGCTCGGCGGGTTCTCGGCGGCGTTCGCCGCGCTGGTGCTGTTCGCTCCCGAAGCTGTCATCCCGGCGGTGGCAGGGCTCGCACTGTTCGCCGCCTTCGGATCCGCAGTGCAGCAGGCGATCGACGACCCCGGCGAGCGCATCCCCGCCGTGGTGACCTTCCTGGTGGCGGCATCCGGCATCGCGGTGCTGGGCGTCAGCGCCGCCTTCTGGGCGCTCGTGGCCGGACTCCTCGTGCGCACCGCTCTGCACGTCGGCCGTCGCTGACGCCGATCCGCGGAGTCCGAAAGCCTGACGCTCCGGAGACGGTGCCGGGAGTGCGCTCGGCTACCGTGGACGCGTGACAGTTCCCACGCCTGCCCCTGCACCGTCGGCCGGTGCGCCCGCCGGGTCCTTCGACGCCCGCGCGTTGCTGGCCCCCGTGAACCCGGCCGACGTCGACGCGTTCACCCGCGCCCGCCGCGGCGCGAATCCGACGTCGACCGGACAGATCGTGGCCTGGGTCGCAGCGATCTTCGCGCTCGTGTGCGTGCTGCCGGTGGTGGGGATCATGATCCTGGGCCTCGGCTACGCGATCGGTCGCGGCACCGGGGTCGCGGTCGCCGCGGTCCTCGCCCTTCTCCTGCTCGCGGGCGTCGTGGTCGGCATCGTGCTGCTCGTGCGCCGCAGCATCCGCCTACGGAACCTCACGCGATTCCGGCTCGCGCACTTCGCCGAGGCGAACGCGATGACCTACCTCGAGCGCATCGACGCCCCGCCGCTGCCCGGCATGATCTTCTCCTCCGGCTCGAGCCGGATGTCGACCGATGTGCTGCGCGGGGTCGAACCGCGGTTCGTCGAGTTCGGCAACTACCAGTACACGACCAGCAACGGCAAGCAGTCGACGACGCACCGCTGGGGCTACGTCGCCGTCAAGCTCGACGTCCCGCTGCCGAACATCGTGCTCGACGCCCTCGGCAACAACACCCTGGGGAGCACGATCGCCGCGGCCTTCCGCAGCGACCAGCGCCTCTCACTCGAAGGCGACTTCGACCGATACTTCTCGCTGTACTGCCCGAGCGGGTACGAGGTCGATGCGCTCTACCTCTTCACCCCCGACGTGATGGCCCGGTTCATCGACCACGCGGCGCAACTCGACGTCGAGATCGTCGACGACTGGCTCTTCCTGTACGCACGTCGGGAGCTGTCCACGCTCGACCCCGCGACGTGGGCCTGGCTGTTCGGCGCGGTCGGAGCATTGCTCACGAAGCTCGATCAATGGGCACGGTGGCGCGACGATCGACTGCGGATGATCGGGCAGCCGGGCGGACACCAGGGAGGGCACCAGGGCCTGCCGGTCGCGGCATCCGGCGCTCCCGGTGCGCCCGGCCTCCCCGCTGCACCGGCACCCGGCATCCCCGGCGCGCCCGCGCTGCCGTTCGTGGCACCGACGGGACTCCTCACGCCCCCGCCGCCCGGCGTCGCACCCCCAGGCCAGCGCCTTCGCCGCCGCAGCCCCTGGCTGATCGTGGGCATCATCGTGGGGGTCATGTTCGTGGTGACCACGGCACCGTTCGCGATCGGGATCTTCTCCGTCATCTTCCTGCGCTGAGACGCACTGCTCCCGGCTCTTCTTCCCCAGCTGCGGCCAGCTCTCCCCAGCTCCGACCACCTCCGCATTCATAACTCCGGAAAACCCGGGCGCGCAGCGCGCGACGGCCCTCCCGGGCCAGCGTTCGACCCGGATCTCCGGAGTTGTGGAGCCGCGCTCCCCCGCACGCCCTCCCCCGCACGGCTGACGGGCACATGCGTGGGCGCGCCACGGATCCCCCGGAGTCCGCCGTACGGGGGATGTCGTGCCGGTACCGCCCGCCATAGCGTGAGGGCATGACCACAGGAAAGCTCGTACTCACCGGCATCACCAAGAGCTACGGCTCTCGGCGCGTGCTCGACGACGTCTCCTTCGAGGTGTCCCCCGGACGCCTCACCGGGTTCGTCGGCGGCAACGGCGCCGGCAAGACCACGACCATGCGGATCGTCCTCGGGCTGCTCAGCTCCGACGGCGGCCGTGTCGAACTCGACGGCCGTCCCCTCGGCAGCGCGGACCGCCGCCACTTCGGCTACATGCCGGAGGAGCGCGGGCTGTACCCGAAGATGAAGGTGCTGGAGCAGATCGTCTATCTCGCCCGGCTGCACGGCTTCAGCAAGGCGGATGCCGTGACGCGCGCGACCGCGCTGCTCACCGAGCTCGGGCTCGGGGAGCGGCTCGACGACACGATCGAGTCACTGTCGCTCGGCAACCAGCAGCGCGCCCAGATCGCCGCCGCCCTCGTGCACGATCCGGAGGTGCTGATCCTCGACGAGCCGTTCTCCGGACTCGATCCGCTCGCCGTCGATGTCGTGGCCTCGGTGCTGCAGTCGTCCGCCGCGAAGGGCGCCTCGATCCTGTTCTCCTCGCACCAGCTCGATGTCGTCGAGCGGCTCTGCGACGACCTCGTGATCCTCGCCGGCGGCACGATCCGCGCCGCCGGCTCCCGCGACGGCCTGCGCGCCGAGCATGCCGGCAGCCGCTACGAGCTCGTCTCCGCGGGTGACGCCGGCTGGCTCCGGGCCGAACCCGGCGTGACCGTCGTCGACTTCGAGGGCGGCTACGCCCTGTTCGACGCCGAAGACGCCGACACCGCGCAGCGTGTGCTGCGCACCGCCGTCGACCGCGGCGATGTCGCCAGCTTCGCCCCCAAGCATCCGTCCCTCGCCCAGATCTTCAAGGAGGTCATCCAGTGAGCACTTCGAAAACCCCCGCCTCGCCGTCGCAGGCGTCGATGATCTGGCTCGTCGCCGAGCGCGAGATCGGATCGAAGCTGCGCAGCAAGGCGTTCCTGATCTCCACCGGCGTCCTGCTCCTCATCGCCCTCGCCGGTATCGTGATCGGCGGATTCGCGAGCAAGAACACCGACACCATGCCGGTGGCCGTGACCTCGGAGACGGCGTCCGTCGTCTCAGCCCTGCCCGACATCGAGATCACCGAGGTGTCCGATCAGGCCGAGGCCGAAGAGCTCCTGCGTGCGGAGAAGGTCGACGCGGCGGTCCTCCCCGGCGACGGCCCCACCGGTGTCACGGTCGTCGCGCTCAAGGACGCCCCGACGAGTCTCGTCTCAGCACTGTCGCAGTCGCCGGAGATCGAGATCCTGGAGCCGGCGACCACGAACCCCCTGCTGCGTTACTTCATCGCGATCGCGTTCGGCATCGTGTTCATGGGCGCGGCGGCGACCTTCGGCGGCACGATCGCGCAGAGCATCGTGGAGGAGAAGCAGACCCGCGTGGTCGAGATCCTGCTGTCGACGATCTCGGCGCGCACGCTGCTGGCCGGCAAGGTGATCGGCAACACGATCCTCGCGATGGGGCAGATCCTCGCCCTGGCAGCGGTCGCGACCATCGGGCTCATCGTGACGGGGCAACGCGAGGTGCTGTCGACGCTCGGCGCCCCCATCATCTGGTTCGCCGTCTTCTTCCTGTTCGGTTTCATCCTGCTCGCCGCGCTCTTCGCGGCGGCGGCATCGATGGTGTCGCGTCAGGAGGACATCGGCTCCACGACGACCCCCATCACGATGCTGATCATGGCGCCGTACGTGCTGGTCATCGTCTTCAACGACAACCCGCTGGTGCTGACGATCATGTCGTACGTGCCCTTCTCGGCTCCGGTGGGGATGCCGATGCGGCTGTTCGTCGGCGAGGCGCAGTGGTGGGAGCCGCTGCTGAGCCTGGTCATCCTGCTCGCCAGCTGCGTCGCGGCCATCGTCGTCGGCGCGAAGATCTACGAGAACTCGCTCCTACGCATGGGCTCGCGGGTCAAGCTGGGCGAGGCGCTGCGCGGCTGATCACTGCCCCCACCACCTGCCCGCTTCCCCCTGCCCCCTGCCCCTGCGGGCACAACTTCGGATGCCGCGGCCGACACGCCGCGGCATCCGTCGTTTCTGCGGCGTGCCGGTCGTCAGCTCCGAAGTTGTACCCGGTGGGGAGACTCAGGACAGGGTCAGATCAGGCCGTCGGACAGCGTCGTCGGGTTGCCGAACCGGTGGTTGGTGATCGAGACGGCCTGCTCGTGCAGGAACGGCAGCATCTCCACGCGGCCCGCACCCGTGACGGCGTGCGACCAGACGGCGACATCCGGGGTTCCGCCGAGCGCCTCGAACAGTGCCGAGGCGTCTCCGCCGACCAGCCGGACCCGCTGCCACGTGTGCTCGGCCTTCGCTGCGGCCTTCGCGTAGCGCTTCACCCACGCGGCATCCTTCTCGTGAGTGACGGCCACGCCCCGACCGCGAAGCACCTTCTCGACCCGCGAGGGCAGAGCGGATGCCGACACGGTGAACGGGCTGCCGCTGCGCAGAGCGGCGGCGACCACGCGGATGCCATCGGCCAGAGGCGCGTCCTCGCCGATGCGCACGTCGACAGCGACCGGGCGGTAGCGGAAGACGTTGCGCTCCACACCCAGTCCGGACTTGTCGCTGACGGCACCGAACTCGTCGACCCAGGCGCGCTCGTCGGAGGCGGCGGCACGGTGCAGCCACTCGATCTCGACGGCGCCGAGGTCGGACCCTGCTGCCGCGAGCACCGCGTCCACTGCGGAGTCGACGGCCGCACCGGGGGCGGCGGCGGGGAGCTCGGCCGGAGCCCACTCGCCGAGTCCGAACAGGTAGTTCGGCCCACCGGCCTTCGCACCGGCGCCGACGGCCGAGCGCTTCCAGCCGCCGAAGGGCTGACGCTGCACGATGGCACCCGTGATGCCGCGGTTGACGTAGAGGTTGCCGGCCTCGACGCGGTCGAGCCAGGTGGCGACCTCATCGGAGTCGAGCGAGTGGATGCCGGCGGTGAGGCCGTAGTCGACCGCGTTCTGCAGGCGGATGGCCTCGTCGAGGTCCTTCGCGCGCATGATGCCGAGCACGGGTCCGAAGAACTCGGTCAGGTGGGTGGTGGAGCCGGGGGCGACGCCGATCTTGACGCCGGGCGTCCACTGCCGGCCCTCGTCGTCGAGCTTCTTCGGTTCGACGAGCCAGCGCTCGCCCTTCTCGAGGGTCGTCAGCGCGTTGAGCAGCTTGCCGTTCGCCGGCTCGATGATCGGTCCCATCTGAGTCGCCGGGTCGTCGGGCAGGCCGACGCGCATCGAGGTGACGGCGTCGACCAGCTGACGCTCGAAGCGCTGCGAGTCGGCGACCGAGCCCACGAGGATCGCGAGCGATGCCGCGGAGCACTTCTGCCCCGCGTGACCGAATGCGCTGCGCGCCACGTCTGCGGCCGCCAGGTCGAGGTCGGCCGACGGCGTGACGATGATCGCGTTCTTGCCGCTGGTCTCGGCGAGCAGCGGCAGGTCGGAGCGGAACGAGCGGAACAGCTGCGCGGTCTCGTACGCTCCGGTGAGGATGACCCGGTCGACCTCGGGGCTGGCGACGAGGCGCGTGCCGAGGTCGCGGTTCGCGAGGTCGACGAGGGCGAGCAGGTCGCGCGGCACTCCGGCGGCCCACAGCGCCTCGACCATGACCGCGCCGCAGCGCTGCGTCAGCTTGGCCGGCTTGATGATCACACCGGATCCCGATGCGAGCCCTGCGAGCACTCCGCCGGCGGGGATCGCGACCGGGAAGTTCCACGGCGGCGTGACGACGGTGACCTTCGACGGGACGAACTCCGCACCCGAGATGCTCTCGAGGTCGAGGGCGCGCTCGGCGTAGTAGTGCGCGAAGTCGATCGCCTCCGAGACCTCCGGGTCGGCCTCGGCGATGGTCTTGCCCGCCTCGTGCGCCATGATCTCGATCAGCTGGCCGCGACGGGCGGCGAGCTCATCGCCGGCCCGGTGCAGCACGGCGGCGCGCTCGGCGGCGGGGCGCGCGGCCCAGGCCGTCGCGGCAGCGGATGCGGCGGCGAAGATGCCGTCGAGCTGCTCGTCGCTCTCCACCCGCGCGGCGGCGATCGCGTCGACGCCGAGAGTCGAGTCGACCGACCGCTGCAGGATCGCCCGGCCCCAGGCGCGGTTCGCGGCGATCGCCGGGTCGCTGTCGGGCTGGTTCTCGAACCCGGTGGTCGGGTCATCGCCTGCACCGGCCGCTGCCTCGGCCGCACGGTCCTGCACGCGGTTCGAGGAGGGCACGGAGCGGTCGGCTTCGAGCCCTGCCAGCGAGCGCTCGAAGCGCTCGCGCTCCCGCGTCAGCAGAGCGGGATCGGAGGCGAGTTCGAACACGGCCGACATGAAGTTCTCGGGGCTGGCGTTCTCCTCCAACCGGCGCACCAGGTACGCGATGGCCACGTCGAACTCGGCGGGGTTCACGACCGGTGTGTAGAGCAGCAGCTGGCCGACGTCCTTGCGCACGGCCTCGGCCTGCCCCGTCGCCATGCCGAGGAGCATCTCGTACTCGACGGCATCCGTCACCCCGCGCGCCTTCGCGAGCAGCCAGGTGTAGGCGATGTCGAACAGGTTGTGGCCCGCGACGCCGATGCGCACGGCATCCAGGCGCTCCGGGGTCATCGACCAGTCGAGCACGCGCTTGTAGTTGGTGTCGGAGTCCTGCTTGGTGCCGTAGGTGGCCAGCGGCCAGCCGTGCACCTTCGAGTCGACCTCCTCCATCGCCAGGTTCGCGCCCTTGACGACACGCACCTTGATCGGCGCGCCGCCCTTCGCACGGCGGGCGGTCGCCCACTCCTGCAGCTGCTGCATCGCACCGAGCGCGTCCGGCAGGTACGCCTGCAGCACGATGCCCGCCTCGAGGTTCTCGAAGCCGGGCTGGTCGAGGATGCTGGTGAAGGCCGCGATCGTGAGGTCGAGGTCGCGGAACTCCTCCATGTCGAGGTTGATGAACTTGGTCCGGCCGGCGGCCTCCGAGGTCGCGGCGAGCTCGTACAGCGGGGTGAGCTTGGTCACCACGTCGGCGACGGCCTCGTCGAACGACCACATCGACAGCTGGCTGACGACGCTGGACACCTTGATCGAGACGTAGTCGACGTCCTTGCGGGCGAGGAAGTCGTAGGTGCCCTGCAGGCGACGACCGGCCTCGCGCTCGCCCAGCACGGCCTCGCCGAGGAGGTTGAGGTTCAGGCGGTTGCCGGTCTTGCGCAGCTTCGCGATCGCCGGGCCGAGCTTCGACGGGGTCGCGTCGAGCACGAGGTGTCCGACCATCGCGCGCAGTACGCGGCGGGAGATCGGCACGACGACACCCGGGAGCTTGGGTGCCCAGAAGCCACCCGTCCTGATGGCCGCGCGGAGGTAGCCGGGGAGCAGGGACGGCGTGATCTCGGAGAGGTCGGCGAGCGCGCGACCGGCGACACGGAGGTCTTCCGGGCGCATCACGCCGTCGACGAAGCCGACGGTGAAGGCGAGTCCGTTCGGGTCCTTCAGCACCTCGGCGAGGCGCTGGGCGGCGGGCTCGACGGGGTGGGTCTCGCTCTCCGCGAGCCAGCGCTGCACCAGGGCGGCGACCTCGGCGGTGGTGGGGGCGGCGGCCGGGGCGGTGGCCGGAGTGGTGGTGTCGGCGGCGACAGTCATCGGGGGAACCTTCCAGGGGATCGCACACCCGGGGTTCGTGTGCGGCTCGATCATTCTCAGGTCCGCGCGTAGGCTACGTCTATCAACCAATTTGGATGCTTTCTGTTCAGTCAGACTGAACAAACGCGCACAGGGAGAACGACCGCGGATGCTCGACATCAACCGGCTGAGGATGCTCGTCGAGCTGTCGCGCCGTGGCACCCTGTCGGCGGTCGCTGACGCGCTGTCGTACAGCAAGGCGTCCGTGTCGCAGCAACTGCGCGCACTGGAGCGCGATGTCGGCGTGCCGCTGCTCCGACGCGTCGGCCGCGGCGTGCAGCTCACTCCGCAGGGCGCGGTCCTGGTCGAGCAGGCGATCGGCATCCTCGACCAGCTCGAGCACGCCGAGGTGGCCGTCGCCGAATCCCTCACCGAGGTCACCGGCACCGTGCACATCGCGGTGTTCCAGACGGCTGCGCATGCGCTGCTGCCGCCGGCGCTGCTCGCGCTCCAGCAACAGCATCCGTCGCTCCGCGTCGACGTCGCGGAGTGCGACCCCGAGACGAGCCTCGACGGCGTCGCAAGCAGGGACTTCGACCTCATGCTCGCCGAGCAGTACCCCGGACGCACCCGCCCGATCAACGCCGACCTCGATCGCGTGGTCCTGACGCACGACGCCATCACGCTCGCCCGGCGCCCGGGAAGCGCACCCGCCTCGGATGCCGCGGCGGCGCTCTGGGCCACGAGGGACGAGCCCTGGGTGCTGGAGCCCGCAGGGACGGCGTCCCGCGCGTGGGCCGAGCAGCTCTGCCGCACCGCCGGCTTCGAGCCGGACGTGCACTTCGAGGTCGCCGACCTCACCACCCACATCCGCCTGATCAGGGCTGGACTCGCGGTGGGAATCCTGCCCGAGCTCGTCTGGGCGGGCGATGACCCGACGGTCGCTGTCACCCCGCTGCCGGGGGCGCCGCGGCGCGAGGTCTTCTCCTCGGCCCGTCGGGTGTCTGCCGCAGCCCCCGCGATCAGGGCCGTCCGCCAGGCGCTCGCGGAGGCTGCCGCCGTGATCCTCCCGGACGACGCCTGATCCCCCTCCAAGGCTGAGCTCAGTGCGGGTGCACGTGCTCCTCCTTCACACCGACGCCGGCCGCGACGGGGTCTTCGGCACGAGCACCGGTGGGCGCGGCGAGCGCTCCCGCGGAGTGGGCGAAGCGGCCGCCGACCACGGTGAGCTCGGCGTGCTGGTCGAGGAGCCCGGCCGGGTCCTCGACATGCCGGTAGAGGTCGTCCGACCACACGACCAGATCGGCGAGCATCCCTGCGCGCAGGCGGCCGCGGTCGCCCTCGGCGTGCCAGGCCCGGGCGCCGTGGACCGTGTAGGCCTCGAGCGATCGGTCGAGGCCCACTGATTCTCCGGTCGTCCAGGCATCCGCTCCGTCGAGTCCCGCGCGGGTCGCGGCGGAGTAGAGGCCGACCAGGGGGTCCATCTCGCCGACCTGCCAGTCGCTGGAGAACGCCACTGTCGCGCCGCTGTCGAGCAGGCTGCGGAACCGCCACGCCCGCGACCAGCGGTCCTCGCCGACGTTCTCCATCCAGGTGCCGGCCACGAGGTCGGGCGAGCAGTGCCGCGGCTGCATGGCCGCCGTGACTCCGAGCTGCCGGAAACGCGGCAGATCGTCGGGATGCAGGCACTCGACGTGCACCACGCCGTGCCGACGGTCGGTGGTCCCGTTGCGACGACCGGCCTGCTCGATCGCATCGAGGGCGAGGCGGATCCCGGCGTCCCCCGTCGCGTGGGTGTGCGTCTGGAAGCCGAGCCTGTCGAGCTCCGAGATGACATCGACCAGCTCCCGACCGGGGTAGCTCGGCCGCCCGCGCACGCCCGGACGGTTCGCGTAGTCCTCGAGCATGAGCGCGGTGTGCGGTTCGATCACGTCGTCGGCGTAGAGCTTGAGCGGTCCGAGCCGGAGCATCCCCTCGGGGTCGGCGTCCTGCTCCGCCTCGCGCACGGCCTCGACGAGCCGCTGCCGGAAGGCGCCGTCGGCACCGACCGGGTGGAACAGTGCGGTGATCACGCGAGAGGTCAGCTCTCCCGCGGCGAGCGCGCGCTGGAACAGCCCGATCTCCGCCAGCGGCACCTGCGGCTCGACGGCGGTCGTGATGCCGCTCGCGGTGGCCATCCGCATGCTCGAGAGGAGCTTGCGGTAGCGACGCTCCGGCGAGTACATCGGGATGTCGCGTTGCAGCTCGGCGAGGCCGGCGATCGTCATGGCACTCGTGTAGAAGTCGGTCACCCATCCCGTCGCCGCTCCTGTCGCCGCATCCCGCTCCGGGCGCCCCCAGGCGATGTCGTGCCCGTCCGCGATGCCCAGCACCTGCAGCGCGTGCGCGTTCAGCCACACCGAGTGCTGGTCGTAGGTCGTGACGAACACCGGGCGGTCGGTGACCCCGGCGAGGTCGGCGGCGTTCGGGCGTCGTCCCTCGACGATGGAGTAGACGGCGTTCTCGGCGCAGATCCAGGGCAGGTCGGTGCGGCGGGCGGCGAACTCGGCGATGCGGCGACGCACCTCGTCCAGCGTGTGCGCCCCCTCCAGCGACACCGCGTCCTCATCGAAGCCGAGCAGCAGATGGTTGTGGCTGTCGATGATGCCCGGGGTCAGCAGGCGGCCCTCCGCGTGGACCGTGCGCCGGGCAGCCGGACCCTCGGATGCCGGTCCGACATAGGCGATCCGGTCCCCGTCGATGCCCACGGCCTCCGCCCAGGGCTGCGCGGGATCGAACGTCCGCACACGGGCGCCGGTGATCAGCGTGTCGATGCTCATGCGGTGCGCTCCTCGTCGTCGGCCTCGAGCAGATGGATCGCGCCCGGGTTCGCCCGCAGATACAGCGCGTAGTACAGGAACCCTGCGGCGATGATCCCCGCGGAGATGCCCAGGCTCAGCCATTGGGCGGGATCGAGGATGCCGATCACGAAGATGGTCGCGATCGCGACCATCGCGATCACGGGCGGCAGCGGCCACCACGGCATCCGGTAGCTGCCGCCGGCGACCTCGGGCTGGCGACGGACGACGAAGGCGGCGAGCGCGATGAAGCCGTAGGAGAAGGCGAGAGTGGAACCCGTCGCGTTCAGCAGCACGTCGAACGGGATGAAGCAGCCGATCAGGGCGATGACGCCCATCGTGATCGTGGCGGCGACCGGCATCCGGGTGCGCGGCGAGACGCGGGCGAGCCTCCCGGCGACGGCGGGCGGCATCGCTCCGTCGCGTGCAGCCGCGAACAGCAGGCGCCCGGACTGCAGGACGATGGCGATGATGGCGTTGACGATCGCGAGGGCGATCGCGATCAGGATGACCGTCGACACCGCATCGCCGGAGCGCGCGGAGAGGAACGACTCCACGGGGAGGTCCGCTCCGAACAGCTCCTCCAGAGTGTCCGCACCGAGCATGATCGCGGTGAGCGGGATGATCTCCGCGAGCACGGTGATGACGGCGCTCCACAGCAGCGCCTTCGCGATGGTGCGACGGGCGTCCTTCGTCTCCTCGGCGAAGTAGATCGCTCCGCCGTAGCCGTTGTACGAGAAGATGCCCTGCGTCACGGCCAGCACGAGGCCCGCGATGCCGAGCGGCGCGAGGCCGCCCGCGTCGTTCAGCGCCTGCGGGTTCAGCAGGTCGCTGAGCGGGCGTTCGATGTGGATGACCCCGAGGACGGTGAGGTAGGCGAGCGCGGCCATCTCGATGAACAGGAACGCCCCGGTCACCCAGGCGTTGGTGCGGATGTTGAAGCACGCGGTGACCGTGGCGAGCACGATCACGACGACCGCCGTCCACAGCGGGTCGAGGCCCGCGATCGCGACGCCGAGGTAATCCGCGACGCCGAGGGCGAAGATCGCCACGATCAGCGGCAGCGAGATGAGGCTGATGAAGAAGACGGCCGACCCGGCGGCGGGCCCGAGGACGCGGCTGACGAGGGTGTAGTCACCGCCGGCGAGCGGATGCCGCGACCCGAGTTCGGCGTAGCAGAGCGCGACGAGCAGGCTGATCACTCCGGCGAGGATGAACCCCCAGAAGACCCCGGTGCCGTAGCCGGCGAACGCGGCGCCGCCCAGGATGAAGACGCTCGAGGCCGGCGAGATGCCGGACAGCGTGATGAGCACGTTGCCGCCGACGCCGAGCGATCGAGAGAGCTGACCGCCGTGGGTCGTCGACGCTGCGGTGTCGAGTGAGGGCAGCCCTGCTGCGGGGTTCGGGTGGGACATGATCGGGCTCTCTTCGTCGCGGTCCGAGTCGTGCGGGTAGTTTTTTGACTCCAACGTCAAAGAACTCCCCGAGTGTGACACGGCGCTCCGGTAGTGTCAAGGAATGGCACGACCCCGGCGACAGGAGGAGCGGCGCGCAGCCCTCATCGACGCCACCTATGCGGCGGGCAAGGAGCACGGGCTCCGCTCGCTCTCGCTCACCGACGTGGCGGCGACCGCCGGCCTCACCCGCGGGGCGATCCTGTACTACTACGAGGACCTCGACGCTCTGCTCGTGGAAGCGCACGCGGCGGGCATCCAACGGTTCTGCGATGAGCGCGACGCCGTGCTCGCCCGCATCGACGACCCCCGCGAGCGACTGCGCGCGGCGATCGACGCCGGCCTCCCCGACGGCCCGGACGACGCCCTGATGAGCCTGCTGTACGAGTTCGACGTCCTGGCAGGCAACTCCGCCCTGCACGACGAGCTCGTGCAGAAGCTCTATGTCCGCCAGCTCGAGACGTACCGCGGCGTGATCGCCGCCGGACGCGATGCGGGGGTCTTCACCCCCGGCCTCGACGATGAGCAGCTCGCGATGACGTTCGTCGCGCTGGAAGACGCATACGGCCTGCACATCGTCGGCGGCAACGCCCTCATGACGGTACCGAAGGCCGCCGCCGCGATGCGCGCGGTCGCCGAGCAGCTGGGCTGCCCGACCCACACCTGAAGCCGTCCTGACCCCCGCCCTGACCCCCGTCCTGACCCCCGCCGCGACCCGGGCACGGAGTCATTCCGTGACGCCGGGAATATGCATTCACATGCATTCGTTGAGATCCTCGTACGCGGACGACGGAGTCCGATCCACCCCAGTCGGAACTCCTGTCGAAAGGCCCTCCCGTGAGCACTACCGTGATCGATCGCACCGCCCCCACCGAGCACCCCGTCCTCGACGTCCTCGCCGGGCGCTGGAGCCCCCGCGCCTACGACGCGCAGAACGCGATCGACGAGGCCAAGCTCGCCACCGCCCTCGAGGCCGCACGCTGGAGCCCCTCGGCCAACAACTCCCAGCCGTGGCGCTTCATCGTCGCCCGTCGCGGCACCGCTCTGCACGCGCAGGTCGTCGACTCGCTGATGGGCTTCAACCAGGCCTGGGCCGGCAACGCGGCCGTGCTCGTCGTCGCGATCGCCGAGACCGCGACCGCAGACGGCACCCCGATCACCCACGCCTTCTACGACCTCGGCCAGGCGGTCGCGCACTTCTCCGTGCAGGCGCACCACGACGGACTCGTCGTGCACCAGATGAGCGGCTTCGACCCCGAGGTCGTCCGCGAGTTCGCCGACCTCGACGAGCGCTTCGTGCCGGCCACCGTCATCGCGGTCGGCGAGTTCGGCGATGTCGAGACGCTTCCGGAGGTCCTGCAGGAGCGCGAGGTCGCCCCGCGCGTGCGTCGCCCGATCGCCGAGACGGTCGTCCTCAGCGCCTGACGCATCGCCCACGGGCGACACACGAGAGGGGCGGATGCGACAGCATCCGCCCCTCTCGTCGTATCCGCCCCTCTACTCGTCGAGCAGCTCGGCCTCGATCACATCGTCGTCGGAGCCGGGTTCCGGCTCGGGCTCGGGTGAGGTCGAGGTGAGCACCAAGCCCGTGCCGTCGACCGAGACGTCGACCCGCACCGTGTCGCCGTCGTGCACTCCGCCCGCAAGCAGGGCGGTGGCGAGCTTGTTCTGCACCTCGGTCTGGATGAGGCGGCGCAACGGCCGCGCGCCGAACACCGGGTCGTAGCCGCGCTCGGCCAGCCAGGACCGCGCGTCGGGCGTGACCGCGAGGGTGAGTCGACGATCGTGCAGACGCTGATGCAGCTGATCGATCGACAGCTCGACGATCTGCGCCAGGTCGTCTTCGGTGAGCGTCGAGAACATCACCACGTCGTCGAGACGGTTCAGGAACTCGGGACGGAACGCCTGGCGCACCAGCGCCATCACCTGCTCGCGCTTCTCATCCGGCGACAGCATCGGGTCGATGAGGATCGGCGATCCGAGGTTCGAGGTGAGGATCAGGATGACGTTCGAGAAGTCGACCGTCCGCCCCTGGCCGTCGGTCAGGCGGCCGTCGTCGAGCACCTGCAGCAGCACGTCGAACACCTCGGGATGCGCCTTCTCGACCTCGTCGAGCAGCACGACGCTGTACGGACGCCGCCGCACGGCCTCGGTGAGCTGACCGCCCTGCTCGTAGCCGACGTACCCGGGAGGGGCTCCGACGAGCCGGGAGACCGAGTGCTTCTCGCCATACTCCGACATGTCGATGCGCACCATGGCGCGCTCGTCGTCGAAGAGGAAGTCCGCGAGTGCCTTGGCGAGCTCGGTCTTGCCGACGCCGGTGGGGCCGAGGAAGAGGAACGAGCCGGTCGGACGCCCGGGGTCGCTGATGCCGGCGCGCGAGCGCCTGACCGCGTCGGAGACCGCCTTGACGGCATCCTTCTGTCCGATGAGGCGCCGGCCGAGCTCGGACTCGAGGTGCAGCAGCCGCTCGCTCTCACCCTGCAGCAGCCGACCGACGGGGATGCCGGTCCATGCGGCGATCACGGCGGCGATGTCCTCGTCCGTGACCTGCTCGTTGACCATGCGGCCCTCGGTCGAGACCGCGGCCTCGGCCTGCTCCGCCTCGGCGATCTCGCGCTCGAGGCGCTTGATGGTCTCGTACTCGAGCTTCGAGGCGCGGGTGTAGTCGGCCTCGCGCATCGCGAGATCGCGCTGCGTGACCGCATCGTCGAGCTGCTTCTTGAGGTCACCGACCCTGTTCAGCCCCTGGCGCTCGCGCGCCCAGCGGGCCTCGAGCTCGGCGAGCTGGGCCTCCATGCCGACGAGCTGCTCGCGCAGGGCGCTCAGGCGCTCCTTGGACGCGGCATCCTTCTCGCGCTTGAGGGCGAGCTCTTCGAGCTTCATCCGATCGACCTGGCGCTTGAGCTGGTCGATCTCGACCGGCGAGCTGTCGATCTCCATCTTGAGCCGCGACATCGACTCGTCGATCAGGTCGATCGCCTTGTCGGGCAGCTGCCGGGCGGGCAGATAGCGGTTCGAGAGGGCGGCCGCGGCGACCAGGGCGCTGTCCGAGATGGTCACCCCGTGGTGCGCCTCGTAGCGCCCCTTGAGTCCGCGCAGGATCGCGATCGTGTCCTCGACGGTCGGCTCGCCGACGTAGACCTGCTGGAAGCGCCGCTCGAGGGCGGCATCCTTCTCGATGAACTCGCGGTACTCGTTGAGCGTGGTCGCGCCGATGAGACGCAGCTCGCCCCGCGCGAGCATGGGCTTGAGCATGTTGGATGCGGCGACCGATCCCTCGCCGCCCCCCGCTCCCATCAGCACGTGCAGCTCATCGATGAAGGTGATGATCTGCCCCTCGGACTCGGTGATCTCCTTGAGGACGCTCTTCAGCCGCTCCTCGAACTGGCCGCGGTACATCGCGCCGGCCACGAGAGCCGAGATGTCGAGCGACACCAGCTCCTTGTTCTTGAGCGATTCGGCGACGTCACCGGCGACGATGCGCTGCGCGAGACCCTCCACCACGGCGGTCTTGCCGACGCCGGGCTCGCCGATCAGCACGGGGTTGTTCTTCGTGCGTCGGGTGAGCACCTGGCTGACGCGGCGGATCTCACTGTCGCGACCGATCACCGGGTCGAGCTTGCCCTGGCGGGCACGGTCGGTGAGGTTGATCCCGAACTGCTCGAGGGCGGACTGCTGGTCGTCGTTCTGCGCGCTCTGTGGGCCTGGCATGCGTTCCTCCTGGGAGACTCCTTCTGGTCACGGACGGCTGATCGCTGGGGAAGCTGCGCATCCGCAGCCGAGCGTCCGGAAAGTTGAGTGGACTTGACTCAAGTTTAGCGCACGCTGAGCACGGCGTCCAGGATCGTGGAGGCGACCTCGCGTTTGGTTCCCGCCGCGGCCCCCACGACCGCGCCCGCCTCGCCCACGATCTCGACGGCGTTGTCCGGTCGTTCGAAACCCTGCTCGGCGTTGGCGAGGTTGACCGCGAGCAGATCGACGCCCTTGCGCTCGCGCTTGCGTCGGGCGCGGTCGCGGCGCTCCTCGGCATCCTCGGAGGTTTCCGCGGCGAACGCGACGATGGTCTGCCCGCTCGGAGCCCCGCCCTGCGCGCGCGCTGACGCGAGGGCGGCCACGACATCCTCGTTCTCGACGAGGTCGACGTGGGTGAGCACGCCCTGCTCCTTCGTGAGCTTGTGTGCGGCGACCGAGGCCGGGCGGTAGTCCGCGACGGCCGCCGCCATGACCACGACGTCGGCAGCTGCGGCGGCTCCCTTCATCGCGGTGGCGAGTTCCGCAGCCGTGCCCACGGTCACGACCCGGACGGACGGATGCCGGGCCTCGGCCAGCACGTCGGCGGAGATGTTCGCCGCGACCAGGGTCACCTCGGCTCCCCGTGCGGCGGCTTCCGCGGCGAGCGCTGCCCCCTGGCGCCCGCTGGAGCGGTTGCCGAGGAAGCGCACCGGGTCGATGGGCTCGCGCGTGCCGCCGGCGGAGACCACGACGCGCAGCCCCTGGAAGTCGCGCGGGCCGAGCAGTGCGATGACCCTGTCGACGATCTCCTCCGGCTCGGCCATGCGCCCGGGACCGCTGTCGCCACCGGCGAGCTCGCCGTCCGAGGGGCCGACGAGGTGCACGCCCCGACTCCGGAGCGTGGCGATGTTGGCCTGCGTCGCGGCGTTCCGCCACATCTCGGCGTGCATGGCCGGGGCGAGCAGCACCGGTGCTTCGGTGGCGAGCAGCGTCGTGCCGAGCAGATCGTCGGCGATGCCGGCGGTGATCTTCGCGATCGAGTTGGCGGTCGCCGGTGCGACGACGACGAGGTCGGCGCCCTGACCGAGCGCGACGTGACGGACGCGGGCGACGTCGTCGTGCACGCTGGTGGTGACGGGATGCCGGCTCAGCGCCTCCCAGGTCGGAGTGCCCACGAAGCGCAGTGCGTCCTCGGTCGGCACGACGGTCACGTCGTGACCCGCCTTGGTCAGCAGACGCACCAGGTGCACTGTCTTGTATGCGGCAATACCACCCGTAACCCCGACGACGATGTTCACGATTCGATTCTGCCGCAGCATCCGGTCTCAGGGGTCCGCTCTCGAAGCACGCTCGTCCGGTGCGCTCGTCCGGTCCGCTCGTCCGGCCCGCTCGTCCGGCCCGCCCTCGCGACCCGCTCGTAGAATGAGGGCCGTGTGCACAGTGGTGATCGACGTGGCAGGGGCCGGTGACGCGCGGCTGCTCGCGGTGCGCGACGAGGATCCGCAGCGCGAATGGGATGCTCTGGGCGACTGGTGGCCGCACGACTACCCCGGCGTCTCGGGCATCCGCGACCGTCGGGCGGGTGGCGCCTGGATGGCGGTGAACGCCTCCGAGAGACGGCTCGCCGTCCTGCTGAACAGGGCAGACGTGGGCGACCTCGCCGCGGACGCAGCGGTGTCCCGCGGCTCCCTCGTGCTCGAATCCGTTCTGGGCCGCTCCCCTGTCGCCCCGCTGCCTATGCACGGATTCAACCTGCTCGAGGTCGGACCCGGCGGGGCGCGGGTGCTCAGCTGGGACGGTGCCGAGCTGCGCGAGACGCCGGTCGCCGACGGCATCCACATGATCGCCCACGATGACCTCGACGACCCGGGCACTGCGCGCATCGCCGCCTGGCTGCCGGAGTTCCGCGCGTTGGGCCCGACCGCCGAAAGCGCCGACTGGGCGACTGCCTGGACGGATCTCCTCGCGTCGTCCGCGCAGCTCGACCCGGAGGATGATCGGGCGATCATCCGCGACAACCGCCCGCACGGCTACCCGACCCAGTCGCTTCTGTACTGCACGGCGGAGATCACGCCGGCGGCGGTCGAGGTCGACTATCGAGCACTGCCGAGCCCCGGGCACTGGGGCGTGCCGACGGACTCTCAGGCCGCAGACGACTCGGCGTCGTCCGCGCACGAGAAGCGGGCGCGATAGGCGGTCGGCGTCGTCCCGAGCACCCGGGAGAAGTTCTGTCGCAGCACGGCGGCTGATCCGAAGCCGCATTCGTCGGCGATCTGATCGAGCGCCAGATCGCTGCGCTCGAGCAGCCGCTGCGCGTGCAGCACCCTCTGCCGAGCGAGCCAGGCTGCCGGCGTCGCGCCGTACTCGGCTTTGAATCGCCGCGCGAACGTCCTCGGCGACATCAGCGCACGGGCGGCGAGCTGATCGACGCCCAGGTCGTCGCGCAGATGCTCGACGGCCCAGTCGGCGACGGCGGCGAGCGAATCGCTCGGCACGACCGGGATGGGACGATCGATGAACTGCGCCTGGCCGCCGTCGCGCTGCGGTGGCACGACCATGCGTCGGGCGATGCGGTTGGTGAGCTCGGCCCCCAGCTCCTGGCGGAGCAGGTGCAGGCAGGCATCGATGCCCGCCGCAGTTCCCGCACTCGTGATGATTCGCCCGTCCTGCACGAAGAGCACATCGGGGTCGATGTCGATCTGCGGGTACATCTCGGCCATCACCTCGGAGTACATCCAGTGCGTGGTCGCGCGTCGCCCGTCGAGCACTCCCGCCGCTCCCAGGATGAACGAGCCGCTGCAGATCGTCAGCACCCACGCGCCGCGCGCCACGGCGTCGCGGGCCACCTCGAGCAGCAGAGGATCGATCTGCCCCCAGTACTCGCGGGGCACCGGGCAGAAGATGACGAGGTCGGCCTCGTAGGCGAACGACAGGTCGTGCTCGACGTTCAGGGAGAACCCCAGCTTCGAGGTCACCACGCCCGGATGCGGGGCGACGACGCGGAAGTCGAAGTTCGGCACCCCGTCATTCGATCGGTCGAGCCCGAAGGCCTCGCAGGCGAGACCGAACTCGAACGGCGCGAAACCGTCCTGGATGATGCAGGCGACGGTCTTCAGCATGAGGTGCTCCCGGGTTGGCAGATTTCCTACGTTCAGAGTCTATTCGGCCACTCGTGGCAGATCAAGAGTGAACGTAGCGTTTCTGCCATGATCATTCTCATCGCACTCCTCGCCCTCGGCCTGTGGGCGCTCGTCGCCACCATCGTCGAACTCCACCGTGACGGATACCGCCGCGTCCCCACCGACTGGTCCCGCGTCGGCCGACGCGACAGCCTCGACCGCGCCGAAGCCCGCCACCTCTACCGCTGAGGTCCGGCTGTCGCCGGGCGCGCGCAAGGGTCTCCCGTCGACCGGGCAGCGCGGGCTACGCTCGTGACATGAGCGAGCCGCAGCAGCCATCCGCGCAGCAGCATCCTGACCAGCCGCCCCAAGGTCAGTTCCGAGGCCAGCCACCCCATGGGGGGCAGTCGTATCCATCGGGGCAGCAGTACCAGGGGCAGCAGTATCCAGGGCAGCAGTACCAGGGGCAGCAGTATCCGGGGCAGCAGTACCCCGGCGCACCGGCGAAGGCCGCCGGCAGCGGACTCGGCCGACTCGCTTTCATCCTCGCCCTCGCCTCACTGGCCGTCGGGTTCGTCGTCGCTCTGGCCTTCCCCGTGATCGTCCGCACGTTGCAGGACACGTACGCCATCGGCCTCGTCAGTGCGATGGGCAACGGGCTGGTACTCGTGGTCGCGATCGTCACGCTCATTCTGGGCCTCATGGCGGTGCGCCGTCCGGGCTCGCCGATCCTGGCGGGCATCGCGATCGGCATCGCGGCGACGCAGATCGCCGGAATCGTCATCTCCTGGGTGTCGAACCTCTTCTACGCCTTCACGTTCTGAGCCCGGAGACATCCATGACAGATCCGCAGCAGCCCCAGCCCGGCCAGCCGTACTCCCCGCCGGGTCAGCCGTACTCCCAGCCGGGCCAGTCCCAGCCCGGCCAGCCGTACTCCCAGCCCGGCCAGCCGTACTCCCAGCCGGGCCAGTCCCAGTCCGAACAGCCGTACTCCCAGCCGGGCCAGTCCCAGCCCGGCCAGCCCTACTCTCAGCCGGGCCAGTCCCAGTCCGGCCAGCCGTACACTCAGCCCGGCCAGCCCTACGCTCAGCCCGGCCAGCCGTACGCTCAGCCCGGCCAGCCCTACGCTCAGCCCGGCCAGCCCTACGCTCAGCCCGGCCAGCCGTACGGTTCGCCCTCCGCCGGCGTCCCGCAGGGCACCACCGGCCCGGGTGCCCGCGGCAACCTCGGTCGCACGGCGTTCCTCGTCGCACTGATCGCGGTCGCAGCCGATCTGTTCGTGCTGCTGATCACCCCGTTCCTGTACTCCAGCGTGGGATACGACGCCGTCGAGGTGGTGTCGAACCTCGTACGGGTCATCGTGCTGCTCGCCGCCGTCGCCGGACTCGTGCTCGGCCTCGTCGCGCTGCGCCGCCCGGCACCGCATCTGCTCGCCGCGATCGCCGTCGGTCTCGCCGGCAGCACCGTCGCCACCGTTCTGGTGTCGTGGATGTCGAGCCTGATGTACTACATCGGCTTCTGAGGCTCCGGCTTCGGGCACGCCGCCGACACTCAACGCTCGCACTCTGCAGCACGACACGAGCACGCGCCGTCATCCCTGCGCGGGCACGCGACGATCAGCCGACCGGCGCGGGCCGCCTTCAGCGCGCGAGCACGCGCCGATACACCTCGATCATGGCCGCCGTGCGCGACGACTGGCGAAAGGCCTCAGCGACCTCCCGCATCGGCACGGGCGCCGTGCCGGCGGCGATGTCGGAGGCGGCGCGACGCAGCGTCTGCACGAGGCCCGCAGTGCGCTGATCCTCGTTGCCCTCCGCACCGGGAACCGCCCAGAGACCTCCTCCGAGCTCGGCGGCGATGTCAGGATCGCTGATGACCGAGGGCGTACCGAGGGTCGCCGCTTCGAACGGAGTCATCCCCTGTGTCTCGAAGCCGATGGACGTCTGAACCAGTGCGTCGGCTGCAGCGATGCGAGCGAGGGTCTCCCCATAGCCGAGCTTGCCGGCGAAGTGGACGTTCGCCGCACCGGCGACGACCTTCTCGGCGGCAGGACGCTGCGCACCACCGCCGATGATCTCGAGGTCGGCGTCGACTCCTGAGTCCACGAAAGCCTCGAGGAACGGGAGCAGGCGCTTCTCGGGGCTCATACGCCCGAGCCAGACGAAGCGCGGCCGGCCCGGTTCACGATCCGACGGGGCTTTGGCCAGCGTCGCCTCTCGGATGTCGTCGTCGATGCCGTTCCAGACGACGTCGACCGGAGTGAAGACGCCGTGCTCTTCGAGGCGACGGGCGAAGTGGGTCGATGGCGCGGTCACGGCGGATGCGCCGCGGGCGATGCCGCGCAGGAACGCCCAGCCGTCGCTGCCGCGCACGCTCTCACTGCCGCGCACGCTCTCACCGTCTCGCACGCTCTCACTGTCGCGCCCGTTCTCGACCCCGCGCACACTCTCGCTGCCGGCGGCCTTCTCGACGGCGCCCTGCAGAGCGACGCGGCGCCAGAGGTTGAGCACCGCGAGCACCGGCCGGTGCAGCGGAGTGACGGCGGCGATGCCGACATCCACTCGGTTGTGCATCGTGACGACGACGGGGATGCCGTGCCGTGCCGCATACCGGCGGCCGATGAACGCGCCCCAGAAGTCGGCCTGCACGTGGACGAGGTCCACCGGAGGGCGCCGGGTCATCGCGCGGTCGAGGAAGCGATCGGTGGCGCGGCCGGGCCAGCTCATCGAGTACTCGCGGTCGACGGTGATCGGCACGGATGGCAGATCGATGGAGGAGGGGATGCCGGTGCGACCGGCGCGCGCTCCATGCATCCGGGGCGCCACCACCGTCACGGTGTGCCCGGCCCGTTCGAGGAACTCGCGCTGCAGCCTCATCGACACCTGCGCCCCGCCGAGCGAGTCGAGATGCTGGTCGGCGAAGAAGACGATGTGCATGGCGCGCGACGTCACTCGGGCAGCGGCTCGTCGCGGTAGAGCGCCTCGAACGTGTCGAGTGTGCGGTTGATGTCGTGGATCGCGACGCCGTCGAGGGACGCCTGCTGCATCCGCTCGAATTCTGCACGGTCGGCGGTCAGCACATCGGTCAGCCGCGCGGCGAGGGCGTCGGCGTTGCCCGGCTCGAACAGGTAGCCGTTCTCGCCGTCGTGCACGAGGTGCGGCAGTGCGACCGCGTCAGCGGCGACGATCGGCAGTGCGGAGGCCATCGCCTCCATCGTCGCGATCGACTGCAGCTCGGCGATGGACGCGATGGTGAAGACGCTGGCTCGCGAGAGCAGCGAACGGAGTTCCTCATCGGTGGTGCGGCCGTGGAAGACGACCTGCTCATCGAGGCCGAGATCGTGCGCCAGATGCTCGAGCTTCTTGCGCTGATCGCCGCCGCCGACGATGTCGAAGGTCGTGTCGAGCGCGGGATCGAGCTTCGTCATCGCGTGCAGGATGACCTCGATCTCCTTCTCCGCGGTGAGGCGGCCGACGAAGATCAGACGGTTCCGCTCTCGCGGACCGATCACCGGGAAGTACTGCGTGCGGTCGATGCCGCAGCTGACCGGGATGACGCCGCTGAGGTCGATCGTCTTCTCGAGGAAGTCCGCGGCCCGGCGCGTGGGCGTCGTGACCGCTCGGGTGAGCTTCAGCGTGCGCGCGGCATCCGCCCACGCGAGCTTGATGATCGGGCGGTTGATGAAGTCGGGGAACACGGAGTGGTCGAGGATGTTCTCGGCCATCACGTGGTTGGTGGCGATGACAGGAATGCCCCGCTGGTGGGCGATACGGGCCAGGCCGCGACCGATCACGATGTGCGACTGGATATGGACGACGTCGGGCTTGACGCTGTCGAGCACCTTGCGCGCGTAGTGCTTCGCGCGCCACGGCCAGACGAACCGCAGCCAGTCGTGCGGCAGCCAGCGCACCGACGGCAGCCGGTGAAGGGTCATCGGCTCACCCTCGATGACCTCGGTCCGCGGCGTGGTGCGGCGGTACGCCTGGTTGGGTGCGGAGACGTGCACGTCGTGTCCGCGCTGCACCAGACCCGCTGCGAGACGCTCGGCGAAGCGGGCGGCGCCGTTGATGTCGGGTGCGAAGGTGTCGCATCCGATCAGGATGCGCAGCGGGCGCTGTCCGGAATCGGGGGCGACGTCGGGAGCACTCGTCGGATCGGAGGTAGAGGAGGACATTCTGCCTTACGGTACGGCGGCCAGGGAGCCCGATCGGGCGCTGGCCACTCTACCCGAGGGCCCTGATCGGGCGGCCGAGGCTTACCGGCATCCCTCAGCCTCACCCTCTAGCGTGGAGCCATGCGACTGACTGCCGACGCCGACCCCCAACTGTGGATCCCCGTCACGGACTCGCTGGGATGGAGGGGGCGCCGCCATCGCAAGGCGGCGATCCGGATGCTGCTGGGACAGGTGAACTCGGCCATCGGCGTCACCGAGCGACCGGGTTCGCGAGTGGGTGCCTGGGCTATGAGCCAGGCCGCCCCGCTGCTGATGCGGAGGGCCGCCGGTCGCGTGCTGGTGTGGACGTGGAAGGGCGACCCCGAGCTGGTGGTCGCGATGGCGACCGCTCAGGCGCTGACGCCGGAGGTGCGCATCGCCCGAGCCTCGATGCCGATGGACTACGACGACACGCAGTCGTTCTCGAGTCGCTGGCTGGGCGCCGGGGAGAAGCTCGTCGTGGCGATGCCGCCGACACCCGCCGCGCCCCCATTCGTGACGTACACCTGGGACACCGGGACGCACCTCGTGACCCTGACCGCCGTCTGCAGCGATCGTGAGCGCTTCGGGACCCTCGACGGCTCGCTCGACGACCTCGCGCGAAGCATCCGCATCGCCGATGAGCTGACCGGCGGCGAATCCCCCGAAGTGCTTCGACTCGACCCGGCCTGATCGGGGTTCGGGGGCTGATCGGGGTTCGGGGTCTGGTCGGGGGTCTGGTCAGGTTCGGGTGGGCTGGTCAGGTTCAGGGTGGGCTGGTCAGGTTCGGGGGGTCTGGTCAGGTTCGGGGGGTCTGGTCAGGTTCGGGGTGGGCTGGTCAGGTTCAGGGTGGGCAGGTCAGCTCTCATCGGCTGTCGTCGGCGGCTCCCAGAGTTCGATCGCCAGCCCTTCGGGATCGTGGATCCGCGCGAACGTGCCGTACTCGTCGGTGTTCCATTCGTCTCGGCGTTCGACGGGAATCCCCGCCGCCTCGAGTCGGGCGGCGAGACCTTCGAGGTTCTTCACGCGAAGGTTGATCATGAACTGCTGATCGGCCGCGAAGTAGTCGGAGTCCGATGCGAACGGTGCGAACACCGTCATCCCGGCTTCCTGGTTCCACATGCCTTCGTCCCCGGCGCCGATGCCCAGGTGCTCGCGGTACCACTCGGCGCGCGCCTCCGGATCTCTACTGCGGAAGAAGAGTCCACCTATCCCTGTGACGTCTGTGCTCATGGTGCTGTTGTACTCCTTTGACGAGCGGATTGGGCTTTGATCAGCGAATGGGACGGATCGGTGTTGTCGTCGGCGAATCGGCCGATTCGCCGTTCCTTCAGGTTCAGCGGTTCATACGGTCGCTGAAGTCAGCCGGTGCGAGGGAGGTCAGCCGGTGCGACGGAGTGTCGGCTCGACGGTTCTGGGAAGCGGGGTGCCCGGTGGGCTCGTTGAGTCGGGTGGGAGGCTGTGTCGTGGGGTGCGCCACTGGTGGGTGGGGTCCCACCATCCTGGTCCTCTGACTTGGGGGAGGCCGTTGTGCATGCGGATCTCCCACGGGGAGGTGTCCAGGGAGCGGTGGTGCCACCAACACAACGGGACACCGTTGTCGGTATGGGTGGGACCGCCCCGGGCGTGCTCGGTGACGTGATGGATCTCGCACCAGGATGCGGGGACGTGGCAGCCGGGGATGAGGCATTCCTTGTCGCGGGCGATGATCGCGCGGCGTTGGTGGACGGTGAAGACCCGGTCGGTGCTGGTGATCCCGATGATGCGGCCCTCATCGAACAGGACCCGCTGGATCGCGCCCGCGCACGCGGCGTGCGCGGCGATCGAGACGGGCAGGTGCGCGCCGGTGCGGGCGATCGTCGCCCACCCGGTCCCGGTGGCAAGAGCGGTCGCGTCGACGGTGACGACCACGGTCGGTGCCGCCCCGCCCAGGGTGGGCATGTCCGTGTGGCGGGCGGCGATCGCGAGCGCGGCCGCGAGAGCGTCATGACGTCTCTGTTCCGTCGTGCGGTCATCGAACACGTTCCGCGGATCCGAATTGAACGGATCCTCCCCTCCGGGATCGTGCGACTCGGAGTCGGCGCGACCGTCAGCGTCAGCGTCAGCGCCAACGCCAGCGGACTCGAAGTCCGCACCCGTGTCACTGGTCGCCTCAGTGTCTCCAGTGTCGCTGGTGTCGGTGGTGTCGGTGGGGGTGAAGAACACCCCGGGCATCGGAGCTCCCGGGCCTTTGGGGTTCAGGATCGCGTCCATGATCAGCAGCAACTGCGCTGCGACTTCCGGGGTGAGATACCCGCGGATCGCGTGCAACCCGTTCTTCAACCGGCCGATCGTGAGCCCGCGGCGACGCCGCGCATCCTCATCCTTGGGTTCTTCCCCATCCGGATCGAAGATCGACGCGAGACCCTCCGCCAGACTCGACAGATCATCCGTCGTCGGAGCAGGACCATCGTCTGCATCGCCATCCGCATCCGCATCAGGGACGTCGGCAGTGTCATCGTCATCACCCGAGCCGTCCGCGTCGGGGTCGCCACCATCGGGGTCATCGACCGGGGCGAGACCATGCCCGCGGGCAGCACCGGCCAAAGCGAGATCCGCAGCGAGACGCTGGTCGGTGCTCAACCGGTCCCAGACCTTCTCGATCGGACCCGTCGCCGCCAGAAACCCCGCCACCCCCACCACCCCATCCAACAGGGCCTCCCGCATATGTGGCCACCGAGCCGGCAGCCGCTCCCCCGACACCAGGCTCGACTCCCGCCGCACCCGCGTCACCGTCGTCCCCACCCGTGTCGCCGAACGCACCTCGACACGCACCGTCCGCTGCAACAACTCGGTCGTGTTCCGACACCCCACCGCATGCGGGAACCCCACCGCATCCGCCGTCGCAAGCGTCTCCACCACCACCGCTTCCGCCCGCCGGAACGCCGCCCCCGCCCGCTGCAACACCTCGACCCGCTCCGCGTCCGACAACCCCGCCAACACGTCATCACACAACACCCCGGACAGGTCGCTGATGACCTGATCCAAACGCTGCACGGTGCTGTTCATACCCGCCAGTCAACCCCACCCCACCGACATTCATCCCCCGAAACCACCCCCAGAACCCCAGATCAGACCCCGTATTCCAATCTCCCGGCATAGCACGCGAACGAGCCTGCGCAGGGGAAGGCGAGAGGGTCCGAAGAGACCGAACCCGACCAGCCACAACCGAGTGAACAACCGAGGCGCAGCGACGAGAAGGGATCAGAGGAGATGGACGCCAGCGCACGGGCACGAGGTGGGGCGCGTGAGCGCAGGGAAGGAAGGGGGCTCTGAAAACCGTGGACTGACGACGATATCCACCGCCCGTCTCAGTGCGGGGTCAGAATGGCATCGCTGGAGCCCATTCCCGGTGCGAAATCGACCCCGCCACCGTCTCCCGGTGCGAAATCGACCCCGACACCGTTTCCCGGTGCGAAATCGACCCCGCACGTTCCCCGATCCCCAAACTAGTGAATGAAGGTAACAATGTAGTAGCATCACGACTATGGACATCCTCTTCGTCGACCGACTCCTGCAGATCGGCGACCTGTTCCAGAGGGACATGGCGCGAGCCTTCGCGGGCACCGACCTGACGCCGACGAGGGTGCATCTGCTCTGGGTCCTGCAG
Source organism: Microbacterium sp. (assembly GCF_041641055.1). Classification (GTDB taxonomy): domain Bacteria; phylum Actinomycetota; class Actinomycetes; order Actinomycetales; family Microbacteriaceae; genus Microbacterium. Next base: position 102,313 of record NZ_JBEPZB010000009.1, read on the forward strand.
CATTCCGGCCCCTCCACCCAGCAGACCCTTGCGACGCTGTGCGAGGTGACCCCGCGCAACATCACCGGACTCGTCGATGCCCTCGAGCGCTCCGGACACGTCCGCCGCACTCCGCACCCCACCGACCGACGGGCCGTCCTGGTCGAGCTGACCGACGATGCGAAGGCGACCATGGCTCGGATGCAGGAGGAGCACGCCGAACTCAATGCGTCCCTTCTCGAGGCGGTCGCTCCGGAGGACCGGCCCGCTCTCGAGAGGGGCCTGACCGCGGTGGCGACACACCTGGAGCGGCTCGTCCACGCCGCCACGAACGACACAGCACCGACACCGACACCGACACCAGCACCAGCACCGACACCGACACCGACCACCCCCGACACCACCGCGACGCCATGACCGAGCAACTGCACGCCACGACACCCACCCCGTCAGCCGGCCCGACGCCCCTCGCCCGCGCGCTCAACTTCCTGCACAGGGCGTGGATCGCCGAGCTGCGCGTGTACTCCAGCATCGGCCGCGCGATCGCACGCCGCCCCGCCGTGGCGAAGGGCGCGACGGGCATCGGCTACCACCGCCCCGTGCTGACGGTGCTGTTCATCTTCATCGGACTGTCCGCCGTGGAGATCCCGATCATCGACCTGATCGTGCACCCGTGGCCGGCCGTCCGCATTCCGCTCCTGATCCTCGGGATCTGGGGCGTCACCTGGATGCTCGGACTGCTGTGCGCCATGCTGATGCGGCCGCACACCGTCGGCCCCGACGGCATCCGCGTGCGCAGCGGACTGGAGCTCGACGTCCCCCTCGCCTGGAGCGACGTCGCCTCCGTCGCGATCGACCGACGCGTCGACGAGCCGAAGCAGCGCCGCGTCACCGGCTCGGAGTATGCGGAGCGGATGCAGGACGAGACCAACATCGAGATCGAGCTCGAGCGCCCCGTCGAGATCCGCCTGCCGGGAGTCGCGCCGAAGGGCGGGATCCACGTGGTCGATCGAGTCCGGCTCTGGGCCGACGATCCACGCGCCTTCCTGGCGGCGGCACGCCCCTTCCTCCTGCCCGACTGACCTCACCAGACTGCCCGGCTGCCCGACTGACCTCACCAGGCCGCCGTCCCGCCGTCAGTCGAGTCCGCGCTCCGCGAGCCACTTCTTCGCCACGAGCACGGGCGCCCTCACGAGCCAGGCGTCCGCGAGGATCTCGGCCAGCCGATCCCGTTCGACGGCATCCAGCTGCACGAGCAGCCCCGGGTAGCCGTCGAAGTGCGGGATGGAGAACAGTCCGTCCGGTTCCGCGGCGAGCAGTGCGGCCTTCTCCTCCAGGCTTCCGACTCGAACGCCGAGCACGGGTCCGTCCGGCCATTCCATGCCGAGGTCGGCGAGTTGGCGCAGATCCACCTTGCTGGGTCCGCGGATCCAGGCGATCTGCCCGCTCGGCAACCTCCAGGAGGGCTCACCCGTATGACCGCCGATCCGCTCCGTCACACCGGGGAGCGTGAGAGCGATCTCACGGACGTCGTCGATGGTCGCCATCCGCCTATCGTCCTCCCGGGAGAGGCCCGCCACAATGGCGACCTCGCCCCGAGAAGGCGCTGGCACGGCTTCCGCCGCCCGGACTCAGCGCGCGATGCGCAGGGTCTGCACCTCGAACGGCCGCAGCCGCAGCTCGCCGCCCGTGCGGGGGTCGGCGATCTCGTCCTCGATGAGGGAGACCTCGCGGATCTCCCGATGATCGAAGTCCGCCATGAGCGCGCCGACGGCACGGCGTCCGAGCGCCTCGTACAGGCGCACGATCACGTCACCGGACCCGTCATCCGCGAGCTTCACGCCCGAGACGACGATCCCCTCGCCCTGCACCGAGACGAGCGGGGCGACCTCGCGGGCGCCGCGCACCAGCGAGGGCATGGTGTTGAGCCGGATGCCCTCGGTCGTCGCGACCGCGGCATCCGCCCCGATCACGAAGCCGATCGTGATCTCGTGGTGTCCGTGGTCGGTGTCCGGGTCGGGGAACCGCGGCGCGCGGAGCAGCGAGAGCCGCACCGTCGTCGACACCGCGTCGTCCGACACCTCGCGCGACGTGTCGTAGCCGTAGATCGAGTCGTTCACGAGGGCGACGCCGAAGTCCTGCTCGCGCACCAGCACGAACCGGTGCATCGAGGTCTCGAACTTCGCCGCCTCCCAGCTGGTGTTCGTGTGCGTGACGCGCGACTGGTACCCGAACTGCGTCTCCGCCTCGGTGTGCGTGGCCTGGATGTCGAGCGGGAAGGCGAGCTTGAGCAGCTTCTCCGTCTCATGCCAGTCGATGTCGTTGCGCAGCAGCACGGTGCGCTCGCCCGGCGCGAGGGTGATCGTCTGCTCGATCGTCGACTCCGAGAACGACCTCGTCACCACGACGCTCGCGACGCCGTCGACGACGGATGCGGTGATCGAGGCGGCGCCGGTCAGGTCGTCGACGCTGTTGCGGTAGTACTTGTCGATGTCCCACGCATCCCACATGTTGGGGAAGTCCTGGTGCAGCTGGAACAGGTTCGCGGCGCGCCCTTCGGCGACCGCCTCGCGCCCCGTCGCCTTGTCGACGGCGGAGACGATGAGTCCCTCGGCGGAGATCAGCACCGACACCAGCTCGTTCTCGAGACGCCATCCGCCGTCCTCGCCGGAGAGCAGGACGGATGCCGCTTCGGTTGCGCTCTCGGCATCGGCGAAGGAGGCACCCAGCGCACGGCTGCCACCGACGGAAGCTCCGACGGAGGTCGGCACGAACCGCAGGGCGCGGTCGCCCTCGCCCGCGAGCGAGCGGCGGGCGGCATCCGCGAGGTCGCGGGCATCCGACAGGACGTTCGAGAGGACCTCGACGGCCTCCCGATGCACCCAGGCGATCGACGTGCCGGGGAGGATGTCGTGGAACTCGTGCAGCAGCACGGTCTCCCAGAGTCGATCGAACTCGGCCTGCGGGTACGCGGCGCCGGTGCGCACGGCATCCGTCGCCGCCCACAGCTCCGCCTCGACCAGCGCGTGCTCTGCCCAGCGGTGCAGCGCCTTCGTGGCGTGCTGACTGGTGAGGGTTCCGCGGTGGAGCTCGAGGTACAGCTCGCCGACCCAGACCGCCGGGTTCGGGAGCTCGGCCCTGGCGGCGTCGAAGAAGTCGTCCGGGTGCTCCCACACGACCTGGGCGCTGCCTTCGAGGTTCTCGAGACGCTTCGCCTTGCCGGTCATCTCGCGGGTCGTCCCGCCGCCGCCGTCGCCCCAGCCCACGGGCGCGATCGAGCGCGACGTGACCCGACTCTCCTTGAACTGTCGAGACGCCTTCGCGACCTCCATGCCGCTGAGCTGCGAGTTGTACGTGTCCATCGACGGGAAGTGCGTGAACACCTGCGAACCGTCGATGCCCTCCCAGAGGAAGGTGTGATGGGGGAACACGTTCTGCTGGTTCCAGGAGATCTTCTGCGTGAAGAACCACTCGAAGCCCGCGCGCCGCATGAGCTGGGGAAGCGCCGGCGAGTAGCCGAAGCTGTCGGGGAGCCAGACGCCCTTCGAGCGGATGCCGAACTCTCGCTCGAAGAACCGCTGACCGTACGAGAACTGCCGCACGAGCGACTCGCCGGACGGCATCACGGTGTCGGATTCGACCCACATGCCGCCGAGCGGCAGGAAGCGCCCCTGGGCGACGGCTGCCTTGACCCTGGCGTAGACCTCGGGCCTGTGCTCCTTGATCCAGGCGTACTGCTGGGCGCTGGACATGCCGTAGAGGAAGTCGGGCTGCTCCTCGATCAGCGTGGTCATCGACGAGGTGGTGCGGGCGACCTTGCGGATGGTCTCGCGCACCGGCCACAGCCAGGCGGAGTCGATGTGCGCGTGGCCGACGGCCGAGATGCGGTGGGCGCTGGCCTCGGCCGGAGCCGCGAGCGCGGGGGCGAGTCTGGCGCGGGCATCGGGCGCTGTCTCGACGATGCGCTGCAGGTCGAGCACGTCGAGCGCGTCGTCCATCGCCTGCAGGATCCGCATGCGCCGCGGCGAGGTCGCCGGCAGCTCGGCCTGCAGCTCGAACAGCACCTCGAGGTCGAGGGAGAGCTCGAACACCTCCTGCTCGAACACGGCGAGGTCGATGCGGCGTGTGCGGTACAGCGGCTCGCGCGAGGACGTCTGGATGTCGCCCTCCTGCGTCGGGAGGAAGGGGTGGTAATCGAGCAGCACAGGGTTGGCCGCAGCTTCCAGGTACAGCTCCACCGGCTCGTCGCCGTGCGCCGTCTCGGTGATCGACAGCCACTGATTGCGCGGGTTGATGCTCTTGACCGGCGTGCCGTCCGGGCGATAGACCAGCGCCTCGCACTGGAAGCCGGGCATGTTGATGTCGAATCCGAGGTCGATGACAGCCTCGACGCGGCGCCCCGACCACTCGGCGGGAACCCGTCCGGTGATCTTGAACCAGGTCGTCGACCAGGCGGGTCCCCACAGGGCGGGGACGGATGCCGGTGCGAAGTCCAGCGCGAGTCCCTCGGCGGGGCTGATGGGCTCCCCCGGCAGCTCGTTGACCTCTATCGTCAGCGGGACGGAGGCCGAATGGACGGCCGGGCGGATGCGCTCGTCGAGCACGCGCGTGACGCGGCCGACGGTGAGGGAGGTGTCGTCATGCATGGTCTGTTCTCCGGGCTCGACGGTGAGAGGGGGCTCGACGGACGTCCGCTGCGCGGACGGGGTGCCGACAATGCTATCGGATTTACTAAAGCGATCTAGCACGCTGTCGGATCCGTGCTCCGAGTCGCACTTCCTGGCCTCTAAACCGATCAAGTAGGGTGATGCCCATGGCTTCCGGCAAACGCGTCACGATCGCGGACATCGCGCGCATGGCCGGAGTCTCCCCCGGTGCCGTGTCGTTCGCCCTCAACGGCCGTCCCGGCGTGAGCGACGAGACCCGGCAGCGGATCCTCTCGATCGTCGAGGAGAACCACTGGCAGCCGAGCTCCGCCGCCAGAGCGCTCGTCGGCGCACGCGCCAACACGGTCGGATTCGCGCTCGCGCGCCCTGCCCGCTCACTCGGATCCGAGGCCTTCTTCACCGACCTCATCGCCGGCATCGAGTCGCGACTCTCGGAGAGCAAGGTCAGCCTGCAGCTGCGGCTCGTCTCGGACATCGCCGAGGAGATGGAGGTGCACCGGCAATGGCGTTCGTCGAACCAGGTCGACGGCATCATCATGATCGATCCGCGCGACGACGACCCCCGCAGCGACCGCATCACGGCCCTCGATGCCCGCGCGGTGCTGATCGGCTCGAACCCCTCCCCCGTCGGCGCCGTGCCCAGTGTCTGGATCGCCGACGACGAGGTCGCCGAGACGCTGTTCTCCTACCTCGCCGCCCTCGGCCACACGCGCATCACCTACGTGGCGGGCCCCGACGACCTCGAACACACGCATCTGCGGGCGCAGGTGCTCGCGCGCATGGCGTCCGACGGCGTCTCGGGCGACGTCATCACCACGGACTTCTCCCCCGCCCGCGCGTCGGCCGTGACCAGGGCACAGCTCTCGGGGAGGGTGCGCCCCACGGCGATCGTCTACGACAACGACGTGATGGCGGTCGCCGGCCTCCGGGTCGCGCAGGAGATGGGGCGCTCCGTGCCTCGGGACGTCTCGATCGCGTCGTTCGACGACTCCGTGATCGCGGGTCTCATCAACCCGTCGATCACAGCCATGACCCGCGACACGTTCGAGCTCGGCGAGCGCGCGGCCACGCTGCTCCTGGAGCAGATCGTCGCAGGGACCACCCTGCCCAGCATCCAGGGGCCCACTCCGACCCTCACCGCACGCGAGAGCACCGCGCCACCGACCGCGGCATCCTGACGCGCTCGGGATTCCAGCCGCGCCCGCGTCAGCCGTCCAGGCCGGCATCAGCCGGGCGTGCCCGCCTCAGCCGTTCAGAACCGTGTTGACCGAGCCGTAGCGGTCGACCTCGCCGACCGACAGGTCGGGACGGATCAGCGAGCGGATGCCGCGCGCATCCAGCGCCGCAGGATTCAGCGCCTCGCGTGAGGTGACGAACGCGGGATCCACGCCGGCGGAACAGGCATCCACCCAGGCCTGGAACACCGCGCCGCCCGGGCTCAGCGCCGCCCGACTCACGGGCACTTCGTGCTCGTCGACCTCGACCACGATGGCCGTGTCGCGGGCGGGGGCAGCCGTCCGCGCCCGCAGCTCCGGGATGAGCTCCGCGAAGCGGCGGCCGATGGGCTTCGCCGCTCCGCTCTGGTCGATGAGCCCGAGCGAGTACTCCAGCTCGGGGAAGTCGCCGAGGTCGCGGCTGACGTCGTGCGAGCACCACCACGTCACCCCCCAGAGATCGTCGGTGCGCACGGCCGACCGCAGCGTCGCCTCGAGGAAGTCGGGCATCTCGCCCTCCTCCAGGCAGTTCGAGGGGGCGCCGACCTCCTGCAGCCACACCGGCCGATCCTGCTCGGTCGCGAACGCGCGGGAGAGCTCGATGAGGTACTCCGCATGACGGTCGGCCGCGACCGACCTTCCGCCGTAGCGCTGGGCGGTGCCGTTGAAGATCCAGGAGTGGATGGTGGTCATCGCCCCGAGACGCGACGCGTGGGCCGGGGTGAAGCCGTGCCCGTCCATGTACCAGACCGCGTCGTACTCGCTGTGCACATGAGGGAGCCCCGGTGCCGCCTCTTCGGCAGCGGCCAGCAGCGTCTCGATCCATCGCCCGGCCTCATCCGTCGTCACCGGCCAGGGCGAGGGGTGCGTGTGGGCGGAGAACTGGTTGACCTCGTTGCCGAGGGTCAGCCCGAGGAAGTTCGGCGCATCGCGCAGCGATCCGGCGAGCGCGCGCACGAGGGCCGCCTGCCCCTCGAGCGCCGCGGGGTCGGTGAACATGTTGCGGTCGTGCCAGGTGTAGAGCCACGAGGGCACGAAGTCGAAGCTCGACAGGTGGCCCTGGATGACGTCGACGCTGACGTCCAGACCGAACTCGGCGCCGATGTCGACCATGGCGCGCACGTCGTCGACGGCCTTCGCGCGGATCAGGGTGCGGTTGGGCTGCAGCACGTTCCACAGCGGGAAGACCCTGACGTGGTCGAGGCCCAGCTCCGCGAGCGCGGCGAAGTCGCGCCGCACGTCGTCGGGGGTGAAGTCGAGCCAGGAGTGCATCCACTCCTTCGACGGCGTGTAGTTCGCCCCGAATCTCAGTGGAGCATCGAGAGCGCGGCGCTGCGTCATGTGTCCGGACCTTTCCGACAGAGCCCTCCGACGAGGACAGGTCGCACCACTATAACGCTTGAGCACCGGACGCCCTACCGCGTGTTCTCTGTCTCGATTGACGACACGGTGGCTAGCCTTGACAGAGGCGGCTTCCGATGGTTTCATCTGCTAAAGCGTTGTAGTCCACGGGAGTGGACACCGCCAATCGCCCGCCTCGAGGAAGAAGCACGATGAAAGTTCCCGCACGCATTGTCGCTCTGGCAACATTCACGATCGGCGCCATGGCGCTCGCCGGCTGCACCGGGGGCGGCGCCCCCGCAGGCTCCGACGGCCCCATCGACACCTCCGGCGAACTGAGCGGAACGATCCAGTTCCAGACCTGGTCGCTGAAGAACGAGAAGTTCACCCCGTACTTCGAAGAGCTGATCGACGCCTTCGAGAAGGAGCACCCCGACGTCACGGTCGAGTGGCTGGACCAGCCGGGCGACGGCTATCAGGAGAAGATCCTCAGCCAGGCCAACGCCGACACCCTGCCCGACGTGCTGAACCTGCCGCCGGACATCGCGTACCCGCTGGTGGCCGCCGGCAAGCTCCTCGACCTCGAGAAGGCCGACCCCGACCTGAAGTCGGAGTACAACGCCGGGGCGTGGGACGCGTACAGCCAGTACCCCGAGGTCGAGGGCACCTACGGTCTGCCCTGGTACCTCTCCAGCGATGCGTCGTGGTGGAACCTCGCCCAGCTCGCGCCCTACGGCGTCACGGAGGACAACCTCCCGACCACGGTCGACGAGCTGCTCGACCTCGCCGAGGACGTCGCGACCGAGTCCGGCGGCAAGGTGCAGCTGCTCTCGTCGATCCCGGCCCTCGACACCTTCACCTCCGCAGGCATGGAGGTCATCAACGACAAGGGCGAGTTCGACTTCAACACGGATGAGGCGGCGGCGATCATCGAGAAGTACGCGGATGCCTACGCCGCGGGCGCGATGCCGGCCGAGGCGCTGACCGGCGACTACGGCGGGAACGCCGAGGCCTACATCCAGGAGAAGGTCGCGTTCACGACCGGCGGCACCGGCTTCACGACGGACCTCGCCAAGGACGCGCCCGCGCTGCTGGAGAACACCGTCGCCACGCAGCGGCTCGGCATCCCGCCGCTCTACGTGCAGGGACTCAACGTCTCGGCCGACTCCGACAACAAGGAAGCCGCCCTCGCCTTCGCCGAGTTCGCGACGAACGAGGAGAACCAGGTGGCGTTCTCGTCGCTCGCCGTCGGCACGGCACCCGGTACCTCGAGCGGTGGGGATGCGGTCGTCGAGAACATCTCGTCCTCGATCACCGACGAGAAGCAGCTCGCCGCGATCGACACGGTGTTCACCGCGATGGAGGATGCCAAGGCCATCCCGTTCCAGTGGACCTCCGACATGGCGACGTACATGACCCAGCAGATCGCGCTGGCCGTCAACGGCGAGGCCGACGCCAAGGAGCAGCTCGACAAGATCGTCGAGTACGCCAACGCGAACCGCGTGGACCAGTAAGCCATGAGCGCGCACACCAGCACCCGGACCAGGAGGACCACCATGAGATCGCACCGGTGGTTCACCCCGTGGCTCCTCCTCGGCCCCGCCGTCATCTGGGTGCTGGTGTTCGCGCTCTGGCCGTTCCTCAACACCGTGTTCCTGAGCTTCACCGACGCGCGCCCCCTGCGGACCCCCGAGTTCGTGGGCGGAGCGAACTACGAGCGGATGTTCGGGGACGAGATGTTCTGGAACGCGCTGACCACGTGCATCATCTACGTGGTGGTCTGCGTCCCGCTGCTCACGATCCTCCCGCTGCTGCTCGCCCTGCTCGTGCAGAAGAAGCTCCCCGGCATCGCGTTCTTCCGCACCACCTTCTACTTCCCGGTCATCGCCTCTGTCGTCGTGGTCGCCCTCATCTGGACGTGGCTGTTCGACAGCCGGGGCATCATCAACCAGACGCTCGAGTTCCTCGGACTCGTCGACAAGCCCATGGCGTTCCTCGTCGACCGCTGGCTGCTGCTCGGCTGCGCGATCCTGCTCACGGTCTGGAAGGGCCTCGGCTACTACATGGTCGTGTACCTCGCCGCCCTCGGGAACGTCGGCAAGGAGCTGCACGAGGCCGCGATGCTCGACGGCGCTGGATCCTTCCGTCGCTTCCTCTCGGTGACGATCCCCTCGGTGCGAGGCGCGATGCTGCTGATCGCGGTGCTCATCGCGGTGTCGGCCATGAGGGTGTTCGCCGAGCTCGACGTCCTCTCCAAGAGCACGGGCGGTCCCGGTGGATACGACATGTCGCTGGTCATGCTGATCCGTCAGGTCGGCTCAGGACTCAACGGCAACATCGGCTACGCCTCGGCGATCAGCGTCGCCCTGTTCCTGCTCACCCTCATCCCGCTGGCCGCGATCGCCTTCATGAATCGCGAGAAGAAGGCGAAGGTCTCCGCATGAGCACCCTCACTCCGCCCCTCATCGACGACGACCGTCGCCCCGGCGATCAGCCGGCTGCGACCACGCGCGAACCCATCTTCCGCCGACGTGGCTCCGGCGATTTCAGCAAGCCGACCCTCGGCGGACTGATCGGCCGGTACGCGCTGCTGCTGCTCGTGCTCGTGCTCGTCATCGGCCCCTTCCTGTGGCAGCTGTCGACGTCGTTCAAGGGCCCGCAGGAGAACATCTACTCCTTCCCGCCGAACCTGATCCCCCGCGAGCCGACGCTGCAGAACTACGCCACGGTCGCCGAGATCGTCCCGGTCTACCTCTACGCGTGGCATTCGCTGCTCGTCTCGGTGGGCACCGTGATCAGCAACGTGGTGCTCGCCACGTTCGCCGGCTACGCCCTCGGATGCATGCGGTTCCGCGGCAAGTGGATCGTGATGGCCATCCTGCTCTCGACCCTGCTGTTCCCCGGCGAGGTCACGGTGACGAGCAACTTCCTCACCATCCGCGCGCTCGGCCTCGCCGACACCCTGTGGGGCGTGTTTCTGCCCGGCGCCATCAGCGCGATGAACGTGCTGCTCGTCGCCACCGCGTGCCGGATGATCCCGAAGGACGTCCTGGATGCGGCGACGGTCGACGGCGCGACGACCTGGCAGCGGATCAGGCACATCGTGTGGCCGAACATCCGCGGCATGGTCTCCGTCGTCGCGATCTTCGCCTTCATCGGAGCGTGGGACGACTACCTCTGGCCGCTGATCGTGCTCTCGGATCCCGCGAAGTACACGCTGACCGTCGGCATGGCGTACCTCAACAGCAGCTTCTCGGTCGACCCGCGCCTGATCGCCGCCGGGACAATGATCGCGCTCGTGCCGATCGTCATCATGTTCTCCTTCACCCAGCGCTTCTTCTTCAAGGGCGTGCAGGAAGGCGCGATCAAGGGGTGAGCACCGCGCATCTCACGCCGGCGGAGGGTCCGGCGGATCCTCCCTCGTCCCGGCCCCGTGCGGGCGTGCTCGCCGGCCCGGTCTTCGCGTTCTCCTTCGACCCCACAGCCGGCGAGCAGCGGGTCGAGGTGCCGGGGCTGACCGACGTCGACATCACGCCCGGAACGGTGCTGCACTGGGCGTTCTACGCCGACGGCGCGGCAGCGACCCTCGCTCCGCACGCGGCGCTCGCCGTGACTGTCGATGTGCGGACGGTCGATGTGCGAGGCGGAGAGGGGACGAGGCTGAGCGACATCGCGGGCGTCCGCGATCGCTACGACGTCGCCCTCGCTGCGGATGCGCAGTTCGCCGCCCGCTGGAGCATGCCCGAGCAGTGGAACGCCGACACCGTCGCACTCGAGCCGCTGCAGGGCGGCACGGCCACGGTCGAGATCGTCCTCGGCACGGACGCGCTGGCCGCGCATCCGAGCCTCCCCTCCGTGGTCACCGGCTTCGTGCAGTGCACTCTCGAAGAGCAGGCGGCGTCGGGCGAGCTTCGGCCGGTCGACCGCGTCGACACCCGCCGCGGCACGCACTCCGGGCCGAGGTTCTCCCGGGGGAACACGATCCCCGCGGTCGCGGTGCCGCACGGGTTCGCCTTCGTCACCCCGGCCACCGACGCCTCGGACACGCGCTGGCCGTATCGCCCGAGCATCCACGACGACCCCGAGGGCAGACGGCTCGAGGCGCTGCAGTTCTCGCACCAGCCGAGCCCCTGGATCGGCGACCGCTCGGTGCTGCAGCTGATGCCCTTCGCGGGGCGGCCGGCGTCGGAGCGCTCGACACGACGGCGCTGGATAGCCCCCGGGTCCGAGCGCGCCAGGCCGCACGAGTACGCGGTCGAGCTGACCGGCGGACTGTCGGCCTCGATGACGGCGACCTCGCATACGGCGGCGTTCCGCGCGACCGCGACCGACCCCGAGGCGACCGTCGGCTTCGTGATCGATCAGCCCACCGACGAGGGGCTGCTGCGATGGACCTCTCCCGATCGCTTCGAGGGGTGGCTGCCGGAGGGCACCGAGGACTGGGGCAATGCGCCCCGCGGCTACTTCGCGGGTGTCGTGCTCCGGCCTCGCAGTGATGCAGATGCGGACGCGACGGATGCGTGCGGCACACACGGGATGCTCGACGACGACGGGCGCAGCCGCGTCGCCGGGTACGTGGGCGGACGCGGTTCCCTCGAGGTGCGGGTCGCGGTGTCCTTCCTCTCTGTGGAGCAGGCCAGGCGCAGCCTCGAGCTCGAAGCGCCGGAGCACGTGACATACGACGACCTCCGCTCCCGAGCCGCGGCGGCATGGGACCGGGTGCTGTCGCGCGTGAGCATCCCGCCGCTCCCCCTGTCGGAGGCGCCGTTCCGCAGGCTTGCCGACGAGGAGCACCGCGCCAGGATCGCCGCCGCCCTCCATCGGATGCATCTGTATCCGAACACCGCCGCGGAGGACACGGGCACCGCGGCGCACCCGCGTCCGCGCTTCGCCGACGTATACGCCGCTCGCCGACCGTTCGGCGCAGAGACGACGAGCGCACCGGTGGTCGACGGAGAGCTCGTCGTCAACAACGGCTACTGGGACACCTACCGCACGGAATGGCCGGCGCTCGCTCTGCTCGATCCCGCTCTGACCGGCCGGCTGCTGAACGGCCAGCTCGCGCAGTACCGCCGAGGCGGCTGGATGGCGCGATGGAGCGCCCCGGGCTACGTCGACAGCATGGTGGGCACCTCCAGTGACCAGATCTTCGCCGACGCCGCCCGCTGGGGGGTGCGCTTCGACCGCACCGCCGCCTTCGAGAGCGGATGGCGCAACGCCTGCGAACCGGGGCCGGATGCCCTGCGCGGTCGCAAAGGCATCGCCGGGGGTCGTTTCACGGGCTACATCCCGTCGGAGGTTCCCGAGGGGATGAGCTGGAGCATCGAGAACGCCGTGAGCGATGCCGCTCTCGGCCGATTCGCCGCGCAGCTCGCCCAGGACGCGGAGTCGGAGTCGGATGCCGCGCGCTACCGCTCCTTCGCACGATACTTCGCCAACCGCGCGCTGTCGTATCGCACGCTGTTCGACGCCGAGACGGGCTTCTTCCGAGGGAGGGACTCGGCCGGCGCGTTCGCCGCGGACTTCGATCCGAGGGTCTGGGGCGGTGACAACGTCGAGACCAACGCCTGGGGCATGTCCGTGGGCATCGTGCACGACGGCGCGGGTCTTGCCGAGCTGCACGGCGGCCCTGAGGGTCTCGGTCGTCATCTCGACGCTCTGTTCGCGGAGCCCGAGACCGCCGACGAACGGTTCGGCGGCGCCTACGGCACCGTCATCCACGAGCAGCGCGAGGCGCGGGCGCTGCGCTCGGGCATGTGCGCCATCTCGAACCAGCCGGCGCACCACATCCCGTTCATGTACGCGTTCACGGACCGGCCGTGGCGCACCGGCGAGATCGTGCACGACCTCGCCGGCCGCCTGTTCGCCGGCGCCCATATCGGCCAGGGCTTCCCCGGCGACGAGGACAACGGCGAGATGAGCGCCTGGTGGCTGTGGGCGGCCCTCGGCCTCTACCCGCTCGAGCTCGCCTCAGGAATGCTGCGCATCGGCTCGCCCCTCTTCGACGACATCCGCGTGCAGCGAGGCGACGGCCGCTCCCTCCGCATCCGCTCGCGACGCGTCGGACGCGGCGGCCCGGACGCATCCGTCCTGCAGGCCGCGTCGCTGAACGGTGTCGCGCTGACCTCGGCGGACCTGCCCGTCGACGCCCTCCTCGTCGGGACGGAGAATGCCGAGCTCGAACTCGTGTTCGGCACCGATCCGGCGACCGCGCTCGAGTCGGGCGGCACGGAGCGCTCGGGGGTCATCCTCTGGCGACCCGATCTGACCGCGAGCGGGGGCGGCCCGATCGCATCCGCTGCGGTCGCGCACGCGGATCGCGCCTTCGACGACGGCGATCCGGCCGGCAGCAAGGGAGTGGCACTCTCGGCGGGGGGATGGATCGGATGGCGATTCGCCGAGCCCCGCGCGGTGAGCGACCTGACCGTGACGATGGTCGCCGCGGCACCGTCCTCCCACCTGCGCTGGGAGGTCGAGGGTCGGGGCGGCGGCTGGGTCCTCGCCTCGGTGACGCACGAGAGCGATCTGGCCCGCGACCGCACGACGCCGTTCACTCTGGCCGCACGAGTCGTGACCTCGGCCATCCGCGTGCGGGCGGAGGCCGAGGTCACGATCCGTCAGCTCGAGGTCTTCGACCTCGGCTGATCACTTCGTCAGGACGAACGACACCTCCGTGGTGTTGCCGGCGACGTCGAGCACCTGCAGCGTGTTCTCGCCCTTCACGGCACCGAACGCGCCCGACTTCACGAAGTTCAGGTCGCTCCACCGATCGTCGGTGAGGTCCTTGAGGACGCCGTTGACGTAGAGCCGATCGATCTGCCCCTCGTCGTGCAGCGCGAAGCTGATGCGCTTGTACCCGTCCTCCGCGTCGCCCTTCGTGTACTTCGCGCCGGACTTGATCGTGACCGTCGGGGGCGTCGTGTCGCCGGGCGCCGCCCGGTACACGGTCGACTCGCCCTTCAGCGCCTCGGTGATGCCCGAGAGGTACGCCGACTGATCGGTCGCCGTCAGGTTGTAGGCCACGTACACCCCGTAGCCGTCGGCCACGGTGCGCTCGGCGAAGTCCGCCGCCGTCGCCGCACTCGTGTTCGAGAGGTCGATGGCGGCCGCGCCGAGCCGCCCCCTGTCGTCGAGTCCCGGCACCGTCGGGGCGTCGTAGGTCGGGTAGTACGGGTTCCACGCGTAGTCGAGCACGCCGGCCGCGTCGAACAGCGAGAAGTCGGTCGTCGTGTACGTCGGCCCGATCGCATACAGGCTGATGATCTTGTCGGGTCCGAGCCGGTCGCGCAGTGCCGTCGCGAGCCAACCGAACGACTGCGCGTTGGGCTGCGGCGTGCCGTTCGCCCCGTACTCCGTCCACTCGTCGTCGAAGTCGATGCCGTCCAGACCGTAGGTGTCCACGGCATCCTCGAGCTGGGCGGCGAAGGCGTCCGCCTCCTCGAAGGAGGAGAAGTTCGCGAACCCGGCACCCTGATGGTTGCCGAGCACCGAGAGCAGCACCTTGGTGCCCTTCGCCTGCACCGGACGGATCTGCGTCTGGGCGTTCTCGAGCGTCTCGGTGACTCGCTCGTTGAAGTGCAGGTACGCCTTCTCGCCGTCGTAGTTGATGTTGGCGGCGAAGATCATCGCCATGTCGATGGCGGCGTCGCCCGACTCGGCGAGCGTGTAGTCGGCGACGTTCGCTAAATCGTTCGAGTTCACCTCCACGTAGACAGCGAGCTGCGGATCGATCGGCTCGGTCGCGTCGGCGGTAGCACCCGCGGTTCCGACGAATATGCCGGCAGCAGCGGTGGCGAGCACTCCGAGACCGGCGATGCCCTTTCGGAACCGGTGATTCCTGACGTTCTGGTTCATGACTGATCGTCTCCTTCGGCGTCGTTGTCGAATCCGGTCGCGCCGTCGCGACCTGTCGCCGACTATAGCGCTTAAGTGATTCCACCGGAAGGCAGAGAAGAAGGGACGGATGCCGCAGCATCCGCCCCTTCCCGACCGCTTGGATCCCTCCGCTCAGACGCTCACGTCTCCGACGAGGTTGACCCGGATCCCCATGCCGGCGAACATCGCGGCCTTCGCGATCAGCGCCTTGTCGGCGGTCTCGGCGTCGGGCGCGTAAACCAGCTGGGCGTGGTTCGCCTTGTGCCTGGCCATGAACTGGTCGCGCGAGACGCCGTGCAGCACGACGTGGGCGATCGGCCACTCCGGGTTCGTGGCGTCCTTGCGTCGCTGCGTCTCCTCCTCAGGCAGCTCGACCACCGACGCGCGGAAGATGTCGGCCTGCAGGATGCCGTCGGCGATGAACACCCGCGACAGCACGATCTCACCCGGCTTCGAGACGCCGTTGATCGTGGCGCCGCCCGCCGGGAAGAAGACATGACCCTGCCGCCAGCCCTCGGCGTTCTGCCATCCGCCGAGATGCGAGGCGGGCACCGAGCCCGAGATCTCGTAGACCCAGACGAACTGCCCGTCGTAGTCCTCGCCCCAGCGCACGTCGTGCAGCGTGTTGTCCGGCACGAGTCCCATCGCCCGCCAGACGCGGTCGGTCACCAGGGCGTCGACCGCGACCCCCTCGTCGGCCTCGTTGAAGTGCGGGAAGGCACGACCCTCGTGCAGCACCCGCGAGCCGTCGCGCGAGGTCACCGGCGGCCGCTCCGTCGAGTTCAGGATCCCCTCGGCGAGGTCGGATGCCGGCACCAGGTCTTTGAGGCCCTGCTGATACTGGATGCCGACGGCGTCGAGGCCGAAGTCGTCGGCGATCCGCAGCGCCGCGATGTACATCTTCAGCTGCCACTGCACCTGCTCGCGGGTCAGCTCGGTCGCGGCGTCCTCGCCGTAGCGGAACGTCATGCCGCGCTCGATCAGCCAGTCGTAGGCGGCATCCGCCTCTTCCTCCGTCACATTCAGCATCTCGGCGTAGAGAGCCGACTGCGACAGCCGCTCCTTGTAGATGCCGGTGCCGTTGAGCAGCTCGTCGTCGAAGATGGCGTTGTACATGCCCATGCAGCCCTCGTCGAACACGCCGATGATGGCCTTCTCCGCGAGCAGCTCCGCGGCGAGCGCCTCCCCCAGCTCCTTCTCGGGGCTGTCCGGCAGCGTCGGCAGCGGGCGCACGTGCGAGGCGTCATGGGTGATCGAGCCGGTCTCGGTCCACTCCCTGATGCCGGCCATGAACCAGTCGTCCGTGAAGTCGACCGACCAGATCGTCGAGTAGGGCTTGTTCATCTTGGTCAGCCCCGCGTTGAGCCCGAGGAGCCCGACGAGTCCCGGCCAGTCGCCTGCGAAGTTCGCCACCGTGAGGATCGGCCCCTCATGCGTGCGGAGTCCGGCGAGCACGTGGTGCGAGTACTGCCACACGGCCTCGGCGACGATCAGCGGGGCATCCGCGGGGATGTTCTTGAAGACCTCGAGGCCCATGCGCTGACTGGAGATGAAACCGTGCCCGGTCTCGGGGTCGACGCCGTTGGCTCGGATCACGGTCCAGCCGAGGTCGGCGAAGACACCGGTGACACCCGCCTCGAGTTCGACCTGCACCGGCCAGCCGCCGGTGTTGGCGGCCTCGCGGAGGTCGCCGGATGCGATCAGGTAGGCGGTCCGGGGTGCGGATGCCGGACGGGATGCCTGTGCCGGGAGGGTGTAGGTGCTCATGATGCCTCTTCGCTGGTGCGGGTGGTGCTGGTCGGTCGGATGGTCGTGGTCGTCGTGGTGGCGTCGGGCGGGAAGAGCTGCGTCTCGCCCGCTCGGAGTCGGATGCCGCGGCCGATGCTCCGGCCGCGCAGCTGGAGGTCGTCGACGTCGAGCGTGCCGCCGTCGAGACGGAGCGTCAGGGAGTCGCCGTCGATCTCGACGCGTCCCCACCCCGTGCCCGTGGTGAACAGACTGCGGAAGGCGCCGTCTGATGCCGGGGCGAAGGAGAGGATGCCGGTCGGTGCATCCCACTGCGCACCGCTCGCGCCGAGCAGCAGCGCCCAGGAGGCGAGGGAGCGCGCGTAGTGATTGCCGCATTCGATCTCGTTCCAGGGGTTGCGGTGGGTGCCGTCGTACCGCGATCGCACGGCACGTTCGATGCGCAGCGCCTCCTCCGTCCGCCCGGCGAACAGCAGCGACGCGGCGACCTGGTGCTCCACTCCCGTCCACACCTCGTCGGAGTAAACGAACGGGATGCTCGGACGCCCGCCGTGCGGCCAGGAGGCGAGCAGGAGCCCGGCCTCGTCGTTCAACGCGTAGACGCGCTGCGTACTCTCGTGGGCGGTGAGGTCGGAACGGAAGTTGTGCGCGACGATCGCTGTCAGGGCGGACTCGACGCGCTCGGCGGGAAGGATGCTGCCGAGCCCATTGAGGTACGCGTGGAACTGCCCGAGCAGCTGGTCGGAGAGCACGCCGTCGCCGTACTGGTAGCGGTGCGCATCAGGGTCATCGATGAGTTGCCGGTAGTACTCGCCGTTCCACAGCGTCTCGTCGATCGCGGCGGCGACGTGGTCGGCCCGCCGATCCCACGCCGTCGCGCGTTCCGTCTCACCGAGATGGCGCGCCATCCGCGCCCCGGCCCGGAGAGCGGCGAGGTACACGCCGTTCGCGAGGGGCTCCGCGCCGTGGAACTCGATGTCGTAGGTGTTGTGCATCTCGCCGTCGAGCAGCCCGTCGCCGTCGCGGTCCCACTCGCGGATCGCATAGTCGAGCGTGCGGGAGGCAGCGGGCCAGAGCTCGCGCAGGAACGCGTCGTCGCCGCTGAACCGCCATTCCCGATGCAGTCGCAGCAGGGTGCCGAGCTGTCCGTCGACGGCGGGGCCCATGAACCACGACGGCCCGCCGAAGATGCGGTTGCCGCGGAACTTCTGCGCGCCGTCGTCGTCCGTCTCCAGCAGGTACTCGGCCCGTCGCGCGCTGCGCTCGAGCGTGGGGAAGAGCCACGCGAGCGTCTGTGCGTACGACCACACGTGCGTGCAGGTGCCCTCGCAGGATCCGCCGTGGTCGAAGGACCCTTCCCAGGCGGCGAACACCGGCCCCTCCCCCAGCTCGGGGGTGGGCGATTCGAGGACGAACCCGGTGGTCGACCGCGCCGCTGCGATGTTCGCGCCGATCGCGTCCGCGAGCACCGGGTCGAGGCTCCCCCCGTAGAGGGCGTCCACGAACGCGTCCGTCGAGCGCTCGAGCTCGTCGAGGTTCGCATGCAGGTGCCGCGCGGCGGCCCAGGCATCCGGCCAGAGCGTCGCGTAGTGGTTGTGGACGATCTCGTCGCCCGGCGGGTCGGCGAACACGATGTGCCCGTGCCATCCGCGCCGCCGGTTCGGGAAGCTCCAGGACAGCGCGAACTCGAAGTCCCGGCTCTCGCCGGGGGCGATCTCGTGCACGAGGCCGAGTGATCCGGTGCGCAGCCGCGGCAGCTTCGCGAGCATCTCCTCCTCGGTCAGCGGTGCGGCGTCCGGGTCGGCGTCGAGTTCGGCGAACAGCCCGCGCGGGCGGTCCTCGAGAGTCAGTCGCGGCTCCGCCTGCAGCAGGCCGTCGGCTGTCAGGTCGTCCCAGAACAGGCGGGCCCCGTCGGGCCAGTAGCTGGTCACCCACTGCGGCTTGACCGTGGTCGCGGCATCCGTCGTGGTGAGGCTGAGCGTGCCGTAGCCGGGGTCGTCCTCCGGCAGGTCGATGCCGAAGTCGAGTCCGCGCACGTCACCGTCGTCGCGCCAGCGCACTGTCTGGGTCGCGCGCATCCCCCACGGCGCGTCAGGGCCGGGCGTTCCGCGTCCGGCCGTGTGCGAGACGCTCCCGACGACGGTGACCGTGACCGGCACGTCGGCGGGATTGCTGACGCGGTAGCGCAGCACGGCGGCGGGGATGCCGGATGCGTCGGCGTCGAGCGGCACCAGCGGAGTGAACGCGTGCAGCGAGACGTCGACGGGCAGCAGGTCGTCGTCGAAGTCGACGTCGACGACCGGGTACTCCCCGTGCAGAGTCGCCCCGGCGAGCCGAGGGAGCCCGGCGAGCTGGTCGAAGGCGTACCCCGCATCCGCATCGTGACGCCCGGTCAGGCGGGCTTCGAGCACGCGCGTCACCGGCGGGCCTCCGACGGGGGCGGCATGGATCGCGAAGAACGAGTGCGGGTTCCGCCTGCCCTTGTCCGGCAGGTTCTCCAGCTCCCAGTCGCGCAGCTCCCCCCGTGCGCCGATCGAGACGTTCCCGGTCCCGATGCCGCCGAGCGGGAAGGCGGTGGCCTGCGAGGTGTGCGGGATGCCGGGGGCGCGACGCGTCATGCGGCAGCTCCTCTCTGGTCGGCGGCGAGCTCATGCGACACCGTCGTGGTGGCGTCGTACAGGCGCAGGTAGCGGTCGAACAGTGCGTCGTAGCGGGCGCGCACCTCGGGGTCGGGCGTGATCGTCCGGGCGACGGGGTTCCAGTCCTCGATCGCCGGTGCGTCGCCGTGCTCGGCGGTCGCCGTGGCGGCGAGGAACGCCGCGCCGTAGCTCGCGCCGATGGTCGTCTCCGGCACCTGCTGCGCGAGCCCCGTGGCATCCGAGACCACCTGCAGCCAGAGCGCGCCCTGGGTGCCGCCCCCCACCGCGACGATGCGACGGATGTCGGCTCCCGCCGCGCGCATCGTCTCGACGTTGTGCCGCACGCCGAGTGCCGTGGCCTCGAGAGCGGCCCGATAGAGGTCGCCCCTGGTATGGGCGAGGGTGAGCCCGGCGATGACGCCCCGGGCATCCGGGTCCTGGATGGGCGTTCGCTCGCCCGCGAAGTACGGCAGCATCAGCAGTCCGCGCGCACCAGCGCCGGACTCGACCGCCTCGGCGAGCAGCTGCGGGTAGTCGGCGCCGGTCAGATCGGCGAGCCACGCCGTGAGGGCGCCGGAGGCCGACAGGCCGCCCGCCAGATTGCGGGTGCCGGCGAAGGCGCCGGCCGTCGTCCACATCGAGGGGCTGCGCAGCGTCTCGGAGCCCGTGGCGACGAGGAACATCGTCGTGCCGTACATCAGCATGAGGTCACCGGTCCCGTGCGCGCCGACGCTCACCGCCTCGGCCCAGGCGTCGATCGTGCCGGTGATGACCGGGGTTCCGACGGGGATGCCGGTGGCTGCCGCCGCCTCCGCGGTGACGGCTCCGGCGATGTCGCCTGCCCAGCGCAGCTCCGGCTGCGCGATCGTCGGCGCGTAGCGCTGCCACCACTCGTCGTGCCAGGTCTCGCGGTCGATATCGTAGAGGGGTGAGAGCTGGCTCGCGGACTGGTGGTCGAGCACGTACGCGCCCGTGAGTCGACGCACGAGCCACGAGGCCGGCATGAACAGCCGTTCGGCGCGCGACCAGGCCGTCGGCTCCTCGTCGGCGATCCAGACGATCTTCGGTCCGCCCGCCTGAGAGGTGAGCGAGGAGCCGCCCACCCTGACGATCTCGTCCTCGCCGAGCTCGGCGGTCAGGCGCTCGATCTGGGCGCCGGCGCGGGTGTCCACGCCGTACAGGATCGCTTCGCGGACGGGTCGATCAGCGGCATCCGCGAGCAGGATGCAGGGCCCCATCCCGCTCACGCCGACGCCGGCGACCTGCGCCTCCGGGGCAGCGGCGAGGAGCTCGCGGGAGAGCTGCGTGAACTCCTCCCACCAGACGTCGGCATCCATCTCCACCCAGCCCGTGCGCGGACGGCTGACCCGGTGCGCTCTCGTCGCCGAGGCGATGATCGCGCCGGTCGCGTCGACGAGCACGCCCTTGCTGCTGGATGTGCCGATGTCCACCCCGAGGGTGCAGCGCATGGCGTCCTCCTTGAAACCGATGCCCGTGATTCTGAAATCTCTCGCAACTGTACGCGAAATCGATTTCAAGACGCAAGGAGCTGTGCGGAGGTTTCCTGCAGATGCCGATGGCGCGCTGCCCGCCCGCCCGACGCGGGGGCGACTGCGGCGCGGAGCTCAGCTCCGGACGGCGCTCGCGGGCTGGATCTCGTTGCGCAGCACGACGGTGCGCGACGGCTGGGCGTCGCCGCCGATGCGGTCGAGCAGCATCCGCGCCGCCGTCACGCCCATGTGTCGCGCCGGCAGTCGCACGACGGTCACGGCGGTGGGCGACAGCGTCGTGAACGGCAGCGAGCCGATCACCGCGACGCCCACCTGCGGGGGCGTGAGGCCGCGCTCGGTGAGCACCTGGATCGCCCCGACGCCGATGAGGTTGTTGCCGGCCACCACGGCATCCGGCGGTTCGGGGAGCGCGAGCAGCTCCTCCATCGCCGCACGTCCGCCGTCGACGCGGAAGGTCGCGAAGCGCTCGAGCTCGTCGAGGTCGAGGTCGGGGCGGGCGGCGCTCAGCGCCGCGCGCCATCCTGCGGCGCGCTCGGCCGCCGTGTCGATGTGCTCGGGCCCGCCGATGTAGGCGATCCGGCGGTACCCCGCGTCGAGCAGATCCTTGGCGGCCGAGGTGCCAGCCGCCCTGTTCGCCATCACGACGCCGTCGATGTCGTAGGTCGTGCTGCGGTCGACGGCCACGACGGGACGCCCGGTGGCGAGGATGCTGTCGAGGTTGGAGTTCTCATCCGCCGTCGCGATGATGATGCCCGACATGTGCTCGGCGATCGCGATCCGCAGGTACGTCGCCTCCTTCTCGACCTGTGCGTCGGAGTTGCACAGGACGACCGAGTACCCGGCCTCTGAGGCGACGTCCTCGACGCCTCGCGCCATCTCGGTGAAGTACGGGTTCTCGATGTCGGGGATCACCAGCGCGATGACCTCGGAGCTCTGGCGTCGCAGGGTCCTGGCCGTGCGGTTCGGGGTGAAGTTGAGCTTCGCCGCGGCGTCGCGCACGGCGGCGACCTTGTCCTCCGACACGCTCGTGCCGTTGAAGACGCGCGACACGGTGGCGGGAGAGACCTTCGCCAGCTCCGCGACGTCGTAGATCGTGGCCATTCGAACCTCACTGCCTCGTCCGGCCGCGCCGGATCTGAAGCAACAGTATCGCGCACACCCTCGATCTCTGGCGCTTCGTTCTGAAATCGATTACATTATCGCCCATGACTTACGCACCCTCCGATCTGGCGAGCCTCGCAGCGCTGCGACCCGTGCAGACCCGCTCCATCTCCCCCGAGAACTTCGACGGATCCGCTGGGGGCGGAGGCCGGGCGACCGAGGGCACCGGGGCCTCCTGCGCCCGTGACCTCGGCCCCGGCTGGAAGATCTCTCCCAGTGTCGATGTGAAGTCCGGCGAGACCTTCGACCTCGCGACGATCGAGGGTGCGGGCAAGATCACGCACATCTGGATCACGACGCACACCGACAACTGGCGCACGCTCCTGCTGCGCGCGTATTGGGACGGCGCCGAGGAACCCGCCGTCGAGGTGCCGTACGGCGACTTCTTCTGCAACGGGTGGGGCGTGTTCGCTCAGGTGAACTCGCAGACGATCGCCGCGAACCCGCACGGCGGCTTCAACTCCTACTGGCCGATGCCGTTCAAGGACGGCGCCCGCCTGACCATCGAGAACACCTCGGTCGTCGACGTGCGCATCTACTACCAGGTGACCTACGAGATCGGCGGCGACCACTCGAACGACGCCTACTTCCACGCGCAGTGGCGGCGATCGAACCCGCTCGAGGAGTTGACCCCGCACGTCATCCTCGAAGGCATCGAAGGTCAGGGCCAGTACGTCGGCACCTACATCGCGTGGGGCGTCAACTCGAACGGCTGGTGGGGCGAGGGGGAGATCAAGTTCTACCTCGACGACGACACCGATTACCCCACGATCGCCGGCACCGGCACCGAGGACTACTTCGGCGGCGCCTGGAACTTCGACATCCCCGGCAGCGGATACACCGAGTTCTCGACGCCCTACCTGGGCATGCCGCAGGTCATCAAGCCCGACGGACTGTATGTGAGCCAGCAGCGTTTCGGGATGTATCGCTGGCACCTCCTCGACCCGATCCACTTCTCGACAGGGATCCCGAAGGTCGACATCCAGGCCCTCGGGTGGCGGAGCGGATGGCGCTACCTGCCGCTGCGCGACGACATCGCCTCGACGGCCGTCTTCTACCTCGATCGCCCGACTGCCCGTCGACCCAGGACGCCCTCGGCCGACGACCTGGAGGTGCACCTAGGAACCGCTCCGGTGCCCGACCTGGGAGCGACCCCTCCGCGCTGATCGGATGCCCCGCGACGTCATCGCGGGGCATCCCCTCCCCTTCAGACGAGTCCCTGCACGCGGAACTGCTCGGAGTGGTACACGCTGTTGTTGCCGGTGTGCCACTGGCTGACGCTGAGGTGCAGGTCCGACAGCGTCGATCCGGGGATGATGTACCCGCCGTAGAGCTGGGCGACGTGCGAGGCATCCTCGGTCGTCCATTCAGTGCCGTGCAGCAGCGTCGTCTTGGTCGCCGTGTAGAGGTTGTCCGTCGGGGTGTTCAGCACCATCGCGTCGATCCGGTATTGCGGGGCGTTGAACCAGACGAGGATCCATTTCCCGCCCAGCGGCCGCAGGCACATCTCGCCGAACCCGCCGGGGAGCACCTCCGTGACGGGCTTGCCCCAGCCCCATGAGCCGTTCGCGAAGCCCCACGGCTGGTAGGCCGAGAGCGTGGTCATGTTGGTGGACGGCACCCGGTAGAGCACGATGCCCTTGTCGCGCTGGAATCCGGTCCCGTAGATGTAGACGTAGCCGTCGCTGCCCAGTCCCCAGGTGATGCACTGGAACTTGCCGCCCGCCATGTCGGCGGGGAACTGCAGGCCGGTGTGCTGCCAGGTCGCACCGCTGTCGTCGGACTTCCACAGCTCGGTCCACCGCACCACACCGAACTGCGGCCCGCTGACGATCGCGTGCAGGTACATGCGCGAGCCGATCGTGATGACATCCGACGGGATCACGGTCGTGAAGTACGCGTCGTGCGGGTAGTACCAGAGCTGCGGGGCCGTGCCCTGCGTGTTCGCGCCGGCACCCGCGCAGCCGTTGAACGTGACGCCGGAGACGAGGTTCGTGGTCGACGAGTACAGTCCCACCGGCGAGCGCCAGTTCGCGCCGCCGACGTGATCGGCCCAGGTGTCGCCGAACAGGAACAGCATCCGTCCGTCCGGGGTGCGCGCGGGGATGCCGAGGTCCGTCGCCCCGATCCCGTATTGCACGGGACTCTGCGTGCCGGCGAGCACTGTGATGCGCGACACCGTCACACCGGCGGCGGCCGCCGGCGACGGCCTCGAGACGGCGGCCCCGGCGAGGGCGGCGGCGCCGAGCGCGGCAGCCCCCTGCAGCACACGTCTGCGGCTGATCCCGCCGGGGCGCCCTCGTTCGACGCTGCGCTCCGGCACGTTCTCGGTCATGTTCTCGGTCTCCATCGACCGCTCCTCCCGCTACCGCATGGGTCTTACTTGAGTCCCGCCATCTTGATGTTGCCGATGATCTGGCGCTGGAAGATCAGGAACAGGATGATGACCGGCGCGGCCGCCAGCACCGACCCGGCCATCAGGAGTCCCAGCTCGGTCGAGCGCTCGGAGCGGAAGGTCGCGAGGTACTGCTGCAGCACGAACCGCTCCGGCGAGGTGATGGTGAGGATGGGCCAGACGTAGGAGTTCCAGTAGGCGAGGAACGCGGTGATGCCCATCACGACGAACGGCGGCTTGGACAGCGGCAGGAAGATCCGCAGGAAGATGCCGAAGCGGCCGCAGCCGTCGAGCATCGCCGCCTCCTCGAGGCTCTTGGGGATGTTCAGATAGAACTGCCGGATGAAGAAGACCATCCCGGCGCTCGCGAGGCCGGGGATCACGAGCACGGCCAGGGTGTCGAGCATCGACAGCCTGGTCACGACGATGAAGCTCGTGAGCAGGATCGTCATCCCGGGGATGAACATGGTCGTGATCACGACGGTCCAGATCACGCCCTTGAACCGGAAGTCGAGTCTGGCGAACGCGTAGGCCGCCAGCGAGTTGACCGCGAGACTGCCGACGGTGAACAGGACGGCTCCGAAGAACGTCCAGATGAGCGTGCGGAGGAAAGTGGGGTCCGCCAGGATCTGGGCGTAGTTCTGCCAGAGCCAGACCTCGGGGAAGAACTGGAAGGGCGTCTCGACGACCTCGGTCTTCGACTTGAACCCGGCGATCACCATCCACGCGAGCGGGAACAGCGACGCGACGACGAAGAGTGCGCCGACGATGGTCTTGCCGACGAGCACCAGCCAGCCGCCGGTGCTGCGCGGAACGCGGGGCGACCTGGGCTCCTTGCCGGCGAGCACGATACGAGTGGTCTCCTGGATGACGGCCATCTCAGTCCACCAGCCTCTCGGAGTTGACGAACTTGAACACCAGGGCCGAGATCGTGCCGAGCACGACGAACAGCAGCAGCGCGGCCGCGATCGAATAGCCCACGTTCACGTCGTTGCGGAAGTGGTTGAAGATGAAGAGGTTGGGCAGGGTGGTCGAGTCCAGCGGACCGCCCTGGGTCATCACGAGAGGCAGCTCGAACTGCTGGATCGCGGCGACGAACCCGGTGATGAGCAGGTACAGCACCACGTTCTTCATCTGCGGGAGCGTGATGTACGAGGTCTTCTGCCACCAGTTGGCGCCCTCCATCGCGGCCGCCTCGTAGTACTCGGCCGGGATGTCGACCATCGCGGCGACCATGATCAGCGAGGTCAGCCCCATGCCGAGCCAGATGGCCGGCACGGCGATGGCGATCAGCGCCCACTTCGGGTCGCCGATCCAGGCGATGGGCTCGATGCCGAACGTGCCGAGGAAGGCGTTGAGCAGGCCGCCCGAGTAGTTGTAGATGAGCACGAAGATGATCGATGCGATCACGGCGGAGATGATCGTCGGGATGTAGATGCTGACCTTGAGGATGCTGGCCGCGCGGCGCGACACCGCGACGACGAGGCTGGCGAAGAGGAACGCGAGCACGAGCATCACCGGCACCGTGAGGAGCACGAACGCGAATCCTCGTCCGATGGTGGCGAGGAACAGAGGATCCTTGAGGACGTTGGAGTAGTTGCGGATGCCGACGAACTCCGGCTCCTTGTAGAAGCTCCAGTCCTGGAAGGACAGATACCCCGCGTACACCGCCGGCCAGATCACGAAGATCCCCAGCAGCACCACCACCGGGAGCAGGAACCAGTAGGCCGTCCTGTTGTCGCGATAGCGGTAGCGATTCCGTCTCAGCCGGATCTCCCGGCGCTCCTGCACAGCCTGACTGGCCATTTCCACCTCGTCGTGATGTCGGTGATGTCGGTCGCGTCACCGTGCGGGGGCGGGAACGCCCGCCCCCGCACGGTCGACACGATCAGTTCTTCGGCGCCTTGTCCGGCAGTCCGTCGCGGTCGATCACGGTCTGGATCGCCGCGGTCGCGGTCTTGATGGCATCGTCCACGGAGGCCGATCCCTTCATGACCGACTCCATCGCGGTGCCGACGGCGAGGTTGACGTCCCACGGGTAGGTCGCGCCCGCGATGGCGTCGGGGGCGATGTCGTCGACGATGACGCTCGACCACGGCGCGTCCGCGGCCTCTTCGCTCTCGGCGACGGCGTCCTGCACCGACTGACGGACCGGCACCTTGGTGAACTGGGTGTCGACGAAGAACGGCACGAGGTTCTCGGGGTCACCGGCGATCGCCCAGGAGAGGAACTCCCCGGCGGCATCCGGGTTCTTGCTCTTCGCGTCGACCACCCACGTGAAGTTGCCCATGGTCGTGGCGGTGCGGCCGTCGGCATCCGAGGAGCTCGGGAACGCGCCCACGCCCGTCTTGCTCAGCAGGTCGGGGTAGTCCGAACCGATCTCGGACATCATCCACGAACCCGAGACCTTGAAGGCGACCTTCTGCTGGCCGAAGTCCTCACCGGCGACATAGGCCGCGAGGGGCTGCTTGGGCATGTATCCCTTGTCCCACAGCTCCTTGTACTGCTCCATCAGCGAGCGGTACTCGTCGTTGTCGATGTCGGGGGCGGTCCAGTCGTCGGTCAACGCCAGGTGCCCGGCGAAGTTGTACTGCTGGCCGACCGTCGACCAGGCGAACGTCACGGCATCCTGCGCCGGCGAGATGCAGTACTGGCCGTCCGAGAGCGTCGGCTGGATCTTCGCACAGGCGTCGAGCAGGTCGTCCCACGTCTCGGGGGCGCTGGAGGAGTCCACGCCTGCCGCGTCGAGCATGTCGGTGTTCCAGAACAGCACCGTCTGCGGCTCGAGCAGCAGCGGGTACGCGTAGTGCGTGCCGTCGACCTCCGAGATCGACTTCGCGTTGTCGAGGATCTCGCCGAGCGCATCCTCCGAGACGATCGAGTCGAGTTCGTGCACCGAGCCGGCGTTGACGAGATCGAGCAGGTTGGCGGAGCTCGTGTAGATATCGGGTGCCTTGCCCGCGGCCTGCGCGGCCTTCATCTTCTGATCCCAGGCGTCGGCGGGGACCTCGGTGTCGACGACCTTGATCTCGTCCTGCGACGCGTTGAACTTCTTGACGATGTCGGCGTACCACTCGTTCTCGACGGGGGTGAAGGTGCGGTGCCAGAACTGCACGGTCGTGACGCCGCCCTCTCCGCCGTCACCTCCGGCGGATTCGCCGGGGGTGCCGGATCCGCAGGCCGCGAGCATCGCTCCGACCGTCAGCACGCCGACGGCGGTGACCGCCGCCCTGCGTGTGCGTGTGGTGATTGTCATGGTTCCTCCTCAGGAACGGACTCGTCATCGAGTCGCTGCTGTGTGCTCGGGCTGCTGAAGATCACCGGCCGTGCCAGACGATCGACGGTGACCGGGTATGCGCCAGAGTATGCGAAATCGATTTCATGCGCAAGAGATCGAACCGGGCATCATCCGCCGACGCGGTCCAGATCGGCCGAGAACCAGAACACGTTGTACGGGCCCCAGAGCGAGAGTGCGAAGTGGATGCGCCGCCCGCCCTCCGTGACATAACGGGGGTTGAGGTACGGCGAGTACAGCCCCTCGTACTCACTGCCGGACACGAGCTCGATCGGCTCGCCCCACGGCCCCCACGGGGTGATCCCCTCTCGGATGTAGGCGCTGCCGGCATCCGAATAGGTCATGATCCAGCGCTCGAGGTAGGTCGACCACATCACCGACAGCTCGCCGATCGTGCCCTCGACGATCGTCTCGGCGTCGGCCATGTCCGAACTCCACTGCGGGGTCTCCCCCTCGACGCCCGCGAAGTACGAGTACGCGGACTGATCCTCGACGGCCTCCTCCGTCGCCGGCACGCGCATGAGCTGCACGCCGCCGAAGCGGCCGGACGGGATGGACCAGAAGTAGATCCAGTCCTCGCCGCCGTCGGCGACCTCGGCGGTCGCGACCTGGACGAAGTTCGAGTCGCCCGGCCACTCGACGCCCTCGACGGGCGCCCAGGTCTCGCCGTCGTCACGCGACACGATCAGCGCGGCACGGTTGGCATCCCAGGCCCCCGGCTCCCCCCAGAAGCGCACGGACATGTACGAGACGTAGATCGTCTCGCCGATCGCGAAGCCGTAGGTGGGGATCTTGGTGACCTCCCCCTCGGCGCCGTTGGCGTCGTGCTCCCCCTCGATCAGGGCGCCGGCGAGGCCGATGTCGTCCTCCACCCATCCCTCGAACTCGATCCCGTCCGAGGGGTCGTCGTCGGTGGTCCACGCGGCCACGTTCGAGCGCCAGAACCCGCCCTGTCCCCCGATCGACTCGGGGTCGCGCTCCCCGAAGGTGTCGCCGAAGAAGAAGTACGTGCGGTCGCCCACATTGGTCATCGACCCCAGATCGGTGCCGGCCACCGACACCGCCGCGGTGTCGTTCATCGCGTCGGGACCGGTCAGCTGGGCGATCTCGGTGAGGCCGGAGACGCCCTCCAGCACGAAGGGCTTGTCCTGGTCGATGTCGATGCTCACGGCGTCGCCGCCCGTGCAGCCCGCGAGGGCGAGGACGAGCGCAGCGGATGCCGCGAGGGCGATGGCGCGGCGGGATGAAGACGGGACACGGGGCATGATCCTCCTCGATCAGCGGTCTGCGTTCACCCCGAATCTAGCGAAATCGATTTCAAGAAGCCAGGGTCAGTCCCGGCGACCGGCGCACCTCAGGTCACTCGGCGAGCATCCGATCGCGCACCTGCCGGCGCAGCACCTTGCCGATGAGGGAGCGCGGCAGGTCGTCCACCGCGACGACGCGCTTCGGCACCTTGTACGGCGTGAGCCGGGTGCGGCAGAAGTCCCGCAGCGCGGCGGAGTCCAGGGCCGCGCCCTCGCGGAGCACCACCGCGGCGGCCACCTCCTCGCCGCCGTTCGACCGCGGCAGGCCCACCACCGCCGCGGCGACGACGTCGGGATGAGCCTCGAGCGCATCCTCCACCTCGCTCGGCGACACGTTGAAGCCGCCGGTGATGATCAGCTCCTTGAGGCGGTCGACGATCGTGACGAATCCGTCCGGCGACACCTCGGCGATGTCCCCGGTGCGCAGCCACCCGTCGGCGAGCAGCACGTCGGCCGTGTCGCTCGGGCGACGCCAGTACCCGGTGAACACCTGCGGACCCCGGATGAGCAGCTCGCCGCGCTCCCCGACCGGCAGGTCGACGTCGGTGTCGGCGGGGTCGACCACGCGGATCTCGGTGCTCGGGAAGGGCACCCCGACCGTGCCGGGGCGCCGTGTCCTGCCCATCGGGTTGCCGAGCGCGACAGGAGAGCTCTCCGTCATGCCGTAGCCCTCGACCAGCAGGCCGCCGGTCGCCTCCTCCCACCGCTGCACGGTCGCCACCGGCAGGCTCATCGCGCCGGAGATCGCGAACCGCACGGTCGAGAGGTCGATCGTGCCGCGAGATGCCGCCCGGGCGAGCTGATCGTAGATCGGCGGAACCGCGGGCAGGAAGGTGGGCGGACTGGTGCGGGCCGCCTTCGTGACGAGACCGAGGTCGAACGTCGGGAAGAGCACGAGCTTCGCGCCGATGCTCATCGCGAATGTCAGGCAGAGCGTCATCCCGTAGGCGTGGAAGAGCGGCAGCACGCCGTAGAACGTCTCCTCGCCGTCGACGAGTCCCGGTACCCACGCGCGTCCCTGCATCGCGTTCGCCCGCAGATTGGCGTGAGTGAGGATCGCGCCCTTCGGATCACCGGTCGTGCCGCTGGTGTACTGCAGCAGCGCCGTGTCATCCAGCGTGGGCCCCGGCACCCGGCGCGACAGCGGCCGGTGATCGATCAGCTTCCGCCAGGCCACCGCATGGCGCGTGCGGGGCGTGGCGGTCAGCTTCGCCCGTGCCGCGCGTGCCTTCGGCACGGGCAGACGCAGGAGCAGCCGCTGACCGGCGGGCATCGCCTCTGTGAGGTCGACGCTCACGATGTGCTCGACGCGCAGGTCCGAGGGGAACTCGGCGATGGTGTCGACGGTCTTGTCCCAGACGATCGCGACCTTCGCCCCATGGTCCTCGAACTGGTGCCGCAGCTCCCTGGCCGTATAGAGCGGGTTGTGCTCGACGACGATCGCCCCCAGGCGCAGCGCCGCGTAGAACGCCACGACGTGCTGCGGGCAGTTGGGCAGCACCAGTGCGACCCGGTCGCCGCGCCCCACCCCGAGCCGTCGCAGCCCCTCGGCCGCGCGCGAAATCTGATCGCCGAGCTCGCGGTAGGTCGTGACAGCGCCGAAGAACTCCAGGGCAGGGCGACGGGCGAAGGCGGTGACGCTCGCGGACATCATCTCCGGCAGCGTCTGGCTCGGTGCCTCGATCTCCGCCGGAACGCCGTCCGCGTAGGAGTCGAGCCAGGGTCGGGATTCGTACGGGGTGGGGGACATGGTCCTATCCTCCCTCCGGTTCCCCGGGTTCAGCTGAGCCAGGCGGGCGCGCGGCCGCGGAGGAAGGCGCCATCGAGCGAGAAACGGCCGGCACCGGTGAGAGCGAGCGCGAGGGCCGCGACGCCCAGCACGGCGACGAACTCGTATCCGCCCTCGCCGACCCAGAGGCCCGCGGGCAGGTGCACCGCGATCAGGGCGACGATCATGTCGACGGCGAGGAGCACGCCGACCGGGCGCGTGAACAGCCCGAGGATGAGCAGGATCCCGCCGATCAGCTCGATGAAGGCGACCACGGGAGCGGCGATCTCAGGCAGGGGGATCCCCATGCCCTGGAAGCTGCCGATGGTTCCGGGAAGGGTGTACTCGAAGACCTTCTGCGCACCGTGGGCGGCGAAGATCGCGCCGACGACGACACGCAGGACCAGGAGTCCGAGCGAGGTGGCGGCGGAGGGGGCGGTGGTGTTCGTCATGAGGAGGTCTTCCTTCGTGGCAGGACACCGCGCGCCAGGCGCGGAGCAGGGTGGGTCCCTCCCTTCAGGCTAGGAAGCACGCTTTTCCATCTCCTGAGTGCCGCCGTGGGCACGCCTGCCGCCGGCCGCCTTCCGTAGACTCGCCGGGTGGCCCGAATCGCGCGGCCGGAAGGGAGCAGGGACACAAGGTGAGGGCACGATCCGTGTTCGGCGTGCTGCGCCTGGCGACAGCAGCCGTCTGCACCGTCGCCCTCGTGCACCGACTGCTCTGGGGGCTCAGCTCCCGCACGATCGCCGGCGAGAACTTCTTCGCCTACCTGACCGTGCAGTCCAACTGCGCGCTCGTCGTGGTGCTGCTGATCGGCGCCGTGCTCGCATTCCTCCGCGCGAGCGACCCCCGGTGGTTCACGGTCGCGCTCGCCCTCGTCCTCACCTGGACGATCACCGCCGGCCTCGCCTTCGCACTGATCGTCTGGCAGGCGGGGCTGCGCGGCATCCGCGTCGACGTCCCCTGGTCCGATCAGGTGCTGCATTTCTGGCTGCCCGCGTGCACCGCGCTCGCGTGGGTCTTCACGCCCGGGCATCGCGGCGTGCCGTGGTGGGTGGTGCCGACGGCGCTCGCCTTCCCGCTCGCGTGGGGCGGCGTGACCCTGTGGCGCGGACCGTCGGTGGGCTGGTACCCGTACTACTTCCTCGACCCCCGCCAGGTGTCGGGCCCGCCGGAGTTCCTGCTCACCAGTGCCATCGCCTTGGCGATCTTCGCGCTCGTCGCCACGGTGATCGTGTTCGTCAGCCGGATGCGCCGGCGCGGCCGGGAGCGCCCTGAGGTCTGACGCGCCTCAGGCCGGGGCCGGAAGGAACGGCGCGAGCGAGGCGATGGCGGCGTCGAGCGCCTTCTGGTCGTCGAGATCGGCGAACGCCTCGGCGTCCGCTCCGCCCACGATGCCGACCACGATGTTCTCGCCGGTCGCGGGAGCGAGGTTGAGCCAGGTGCGAATCAGCGCATCGCCGCCCACCACGTGCCAGATCATCGCCTCGGGGTCGGTCGCGACCGCGGGGTCTCCGTCGCCGTCGGCGTTCTCGGGCGCCTCGGGGATGAGCGGCTCATCGAATCGCAGCCAGACCGTCTCGATGTGACCCATGCCGAGTTCGGCGATGGCGCCACGATGCGCGAACGGGAGGGCGGGGGCGAACTGCAGGCCCTCGCTCTTCAGCACACCCAACGGCACCGTGATCAGTACGCGATCGAAGGACAGCGACTCCCCCGAGGCGATGCCGAGGCTGACGCCGGCTTCGTCGTACGCGACCCGGCTCACCGGCGACGACAGGCTCAGCTTGGCCCCCTCGAGCAGACCGTCGATGAGCGGCATCAGGTCCCCGAGCGGAGCGGTGGTCTCGGCCGGGGGCAGAGTCGGAGGGAACCAGGTCGAGAGCTGTGCGGCATCGGCCCCCGCCGACGCCGAGATCGAGGCGAGCAGAGCCGCGAGGCCGGGCTCGGCGGGATCTGCGCCGGCGGCCGTGAGCGCGTCTTCGAGGGAGGTGTCCTCGAGCCCCTGCTGCGCGACGGAGATCGCCGCCTGCACGGGCTCTGGGCTCACGGGGTCGACGTCTCCCTCGGCCGAACGCCACACCTCTCCCGAAAGCGCAGCGGTGCGGACGTCGAGCCGATCGAGATCGTCGAGCAGCGCCGCATCCGAGGAGCCGAGCAGCCAGCCGCCCAGCTGCGCCGGGAACGGCCACGCCTTCTCGTCCACCACCGACTGGATGCGCCCGCCGATGCGGTCGCGCGCTTCGAACACCGTGACCTGCAGCCCGTCCGCGACGAGCAGTGCGGCAGCGGTCGCCCCGGCCAGACCCGCCCCGACGACGGCGACGCGCTCCCCCTCGTCGGCGGCGCGCCGGAGTTCGCCGGCAGCCCGTTCGCCGGAGCGCACCGCGGCGGCCATCGTCCCCGGCGCCTCCCCGTCGGTCGCCTCGCCGGCGAGGAAGAGACGGTCATCGATCGGCTCGGCCAGCGCCTCCCTGGCACTGGCCTGAGCGCCCACCGGCGTGAAGCTCGCCGCACCGAGCGCGAACGAGTCCGTGGCCCAGGAGCTCCGGGCGAACGCGGCCGGGGTGATCGGCCCCGCCGTCGGCTGCGGGGTCGGGGATCCGTCCGGCGTGGGAGTGGGCGCCGGCTCGGGCGTGCAGGAGGCCAGCAGGACTCCCAGGACACCGGCTCCGGCGCCGATCAGCAGGGTGCGACGCGTCATCCTCATCGTGTCGCAACGATACCGCGCGCGCGGTCGCCCGACGAGCGCGGAGCGGCGACTCGGCTGCCTCCGCTGCCGCCGGCGTCCGGTCGCGTGACCGTCTCTGCACCGAAGCCCCTTCAGAGGCGGACTGCACAGCGGACGGCGGCCAGCGGAGGGCGCGCAGCGCGGTCGAAGCAACACTGCCATTCTGGCCGGACGCTCACAGAATGGATCCATGGCGATGAACGACCCTCAGATCTGGACCCTCATCGGGGTGTTCGGCGCTGCTCTCCTCGGCGGCTTCACTCTGGTGACCACCCACTTCGGTCGCGTGATCCGTGCCGAGATCGGACGACTCGACGGAACACTCTCCGGCAAGATCGAGGCGCTCGATGGAACACTCTCGGGCAAGATCGAGGCACTCGACGGAAAGCTCACCGGCCAGATCGAAGCGCTCGACGGAAAGCTCACCGGCCAGATCGAATCTGTGGCGGGGCGACTCTCCGGCCGGATCGACGCCCTCGATGCGAAGTTGAGCGGTCGCATCGACACGCTCGACAAAGAGGTCGCCACGATCGCCGAGCGGTTCTGGCGCTCGTCGTAGGACGGATCGGCCCGCCTGAGGACGGGCAGAGATCGACCGAGGTCAGCCGCGTCCGATGCCGGGGTGCCACAGCACGACGTCGGTGGAACGGCGCAGGCGCCGACCGCCGGGCATCGGGATGACGCCGGCGGATCCAGCCGCGAAGACGCGGACGCCCGGGCGGTTCTCACGCTCGGCACGGAGGGCGGCATCGAGTTCGGCGACGCGGCGCCGGAGCATCCGATTCTCGTCCTCCAGATCGAGCAGTCGGGCGATGGCCGGGAGGCTCACGCCTTCAGACGAGAGTTGGGCGACCTCGCGGAGCTGCTCGATGTTGCGGGTCGAATAACGCCGCGAGCCACCGGAGGTACGGCCGGGAACGACGAGCCCGATGCGGTCATACTGTCGCAGCGTCTGCGGGTGCAGCCCCGACAGCTCGGCCGCGACGGCGATCGCGAACACCGGGGTGTCGGCGTCCATGCGCTGATCAGCCATGATGCTTCACCTCTTCCTCGGTGTTCGCGATCGTCATCGTCTTCGCCCTCAGTGGCGATTCTCTACCGGCGGGCCTTGGCCATGAGGTCGGCTCGCGGGTTCTCGCCCGGCTCGAGCGCCTGGAACTTCTCCAGCGCCTCGCGAGCCGCCTCGTCGAGGTGCGACGGCACCGCGATCTGCAGCTCGGCGAGCAGGTCGCCGGTGCCCTTCGAGGTGGTCACGCCGCGCCCCTTGACGCGGAGCACGCGACCGGACGGTGTCCCGGGCGCGACGCGGAGCTTGACGGTATCGCCGCCCAGCGTCGGGACCTCGATGGTGGCACCCAGTGCCGCCTCGGTGAAGGTGACGGGAACGACCACACGCAGGTTCAGTCCCTCGCGGGTGAACACCGGGTGCGGGCGCACCGCGATCTGCACCACGACGTCGCCGTTCTCCCCGCCGTCGGGCGAGGGGCGGCCTCGTCCGCGGAGCCGGATCTTCTGCCCGTCGGCGACGCCGGCGGGGATCTTCACCTTGAACGGCTTGCCGTCGTCGCCCTGCAGGGTGATCGTCTCCCCCTGCACCGCGGTGGCGAAATCGAGCGTGGTGCGAGCCGTGACATCGGCGCCCTTCTGCGGCCCGCCGAAGCCTCGGAAGCCTCCCGAGGTCTGCCCGAATCGACCGGAGCCGAACGTGCCGCTCTGCCCCTGGTTGAACATCGCGAAGATGTCCTCGAAGTCGGCGGACTGCTGCTGCCCGCGGCCCTGCTGCCCGAACCGGCTGAAGACGTCTTCGAAGCCGCCTGCGCCCGCGCCGCTCGCCGTGAAGCGTGCGCCCGAGCCCATCGCGCGGATCTCGTCGTACTCCTTGCGCTGTTCGGCGTCAGAGAGCACGGAGTACGCCTCGCTGACCTCTTTGAACTTCGCCTCC
>NZ_JBEPZB010000009.1:137893-138985 GCF_041641055.1 Microbacterium sp.
CAGCTCGACGTCACCGAGGCGGTAACCCACCTCGACGACCTCGAGCACCGTGGTCTTGTCGGCGCCCGGGGTGGGCTGCTGGAAGATCGCCTCGTGACGCTGCGGGTCGAATTCCTCGCCCTTCTCACCGTACGAGACGACACCGAGACGTTCGACGACCGTGCGCACCTTGCCGGCGATGACGGCGAAGGGAGTGCCTTCGACCAGGTCACCGTGCTGCGCGGCGCGGTCGAGATCGTCGAGCACGGGGATGAGGCCCTTGGCGGCCTCGCCCTTCGCGCGCTCGATCTCGACCTGGCGCTGCTCCTCGGTGCGGCGGCGGTAGTTGGCGTATTCGGCCTGGAGGCGCTTGAGGTCGTTCAGCAGCGTCGACTCCAGGTCGGCGAGCACAGCATCCTCTGCTGCGGCCTCACCGGTCTGGGTGGCGCCGAGGATGTCGTCGACCGTCAGATCGTCAGGGGCGCCGTCGACCGGCGTCTCGTCGGATCCCTCTGCGGCCGCGGCCTCGCGCGAGTCGGGGTTCTGCGGCGCGGGGCCGGATGCCTGAGCATCCGACCCCTCGCTGCGAACCTCGTCGTCACCTTCGAAGTTCTTGTCCGTCATGATTACTTCTTCTCGTCCTCGTCGTCGACGACCTCGGCGTCGATGACGTCCTCATCGGAGGAGGCGTCATCGGCCGGAGCCTCGCCCGCGGCGTCGGCGCTCGGAGCGCCCTCGGCCTGGGACTGTGCGTAGATGGCTTCGCCGATCTTGCCCTGCGACTGGTTCAGCTTGTCGAACGCGGTCTTCACGGCCTCGTCGTCCTCGCCGGCCAGCGCCGTCTTGAGCGCGTCGACGTCGGCCTTGACCTCGGTCTTCACGTCTTCGGGCAGCTTCTCGTCGTTCTCGGTGATCAGCTTGTCGATCGAGTACGCGAGCGTCTCGGCCTGGTTGCGGACCTCGGCGGCCTCACGGCGTGCCTTGTCTTCAGCCGCGTGCTCCTCGGCCTCGCGCACCATGCGCTCGATGTCCTCCTTCGACAGCGACGAGCCGCCGGAGATGACGATCGACTTCTCCGTGCCCGTGCCCTTGTCCTTGGCGGACACGTGCACG
>NZ_JBEPZB010000010.1:0-116780 GCF_041641055.1 Microbacterium sp.
CGGCCGCCGCCTTCGAGCGGGACGCGCACGATGATGAGTCGCCCTTCTTTCACGGCCTCCATGGGTCCGTCTCCGGTCCTCGGCTTCATCGCTGCCATCGTGGGCTCCTTTTCCTCCGGTGGTATGGGATCAGTTTATCGGGTGTTACCCGAACCTGGATGTCGCCTATGAAAAATGCATCAACCCTTAACATTCACGGCACCTGCCAGAAGGTGTTGCCGAGGGCATAGATGTGGTGGATCCAGGTCCATTGGCCGAGCAGACACACCACGAGCACGCCGATGCGCCAGACGCGGGATCTCGGTACGGCGACCGCTCCCCACAGCGGACTCAGCGGCAGCAGCAGCCGGAAGGTGCTCGACTGCGGGAAGAAGACAGCGAGCAGGTACAGCAGATAGCTCGCGCTCCAGAGCCGCAGATCCGGACCGAGCGCGCGCACCTGCGGCAGGTACAGCAGTCCCGCGCCGACGGCCACGATCAGGAGCGCGAGCACCGCGGGACCCCATCCGGTCGGGAGTCCCCACTGCGCGAACCAGAACTGGGATGCCTGGATCCACCCGTCGAACGGCACGAACCCGTCGACGCCGCCGACGATCCACAGCCGACGCCAGGCGAGCTCGGTGGCGAGGTACGCACCGGGGTCTCCGGTGACGACTCCCGCGATGACCTGCCACGAGAACCCGGCGATCGTCGCAAGCGCACCGAGCGCGACGATGTGCACGATCTCGCGCCCAGCCAGCGGATCCGAGCGACGGTGCCACCAGCGCAGGATGCCGTGCAGTCCGAGGTAGAGCGCGAACGCGAGGATGCCCGGGCGGGTGAACGCCATGATCGGGATGAGCAGGTACAGCCAGGCATACCGTCGCCGAATCGTCGCGTCCAGGGCGAGGAACAGCAGCAGGAGGAACAGCGTCTCGGCGTATCCGACCTGGAACATCGCGGCGATCGGACCGGAGGCGAAGAAGACGACCGCCCACATCGCTGCGCGCCGTCCGACGCGATCCTGAAGCAGGCGGTGCAATGCGAGGCACGCGAAGTACCCGGCGACGAACGACAGCAGGAACGCGCCCATCCCCCACGACCCGAACGGGAGGCCGATCACCTTCGCGGCGATCGCGAACACCGGCATGAAGGCCCACTGGTTCTCCGCCACCTCGCCGGAGTCTGTGCGCGGCAGCTCCGTGGGATACCCCTCCTCCGCCACGAGCCAGTACCACTGGGCGTCCCAGCCGACCACGAAGTCGGCGAGAGACGGCTCGACACCGAACCGAGAGAACGCCGTCGACTGCGTCGCCGCCACGATCATCATCACCGTGGTCACGGCGCGAGCGGCGAGGTAGACGAGGGCGATCCGCAGCGGCAGCGGCGTCTCAGCCCAGCGGCGCGTGAGCGTCAGCGCGAACTGAGCCATGCGCGCAGTCCTCGCTCGACGGCGTCGATCTGCGCGAGCGGCACGCGCTCCTCGTCGTGGTGGGCGAGGTGCGGGTCCCCTGGTCCGTAGTTGACGGCCGGGATGCCGAGCGCCGAGAACCGCGCGACGTCGGTCCAGCCGTACTTGGGGCGGGGCTCGGCGCCGACGGCCGCCACGAATTCCTGCGCGATGGGCGCGTCGAGCCCGGGGCGCGCCCCTTCGGCGGCATCCGTGATCTCCACGTCGAAGCCGGCGAGCAGGTTGCGGATGTGCGCCTCGGCGTCCGCAGCAGATTTGCTGGGCGCGAAGCGGTAGTTCACCTCGACCTCGCAGGCGTCGGGGATCACGTTGCCCGCGACGCCGCCGGTGATGCGCACGGCGCTCATGCTCTCGCGATACAGCAGCCCCTCGACCGGCACCTCCCTGGCGCGGTACTCGGCCAGACGCGCGAGGATCGGCGCGGCACGGTGGATGGCGTTCTCGCCGATCCAGGCCCGAGCCGCATGCGCGCGCACACCTGTCGTGCGCACGATGGCCCTCATCGTGCCGTTGCATCCGCCCTCGACCTGCCCGTTGGACGGCTCGCCCAGGATGGCGAAGTCGGCCTGGAACAGGTCCGGACGCACGGCCGCGAGCAGCGCCAGTCCGTTCTTCGACGCCTCGACCTCTTCGTTGTCGTACCACATCCAGGTGATGTCCACCGAGGGATCGGCGAGCTCGGCGGCGAGCTTGAGCTGCACGGCCGTGCCGCTCTTCATGTCGACGGTCCCGCGTCCCCAGAGGTAGGGGACGCCATCGATCTCGACGTCTCTGGTCGGGACGTTGCCGTTGATCGGCACGGTGTCGATGTGCCCGGCGATCGCCACCCGCTGCGCGCGGCCGAGGTTCGTGCGCGCGACGATGGTGTTGCCGTGCCTGATGACCTCGAGATGGGAGTATGCGGAGATCGCCTCCTCGATGGCATCCGCGAGCGTCTGCTCGTCACCCGAGACGCTCGGGATGTCGCAGATCGCACGGGTGAGGTCGACGGAGGACGCTGTCAGATCGAGCACCATGTCCCCAGCCTACTTTCCCGTCATCCGTACGATCGCTGCCCGCGCAGCGCGATAGCGTGGAGACATGACTGAGGCGCGCACCGTGTGGGGTACCGGACTTTCGACGACCGCCGGTGACGGCACGGTCCTGGATGCCTGGTTCCCCCAGGTCAGCACGACCGCGCCCACCGCGAGCGATGCCGCGGCCTCGCTGCTGACGATGGATCAGCAGGCCGGTCCCGACGAGCGCCGCAACGTCACGGTCGACGCCGTGCAGCTGCACATCGACCTGGATGCCGCCCCCGCCTCGACGGTCGACGCCTATCTGCGGCTGCACGCGCTGTCGCACCTCGTCGTTCGTCCGAACGAGGTCAACCTCGACGGCATCTTCGCCCATCTTCCGAACGTCGCCTGGACCAATGCGGGCCCCGTGCACCCGGCGGATGCTGCGCGCCTGCGCCCCGCGCTGCAGCGCGCCGGCATCCAGGTGCAGGGCCTGGACAAGTTCCCCCGACTCACCGACTACGTGCAGCCGGAGGGCGTCCGCATCGCCGACGCCTCCCGTGTCCGCCTGGGCGCCCACCTCTCCCCCGGCACGACCGTGATGCACGAGGGGTTCGTGAACTTCAATGCCGGCACCCTCGGCGCGTCGATGGTCGAAGGACGGATCTCGCAGGGCGTCGTCGTCGGTGACGGCAGCGACATCGGCGGCGGCTCGTCGATCATGGGCACCCTGTCAGGGGGCGGCTCGCACCGCGTCTCGATCGGGGCGCGCACTCTGCTCGGCGCCAACGCCGGCATCGGCATCTCGCTCGGAGACGACTGCGTCGTCGAAGCCGGCCTGTACGTCACAGCCGGCACCAAGATCGTGCTCGTCGATGGCCCCGTCACCGCCGACGGCGGCCGCGCGACCGTCAAGGGTGCCGAGCTGTCAGGTCAAGACGGGCTGCTGTTCCGGCGCAACTCCCTGAGCGGAGCCGTCGAGGCCGTGCGTCGCGCCGGAGTCGGAGTCACGCTCAACGAGGCGCTGCACGCCTGACCGGAAGTGCCGGCCCTGGGGTCGACGACTCGCGGCGCACACGTCGTCCCAGGCTTCTCCCCTGTGCGCGTGATAGTGTCGGGCTGACGCTCCTCGCGATGCGAAGCGTCTGCGTCGTCGACACGCTCCCGCGCCACTTGCTTGGTTCTGGCCATTTCGAACGGCGAAACGATGCGCGATCCCGCGCCGTCGCCCACCTTCCCGCACCCGGCCGAATCGTTCGTCGGTGCATTCTCGGAGATACCCCATGACTTCCTTCCTCGATCTCGGCGTGCCCGCCGACCTCGCCGCCGTCCTCTCGAAGGACGGCAAGACCGAGGCGTTCGCGATTCAGCGCGACACGCTTCCCGACTCGTTGGCCGGCC
Organism: Microbacterium sp.; assembly: GCF_041641055.1. GTDB lineage: Bacteria > Actinomycetota > Actinomycetes > Actinomycetales > Microbacteriaceae > Microbacterium. The sequence continues at coordinate 3,850 of NZ_JBEPZB010000010.1, forward strand.
GTGACCTGCTCGGCCGCGGCCGCACCGGCAGCGGCAAGACGATCGCGTTCGCACTCCCGCTCGTCTCCCGTCTCTCCGCCTCCTCCCGCACGAGCCGTCCGGGACACCCCCGTGGCCTGGTGCTCGCACCGACCCGTGAGCTCGCCACCCAGATCGCCGCGACCATCGCGCCGCTCGCCGAGGCGAAGGGCCTGCGCGTCACCACCGTGTTCGGCGGCGTCAGCCAGCGCCCGCAGGAGCAGGCCATGCGCAGCGGCGTCGACATCGTCGTGGCGTGCCCCGGCCGCCTCGAAGACCTCATGAAGCAGCGGGTCGTCCAGCTCGACGCGGTCGAGGTGACCGTGCTCGACGAGGCCGACCACATGGCCGACCTCGGCTTCCTGCCCGGCGTCACCCGCATCCTCACCGCCACTCCGGCCGGCGGACAGCGACTGCTGTTCAGCGCCACTCTGGATCGCGGCATCGACACGCTCGCCCGCCGCTTCCTCTCGAACGCCGTCAGCCACGAGGTCGACGAGGAGAGCGTGCCCGTCGGCGAGATGACCCACCGGGTGCTCGTCGTCGACTCCACCGACAACAAGACCACGCTGGTGCGCGAGCTCGCCTCCGGCACCGGTCGTCGCATCCTCTTCACCCGCACGAAGCACCAGGCGAAGAAGCTCGCCAAGCAGCTCACCGCGGCGGGCATCCCCGCCGTCGACCTGCACGGCAACCTCTCGCAGAACGCCCGCGAGCGCAACCTCGGCGCGTTCTCGTCCGACCCCGCTGAGGGAGGCGTGCGCGTGCTCGTCGCGACCGACGTCGCCGCCCGCGGTGTGCACGTCGACAACGTCGATCTCGTCGTCCACGTCGACCCGCCCATGGAGCACAAGGCGTACCTGCACCGCTCGGGTCGTACCGCGCGTGCCGGCGCGGCGGGCACCGTGGTGACCGTCGTCCTGCCCGAGCAGCGCCGCGACGTCAAGGACCTGCTCCGCAAGGCAGCCATCTCGGCCGCCCTCGAGGACGTCACGTCCGCCGCGGTCACCGAGCTCGTGCCGGAGCGCGCGCCGCACGTGCGCCCCGCACCGGTCCAGGTGCAGCGCCAGGCGACGAAGCAGCGTCCGGCCGGCGGCGAGCGGAACTCCGCAGCGAACCCGCCGTCGCGTCGCAGCCGTCGTCCCCGCTCGGGCCAGGGTGGTCAGGGCGGTCAGGGCGCGCAGGCCGGCTCCCGCCAGGGCGGGCAGTCCCGTGCCGGCGGCCAGGGTGGCCAGTCGCGTGCCGGCGGCCAGGGCGGCCGCGGTCGCAGCTCGCAGGGTCGCTGACCCACAGACATCAGAGGCGGATGCGTCGATGCTCAGGCATCGGGGCATCCGCCTTCGTCATGTCCCGAGTCAGGGCCGTACGGCCGCCAGGACCTCGGGATCGACACAGCCGCGCGCGAAGCCCGTGATACGCCTGCGGACCTCGAACCCGAGCACTCGGACGCCGATCCACTCCGCGATCGGTGCGAGCCAGGCGGGCCTGCACGAGAAGTTGTACTTCCAGACGGCGAGAGTGCCCTCAGGGACCGCGGCGAAGCGCCAGCCGCCGCCGAGCTTGGTGAAGAACCACGGGCCCTCCTCCATCACCATGCCGACGTTCGTGGGCGGTGCGTAGGAGACGTAGCGGCTCACCATCGACAGGCCGAGCCGCTGGCGGGTGAACGTCCGCACGTCCTTCGCGGGGCGTTGAGCGTCATCGAGGAAGTGCTGCTCGCTGATGAAGGGATCCCAGCGTCGACGGACGGCGCCGGTCGTCTGCGAGACGGCGAACGCGGTCGCAGGATCCACAGGGACGACTGCCTGCGCGCTGACGACAGGCATCGCGGCTGACCTCAGCGGGTCTGGAAGGTGCGCTCGGGCGATCCGGTGTAGAGCTGCTGCGGGCGACCGATCTTTGTCTGCGGGTCGAGCTGCAGTTCACGCCACTGGGCGAGCCAGCCGGGCAGACGGCCGATCGCGAACAGCACCGTGAACATGCGCGTCGGGAAGCCCATCGCCTTGTAGATCACGCCGGTGTAGAAGTCGACGTTCGGGTACAGACGACGCTCCTTGAAGTAGTCGTCCGCGAGCGCGATCTCCTCGAGCTCCTGGGCGAGGTCGAGGAGCGGGTCGGTGACACCGAGCTCCGCGAGCACCTCTCCGGCCGCTTCCTTGACGAGCTTCGCACGCGGGTCGTAGTTCTTGTAGACCCGGTGCCCGAAGCCCATCAGCTTCACGCCCTCTTCCTTGTTCTTCACGCGCTCCACGAACCGCGACACGCTCTGACCCGAGTCACGGATCTGTCCGAGCATCGTCAGCACGGCCTCGTTCGCCCCGCCGTGAAGCGGACCGGAGAGAGCCTGGATCCCGGCCGAGATCGAGGCGAACTGGTTCGCCCCCGTGGAGCCGACGAGGCGGACGGTCGAGGTCGACGCGTTCTGCTCGTGGTCCTCGTGGAGGATCAGGAGCAGCTCGAGCGCCTTCGACATCACCGGGTTCATCTCGTACGGCTCGGAGAGCACGCCGAAGTTGAGCTTGAGGAAGTTCTCGACGAAGCCGAGCGAGTTGTCGGGGTACAGGAAGGCCTGTCCGACGCTCTTCTTGTGCGCGTAGGCGGCGATGACCGGGAGCTTCGCGAGCATCCGGATCGTGTTGAGCTCGACGTGCTCGGGGTTGTGCGGATCGGTCTGACCCTCGTAGTACGTCGAGAGGGCGGCGACCGCCGACGAGAGCACCGACATCGGGTGCGCGGTGTGCGGCAGCGCCGAGAAGAAGCGCTTGAGGTCCTCGTGCAGCAGCGTGTGCCGACGGATCTTCTCGTCGAACTCGGCGAGCTCGGCCGCAGAGGGCAGCTCGCCGTAGATCAGGAGCCAGGCGACCTCGAGGTAGCTGGTGTTGCCGGCCAGCTGCTCGATCGGGTAGCCGCGGTACCGCAGGATTCCCTTGTCACCGTCGATGAAGGTGATGTCCGACTTGGTCGACGCCGTGTTGACGAAGCCGTAGTCGAGACCCGTGTAGCCCGTCTGGCGGGTCAGCGTCGAGAGGTCGATGCTGTTGTTTCCTGCCGTGCCGCGCACGATCGGGAACTCCGCGGTGGTCTCACCGATCGTCAGCTTCGCCGTCGCCTGCTGCTCTGCCGCTGCGCTCACGCGGACCTCCTCATGGATTTCGATCAAAGCCGGATGGGGCGATGTCACGGCGCTGTGCGCCAGGCCGAATCGAGATCATCGATACACGACCGAATCGCCTTTACAGCCTAGTAGGCACGCAGGCCTACTGTGACAACCGACAAAAGAACCTCGACGGTGAGGCGGGAACCTACAGCGCCTGCGCGTGCAGCCGACGGGCGCCCTCGGCGATGCGGTCCGTGGGAGCGGTCAGCGCGAGACGCACGTGCTGCTGCGAGGACGGACCGTAGAACGGACCGGGCCCCCCGAGGATCCCGAGGTCGGCCAGCCGCGCGATGCTCGTCCACGCATCCTCGCCCTCGGTCGCCCAGAGGTAGAGGCCCGCCTCGGAGCCGTCGATCCGGAAACCGGCGGCCTCGAGTGCCGGGCGCAGGAGATCGCGTCGCTCGCGGTAGAGGGCCTTCTGCGACGCCACGTGCTCGTCGTCGCCGAGGGCGACCACCATGGCGTGCTGCACGGGCTCCGGCGGCATCAGCCCGAGGTGCTTCCGGGCGGTGAGGAGCTCGCCGACGATCCTCGCGCATCCGGCGACGAACGCCGCGCGGTATCCCGCGAGGTTCGACTGCTTGCTGAGCGAGTAGACGCTCAGCAGGTTGGCCCTGCTGCCGTCCGTGACACGGGGATCGAGGATCGAAGGGATCGACTCGCTCGCCCAGCGTCCGTCCCACCCCAGCTCGGCATAGCACTCGTCGCTGGCCAGGACCGCCCCGAGCTCGCGGGCGCGACGCACCGCCGCCGCCAGCTCTTCGACCGTCCAGGTGCGCCCGTCCGGGTTGCCGGGCGTGTTGATCCAGATCAGCTTCGTGCCCTCGGGCCAGTCCGCGGGGTCGTCCGCCGCGAGCGGGGTGGCGCCCACCACTCGCGCCCCGACCTCGTAGGTCGGGTAGGCGATGCGCGGATGCACGACGATGTCGCCCTCGCCGAGACCCAGCAGAGTCGGCAGTAGCGCCACGAACTCCTTGGAGCCGATGGTGGGAAGGACGTTGTCGACCGTGAGATCCGGCACCCCTCTGCGCCGCGCGTACCACTCGACGATCGCTTCGCGCAGGGCCGGCGTGCCGACGGTCTGCGGGTAGGCGTGCGCATCGGTGGCCTCGGCGAGCGCCCGACGGATCAGCTCGGGCGTCGGATCGACCGGCGAGCCGACCGAGAGGTCGACGATCCCCTGCGGATGCAGGGCTGCGCGCTCACGGAACGGGACGACGGCATCCCAGGGGTAGTCGGCGAGGTCGCGGACGCTCACGGACTACTCGCCCTGAGGCGGGAGGGCCGCGATGATCGGGTGGTCGTGCGCGATGACACCCACCTTGGCCGCTCCACCGGGAGAGCCGACCTCGTCGAAGAACTCGACGTTGGCCTTGTAGTAGTCCTGCCACTCGTCGGGCAGATCGTCTTCGTAGTAGATCGCCTCGACCGGGCACACCGGCTCGCAGGCGCCGCAGTCGACGCACTCGTCGGGATGGATGTACAGCGAGCGTTCGCCCTCGTAGATACAGTCAACGGGGCACTCGTCGATGCAGGCGCGATCCTTGACATCGACGCACGGGAGGGCGATCACATACGTCACCCCCTCAGTCTACGACTCGCGGCCTGTCCGATCGCCCAGGGAGGCGTCACGCGGCGCGGTCGGCACCTCGGTGATCAGCGGGGCCGGTGCCGGTACGGGCTCCTGCCGAACAGTCTCGGTGCGCACCGGCAGGCGAGAGAACGAGGGCCAGGCGACCGTGAGCAGCACGAGGCCGGCCACGAGGTAGATCCAGATGCGCCCGCTGAGCGTGTCCTCCACGACGACCGAGCCGCCGGGACCCACGCCGGAGATGAGGACCAGCATCCCGAGCATCCCGAGTCCTGCGGCCAGGGTCGCGCCGCGGTCATGGGTGAGAGCGCGGATGGCGACGAGGATCGCGCCGCACGCGATCGCGCCGACGACGAGCCCGAGCGGGACGGGGCCCCAGACCAGGCTGTGGCCGATGGTGCCGGCGACGCCGAAGACACCGCCGACGAGGGCCGCGGCGACCCAGGAGAGCACCCGGGAGATCCATCCGATACGCACGAGTCGATCCTACGCGGGGTCGGCTCGTGCGCAGGTCACGCGGCGAGGCCGACGAGCCGGAGGATCGCGGCGACCGCGGCCGCCGCCACGACGACGACGAGGAACGACTGCCGAAGCCACAGCAGCCCGGCCGCCACCAGAAGAGCGGGCACCCTGGCGTCGACGACCACCGCCTGTCCCGCGCCGAGCGTCTGCACGGCGACGAGGGCGGCCAGCAGCGCGACCGTGAGCAGGTCCGAGATCCGCGCCGGCCGCGGGGCTTCGAGCACCCGGGGCGGTACGAGGTATCCGGCCGCCTTCAGTGCGAGGCAGATCAGGGCAGCGAGCAGAATGGCGCTCCAGATGCTCATGACACCCCCTCCCTCGGGCCGCCTGCGGGTGCATCGCCGCGGCCGAGCCAGTTGAACCAGCCGACGACGATCGCCACGACTGCCGCGACGAGCACGGGCAGGCCGGGCATGAGCACGGGAGTGAGGGAGGCGGCGACGACGGCGGCGGCGATACCCACCGCGATCGCCTGACGCTCCTTGAGGCGCGGCCACAGCAGCGCGAGGAACGCGGCGGCCGCCGCCGCATCCAGCCCCCACGTCTGCGGGTCGCCCAGCACGTCGCCCACCAGCGCTCCGACCAGGGTCGTGATGTTCCATCCGATGAAGATCCCGATGCCGGTCACCCAGAACCCGACCTGGCGCAGCCGCGGGTCGGTCTGCGAGATCGCGACAGCGGTCGACTCATCGATCGTGAAGTGCGCCGCCGCGACCCGACGGCGTGGCGTCGTGCCGACGATCGGCGACATCCGCATGCCGTAAGCGACGTTGCGCACGCCGAGAAGTGCGGCCGAGGCGATCGCCGACGGCAGGGCCGACACTCCCCCGGCGGCGAAGACGCCGACGAAGGCGAACTGCGACCCTCCGGTGAACATCAGCAGGCTGAGGACGCAGGTCTGCCAGACGTCGAGGCCGGATGCGACGGCGAGCGCACCGAAGGAGATTCCGTAGGCGCTGGTCGCCAGTACGACGCCGAGCGCCTCGCGCCAGACCTCCCGTTCGGCGGTCACGGCCGGGCCGTTCGCTGGAATGAACACACGTACATCATTCTGAACATCGGTTCATGCATAGTCAAGCGAACGATCGTTTGACATGATGAACACATGGAAGACCTGCGCACCCGCATCGCCCGCACCCTGCGCCGGGAGCGCGAGGGGGCCGGCCTGTCCGTGTCGGAGCTCGCTCGTCGGGCGGGCATCTCGAAGGCCACGGTCTCGCAGCTCGAATCGGGGGCCGGCAACCCCAGCGTGGAGACCCTGTGGGCGCTGGGCGTCGCCCTGGGCGTCCCCTTCGCGGTGCTCGTCGATCAGCAGACGAGCGCGCCGACCCTGATCCGCGCCGGCGACCTCTCGGGTGTGCCGTCGGCGGCGTCCGTGTACAACGCGACACTGCTCTCAGCGAGCCCGCCCGGCGCACGCCGCGACCTGTACGTGATCACGGCCGAGCCCGGCGATCCTCGCGTCTCGGATCCGCATCACCCCGGCACGACGGAGCACGTGATTCTCATCGCCGGTCGGGCGCGCATCGGCCCGGTCGACGACCCCGTGCTCCTGGAGCCCGGCGACTACCTGTCGTATCCCGGCGACGCGCCGCACGTGTTCGAGGCCGTCGTTCCCGGCACCAGCGCCGTTCTCATCTCCGAGCTCCGCTGATCTCCCCACTCTGCAGAGGCCCAGCGGCGCATCCTGATCAGTCCGCGGGCGCCGGCGACGGATCCGGGATCTCGTCCGGCTTGTACTTCGGCAGACGGGATGCCGGCAGGATCGCCACGGCGCTGAGCCCTGCGAGCAGCAGCAGTCCGAGCCGGAGTGTGCCGAGCCTGGACTCCTCGTTGACGGCGACCGCCGCATCGATCTGCTCCGGGGTGGCATCCGTCCCCTCGAGGACAACACGCAGGTCGTCGTTGCTGACGAAGTTGACGTTGTCCATGTCGACCTGCGACACAAGCTCCGGTGGGAGCTCCGGGTGCTCGACGACGGCTCTGCCGACGCTCAGCCCCAGGAGGGATACGAGCAGGGCGCCCGCCAGCGCTGTGCCGACCGCCGATGCGAGGTTCTGCGTGGTGCCGCGCAGCGAGCCGACATCGCCCGCGAGCTCCGCGGGCGCAGCGGTCACGAGGACGTTGAAGACGAGGGTGACGAGCGCGCCCTGCCCGATGCCGAACACGATGAGCCCGAGGATCGTCGGCAGCGTCTCCCAGTTGTTGTCGACCACCACCGACAGCCAGACGAGCGCGACGGTCGTGAGGATGAACCCGAACACGCCGATCACCCGGGGCGGGTACGTCTTGTAGAACCGCACGACGAGCGTCGCCGTGATGAAGACGGTCAGGTTGAACGGCATCATCGCGAGCGAGGTGTCGAAGGGCGTCCGGCCCTGGACGATCTGGATGTACAGCGGGATCGTGAAGTTCACGCACGCCTCCAGGGCGACGACGATGAACATCGCGTACACCGCCGCCCGCTCCTTCGAGGAGTTCAGCACGCTGAGGTCGATGAGCGGCACCTTGCCCTCCGCCATGCGCCGTCGGGTCCACACGAAGAAGACCTGCCCGAGGACGATCCCGACCACGATGAACGCCGGCGCCGGCGACAGCCCGAGGATGCTGAACGGCGCGGCCTCTGTGGCGGCGACCGCGCCCCAGCCGTTGAGGTTGTTGAACCCCAGGGTGAGCAGGACGATGGCCGCGCCGATCAGCAGCGACGCGACGAGATCGATGCGGATGGAGGCATCGCCCCGATCGCCGCGGAGGGTGAAGCTGAACGCGAAGACCACCACCGCGATGCCCAGGACGATGAAGAACATCGGGCGCCAGCCGACCAGCGTGCCCAGGGTGCCGCCGATGAGGAACGCGGTGACACCGGAGATCGCCCGGGCCGAGCCGATCGCCCCGATCGCCGTCGCCTGCTGCGGGCCGCGGTAGTTCTCGGCGATGAGCGCGACGATGGAGGGGACGATGATGGCGGCGGCTGCACCGGCGACCGCCTGACCTGCGATCGCCCAGCCGATGCTCGGCGACACGATCATCAGCACGGAGGATGCGGCGAACAGGCCGATCACGATGCGGAAGATCAGCACCCAGCCGATCCGCTGACCGAGCTTGGCGCCCGTCATGACCAGGGCGGCGACGGCCAGCCCGTACATGACGATGGTGGTGCTCGCGACGGTGGGCGGCACTCCGAACTCGTCGACCATGCCACCGAGTGAGATCGGCAGGGCCGCCACGTTGAACGACATCAGGACCTGGGCGAGGAAGAGGCTGATCAGCGGCATCCAGGATGCCTTGACCGTCGCCTGCGCGGTGTGTGTCATGGGGTGTCCTCTCGACGGGCGGAGCAGGTCAGTGGGTGCGGCTGCGTGCGGGGGCCGACGCGAAGAGATTCAGGCCGAGCGCGCGCGAGAGATGCCCGATCGCGAGCTGCGATCGCACGGAGTTGCCCGCCGAGTCGAGCCGCGGTGAGAACCCGGCCACCGCTCCCTTGCCCGGCGAGACCGCGACGATGCCGCCGGCGACTCCGGACTTCGCGGGGAGACCGATCTCGAACAGCCACTCCCCCGAGCGCTCGTAGAGGCCGGTCGAGGCGACCACCGCCAGGGTGTCTCGACACACCTCTGCCGAGACGACGCGCTCGCCTGTCACCGGGTTCACCCCGCCGTCGGCGAGAGTCGCCCCCATCACCGCCAGATCGTGGGCGGTCACGCTGAGAGCGCACTGCCGCGTGTACACGTCGACGACCTCGTCCGGGTCACCGTCGAGGCGGCCGTAGCTGCGCAGCAGCCAGCCCATCGCCCGGTTGCGCTCGTTCGTCTCGGCCTCCGAGGCGTACACGACGCCGTCGAGGCTGAGCGAGCGGCCCGCGAACGCCGACAGCCCCTCGCGGATGCGCTCCCACTTCTCGACAGCCGTGGCGCCCGGTGCCAGAGCCGTGGTGGCGATCGCGCCCGCGTTCACCATCGGGTTCATCGGGTGCCCGGCGTTCAGCTCCAGCGCCATCAGCGAGTTGAAGGCGAGCCCCGTGTTGTTGACGCCGACGATCTCGCGCACCCGCTCGTGCCCGTGCTCCTGGATCGCGAGCGCGTAGACGAACATCTTCGAGATCGACTGGATCGAGAACGGATGCAGGGCGTCTCCGGCGTCGTGCAGCCCGCCGTCGACCTCGATCACGGCGAGACCGAAGAGCTCGGGATCGGCCTCGGCGAGCACCGGGATGTAGTCCGCCACCGTGCCGCTGCGGTCATCGGCGTATCGCCGGTGCGCCTCGTGCACGAGTGCGTCCACACTCTCCCAGCCGGGAAGTGCGCCGGTGGAGACCTGCTGCGGGATGCCGGACAGTGCCTCGACGTGCATTCGTGCTCCTCAGATCCGGGACGCCCCAGCCGTCACGCTCACCGTAGTGCGGATGACCGACGGTGCATAGAGGAAGTGTTCACGCGTGGCCGTCCACTGAGACGACGAGACCCACCTGCCGCTGGGGAGCGGAGGTGGGTCTCGTCTGAAGCTCTGGTCGAGTGCTGCTCAATACCAGTTCGTCGCCTGCGAGTGCGACCACGCGCTGCAGGGCGCACCGTAGACGGACGAGATGTAGCCGAGCCCCCACGCGATCTGGGTCGCGGCGTTCGTCTGCCAGTCACTGCCCGCAGACGCCATCTTGCTGCCGGGGAGCGCCTGAGGGATCCCGGTGGCGCCACCGGAGGCGTTGTACGCCTGGTAGTTCCATCCGGACTCCTTGGTCCACAGCGAGTCCAGGCAGGAGAACTGGTCGTCGCCCCAGCCGTACTCGCTCGCCGCCATCTCACGCGCTGTGGCCTTCGCACCGTCGACGGTGTTCGCCTCCGCAAGCGCGGCAGCCTCCGCAGCCGCCTGCTCGGCGGCCTTCTTCGCCTCGTCGTCTGCAGCCTTCTTCTCCTGCGCCGCCGTCAACGCCTTCTGGAGCGCGGCGGTCTCGGACTCGACCTGGGCCGTGCCGGTGATCGCATCGACGGAGATGCCCGCGACCAGCAGCGCCGACATCTCGGCCCGATCTCCGCCGAGGCGCTGGACGTCGGCGGCGAGTTCGTCGGTCGCGACCCGGGCGGGCGCTGCGCCGAGGTCCAGACCGGAGTCCGCGACCTGCGTGTTCAGGGTCTCCGCGGCCTCGATCGCGTCCTCGGCGAGGGCGATCGTGATGGCGGAGCTGTCGGCGGTCTTGGCCAGCGGCTCAGCGCCGGTCACGAAGGAGGTGACGTCGGCCACAGCATCCGGCACCTCGGCTCCGGCAGCGGGGCCGGAGGCCATTCCGACGGTGAGGGCCAGGCCGAGCACGGCACCGGTGACGGTGCCGAAGATGATCTTGGGACGGCGGGCGGTGATCGCGTTACGAGCGGATGCCGCCGCGTGGGCGCGCCGAAGCGCACGGGTGTTCTGAAGCATGGGTTCGACTTTCGGGTCGTCGTACGCCCGTCACAGGACACTCATCGGGAGGTTTGCCCCAGGCGCAAGGTAACGATTCTGCAACGGCCCGCCTGGGCGTTTCGTGAGAAAAGGCCCCTGTACAGCCATTTCGGCGGTACAGGGGCCTTTCTCTTAGAGGATTCTCAGGCGCTGGCGTCCTGACGCTTCAGTCGAGCGGTCTCACGCGCACGCGTGTTCGCATCGAGGTTGACCTTGCGGATGCGTACGACCTCGGGGGTGACCTCGACGCATTCGTCGTCGCGAGCGAACTCGAGGCTCTCCTCGAGCGTGAGCTGACGCGGCGGGGTCATCGACTCGAAGGTGTCGGAGCTCGCTGCACGCATGTTGGTGAGCTTCTTCTCCTTCGTGATGTTCACGTCCATGTCGTCGGCGCGCGAGTTCTCGCCGATGACCATGCCCTCGTAGACCTCCTGCGTGGGCTGCACGAAGAACGACATGCGCTCCTGCAGGGCGATCATCGCGAAGGGGGTGACGACACCCTGACGGTCGGCGACGATCGAGCCGTTCTGACGCGTCGTGATGGAGCCGGCCCACGGCTCGTACCCGTGCGAGATCGCGTTCGCGATGCCGGTGCCGCGCGTCGTGGTGAGGAACTCGCTGCGGAAGCCGATCAGGCCACGCGACGGGACGATGAACTCCATGCGCACCCAGCCGGTGCCGTGGTTCGTCATGTTCTCCATGCGACCCTTGCGGTTCGCGAGCAGCTGCGTGATGGCGCCGAGGTGCTCCTCGGGGGTGTCGATCGTGAGGTGCTCGAAGGGCTCGTAGGTCTTGCCGTCGATCTTCTTCGTGACCACCTGCGGCTTGCCGACGGTGAGCTCGAAGCCCTCGCGGCGCATGTTCTCGACGAGGATGGCGAGGGCGAGCTCGCCGCGGCCCTGCACCTCCCAGGCATCCGGGCGTCCGATGTCGACGACCTTGAGCGAGACGTTGCCGATCAGCTCCTTGTCGAGACGGTCCTTGACCATGCGAGCGGTGAGCTTGTGGCCCTTGACCTTGCCCATGAGCGGCGAGGTGTTGGTGCCGATCGTCATCGAGATGGCGGGGTCGTCGACCGTGATGGCCGGCAGCGGGCGCACATCCTCGGGGTCGGCGATGGTCTCGCCGATCGTGATGTTCTCGAAGCCGGCGATGGCGACGATGTCACCGGGGCCGGCGGACTCGGCGGGGTACCGCTCGAGCGCACGGGTCTTGAGCAGCTCAGTGATGCGCGCGTTCTGGTGGGTGCCGTCTGCACGGACCCAGGCCACGGTCTGGCCCTTCTTGAGCGTGCCGTTGAAGACGCGCAGCAGTGCGAGGCGACCGAGGAAGGGGCTGGAGTCGAGGTTGGTGACCCAGGCCTGCAGCGGGTGCTCGTCGTCGTACGCCGGAGCGGGGACGTGCTCGAGGATCGCCTCGAAGAGCGGCTCGAGGTCGGGGTTGTCGGGCAGCGAGCCGTCGGCGGGACGGTTCTGCGAAGCTGCGCCTGCACGGCCGGACGCGTAGACGACGGGCACGTCGAGGAGCGCGTCGACGTCGAGGTCGGGCACATCGTCGACGAGGTCGGACGCGAGGCCCAGCAGCAGGTCGTGCGCCTCTTCTTCGACCTCGGCGATGCGAGCGTCGGGGCGGTCGGTCTTGTTGACCAGGAGGATGACGGGGAGCTTGGCCTCGAGTGCCTTGCGCAGCACGAAGCGGGTCTGCGGCAGCGGGCCCTCGCTCGCGTCGACGAGCAGCACGACGCCGTCGACCATCGACAGGCCGCGCTCGACCTCACCGCCGAAGTCGGCGTGGCCGGGGGTGTCGATCACGTTGATCGTGATCTCCTTGCCCTGGGCGTGCTTGCCCTTGTAGGTGATCGCCGTGTTCTTGGCGAGGATCGTGATGCCCTTCTCACGCTCGAGATCGTTCGAGTCCATGGCGCGCTCATCGACGTGGGCGTGTTCGCCGAAGGAGCCCGTCTGACGCAGCATGGCGTCGACGAGAGTGGTCTTGCCGTGGTCGACGTGCGCGACGATTGCGACGTTGCGGAGGTCAGAGCGGAGGGCGTGCGCCATGCAGAAGTCCTAAAGAGTGTGGGTTTTTGTCGAGAAGCCGACGTTCCAGCCTATCGCACCCTCGCGAATCGTAGCTGAACAGGCCCTGTCCACCTCGAGCGTCACTCGAAGCCGATCGGCGGTGCGATACCGTGACCGCATGGGGGGCCAGATCTACGACACCGACCTCGTCGCTGCGCAGAATCCGTGGACGGCACCGGCTCAGCTCGCGGAGATCGCCGCGCGGCGGGGAGATCTGCACGCGCTCGTCCTGAATCACCGGGCGTGCTATCCGCAGCTCCGGGAGTGGATACTCCAGGTCAACCCGGCCGCAGGAGCAGTGATGAACGCTCCACCTCTGGTACCGGCTCCGGCTCCGGCTCCGGCTCCGCGAAGCGGGCGGGGCGGATTGTGCGCGCTCATCGGATGCGGCGGGATCGCTCTGCTGGGCTTCGCCGTCGTCATGGTCTTCGTCATCGGCGGACTGGTCGCGACCTCCCCGTCTCCTGATTCACAGACGGAGGAGGGCACCTCGAGCCGCGGAGAGTCCCTGGCAGCTTTCGATGCGGAGCGGATCAGGTACCACGAGCTCTACGCCCAGATCGAGAACAATCCGGTCGCACCCCTGGTCGCCGACCTCCTGACGTTCCAGCGCTTGGAGAGGACGATCTCACAGCACCCTGTGACCGACGCGTCGGTCACCGATCATGCGAGCGAAGCCAGGAGCATCAGGGAAACACTCGAGCAGCGGATCGCAGACGCCGCGACGCGGCGGACCAATGCATCGGGCTCGGTCAGCGAGGCGATCGTCGACGAAGCCGGCCAGGGATTCATCGACATCGCATGGAACGCGGACACCGAGTGCGGGACCCCCGGAGAAGCGGATGACGGACGTGTGACGATCGGCTGCATCTCGGAGGAACCGCTGACGGTTCACCTTGCGCCTGAGGACCAGCTCGGCGGCGACACCGCCATCCGTCTGGTCGTGCTGCATGAGCTCACGCACCTCTACATGCGCGCCGATAGCGATGCGAACGGGGTCGAGTTGGGGACATCCAGTGTCCTCGTCGAGCAGGGCTATTTCCAGGGCAGCAGCGAGGTGTTCGCCGACTGCTACGCGTTGACCTATCTGGGTCTCAGGACCCTGACCTTCGACGGTCGCGACTACGGCTACGGCTACATCTGCACCGCCGAGGAACGTCAGCTCATGCGCGAATGGGCGGCAGAAGTGCACGCGCCCATGCCGTAGTGACGCGCATGCCGAGTACGATCGGTGTGCCATGAGTCTCCTCCCGAACGCCGCGCCCTCGCGAGCACGCATCGGGTGGGAGATCGCGATCGTGTTGGCTCTCGGCCTCGGGCAGTCGGCCGTCTACGCGGTGGTCCAGCTGGCGTACCGGCTGACCGATGAGACACCACTGGCCGACCAGACGGCGACCCTCAACCCCTCACGCAGCGACCGGGAGATCTTCGATCTGATCTATCAGATCCTCTCGATCGGATTCTCGCTCGTCCCGGTACTGCTCGTGTGCTTCCTGCTCTGGCAGTCATCTCGCCCGCACCTGGGTCGCCTGGGACTCGACGGCACGCGCATCGCATCCGACACGGGGCGAGGCGTGCTGCTGGTGCTCGCCATCGGCATCCCCGGCCTCGGTCTGTATCTTGCGGGCCGCGCCCTGGGCCTGTTCGTCGCCGTGAACCCGGCGGGGCTCGACTCGCACTGGTGGACCGTACCGATCCTTCTGCTGGCGGCGGCAAGGGCGTCGCTGCAGGAGGAGTTCGTCGTGCTCGGGTACCTCTTCGCGCGGCTGAAGCAGCTCGGATGGGGTCCGTGGACGATCATCCTGACGACGTCGCTGCTGCGCGCGAGCTACCACCTCTACCAGGGCCCCGGTGCGTTCATCGGCAATCTCGCGATGGGGCTGCTCTTCGGTTGGCTGTTCCAGCGCAGCGGCCGACTGATGCCGTTCCTCGTCGCGCACTTCCTGATCGACGCGACGGTGTTCGTCGGCTACCCCTGGGCTGCGGAGACGTGGCCCGCGCTCTTCGGACTGCCCGGCTGAGGCGACCGGTCGGGCGCGTCGGTTCAGGTGTTCGCGATGACCACGGCCACCGCGGCCCAGACCACGATGAGACCGAGCGCCACGAGCGCCCGCAGGTCCCAGGTGCGGCGGATCGGCGCATCCGCGGTGGTGGGAGCGTCCTGCCAGCGATCCCGGATGTCGCTCAGGTCGCGGAGTCCTGCCGGAGCCTTGGCCTCCTCGTCGCCTGTGGTCGGGCGACGCACGGGGCGTGCCCTGGCGGGTCCGCCGTAGCAGGAGAGCTCCGAGCCGTCCTCGAGGGCGAACAGCAGCTGCCAGCGCAGGTCGATGTCCTGAACCCGCGTCCAGCCGAAAGTGGTGCGACGCAGCATGTTCTGGACCGTCGCCCCCTCCGCGTCGACGCGGACCATCGAGACGAAGGCGAGCTCATAGATGACCCAGAGGCCGAGCAGCACCCAGGGAGCGAGCAGCAGCATCTGCCCCCATCCCGCCCGGACGACGGCATCGCCCAGCAGGAAGATCGCGAGCAGCGTGCAGAGAACGAGGGAGACAGGCCCGGAGGCCGCACGGAATGTCCGTGCGGCCTCCGGTCGAGGTTCGGTGCTCACTCTCAGTGACCGCCGAGGGTGATCGTCGCACCGGGGATCGCCTTCAGGAGGCGATCGGTGTACTCCTGCTGAGGATTGGCGAAGATCTCGTCGACGGTGCCCTGCTCGACGATCCTGCCCTTCTCCATCACGCACACGAGGTCGCTCGAGACACGGACGACCGCGAGGTCGTGCGTGATGAACAGATACGTGAGTCCGAGCTCCGACTGGAGTTCGGCGAGCAGCTGCAGCACCTGATCCTGCACCAGCACGTCGAGCGCGGACACCGCCTCATCGAGGACGATGATGTCCGGCTTGAGCGCGAGCGCACGGGCGATCGCCACGCGCTGACGCTGGCCACCCGAGAGCTCGTTCGGGTAGCGGGTCGCCAGCGCGCGCGGCAGCGAGACCTGGTCGAGGAGTTCCTGGACCCGCTCACGCTGCGAGTTGCGGTCCCCCACCCCGTGGATCTGCAGGGGTTCCGCGATCGTGTTGCCGATGTTGCGCAGCGGATCGAGGGAGCCGTACGGGTCCTGGAACACGGGCTGCATGCGGCGACGCAGACCGAAGGCCTGCGCGTTCGACAGCTTCGACACGTCCTGTCCGTCGATCTCGATCGTCCCGCTGGTCGGCTCCTCGAGCTTGAGCACCATCTTCGCGACGGTGGACTTGCCTGAGCCCGACTCGCCCACGAGAGCGAGTGTCTTGCCCCGAGGGATCGCGAAGGACACATCGTCGACGGCCCGGAAGGCCTCGCTGCGGAAGCCACCCTGACGGATGCGATAGTCCTTCGTGAGTCCGGCGACGCGCACGGTCGGCGGGATGTCGGCGAGGTCGGCGACGGTCTCGATGCCTCTGTCCTCCACCACCGCCTGAATCCGCTGCGAGGCCACACTGGGGGCCGCGGCGACCAGGCGCTGGGTGTACGGGTGCTGCGGGTTCTCGAGGATCTGCCGGCTCGGCCCCGCCTCGACGATGTTGCCGCCGTTCATCACGATGATCTTGTCCGCTCGCTCGGCGGCAAGGCCGAGGTCATGGGTGATCAGGAGCACTGAGGTGCCCTTGTCGCGAGTGAGCGACGCCATGTGATCGAGGATCACACGCTGCACAGTGACATCCAGAGCCGAGGTCGGCTCGTCCGCGATGAGCAGCTTCGGATCGGCCGCGAGGCCCATGCCGATGAGCGCGCGCTGGCGCATACCACCGGAGAACTGATGCGGGAACTGGTGCAGACGCTTCTCGGCATCCGCGAGCCCCGCCTGCTGCAGTACCTCGACGGTGCGGGCCTTGGCGGCATCGCGGCTCTGGGCGACGCCGTTCGCACGGATCGCCTCCTTCACCTGGAAGCCGATACTCCACACCGGGTTGAGGTTCGACATCGGGTCCTGCGGCACGAAGCCGATGTCACGACCGCGCACGGCCTCGATCTGACGACGGCTGAGTGTCGTGAGCTCTCGCCCGTCGAGGGTGATGGATCCCGCAGTGATCTGGCCCGTGCCGGGCAGCAGGTTCACGATGGCCGTAGCCGTCGTGGACTTGCCGGAGCCGGACTCGCCCACGATCGCGACGGTTTCACCGGGCATGACGTCGAAGCTCACTCCGTGAAGCACTTCGCGCAGACCGTCCTGCGTGCGGAACGCGACGCTGAGGTCGCGGATGCTGAGCAGAGGGACCTGTTCAGTGATGCGCTCGCTCATCGGCGTGCCCTCGCCTTCGGGTCGAGGGCGTCCCGAATGAGCTCGCCCAGAGTCACGAACGCCAGCACCGCGAGGGTGAGCGCGATCGACGGATAGATGAGGGCCATCGGCGCGACACGCAGAGATGCCTGTGCGGCGCTGATGTCATTCCCCCAGGACATCGTCCCTGATCCCAGGCCGACGCCGAGGAACGACAGCGTCGCCTCAGCGACGATCGAGGCGGCGAGACCGAGGGTGGTGACGACGAGCAGCGGTGCGATGGCGTTCGGAACGACGTGGCTGAGCAGGATGCGGAACTTGGACTGACCGAGAGCCTGCGATGCCATGACGAAGTCCGCCTGCCGCACCCTGAGCACCTCAGCGCGCACGACGCGCGCGGTGGATGCCCAGGCGAAGCCTCCGATCGCCAGTGCGAGGACCGGCACGGAGCGGGACTGCGAGAACACCGTCATCACGACGACAGCCGCGAGGATGTACGGGATCGCGAAGAAGATGTCGCCGATTCGAGACAGCAGTGAGTCCAGCCAGCCTCCGTAGAACCCGGCCAAGGCACCCATGATGAGCCCGAGCACCGAGGAGATCGCCGTGGCGATCAGCCCGACCGCGAGCGAGGTCTGCGCGCCCCACACCAACCGGGCGTAGATGTCGCAGCCCTGGAAGGTGAAGCCGAGGGGGTGGCCATCCGTCGGGCCGCCGTTGCTGTTGCCGAGCTGGCAGTTGTCGTCGGGCGGCACGGACGTGAACAGCGTCGGGAACAGTGCCATCACCAGGAAGAACAGGGCGAGTACGACCGAGAACCAGAACAGCGGACGACCCCGCAGATCGGCCCATGCATCGCGCCAGAGGTTCCTCGGCTTCTCGGACACGCGCACGGCGTCGACGGCGATGGTCTCCGTCTCGACGGGTGCGACGAAGTGATTCGGTGTGGTGGGGTCAGGCATAGCGGATCCTTGGGTCGAGCAGACCGTAGAGCAGGTCGATGACGAGGTTGACCAGGACGTACAGGATCACGAACACGGTGACGAAGGAGACCACGGTGGGACCCTCGTTCCGGATCGCTGCCTGATAGAGGGTGTTGCCGACGCCGGGGACGTTGAAGATGCCCTCCGTCACGGTCGCACCGACCAGCAGCACTCCGAAGTTCGTCGCCGAGTTGGTGATCACCGGGATCAGCGAGTTGCGCAGCACGTGCACGGGGATCACCCGCCCGCGGGAGAGGCCCTTGCTGTACGCGGTGCGCACCCAGTCCTGGTTGAGCGTCTCGATCACGGAGCTCCGCATCAGTCGCATGCTCACGGCATACAGGCTGAACCCGAGCACGATGGCCGGCAGCCACAACCCGCCCCAGTCGTTGTCGGACCCCACTGTCGGTTTGAACCAGCCGAGCTGGATCGCGAGGAAGTACTGGGCGAGGAACGCCACGACGAAGATCGGGATGGCGATCGCGACGAGCGCGACGCCGAGCATCGTGTGGTCGAAGATCTTGCCCTTGCGCAGCGCCGAAATCGTGCCGATGACGATCGCGAGCACGAACTCGATGGCGATCGCCATGACCGCGAGGCGGCCGGTGACGGGGAGCGTCTCAGCCAGTACCTCCGACACGGGACGACCGGAGAAGGTGTTGCCGAGGTCGCCCTGGAACACGCCGGTGATGTAGTACCAGTACTGGACGATGAACGGATCGTTCAGGTGGTACTGCTCACGGAGCTGCTCCACGACCGCAGGGTTCGGGGTGCGCTCGCCGAACAGAGCGAGGATCGGATCGCCGGGCATGGCGAACACGAGGAAGTAGATGAGCAGGGTGGCCCCGAAGAACACCGGGATCACCTGCAGAAAACGTCTCAGGATATAGCCGAGCATGTTGGTCCAGTCGTGAGGTGGCGATACTACGTGCGGAACACAGTCCGTGAGGCGGTGACGACATGGTCGTCACCGCCTCACGGACTAGTTCGCTCCGGCTTTACTCGCCGTCCTTCGTGACCTGGTAGAGGATCGGCCAGGTGTCCCAGCCGAACTCGACGTTCTCGACCGACTCGCCCCACGCGCCCATGGCGTTGGTGTACCACAGCGGGATGGCGGGCAGGTCCTGGAACAGGATCTCCTGCGCCTCCTGGAACTTCTTGATGCCGTCTTCGACGTCAGCGGCAGAAGAGCCCTCGTCGAGGAGCTTGTCGAACTCGGGGTTCGAGTAGTCGCCGTCGTTCGAGCCCGCGCCGGTACCGAAGATCGGGCCGAGGCCGTTGAACATCGACGGGTAGTCGAACTGCCATCCGGTGCGGAAGGCGGTCATCGTCTGCTCTTCGGTGATGAGGGTGCGGTGCTCCGCGAAGGTCGGGATCGGGTTGCCCGACGCCTCGATGCCGAGGTTGTTCTTCAGCTGGTTGGCGATCGCGTCGACCCAGCCCTGGTTCGGGCCGTCGGCGTTGTACTGGATCTGGAACGAGCCGGTCCACGGCGCGATCTCGTCAGCCTCTGCCCACAGCTCCTTCGCCTTGTCGGCGTCGAAGTCGAGCACCTCGGATCCGGGGATGTCCTCGGAGTAGCCGTCGATGACCGGGGAGGTGAAGTCCTTCATCGGCGTGCGGGTGCCGCTGAAGACCACATCGGTGATCTCTTCGCGGTTGATCGCGTGCGAGATGGCCGCACGACGCAGCTGGCCCTCTTCACCGCTGAAGTGCTCGAGGCGCTCCGGGATGGTGATGGTGGCGTTGGCCGCAGCCGGCTGGTTGACCGTACGGTCCGGGAAGTCGCTCTCGAACGTCTGCAGGGCGGTGTCCGGGATCTCCTGGATGATGTCGAGCTCGCCACCCTGGAGGTCGGCGTAGGCGGCATCCGTGCTGGCGTAGAGCTTCATGTCGACGCCACCGTTCATCGCCTCACGCGGACCGGTGTAGTCCTCGTTCTTGACGAGCTCGATGCTCTCGTTGTGCTTCCATGCGCCCTCTTCCGCGAAGACGTACGGTCCGTTTCCGACCGGGTTCTCGCCGAAGGCCTCGAGGTCGTCCCACGCCGATGCCGGCAGCGGGAAGAACGCGGTGTACCCGAGACGCAGCGGGAAGTCCGACTCCGGCTGCTTGAGCTTGACGGTGAACGTCAGGTCGTCGACGACCTCGAGGCCGGAGAGCTCCGCGACGTTCTCTTCGTAGGAGAAGCCCTCGATGGACTCGAAGAAGTAGCTCGAGAGCTGCTTGTTGTCGAGCGCCGCACCGTAGTTCCACGCCTTGACGAAGGACTCCGCGTCGACCGGGTCGCCGTTCGCGAAGGTCTGGTCGGCCTTGATCTTGATCGTGTACGTCTGTGCGTCCTCGGTCTCGATCGACTCGGCGAGATCGTTGTGCACGGCGCCCTCTGCGTCGTAGTACACGAGTCCAGCGAAGATGCTCTGGAGAACCAGTCCGCCGCCGACCTCGTTGGTGTTGGTCGGGATCAGCGGGTTCTGCGGCTCGGTGTTGTTGACCGAGATGATGGCCGAAGGGTCACCGGACGGCGTCTCCTCCGCGGGCTCGTTGCCGCCTCCACCCGCGCAACCGGCGAGAGTCAGGGCTCCGATCAGGAAAAATGCGCTGCCCGCGAGGGCGATCTTGTTGC
Organism: Microbacterium sp.; assembly: GCF_041641055.1. Lineage (GTDB taxonomy): Bacteria > Actinomycetota > Actinomycetes > Actinomycetales > Microbacteriaceae > Microbacterium. Next base: position 24,521 of record NZ_JBEPZB010000010.1, read on the forward strand.
GCTTCACTTTGTGTCCTCCTGGACTAGTACTCAATCTGCGCGCTCATCGTCGAACGCGTAGGGATAGTTGACTGTAACCCGGCTTCGAACCGGCACCGCACTCGGCTAATGAACCGTTACTGAGTGGTGACCAACCGTAATATCGCGGAAACATGCGGAAATCCACGGAAACGAGAGACGGCGCCGCCCCCCTCGCGGGTGGCGGCGCCGTCTTCTGTGTGTCATCGGCTCAGGCGAAGGCCTCCACCGGCGGGCACGCGCACACGAGGTTACGGTCACCGTAGGCCTGGTCGATGCGGCGCACCGGCGGCCAGTACTTGCCGGCCACCAATGCGTGCACCGGGTAGGCGGCATCCTCACGCGTGTACGAGTGGTTCCACTCCCCCGCGATGAGCGACACAGCCGTGTGCGGAGCGTGCACCAGCGGGTTGTCGTCGGCGGGCCAGCGGCCCGCCGCCACGGCATCCGCCTCGGCCTTGATCATGATCATCGCCTCGATGAACCGCTCGATCTCATCGATGTCCTCGGACTCCGTCGGCTCGACCATGAGAGTGCCCGCGACCGGGAACGACATGGTCGGGGCGTGGAAGCCGTAGTCGATCAGGCGCTTCGCCACGTCGTCGACCGTGATGCCGGTCGTCTCCTTCAGCGGGCGCAGGTCGAGGATGCACTCGTGCGCCACGCGACCGTTCTCGCCCGCGTAGAGCACCGGGTAGTGCTCTCCCAGGCGTGCGGCGATGTAGTTCGCCGACAGCACCGCCGCCGCCGTGGCATTGCGGAGGCCGTCGGCCCCCATCATCCGCACGTACGACCAGGAGATCGGGAGGATGCCCGCGGATCCGTACGGCGCCGCAGACACCGCACCGCCCTCGAACACGAATCCTCCCGCGTGCTCGGCCTTCTGCGCGAGCGGGTGCGAGGGCAGGTACGGCGCGAGATGCGCCTTGGCCGCCACGGGCCCCACACCGGGGCCGCCGCCGCCGTGCGGGATCGCGAACGTCTTGTGCAGGTTGAGGTGCGAGACGTCGCCGCCGAGGTCGCCGAACCGGGCGTAGCCCAGCAGTGCGTTGAGGTTCGCGCCGTCGACGTACACCTGTCCGCCGGCGTCATGCACCGCAGTGGTGATCTCGACCACGTCCTGCTCGTAGACGCCGTGCGTCGACGGGTAGGTGATCATCAGCGCGGAGAGCTCGTCGGCGTGCGCGGTGATCTTCGCCCGGAGGTCGTCGAGATCGACGTTGCCGAGCTCGTCGCAGGCCACGACGACCACCTTCATGCCGGCGAGCACGGCCGAAGCCGCATTCGTGCCATGGGCGGACGACGGGATCAGGCAGACGGTGCGCTGCGAGTCGCCGTTGGCGAGGTGGTAGCCGCGGATCGCGAGGAGACCGGCGAGCTCGCCCTGCGATCCCGCGTTCGGCTGCAGTGAGACGGCGTCGTATCCCGTGACCTCCGCGAGCCACGCCTCGAGCTGATCGATCAGCTCGAGGTATCCTGCGACGTCGGATGCCGGTGCGAACGGGTGGATGCCCGCGAACTCCGGCCACGTGATCGATGCCATCTCGGTGGCGGCGTTCAGCTTCATCGTGCACGAGCCGAGCGGGATCATGCCGCGGTCGAGCGCGTAGTCGCGGTCGGCGAGGCTCTTCAGGTACCGCATCATCGCGGTCTCGCTGCGGTGTGCGTGGAAGACCGGGTGCGTGAGGTACTCGTCCTGGCGCAGCAGGCCGTCGGGAAGCGCGCCGTGCGAGCCGGAGCCGAAGAAACCGAACGCCCTGTTCTGAGCCCCGCCGAAGACACGGGCCACCTGATGGAGCTCGCTGACGGTGGTGGTCTCGTCGACCGAGATGCCGATGGTGTCGGCATCCGCCGCGTTCAGCAGGATGCCGAACCCGTCATGCGCCTGGGCGACGAACTCCGCCGCCCGTCCTGGCACGCGCACGCGGAGAGTGTCGAAGAACGAGTCGTGGACGACCTCCACTCCGGCGTCGGCGAGCCAGTCGCGGAGCATCGAGGTCTTCGCCGCGACTTCCCGGGCGATCGCCTTCAGTCCGTCCGGTCCGTGGTAGACGGCGTACATCGACGCCATCACGGCGAGCAGGACCTGCGCGGTGCAGATGTTGCTGGTCGCCTTCTCACGGCGGATGTGCTGTTCACGGGTCTGCAGCGACAGCCGGTAGGCCGGCCTGCCGTCCGCGTCGACCGAGACGCCGACGAGGCGGCCGGGGAGCTGACGCTCGAGGCCCGAGCGCACGGCCATGTATCCGGCGTGCGGGCCGCCGAAGCCGATCGGCACCCCGAAACGCTGGGTAGTGCCGACGGCGACATCGGCTCCCAGAGACCCCGGCGAGGCGATGAGGGTGAGGGCGAGCAGGTCGGCGGCGACGACGGCGAGTCCGCCGGCGACGTGAGCGGCGTCGATGACGGCGCTCGGATCCCACACCCGTCCAGAGGCGCCCGGGTACTGCACGAAGACTCCGAAGAGCTCATCGGGCAGCTGCTCCCCCGCGGCGAAGTCGACCGAGACGAGCTCGATGCCGACGGCGGCGGCACGCGTCTCGAGCAGCGCCTTCGTCTGCGGGAACGCGTCGGCGTCGACGGCGAACACCGGGGACTTCGTCTTCGAGGCGCGCCGCGCGAGCAGCATCCCCTCCACGACCGCGGTCGACTCATCGAGCATCGAGGCGTTCGCCGTCGTGAGCCCGGTGAGCTCGGCGACCATCGTCTGGAAGTTGATGAGGGCCTCCAGGCGGCCCTGCGAGATCTCCGGCTGGTACGGCGTGTATGCGGTGTACCAGGACGGGTTCTCGAGCACGTTGCGCTGGATCACCTGCGGGGTGATCGTGCCGTAGTATCCGAGGCCGATCATCGGACGGTTGACCGTGTTGCGGGCGGCGAGCGCACGCAGTTCGGCGAGGGCCTCGGTCTCACTCGCCGCGCGCGGGATGACCGACTCCTCGGTGGCGGCGGTGAAGATGGAGGAGGGAACGGCCTGGCGCATCAGCGCTTCGACCGGGCTCCAGTCCTCGAGCGCGGACTCGACCCCCAGCGCGTCCAGCATCCGGCGCTGGGAGGAGGCGGTGGTTCCGATGTGACGATCGGCGAAGGAGACCACTGTGCGATCAGCCCTCCGTGAGTGCGACGTATGCGTCGCGGTCCATCAGACCGTCGAGTGCGCCGGCGGCGACGGACACCTTGATGAGCCAGCCTCCCGCGAACGGCTCGGCGTTCACGAGCGAGGGGTCGTCGACCACGGCGTCGTTGATCTCGACGACGGTGCCGGCGACGGGGGCGTACAGCTCGCCAACCGACTTCGTCGACTCGATCTCGCCGACGACGGAACCGGCGATGATCTCGGTGCCGACGGCGGGCAGCTCGACGAACACGACGTCACCCAGCTTGTCGGCGGCGTAGTCGGTGATGCCGATGGTCACGGTGTCGCCGTCTGCGGCGATCCACTCGTGCTCATCCGTGTAGCTGAGTGCGTTGAGGTCGGTCATTTGGTCCTCCGGTAGAAAGGCAGAGCGGTCACGGTCGCGGGGATCCTGGTCCCCCGCACATCAAGGAATACTGCGGTTGCCGCCGCAGCGGAAGACGGGGCGACGTAGGCCATCGCGATCGGGTGTCCGAGCGTCGGGCTGAGCGCGCCGCTGGTGATCTCACCGAGGACGGCACCGTCCTGATCGACCACGGAATAGCCGGCGCGTCCCGCGCGCTTTCCCTCCGCCACGAGTCCGACGAGGACGGGGGCGTCGGATGCGGCATCCACGGCGCCCTTGCCGATGAAGGCCTCCTTGTCGGCCACCACGACGCGTCCGAGACCCGCCTGCGACGGCTTGATGTCGCGGGAGAGCTCGTGGCCGTAGAGCGGCATGCCCGCCTCGAGTCGCAGCGTGTCGCGGGCTGCGAGGCCGGCAGGGACGAGTCCGTGCGCCTGCCCGGCGTCGAGCAGCGCATCCCACAGTGCCGGGGCGTCTGCCGCCTTCACGAGCAGCTCGAAGCCGTCCTCGCCGGTGTACCCGGTCCTGGCCAGGAGGAGGGGGCTGCCGGCGAACAGCGCGTCGGCCCAGGCGTAGTACTTCTGCTCCGCCCACGGGGTGCCGAGATCGGTGATCCCCGCCGTGGACGAGACGATCGCCTCGGCGGTCGGACCCTGCACGGCGAGGAGCGCGTACTCGTCCGAGACGTCTTCGACGTCGACGCCGCGGTCGCCGAGGAAGCCCTCGAAGCTCCGCTCCGCTCCGCCTGCGAGCTCCGGACGGTCCCGCTCGATCTTCGACGGGAAGGAGCGTACGCGCGAGGCGAAGGCCGCGTCGACGAATCCACGGTTGCCCGCGTTCGCGATCACGAGGTAGCGATCCTCGGCGAGGCGGTACACGATGACATCGTCGACGATGCCACCGTCCTCTGCCAGCACCAGCGAGTACTTCGCCTTGCCCACGGTCATCGCCGAGAGCCGCCCGGCGAGCGCGTAGTCGAGGAACTCTCCCGCGAAGTCTCCGGTCACCAGAAACTCGGCCATGTGCGAGATGTCGAACAGCCCAGCCGCCTGTCGCACCGCATGGTGCTCGGCGAGGTCGGACGTGTAGCGCACCGGCATCTGCCATCCGCCGAAGTCGGTGAAGGAGGCGCCGAGCGCCTCGTGGCGCTCACGGAGCGGGGTGTAGCGGGGGTCGGACATGGAGTTCTCCCGGGCTGGGGCGGGCGGAACGGCGGCGTCGCCGTTCCTCGGAACTCCCCCTCTGTCATGGGCCTGAGAGCTTCGCCCAGGGACTGGGCTTTCACCGTCGGCGGAGACGAGCGGATGCCGCGTCGCTCGAACTCGCTTTTCAGAGTGGCCGGAACCGCGCGGTACGCGTACCTGAGAGATTGGCGGGGAGGCTTGCTCCTTCGGTGCCCGGCTGCGTTCGCCGGGGCTCTCCCGCGTGGGTCATACGGCCTGTCTTCACTTGTGGGGTCCAGTCTAGCGGGTCGACAGAGCCCCGCCGAGGGCCTTCGGCGCCGCTCTCATCTCCCGGCGATCTCGGCCCGCACCTCATCGCGCAGACGGCCGAGGTTCTCCGGCTCGGGCGCGGCACCCAGCAGCGTCTTCGTGTACTCGTGCTGCGGGTCGAGGATGACCGCGTCCGCCGGCCCGCGCTCGACGACATCGCCCTTGTAGAGCACCATGATCTCGTCGCTGAAATGGCGTGCGGTCGCCAGATCGTGGGTGATGTAGAGGACGCCGAGGTCGTCTTCGCGCTGCAGATCCGCGAGGAGGTTCAGGACCCCGAGTCGGATGGACACGTCGAGCATCGAGACGGGTTCGTCCGCGACGATGAAGCGTGCGCCGGGCGCGAGTGCGCGAGCGATGGCGACGCGCTGCCGCTGCCCGCCGGAGAGCTCGTGGGGGCGCCGCTCCGCGAAGCTCTCGCCCGGGGTGAGCCGCACCCGCTCGAGGAGGTCGATCGCCCGGGCGCGCACCTCGTCGCCGGAGAGCTTCGGATGATGCAGTCGGATCGGCCGCTCGAGGTGATGCAGGATCGTGTGGAACGGATTCAGCGAGGCGAACGGGTCCTGGAAGACCATCTGCACCTGCGAGCGGTAGCGCTCGACGGCTCGTCCGCGCATCCCCGTCTCCTGCCCGTCGAGCAGGATCTGTCCGCTGGTGGGCGTCTCGAGCTTCATGAGCATCCGGGCGATGGTCGACTTGCCCGATCCGGACTCTCCCACCAGGGCGACCGTCTTGCCGGCGGCGATGGTGAACGAGACATCCTTGACGGCATGCAGCGTCGAGGTCTTCAGCCCCGAACGCAGTGTGAAGTCCTTGACGAGATTGCGGGCCTCGAGCGTGGGACCGGTCATCGGACCTCCTCCTGACTGGGCTGGTTGCCGGTGCGCACGAAATCGCCGCGCGCGCCGGTCAGACTGGGGAAGCTCGACAGCAGCCGCTTCGTGTACTCGTGCTGCGGCGTGCGGTAGATCTCCTCCGCCGTGCCCTCCTCGACGATCTCGCCCTGCAGCATGACCGCGATCCGGTCGCTGATCTCGATCAGCATCGGCAGGTCGTGCGTGATGAAGATCACCGCGAACCCGAGCCGCTCGCGCAGGCGCATGATCTCGCGGATGATCCCCCGCTGGACCACGACGTCGAGCGCCGTGGTGGGCTCGTCCATGATCATCACCTGCGGGTCGAGGGCCAGCGCCATCGCGATCATCATGCGCTGGCGCATGCCGCCGGACAGCTCGTGCGGGAAGCTCGTCAGCCGCGACGGGTCGACGCCGACGAGCGTGAGCAGCTCCTCCGCGCGCGCCTGCTTGTCCTTCTTCGACATCCCGGGACGGTGGGTGTCGAAGATGTCGAAGATCTGCGCCCGCACATCGATCACCGGATTGAGGGAGTTCATCGCCCCCTGGAAGACCATCGAGATCTTGTCCCAGCGGAACGCCCGCAGTCCGTCGCCGTCGAGCGCGACGATGTCGATGTCGTGCCCGTCGCGGTCGTGGAAGACGATCTCCCCGCCGGTCATCAGCGCCGGCGCCTTGAGCAGCCGGTTCATCCCGTACGCGAGCGTCGTCTTACCGCATCCCGATTCCCCGGCGAGTCCGAGGATCTCGCCGCGGTTGAGGGTCAGCGACACGTTCCGCACGGCCTTGACCGGTGGGTCGACCTCGTACTCGATCGACACGTTGCGGGCCGTGAGCACGGCGTCCGGAGCGCTCATGCGGCGACCCCCTTCGTCTTGGCCGCCTTGCGCACACGGCGAGCAGCATCCGGCGCGGCGCGCAGCTTCGGGTTGATGACCTCGTCGATCGCGAAGTTGATCAGCGCGAGTCCCGCACCGAGCACGGCGATCATGACCCCCGGCGGCACGAACCACCACCACGCCCCTCGTCCGAGCGCCTGCCCGGACTGCGCGTCGTTCAGGATGGTCCCCCAGGTGATGGAGGAGTTCGGCCCGAGGCCGAGGTAGGACAGCCCCGCCTCGCCCAGGATGGCGAAGATGATCGCGAACAGGAACTGCGCGGTGAGCAGAGGCAGCAGGTTCGGCATGATCTCGACGAGGATGACGCGGAACGAGCGCTCCCCCGCGACCTTCGACGCGTACACATAGTCGCGCGTGCGCAGCGACCGGGTCTGCAGGCGCAGGACGTAGGCGGCACCGGCCCACGAGGTGATCCCGAGCACGAACGCCACGAGCTGCCAGCTGCGCTGCGGCACGAAGGAGGCGATCACCATGACCAGCGGCAGGCCGGGGATCACGATCATCACGTTGGTGAACAGCGCGAGTGCATCCTCGCGCCACCCGCCGAGGTAGCCGGCCAGCACGCCGAAGACGAGGGAGAGCACGATGGCGATCCCGCCGGCGACGACGCCGACCAGGAGCGAGCCCTGGGCGCCGATCGCGAGCTGGGCGAACATGTCGTTGCCGAGCTTGGTGGTTCCGAGCCAGTGCTCCGCGGAGGGCGGCAGCAGCGCCGGATTGTCGGTGCTGCGCGGGTCCTGCGAGAACATCGGCGCGATGATCGCGAACAGCACGATCGCGAGGACGAGCGTGGCGCCGACGACGAACTTCGCCGACGAGGTCGGCAGCACGCGACGCTTGCGCGGCCGCTGCGTGGCCAGCGAGATGGTGCTCGCCGGCTGGGTCATGGGCTGATCCTTGGTGATCAGCAGGGTGTTCTCGGTGTCAGACATTCTGGCGCGCCCTCGGATCGATGAAGCCATAGACGAGGTCCATGAAGAAGTTGGCGGCGAGCACGGTGATGGTGATGACGAGGAAGAGTCCCTGCATCAGCGCGTAGTCGTTGTTCGTGACCGCCTGGAACATCAGCTTGCCGATGCCGGGATAGGTGAACACCTGCTCCATGACGATCGATCCGGCGACCACGAACCCCAGGGTGATCGAGAAACCCGCGATCGACGGGATCGCCGCGTTGCGGGCAGCGTACGTGGTCATGATGCGCCGGGGCCGGAGCCCCTTGGCCTCGGCGGTGAGGACGTAGTCCTCCGCCATGGTCTGCACCATCATGTTGCGCATCCCGAACATCCAGCCGCCGACCGAGGAGATGACGATCGTGAGGGCCGGCAGGACCGCGTGCGAGAGCGCGTTGGTGAAGAACGCCCACGTCGGCTCAGGGCCGTCCGGGAAGTCGAAGACGTCGTAGCCTCCGAAGATCGGGAACCAGCCGAGCCCGACGGCGAAGACGGAGACGAGCAGCAGCGCCATCCAGAAGTACGGGATGGACTGCAGCACCGTCGTCGCGGGGATCAGGTGGTCGACCCAGGTCCCACGCTTCCACCCCGCCCAGGCGCCGAGGACGACGCCGAGGATGAAGGAGATGACGGTGACCGTGCCGACGAGGATGAGCGTCCAGGGCAGCGCCTGGCTGATCAGCTCGCTGACCGGGGTGGGGAACTTCGTCACCGAGACGCCGAGATCACCCTGGAACATGCGTCCCCAGTAGGCGATGTACTGCTCCCAGAGCGAGGAGTCATCGCCGCCGAGAAGCAGCTTGATGTTGCGGATCGTGGTCTCGGAGACCTCACCGCCTGCTCGCTGCATCTTGGCGATCATGATGTCGGCCGGGTTCCCCGGCATCAGCCGGGGAAGGAGGAAGTTGAGTGAGATCGCGGCCCACAGAGTGAACGCGTAGAACCCGATCCTTCGTGCATAGAACTTCATGTCACAGACCTTGCTTCCTCCTCCCCCGACTCACTGCTCAGTTGGCCGGCTCGAGCTGCGTCAGGACGTAGCCTGCCGCGATCGCGCCCCACGACGGCGGGAAGGCGTAGAGGTCGTCCTCCGTCGGCCAGCCCGTGAAGTCCTTCGTGTTGTAGAAGGTCTGCGTCGCGTTGACGACCAGCGGGATGTAGGGGAGGTCACGCACGATCTCGGTCTGGATCGTGCCGTACAGCTCCTTCTTCTCGGCCTCGTCGTTCGTGCTGATGGCGGCCTGGACGGCCTCGTCGACGACGGGGTTGTTGTAGCGGCTGAAGTTCCAGCGTCCTGCAGGGACCTCGGTGCCGACCGGGCTGGTCGATGCGACGTCCGTGCCACCGAACCAGTCGCGGTAGATCTGGAACGGGTCGGCGACGGAGGTGCCGATGACACCGCCGACGATCAGCTGGAAGTCACCGCCCTGACGGGCATCCGAGAACTCCTGCCACTGCACCGTCGATGCGGTGACCTTGATGCCGGCGGCCTCCGCCTGCTCGGCGATCAGCTTGGCCGCGTCGTTGTAGTCGGTCCAGCCGTCGACGGAGATCAGGCTGAGCTCGATCGGCGTGCCGTCCTTCGCATAGAAGTCGCCGTCCTTGGTGTAGCCGGCGGCCTCGAGGATCTCCCCCGCCTCCGCGGCGTTCGCCTCCTGCGGGCTGACCTCGTTCGCGGAGTCGGCCACCCACTTCTCGTCGCGGGGCAGCAGGGCGAAGGTCGGCGAGATGTCACCGGTCAGGCCCACGAACGCCTTGTCCTTGATGGCCGCACGATCGATGGCGACGTTGAGTGCCTGTCGCACCGCGACATCGGTCTGCGGGCCCGTGCATCCGAGCTCCGCGTTCGAGCAGGTGTACAGCACGGTCGGGTCCTGCGGGGTGTTGATCCAGTCGATCGCACCGTTGCCGGTGACGTCGTCGGGGTTCGGGATGAACATGCCGGTCCAGTCGAGCTTGCCGGCGGCGAGCAGGTCCTGCGCGGTCTGGTTGTTGTCCACCGCGATGTACTGCACCTTCTTGACGCCGAGCTCGTCCGCGTCACGGAAGTTCTCGTTGGCGACGAGGGTGTACGACTCGCTCGTGGTCTTGTCGACCACGTAGGCGCCGGACCCCACCGGATCCTCGTTGGCGAAGTTGGCGAAGTCCGTGACCTCGGACCAGACGTGCTCGGGAAGGATGTACGTCGAGCCCAGACGCTGGAACTCGGTCGTGTACTGCGCACTCGAATAGGTCAGCACGACCGTGGTGTCGTCGGTGGCCTCGGCCGAGACGAGGCCGTTGCCCTCGGGGTTGTTGGCTTCGTAGGTGAAGGAGAAGGCGACGTCGGCCGCCGTGAGGGGCTCGCCGTCGCTCCACTTGAGGTCGGGCTTGATGGTGATCGTGATCACCGTGCCATCCTCGTTGTACTCGTACGAGTCGCCGATGAGTCCGACCGGCTCGGAGTCCGCGGTCTTGTTGAAGAAGAACAGCGGCTCGTAGATGGGTCCGAGCGCGCCATGGAGAACGGTCGGTGCGAACGGGTTGTAGTTCGCGGTGATCGGGGTCTGGCTGCCGGCCCAGACACGAAGCGCGCGGTCGCTGTCGCCACCGCTCCCCTCGTTGCTGCCGCCTGCGCCACAGGCGGTCAAGCCCAGGGCGAGGACAGAGGCCCCCGCCACAGCGGTGAGCGCGATCTTGCGCCTTCCGTTACGGATCATTCTGAATTTCCTCTCGGTGCTGCACTGCAGGAGGGATTCTCCGGTTGGAGCCGAGCCCCGGGATGGGGTCCGTGGCAGATCCCGGAAAAGGGATTTGTTAGGACAGTAACCTAACAAATCGATTTCAGGGCGACAAGGGTTCTTCCGGCCGTCGTATAACGTTTCGGCCTCGGCCCACGGGATGTCACGAAGGTGCACTAACAGTCGCGATGACACTAAGATCGATCTCGGAGGTTAAGGTACCTATGACTCAAACCAGGGATATCGACGTGGCCGTCTCCACGGTGATCCTCACACTGAGGCGCACCGACGACGGCGGCGCCGTGCTCGCCCTCCCCCTCGTGCTGCGTACCCGCGAGCCCTTCGCCGGACAGTGGGCGCTCCCCGGCGGCTGGCTCACCACGACCGAATCCCCTGTCGACGCCGCCGCGCGCACGCTGGCCGAGACCACCGGCCTCACCCCCAGCTACCTGGAGCAGCTCTACGCGTTCGGCGCCGTCGACCGCTCCCCCACCCGCGTGGTCTCGATCGTGTACTGGGCGCTGCTGCGTCAGGACGACGTCGACGCGCAGAGCGCCGCGCACCGCGCATCCGGTCGGGCCCCGGAGAACGTGCGGTGGTTCGATCTCGACGACCTGCCGACGCTCGCCTTCGACCACACCAAGATCGTCGACTACGCGCTGTGGCGTCTGCGCAGCAAGGTCGGCTACAGCCGTGTGGCGCACGGATTCCTTCCCGCCGAGTTCACCCTCGCCGACCTCCGCGAGGCCTACGAGGCGATCCTCGGCAAGCACCTCGACCCCGCGAACTTCCGCCGCCAGGTCGAATCCGCGGGCAACCTGCTCCCCACCGACCAGTTCCGCACCGGCAACCACCGCCCCGCCCGCCTGTACCGCTACAACACCGACGTCGAGCTCGCCGATCACGGCCCGCTCGGCCCTGAGGAGACGAGCATCCGATGAGCATCACCTTCGTTCCGACCCCGCAGGTCCCCGCACAGGATGCGTCGGTCGACCACCAGATCCAGGCGATCGTCTCCGGCGCCTCGACGGACGCCACCTGCACCACCGACCTCGCCGTCGGGCCGTGGGACTTCGACACCCGGCCCGGCTACGGCCCCGGCTCGTCAATGGGCGATGTCATCCCCACGGGTGCGCCTCGTCAGGGCGAGCTGCCGCAGGAGTACCGCGACGCCGGCGAGGAGGAGCTCGACGAGCGGATCCGCGCGGCCAAGGCGACCCTCGGCGATCGGGTCGTGGTCCTGGGCCACTTCTACCAGCGCGAGGAGGTGGTGCGGCACGCCGACTACGTGGGCGACTCGTTCCAGCTGGCGACGGCAGCGAAGGAGCGGACGGATGCCGAGGCGATCGTGTTCTGCGGCGTGCACTTCATGGCGGAGACCGCGGACCTGCTCTCGGGGCCCGACCAGGCCGTGATCCTGCCGAACCTCGCGGCGGGATGCTCGATGGCCGACATGGCCGACATCGACCAGGTCGAGGACTGCTGGGAGCAGCTCGCAGACGTCCTCGGAGACCTCGAGGCGAAGGACGAGGACGGCCGAGTGCCGGTGATCCCTGTGACGTACATGAACTCGTCCGCTGCGATCAAAGGCTTCGTCGGCAGGCACGGCGGGATCGTCTGCACCTCCTCCAACGCTGAGACGGTGCTCGAGTGGGCGTTCGAGCGCGGCCGCCGCGTGCTGTTCTTCCCCGACCAGCACCTCGGACGCAACACCGCGAAGGCGATGGGCGTCCCGCTCGAGCAGATGCCGATGTGGAACCCGCGCAGGGCACTGGGCGGATCGAGCGCCGCCGAACTCGTGGACTCCCGCGTCATCCTGTGGCACGGCTTCTGCTCGGTGCATCGCCGCTTCTCAGTGGCTCAGATCGACCAGGCCCGCGCCGAGCACCCCGGCGTGCGGGTCATCGTGCACCCGGAGTGCCCGATGGAGGTCGTGGATGCCGCGGACGAGGCCGGCTCCACCGACTACATCCGCCGCGCGATCGCCGCCGCCGAGACCCCGACGACCTTCGCGATCGGCACGGAGATCAACCTGGTGCGTCGACTCGCCGCACAGTTCCCGCAGCACGAGATCTTCTGCCTCGATCCGGTCGTCTGCCCGTGCTCGACGATGTACCGCATCCACCCGGGGTACCTCGCCTGGGTGCTCGAGGAGCTGGTCGCCGGTCGCACCCCGAATCGCATCACGGTGACGGCCGATGTCGCCGATCCCGCTCGACTGGCTCTGGAGCGGATGCTCGCGGCGAAGCCGCCCGTGGTGGTGAGCGCCTGATGGACGTGGTCGTCGTCGGCTCCGGGATCGCCGGGCTCACGGCGGCGCTGCATGCCTCGGAGGCGGGGCACGCGGTCACCGTGGTGACGAAGAGCGCACTGGGAGACGGATGCACCGGGCTCGCACAGGGCGGCGTCGCCGGGATCTACGGCACCGGCGACTCTGCCGCGCAGCACGCCGCCGACACGATGACCGCCGGCGCCGGGCTGTCAGAGGCGGCGGCGGTCGACGTGCTGGTGCGCAGCGCCGGGGAGCGGATCGCCGAGCTGATCACCCGGGGCGTGGCATTCGACCGGTCTCCGACCGGAGAGCTGCTGCTCGGGCGGGAGGCCGCGCACAGCCATGCGCGGATCGTGCACGCCGGCGGGGATGCGACGGGGGCGGCGATCGCCCACGCGTTGGTCGCGGCCGTCCGTCGGTCGCGCATCACCGTGCGAGAGCATGCGTTCCTGCTCGGTCTCACCGCGCAGGGCGGGATCGTCCGCGGCATCCGAACCCTCACCGCCGGCGCGGAGTCCGAGCTCTCGGCCGATGCCGTGATCCTCGCCACCGGCGGGGCAGGTCACCTCTACGCCCACACCACGAATCCCGACGGCGCCACGGGGGACGGCATCGCGGCTGCTCTGCGCGCGGGCGCCGCGGTCGCGGACCTGGAGTTCGTGCAGTTCCACCCGACGATCCTCGCGGAGGGACCGGCGTTCCTCGTGTCGGAGGCGGTCCGCGGCGAGGGAGCCACGCTGCTCGACGCCGACGGCCGGCGTTTCGTCTTCGACAGCCACCCGGACGGCGAGCTGGCACCTCGCGACGTGGTGTCGCGAACGATCGCCAGGCAGGCCGCCGTCCAGGGGTCCGCCGTGCGGTTGGATGCCACGATGCTCGGCGCGACGACTCTCGCACGGCGTTTCCCCACGATCGATCGGGTGACTCGCGAACGCGGTTTCGACTGGGCCGCGCAGCCGATCCCGGTGACGCCCGCCGCACACTATCTGATGGGCGGCGTCGTCACCGACCTCGACGGGCGCTCCACGGTCCCGGGGCTCTACGCGGTCGGAGAGGTCGCGCGCACCGGCGTGCACGGAGCCAATCGGCTCGCATCGAACTCGCTCCTGGAGGGCGCCGTCTTCGGCGCTCGAGCGGCCGCAGCACTCGACAGCCCCTGGCCGCACGGGCCGCACGCAGCCGGGCAGACCTCGCCCTTCGACAGCAGCGCCAGCCACAGCGTCACCGGTCGTCCGGATGCCGGTCCCACCCCCTTCCACCGCGCAGCCCTGCAGCAGCTGATGTGGGACGAGGTCGGACTCCTCCGTTCCGACGAAGGTCTCGGGCGCGCACTCGACGCCCTCCGCCGGTGGAGCGCCATGCCGCGGGACCCCCAGACGGTACCCGACCACGAGGACGCGAACCTCCTGCTCCTCGCCACCGCGACCGCATCCGCCGCCCTCGCCCGCACCGACTCCGTCGGCGCCCACTTCCGCGACCCCCTCGCCTCGCCCGTTCTGGAGACCGTCTGATGCTCACTCCCGCCCTGCTCACCCGTGTCGTCGGCGCAGCTCTCGAAGAGGATGCCCCCTGGGGCGACCTCACCAGCACGACCCTGCTCACGGCAGAGTCCACCGCGACGGCCGACCTGGTCGCCCGCGAACCAGGCGTCTTCAGTGGCGGCGATGTCTTCGCCTCTGCCTTCGCCCTCACCGATCCGTCGCTCGTCGTGGACGTGCACGTCGGCGACGGCGATGTCTTCTCGCCCGGAGACGTGCTCGCGTCGGTGTCGGGCGCTGCCCGCGGCATCCTCACGGCCGAGCGCGTCGCGCTGAACTTCACCCAGCGGATGAGCGGCATCGCCACGGTGACGGCGGCGTACGTCGACGCGGTGCGCGGAACCCCCGCCCGCATCGTCGACACCCGCAAGACCACGCCGGGGCTCCGCGCCTTCGAGCGGCACGCCGTGCTGTCAGGCGGCGGCCACAACCACCGGTACTCGCTGTCCGACGCGGTGATGGCCAAGGACAACCACCTTGCGGTGCTGCGCCGCTCGGGCGCGGACCTCGCGGTCGCACTGCGCGACGCGCTGTCCCGCCTTCCCCACACGACGCACGTCGTCGTCGAGGTCGACCGGCTCGATCAGATCCCCGCGGTGCTCGACGGCGGCGCTCACACGGTGCTGCTCGACAACTTCACCCTCGACGATCTGCGGGCCGGAGTCGCCCTGATCGGCGACCGCGCGACGACCGAGGCGTCCGGCGGCGTCAGCCTCGACACGGTCGCGGCGATCGCCGCCACCGGAGTCGATGTGATCTCCGTCGGGGCGCTGACCCACTCGGCCAGGGCACTCGACCTCGGCCTGGACGTGCGGGTCGACTGACCATGCTCTACCTCGACCACGCCGCGACGGTGCCGGTCCGCCCCGAGGTCCTCGAGGCGATGCGCCCCTTTCTCACCGACGTCTTCGGCAACCCGTCCAGCCGTCACACGGTCGGCGAGGCTGCGGCGAGCGCTCTCGACGACGCCCGATCGCGCGTCGCCGCCGTGCTCGGGATGCGGTCGGGAGACGTGGTGTTCACGGCGGGAGGCACCGAGGCGAACAACCTGGCGGTGAAGGGCATCGTGCTCGCCGCCCTGTCCAGCGGTCGACGCCACCTCGCCGTCTCCCCCATCGAGCACGAGTCGATCCTCGAGTCGGCGGAGTATCTGCGGCGGTTCCACGGCGTCGAGGTGACCATGGTCGCGGTCGACGACGCCGGGCGGATCACCGTCGACGCGCTGCGGAGCGCGGTGCGCGACGACACGGCTCTGGTCGCGATCGGACACGCCAACAACGAGATCGGCACCGTCCAGGACGTGACCGCCCTCGGGAGCGTCGCTCGCAGTGCGGGGGTACCCCTGCACGTCGACGCCGTGCAGTCGGCAGGGTGGCTGCCCCTCGCGGGGCTCGGCGCGGATGCCATCGCCGTCGCGGGACACAAGGTGGGGGCCCCGAAGGGCATCGGCGCGCTGGCCGTCCGTGGACGCGTGCCCCTCGAACCGCTTCTGCACGGCGGCGGTCAGGAACGCGGGCGACGCTCCGGCACCGAGAACGTGGCGGGAGCGGTGGCACTGGCCACGGCGCTCGAACTGGCAGAGGCCGAGCGCGCCGGCGTGAGTTCCCACATCGGAGCGTCGACGCAGCGGTTCATCGCCGGCGTCCTGAGCCTCGTGAACGAGGCCGCCCTCACCGGGGACCCGCTCGAAAGGCTGCCCGGCACGGCCAGCTTCACATTCGCCGGCGTGAGCGGCGAGGCCGTGCTCCTCGAACTCGAGCGGCGCGGAGTGGTGTCGTCCAGCGGGTCGGCATGCGCAGCGGGCAGTGACGATCCCTCGCATGTGCTCCTCGCCTGCGGTATCGACCCGCAGGTCGCCCAGACCTCAGTCCGCTTCACGTTCGGGCGCGAGCCGCTGCCGGCCGAACTCCCTGACCGACTCGCGCAGCTGGTCGCCGAGTCCGTGCGCGCCGTCGCCGGCCGGTGAGGGATCCCGCCCCACGCACCGGCCATAGACTCGGCTGGTGACCGCCTCCGCCCCGATCGTGACCCTGATCGTCCCCGGCCGCGACATCGCCGGTTTCGCTCCGGCCGCACTCGACTCACTGCGGGCGCAGACCGAGACCCGCTGGCAGGCTCTCCTCGTCGACGACGGATCGACGGATGAGACCGGCTCGATCTTCGAGGCCGCCGCCGCATCCGATCCGCGGTTCCGCGCCTTCCGTCATGAGGCCTCACGGGGCTTGGGGGCCGCGCGCAACGCCGCCCTCGACCGGGTCGACAGCGAGCTGGTCGGTTTCCTCGACGGTGACGACGAGCTGACGCCCACGGCACTCGAACGCCTCGTCGGCACGCTCGCCGAGACAGGCAGCGACTTCGTCGCCGGTGCGTACGTGCGGTCGCGCTTCGACGGCGAGGGCTACGTGCCAGGACGCGTGCAGCCCTGGGTCGAGGCTGCCACATCGCCCGCACGGTTCGGCACGAGCATCCTCAAGCACCCCCGCGCGAGCGCGAACATCGTGGCCTGGTCGAAGGTCAGCCGCACCGACCTGTGGAGCGACCTGAGATTCCCTGAGGGCGTGGCCTACGAGGACCAGGTCGTCGCGCAGCTCATGTACACGAGAGCTCGCGCCTTCGACGTCATCCCCGACACCGTGGTCCGCTGGCGTCTGCGCGCCGACGGCACCTCCATCACGCAGGGGCGCGCGCAGCTGCCCGTCCTCCGCGACTACCTTCGGGCCCTGCGCGGCGGTATCCGCGTCTTGCACGAGGCCGGTGCGCACGCGGCTGTCGCGGCACGACTCGAGCTCATCCTGGCGATGGACGTGCCGCCGCTGGTCGAGATCGCCGCCACTCATCCCGATCCCGACTACGCGGCCGAGGTGTCGGCGTTCACCTCCGAGCTCGAGGCGCTGCCCGAGTACGCCGACGCCCGACCGGACCCGACGCTCACGGCGGGCCTCGCGTGGTGAGCACGCCCGACAGGAGACCCATGGACGACTATCTCGCCGAACTCTTCTCCCTCCGCGGCCGCACGGCCGTCGTCACCGGCGGCAGCTCCGGCATCGGACGCGGCATCGCCACCGCACTCGCCCGCGCGGGCGCGGCGACCGTCATCGTCGCGAGAGGCGAGGAGCGGATCGCATCCACCGTCGCCGAGCTGACGGACGCGGGATGCCGGGCGGCCGGCGTCGTGGGCGACCTCGGCTCGCGCGCCGGCATCCGCGCCGTCGCCGAGGCCGCTGCTGTGCCTTTCGGCGAACCGGACATCCTGGTGAACTCGGCGGGGATCAACATCCGCCCTTCCTTCGCCGACATCACCGAGGAGGACTGGGATGCGACCATGACCGTGAACGCGCTTGCACCGTTCCTGCTCGGCCAGCGCTATGCGGTCGGGATGGCCGAGCGCGGGTTCGGACGGCTCATCCACATCAGCTCCCAGCAGGCGCATCGCGCCTTCGTCGGCAGCGGTGTGTACGGCGCCTCCAAGGGTGCGGTCGAATCCCTGATGCGCTCCGAGGCCGAGGCCTGGGGCGGCACCGGAGTCACGAGCAACACGCTGGTCCCCGGTTTCGTGCTCACGCCCCTCAACGCGCGCCTGCAGGAGGACCCCGCTCGGATCGCCGCCCTCGCCGCACGGACGATGATCGGGCGCAACGGTCTCCCCGAGGACTTCGCCGCAGCGGCCGTCTTCCTGGCCGGCAGCGGCTCGGGATATGTGACCGGCCAGTCGCTGTTCATCGACGGCGGGATGTCCGTGCACTGAACCGGATGCACTGACCCGGCGCCGGACTCAGGACTCAGGACTCAGGACTCAGCGGGGTACACCCGATCGTCGGTGCGAGGTGCGTCAAGCAGCGGCACAGGGGCGGTGAGCGTCGCCACGGCATCCGCTCCCGCAGAGTCCTCGGGAGCCTGGTCGGCCCGGCGGTGGGCGAGCGCCGCGCCGACGCCGCCGGTCACCGCCTCCTCGATGACAGCCTCGGTCTCGATGACCCTGGTGGCCGCGACCTGCTGCGCGGCGAGCTCGGCGTACAGTCCGCCGCGGGCGAGGAGCTCGGCATGCGTGCCCGATTCGACGATCTCCCCCGCTTCGAGGACGTGGATGACGTCGGCGCCGATCACGGTCGACAGGCGATGCGCGATGGTCAGAGTCGTGCGCCCCTTGGCCGCCTCGTCGAGGGCCTCCTGCACCACACGCTCCGACACCGTGTCGAGGGCCGAGGTGGCCTCGTCGAGCAGGAGCACCGGCGGGTCCTTCAGCAGCACCCTGGCGATCGCGATCCGCTGCTTCTCGCCACCCGAGAGCCGGTAGCCGCGCTCTCCGACGATCGTGTCGTAGCCGTCCTCGAATCCGGCGATGATGTGGTGGATGTTGGCCGCCGTGCACGCGGCGATCAACTCGTCCTCGGTCGCACCGGGACGCGCGTACAGCAGGTTCTCACGGATCGTCGCGTGGAACAGGTAGGTCTCCTGCGACACGATGCCGACCTGGTCGATGATCGACTCCTGGGTCAGCGTGCGCACGTCGGCACCCGCGAAGAGGACCGCACCGCCGTGCGCCTCGTACAGCCGCGGGGCGAGATAGAGGACGGTCGTCTTGCCGGCGCCCGACGGGCCGACGAAGGCGACGTGCTGACCCGGCTCGGCCACGAACGAGACGCCCTGCAGTGTGGGTCGCGCGTCGGGCGCCGCATCGGGATAGCGGAACACGACGTCGGCGAACTCGATGCGTCCGAGCGGGCCGGGAGCGTCGGCGACGGTGATCGCGTCCGGCGCGTCCTGGATCTCGGGCACGAGATCGAGGTATTCGAAGATGCGCGCGAAGAGTGCGGACGAGGTCTGCAGGTCGAGCGAGACCCGCATGAGTCCCATCAGAGGCTGCAGCAGTCGCGCCTGCACGGTGGTGAACGCGACGACGGTCCCGGCGGTGATCGCTCCCGTGCCTCCGGCGATCAGGTACCCGGACACGAGGTAGATCACGGCGGGGACGCTGGCCATGAGCACCTGCACGACCGCGAAGAAGCCCTGACCGCTCATGGCCCGGCGCACCTGGAGGGTCACCTGGTTGCGGTTCTCGGCCTGATAGCGCTGCGACTCGGTGCGCTGCCGGTTGAAGGCCTTGGAGAGCAGCATCCCCGACACGCTCAGCGTCTCCTGTGTGATGGAAGTGAGCTCCGACAGAGACTCCTGCGTCTCGCCGGCGATCCGCGCCCGCACCTGTCCGACCTTGCGCTGCACCACGATGAGGAACGGCATGAGGAACACGGCGATCAGAGTCAGCCGCCAGTCGATCAGGATCATCGCGACGAGCGAGGCGATGACGGTGACGACGTTGCCGAGGATGCTGGTGACCGTGTTCGTCAGCACGCCGGAGACCCCGCCGACGTCGTTCTGCAGCCGCGACTGGATGACGCCGGTCTTGGTCCGCGTGAAGAAGCCGAGCTCCATGGCCTGCAGATGCTCGAACAGTCGGACCCGGAGGTCGCCCGTCACACTGTTGCCGACGGTCGAGGTCAACCACGTCTGCGCGACTCCGAGCACCGCCGAGAAGAGGAAGAGGCCGACCATCGCCGAGACCAGCCAGATCAGCAGCTGCAGCTGCGGACCGCCGCCGTCCACCGGGAAGAGGGCGTCGTCGAAGATGCGCTGGACGATCAGCGGCGGGATGACGGCTATGCCGGCGCCGAACACCACGAGCACGCCCGTCCAGAAGATGCGCCAGCGGTACGGGCGGAAGAGGGAGACGACCCTCGACCCGAGACCGGTGATCGTCGGCGCCTCGGCGTTGAGCCGTCGCTGCGCGTTCTCGTCCACGCCGCGGAATCCGCCGCGCCCGCCCACCATGCTCATGTCGCCAGCGTAGTCACCGCAGCGGACACCGGACCCGGCCCGCGAGCCTGACCGTCCGCTGTGAGCGGATTCGGCGGGATCCGGAATGAAATGTCCGACACCGCCGTTACGCTGAATGGTCGCCGCGCACTCGCGCAGTTCCTCCCTCTTCCGTGCCTAGGAGGCCGTATGTCCGCTGTCGACACCGGTTCGATCGCCACGCCCCCGGCCGCTGCCGCTCAGGGCGGTGAGATCGCGCGCAGCGACATGCGTGTGATCTGGCTCCTGCTCGTCGCCGCATTCGTCGCGATCCTCAACGAGACGACGATGGGGATCGCGATCCCGCATCTCAACGTCGATCTCGGCATCCCGCCCGAGCTCGGTCAGTGGCTCACCAGCGCGTTCATGCTCACGATGGCCGTCGTCATCCCGACGACCGGGTTCATCCTGCAGCGCTTCACGACGCGACAGGTGTTCATCGCCGCGATGATCTCGTTCTCGCTCGGCACCCTGGTCGCGCTCGTGGCACCGGGGTTCGAGATCCTGCTGGCCGGCCGCGTCATCCAGGCCGCCGGCACCGGCATCATGATGCCGCTGCTCATGACGACGATCATGAACGTCGTGCCTCCGCAGTCCCGCGGGCGCATGATGGGCCGGGTCGGCCTCGTCATCTCCCTCGCGCCGGCGATCGGTCCGACCATCGCGGGCGCCGTGCTCGAGACGCTGCACTGGCGCGCCCTGTTCGCGATCATCCTCCCGATCGCCCTGGTCTCCCTCTTCATGGGCGTCAAGTGGATGACGAACCTCGGCGAGACCAGGGTCGTCCCCCTCGACGTCCTGTCGATCCCGCTCGCGGCGCTCGGATTCGGCGGCATCGTCTTCGGCCTCAGCCAGTTCGGCGGCGAGGGCGGCTCGGGCGAGACCGCCGGCATCATCGCGCTCGTCGTCGGTGCCGTGGCGCTGGCGCTGTTCGTGTGGCGTCAGCTTCTGCTGCAGCGGGTCGACGACGCCCTGCTCGACCTGCGTGTGTTCCGCTCGGCCAACTTCACGTTCGCGGTCATCATCATGACGATCCTGGCGCTGTCGATGTTCGGCACGCTGACCCTGCTGCCGCAGTACCTGCAGAACGTCGCGGGGCTCAACGCCCTCGAGTCGGGACTCATCCTGCTGCCGGGCTCGGTGCTCATGGGTCTGCTCGGTCCGGTCATGGGGCGGGTGTACGACGCCCGCGGCACGCGGCCGCTGCTGATCCCCGGCACCATCCTGGTCTCGGCAGCGCTGTTCTACTACTCCACCGTGGGCGAGCACACGGTCTGGTGGGTGCTGATCATCGTCCAGGCCGCGATGTCGGTCGGTCTCGCGATGTCATTCACCCCGCTGTTCTCCGCATCGCTCGGGTCACTGCAGCGTTCGCTCTACTCGCACGGCTCTGCGGTGCTGAACACACTGCAGCAGGTGGGTGGGGCCGCCGGCGTCGCGGTCCTCACGGTGACGTACTCGGCGATCCTGCATGCGGGCGAGGCGGAAGGACTGCCGACGGCCGTCGCCGGAGCCCCGGGGGCACGCATGGCCTTCCTCATCGCCGCGATCATCTCGCTCGCCGCGGTCGCGCTGAGCGCATTCGTGCGCAAGCCCGCAGACGACGCGGGAGCCGTGCACGGCGGTCACTGAGACCGGCGGTCGCTGGGACAGCCTGAGACACCGCAGCGGCGGCGTCTGATCGCTACTGCGTCTTCGGCGCAGGAAAGTGGCAGACGCCGCCGCTGCAGTATCCGGCGGCGGCATCGTCGAGCAGGTTCAGCGCGCCGGGGAGCTCGTGCAGCACAGCGGTTGCATCCTGCTCGGCGGGGTCCTGTGTCGTGGCCATCATCCGATCGTACGCCTGCTGCGCGGGGGTGGCGTCGATTCGCGGGGCGTTCCGGCAGTGCTCGGACGGTCCACCTCCCGTACGGTGGACGAGTGCTCACACGACTCCTGGCCCGCCTGTTCTGGACCTTCAGCCGCTGGACCCTCACTGCAGAGGCGACGCCCACGCGGCCGACCATCCTGATCGGGGCGCCGCACACGTCCAACTGGGACTTCGTCCTGATGCTGGCGATCGCGTGGCGTCTGCGCATCGAGGTGCACTGGCTCGGCAAGAGCAGCCTGTTCCGCGGATGGCGCGGGCCGGTCATGCGGCGCCTCGGCGGCATCCCGGTCGACCGGGCCGACCCTGCGCGGGTGGTGCAGGACGTCGTCGACCAGGTGAACTCGGGCGGCGTGTTCGGCCTGGTGATCACCCCTGATGGCACGCGAGGCGGCAACGAGTACTGGAAGTCCGGCTTCTATCGCATCGCGCGCGAGACCGGGATGCCGGTGACGCTGGGATTCGTCGATCGCACCACGATGACGACCGGGCTCGGTCCGACCGTCGATCTCACCGGCGATGTCGCCGCCGACATGGACCGCATCCGCGCGTTCTACGCCGACAAGGCGGGGCTGCGCCCCGAACGTCGCACCGTGCCGCGGTTGCGTGAGGAGACCCCGGCGGCTCCCTAGTCGTCCGTCGCGTCGTCCGCCTGCTCCAGCTCGGCGCGCGCGAAGTCGAGGTCCTCGTCGGAGAGGGTTTCCGCCATCCCGACGACCGCCCCCGTGATGACCCTGATCTCCTCGCGCGCGGACTCTCCGAGATGCGGCGCGGACTCGAGGAGCCCGAGTCGCGCCTCGTCGGACAGCTCCGACCACCAGTCCCTGATCGGCGGCAGAGTCATCCGTGCATGTCCGCTCTCGCGGGCGCAAGCCGCTGGACAGCATCGATGCCGTCCCGCGAGACTGGAGCCATGGAACCCGAAGACTCCCGCGCGCACGCGGTCGAGCACGACGATCGTGCGGACGGACGCGACGAGACGCCCAACGAGCGGGCCGACCGCAACTGGGAGGAGCTCCTGCAGGAGCTGCGGGTGATGCAGACGGGAACGCAGATCCTCACGGGGTTCCTGCTCGCCGTCGCCTTCACTCCTCGGTTCGAGGACATGGACGAGTTCCAGCGTGACGTGTACGTCGGGCTCGTCGCCCTCGCTGCCCTTGCCACGATCCTGGCACTCGCCCCTGTCGGCATGCACCGCGCCCTGTTCGGCCGACGGCGCAAGCCGGAGCTCGTACGTGTGGCCGCACGGATCGTGAAGATCGATCTCGTCGCGATCGCCGCCCTCACCATCGGTGTGACGACGCTCATCATCGACTTCACGGTCGACCGGGCTGCGGGACTCATCGCGCTGGTCTCCTCACTCGTGGTCGTCGTGCTGCTCTGGGTGCTTCTCCCCCGCCTCGTCAAACGTGAGGCGGAACGCCGACGGGGCGTCGATCGCGGATGATCGACGCCCCGTGGCGGCGGATCAGCGTCCGGCCGGGGTGCGGTTCTCCGCGCTGACCATCCAGGCGAACTGCTCGAGGCTCTCGATCACCGCGTGCAGGATGTCGGCGGACGTTGGGTCCTCCTCGTCGACGGCGTCGTGAACCCCCCTCATCGTGCCGACGGCGGCATCCAAGCGCTCGGTGATCAGGTCGATCGTGTCGGTGGTCGACACCTCGCCGGCGGGGAAGGCGGGCAACGATGTCGTCTCGGCGATGGTGTCCGTCCGGCCGTCCGGCACGGCGTGCAGGGCGCGCATGCGCTCCGCGACCGTGTCGCTGAAGGTGCGCGCGGCCTCGATGATCTCGTCGAGCTGACGGTGGGTGTCGCGGAAGTTGCGGCCGACGACGTTCCAGTGCGCCTGCTTGCCCTGCAGCGACAGCTCGATCAGGTCGACGAGCACGACCTGCAGATTGGCCGCCAGCGTGGGCGACGCGGTGAAGCCCTTCTCGGCGTTCTGTCGCCGCGTCGTCTTCGCGCCGCGCTTCGACGAGCCGGACTTCGGCGTGGGGGTGTCTGACTTCTTGTTCTCAGCCATGGGTTGTCCTCCTGCTCTCTGGCCTGCGACGGTAGCCGCGACGGCAGGCCGAATCGAGGGGGTTGACACTGCCCGCGGTGACGTCCGATCGTGGCGCAGTGACGAATTCAGAGACACCGACGACACAGACGACCAGCAGCGGAGCGGAGGTGGTGATCGCTCCGATCACCGAAGCAGATGCCGGTGAGGTCCTCACCCTCCAGCGCGCCGCCTTCGTCTCGGAGGCGCAGATCTACGGCAGCGCCGACATGCCGCCCCTGACGCAGACCCTCGCGGAGGTGGAAGCGGAGCTGCGCTCGAGCACCGGCCTGACGGCTCGCATCGACGGACGACTCGTGGGGGCGATCCGCTACCGCGAGGACGACGGGGTGCTGCTGATCGGTCGGATCGCCATCGCACCGGACACCCAGGGCGAGGGCATCGGGCGCACGCTGCTCGCCGAGGCGGAGCGCTCGTCCACGGCACGCGTGGCCGAGCTCTTCACCGGCAGCCTGAGCGAGGCCAACATCCGGCTGTACGAGGCGTGCGGATACGAGGAGGCCGAGCGGGTGCCCCAGGGCGACGGCACCGATCAGGTCTTCCTGAGAAAACCTCTGCATCAGGTGGGAGACCCCTCCGAACCGCGCGCGTCGGGTTGAAAACGACCCCGCCGGTGCGGAATCGTGGCCCGGACACGTCGCGTCCGCGGCGTGACCGCAACCGGAAGGAGAGTCTCGTGCTCACCCTCACCGACAACGCCACCGCAATCGTCAACACCCTCGTCAGCCGTCAGACCGACGCTGACGACGCCGGCCTCCGCATCCACTCGACGCCGGCTCCCGGACCGGACGGCGGCGCACGCCTCGCCGTCCTCGTCACCCCCGACCCCGAGCCCGCGGATCAGGTCGTCGAGGTGTCCGGCACCCGCCTGTTCCTCGACGAGACGGCAGCGGCCGCCCTCGACGACAAGATCCTGGACGCCGGGGTCGATGACGAGGGGTCGGTGTCCTTCGCCGTGCTGTCGCAGGTCGCCTGACGGCTCGCCCCCCAGGATTCACCGGATGCCGCGGCTCGCTGAGCCGCGGCATCCGTGCGTCCGCCGGAGTGCGCGCGGGGAGTGCGCGCACCCGGCGCTCGCGTAGGTTAGAGGGAGAGCGCGATCGTCGCCGCTCGAGGAGGACCGTTCACCGCATGAAGTTGGCACTGCTCCGTCGGTACGTCGTCCTCGCTGACACGCTGCACTTCCCGCGCGCGGCGAAGGAGCTCGGCATCCCCCTCGCGTCGCTCTACACCTCCCTCGACAAGCTCGAGGCCGAGGTCGGGCACACCCTCGTCAATCGGGAGGGCACGCCCCGGTTGACCAGTGTCGGGGAGCTGTTCCTCGTCGAGGCGCGCGCGACCGTCGCGGCGGCGCCGCCGCCTGCCCCGAAGACCGTCGCGCCGGCCGGAGGCAAGGCCAAGGCATCCAAGGGCAAGGGTCGCGCGCCCATCGTGAAGGGTCAGCCGAAGCCCTACAAGAAGCGTCAGGGACGCTGAGCGTCAGTCCTCGGAGACCTGTCCGGCCTCGACGCGCCACCGACGGTCGGTATGGACGGCGTCGAGCATCCGCCGATCGTGCGTGACAAGCAGCAGCGTCCCCGTGTACGACTCGAGGGCGTGCTCCAGCTGCTCGATGGCGGGGAGATCGAGATGGTTCGTGGGCTCGTCGAGCACCAGCAGATTGACGCCGCGGGCCTGCAGGAGCGCGAGGGCCGCTCGGGTCCGCTCCCCCGGCGACAGCCCATCGACCGGGCGGGTGACGTGGTCCGCCCTGAGTCCGAACTTCGCGAGCAGTGTCCGCACCTCCGCAGAGGACATCTCCGGCACGAGCGACTCGAAGGCGTCGGCCAGCGCCGCGTCGCCGACGAGGAGGGATCGGGCCTGGTCGATCTCGCCGACCTGCACGCTGCTCCCCTGCGCCGAAGTGCCCTCGACGGGCACCTGGCGTCCCAGGAGCGCGCGCAGGAGCGTCGATTTGCCCGCTCCGTTCGGGCCCGTGATGCCGATCCGGTCTCCCGCGTCGACCTGCAGCGACACGGGGCCGAGCGAGAAATCGCCCTGCCGGAAGACCGCTGAGTTCAGCGTAGAGACGACGGTGCTCGATCGGGGCGCCGAGCCGATGGTGAACTCGAGCTGCCACTCCTTTCGCGGCTCCTCGACCTCGTCGAGGCGCGCGATGCGGCTCTCCATCTGGCGGACCTTCTGAGCCTGCTTCTCGCTCGACTCCGTCGAGGCCTTGCGCCTGATCTTGTCGTTGTCCGGCGCCTTCTTCATGGCGTTGCGCACGCCCTGGCTCGACCACTCGCGCTGGGTCCGAGCGCGCGCGACGAGATCGGCCTTCTTGTCGGCGAACTCGTCGTACTTCTCCCGCAGGTGACGGCGCACGACGGCCCGCTCCTCGATGTACGCGTCGTATCCTCCGCCGTACAGGCGGTGGCTGTTCTGAGCGAGGTCGAGCTCCAGCACCCGCGTCACGCTGCGCGCGAGGAACTCACGGTCATGGCTGACGAGCACGACGCCCCCGCGCAGCCCGCGGACGAAGGCTTCCAAGCGCTCGAGTCCGTCGAGGTCGAGGTCGTTCGTCGGCTCGTCGAGGAACACGATGTCGAAGCGCGACAGCAGAAGCGCGGCGAGACCGACGCGCGCGGCCTGCCCGCCCGAGAGACCTGTCATGAGCGCGTGCGCTCCGACCCCGCTGTCGCCGGGTAGCCCGAGGTCTGCGAGCATCGCGGGGATGCGATCGTCGAGATCGGCGGCACCGCTCGCCAGCCACCGGTCCAACGCCTGAGAGTATGTGTCGGCGGGGTCGGTCCCCGCCGGGGCGAGCGACGGGTCGCCGAGCGCGGCAGCCGCAGCATCCATGTCCTCGGTCGCCACCGCGCACCCGGTGCGCCGGGCGATGTACTGCGAGACAGTCTCCCCCTCGACCCGCTCGTGCTCCTGGGGCAGCCATCCGACGAACGCATCGACGGGAGCGAGGGACACCGCGCCCTCCGCGGGTGGAAGGACGCCGGCCAGGATGCGCAGCAGCGTGGACTTGCCCGCGCCGTTGGCCCCGACGACTCCGATCACATCACCGGGGGCGACCGTCAGATCGAGACCCTCGAAGAGGATGCGGTGGCCGTAGCCGCCCGCCAGATTCTGGGCGACGAGGGTGGCGGTCATCAGACCATTGTCTCAGTCGACCGTCGCCCACAGGACACCCGATCACGGTTTCGGAACGCTGCACCGCGTCGCGCGCGCCGGCTGCTCGTGACCAATACGATCGGGGCATGCACCGTCAGGCTTCCCTCGTCCTTCTCGCCGCCTCTACTGCTCTCCTACTCTCCGCGTGCGCGCCCGAGCCCGCTCCCGGCGCTTCCACTCCGACGCCGACGGCTGCCGAGACGCCGAGCTCCCCGCCCACCGACGCGGAGGACTCCCGCTTGATCGTCTCGATCGACGGACTCGAGCTCGTGGACGCGGATGCCGCAGGGTCGGCCCCCTTCGACGACCCTGCCGCCGTTCTCGCCCTGCTCGAGGAGGCGACCGGCGAGGCACCGGTGCAGACCGACCTTCAGGACCCGCCGGGGTACGAGACCGACCTCGTGAGCTACGACTGGGACGGTCTGGGTGTCGTGACGGACGAGGGCGGCCAGGGCACGTTCTCGCGCATCGTCGTCGACGCGGCCACCGTGAGTGGGGTGCCGATCGCCTCCGAGGACGGCCTCGTCATCGGTTCGACACGCGACGACGTCCTCGCGGCGCAGGGCTGGGACGTGTGGGACGAGGACGAAGACGGAATCGCCGACTACCTCGGCGTCGGCGAGCAGGAGGTTCCGGGGACGACGTCCCTGAGCCGACCGGGTGAGACCGGCATCCAGTACCTGATGTTCGCCCTCACCGACGACGCGGTGACGCAGATCAGCGCTCCGGCAGACGACTACAGCGACCTCTGAGCGGCAGACCCCGCTCGGGGTCCTCCGCCGGCGTCCCGATCTGGTGTCCCGAGTCAGGCGTGCCGAGTCAGGCGTGCCGAGTCAGCCGTCGTCCCGATCTGCACACGATGCCCCGGACCGCACATCCTTCTGGTCGACAGCTGTGCGATCTGGGGCATCCTGTGCAGGCCGTGCGCTCGTGGGCCGCAGCCGGGTCAGTCCCAGTCCAGGTACTCCTCGATGATCACACCCGTCTCGATCGGGTGGTGCATCGGGAAGAGGTGATCGCCGGCGATCGTCTTGATGCTCGAGCGGTCGGGAATCGTCGCCTGCAGCGCTTCGGCGTTCGCGGCGGGAGTGTCGGAGTCCTCGGTGCCCTGCACGATCAGCACCGGGATCGCGGGGGCCACATCGATGTCGACATCCTCGACCCCGAGCAGCAGCAGTCCGTTCGCACGGTCCGGATGCGCCGCGACCAGGGCCCGGGCGATCGTGCCGCCGAATCCGTGCCCACCGACCCAGGTGTCCTCGATGCCGACCTGGTCGATCACTGCGATGACGTCGTCGACACGCTGGTCGAGCGTGGCCTCGGAACCCGACCGGTGACCGACACGGAGCACGTGGAAGCCCGCCTCCTCGGCGAGGTAGTGCGCGGCGACTCCCAGGACGTCTGCGGCAAGACCCTGCTCCTGGATGAGCACGAGCTTCACGGGTCCGTCGCCCTCGTCCACGAACGGGATGGCACGGCCCTCGGGCTCGAAGATCTGGGTGTCGGTCATGGGCGCACGGCTCCTCGTTCGGCGTTCAGGGATCGACATCCAGCGTAGTCGGAGACCGGCCGCCACCCCGCCCGGCGACGAGCACGAGCGCTCCCGCGACCAGGCAGAGCCCGTTGGCGAGGAGGGCGAGGGCGACGAGCGGAGCGATCACGCCGTCGTGGCGCAGCCACAGCACCACGGGCGCCACGATCGACGTTCACTCATCGCAGTCGACGGACCAGGAGCGCTCCGAAGAGGACCGCGGTCACGGCCGTCACGAGCACGAGGACGCAGTTCATCCCGAGGCTGAACCAGGTCGGCACCTCGGCCTGACCCGAGGCGAGATCGATCCATCCGGCCGTCCACTCCCCCGGCGCAGCGAATGCGGTGACAGCGGTCGGGACGAACAGCACGAGAGCGACGACGGACACGGCGAACCAGAGCAGCTCCTGCCCCACCGTCGTCCTCCGCACCATGGACCCAGTATGCCGCGCCCGAAGGATGCCGGGAATCGACGCGCGCCACCTCCTGCGTGGGGGCGTAGAGTCAGGGCAGGAGCTGACCCCGGTTCCCCGAAGATGGGAACCCGTTGTCCGACATGACACGCTCGTCCGCTGCTCACCGCACGCCTCCGACCGACGGGCTCCTCAGCCTCGGACTGCTGGCCGGCTCCTCGATGGAGAACGAGCGTCGCCTGCCGATCCATCCGCGCCATTTCGATCGGATCGACGCCGACGTGCGAGCACGGATGATCGTCGAGCACGGCTATGGTGCCGACTTCCAGCTCGAACCCGGTTACATCGAGGCGCGTGTGGGGCGGGTCGCCGACCGGTCCGAGGTCATCGCCTCCGCCGATGTGCTGCTGCTTCCGAAGCCGCAGCTCGCCGATGTCGCCGCCATCCCCGAGGGCCGGATCCTGTGGGGATGGCCGCACTGCGTGCAGGACGTGGCTCTCGCGCAGCAGGCGATCGACAGCCGGCTCACGCTGATCGCCTTCGAGGCGATGAACCACTGGACGGCGCAGGGCGACATGAGCCTGCACGTGTTCCACAAGAACAATGAGCTCGCGGGCTACTGCTCCGTGCTGCACGCCATGAGCCTCGTCGGCTCGACCGGCGACTACGGGCCGCGGCTGCGCGCCGTCGTCATCGGATTCGGCGCGACGGCGCGAGGTGCGGTGACGGCGCTCAACGCACACGGGGTCCACGACATCGAGGTCCTCACGCAGCGCGGAGCGGCTGCCGTCGGCTCCCCCATCCACAACGCCCACCTCACCCAGTTGAACACCGACGACGGGCCCACCCACCTGAGCGAGGTGAGCACGGATGACGGAGCGGTGCTCCTGCCCGGCTTCCTGGCGACCTACGACATCGTCGTCAACTGCACCTTCCAAGACGTCGCGGCACCGCTGACATACCTGCGCACCGAAGACCTCGTTCGCTTCTCGCCCGGCAGCCTGATCATCGACGTCTCGTGCGACGAGGGCATGGGCTTCGAGTGGGCGACGCCGACCTCCTTCGAGGCGCCGATGTTCACCGTCGGGCAGGGCGTGAACTACTACGCCGTCGATCACAGTCCGTCCTACCTGTGGAACTCCGCCACCTGGGACATCAGCGAGGCCCTGATGCCATTCCTGCGGACCGTGCTCGAAGGCCCGGACGCGTGGGCGGAGAACGAGACGCTCACCCGCGCGATCGAGATCCGCGACGGCGTCGTGCAGAACCCGAGCATCCTGAGCTTCCAGGGGCGCGACGCGGCGTATCCGCACGCGCTCAGCGTCACGCTCTGACGGATCGGGTCCGATAGCGCGACGATCGGGTGATCAGCGACCACAGAGGTGCGATCACCGCTCCCCTCTTCGAACGGCACAGTGGCGACTCTCTGCTGCGCTGTGAATCCGCTGCTCATCGGCATTCGAAGTACCTTCGTCGTTGAAACGGAACTCCACCGAGTTCCGGGCCCTTCCGGTCTCATCCGGAATGCGCGCTGTGATCTCCGAGGTCGGGTTTCGCCCGCAGGACATCGGCGATGTCCTCCTCAGGACGCGGCGCGATGGTCTCGTCGAGTTCGAGTTCGGGGACTGACGGCTCGTCCGGGGCGGGTATGTGCTCGTTGAGGTCAGACATGGCGAATCCTTCGGTCGGCGACACACACAGCGTACGCGTCTATATCTGCCGTTTCAGTCCGACGTGAGCAGCCTCGTATCCGAGGCGGGCGTAGAAGGCGCGGGTGCGATCCCGCGCCTCGTCGGTGGTCACCTGCGCCAATCGCGCCCCACGCGCACGGCCGAAATCGTGAGCCCACTCGATCATCGCCGCACCCAGGCCCTGTGACCGTTCGCCCGGCGCGACTCGCAGTCCCTCGATCTGCAATCGTGTCGAACCACCGCGGGAGAGGCCAGGGATGACGGTCAGTTGCATGGTGCCGACGATGTGGTCGGCATCGTCGCGGAGAACGCCCAGATAGTGGGAACTGTCGCGAGCGACCGCGCTGAAGGCCGCCTCGTAGCGCTCGAGCTCGACGCTCTCACGGTCCGACCCGAATCGATCATCGAACAGCAGCGCTGCAATGGGCGCGATATCGTCACGGTCTGCACGCTCGAGCCGGAACGTGCGGTCTGCCACCTGCAGCCGTCCACGAACAGATGACCTCGCATCCGCCTGCAGTCGTGTGACGAGCAGATCAAGCCATCCGCCGACGTTGTCCCGAGCCTCGGAGGTGTCGGGATAGCGGCATCGCAGGTGCAGTCCCGACTCGTCCAGGATGAACCACAGCATGACGCGGTCCGTGTCGGTCGCCGCGCTGACGTACTGGGCATCGAGCCCGATGGAGTCGATCCGCACCGGCAACCTGCGCAGATCGAGCCACGAGATCGCGAACATACCGGGCGTCACGGGCATGCCACCCCACGGTGCGAGTACGTCTGCGAGCGGCCACGCACCGAGGTGCACCGCCTCCTTCACCGCCGCCGCGGCCGCATGCGGTTCGGCGACGTCCGACTCGAGGACGGAGTTCGTGATGAACCATCCGACCGAGTCATGCCAATGGTCCTCGAAGCGGCTGTGCACGGGAAACACGGCCCGAAGCGGGACACCCGCCACCTCACGGGTCACCGCAGTCATCGCGACCACGGCGCGTGCGAGGGTCGAGACGCCGTCCTCACGGGCCTGCGCAGCGAAAGCCGCGGCGTCGTCCACATCGAACACGTCACGCACTTCCACACGTTCGCGATGCGGTTCGGGCGTCCCCAGGGCCAAGGGAAACTGCGGCATCGCACCACCGCTGTCCTCGATGACGGCTTCCCATCGCCGACGCACGTGGTCCGGCGCAGCATCCCGATCCAGCAACGCCTGCGTGTGCTCCACGAATGCGGGTGCAGGCCCGGGCATCGGTCCGCGCCTGTCCTCCCCGCGTCCAGCGCAGACAGCAGGTCGCGGGCGATCACCAGCATCGACCACATGTCGACGTGCGCGTGGTCCGCGGCGATCACCACGGTGAGCCCCGCTGCGGTCTCCAACACGCACAGCCGGTGCGACGGATGCCGGTACGGCGAACACGCCGCATCGAGGACGTCCCGCAACGCGTCGTTGACAGCCTGGCCCGGGGCCACCTGATGCTCGACCCAGCTTCCGCCGTCGATCTCGATCTCGTGAAGCAGAGGCTCGCCATCAGCACCCGGCGCGAATGCCGATCGCAGTGTGCCGTGGCGAGCGACGACAGCCAGCCAGGCATCGGCGATCGATTCACGGCGAGTCGGCGCGGGCAGCCGGAACGACAGCGCCATCCAGGAGCCTGGTCGATCGCCGGCCGCGACATGGATTCGCTGATCGAACGACACGGGGAGGCGTCGTCCCAGCGCAGACGCGCTGACGTCGTAACCCCAGAGCCGTCCGAACGGGAGGCGGAGGTGCGTGACGTTGGTCAGTCGCATGGGCAGTACCCTATCGCCCCCGGATAACCTGAAACCCCACGACCGCCCGAGCGGATGCGGTGGGTCACCGATCGAGGAGCCCGATGCCCACTTTCGAGGTAGCCGGAGCCGAGCTGGCTGTCGCGTTGAGCGATGAAGGCGGACACCCGGTCGTCCAGCTGCATGGCCTCACCTCCAGCCGGGCCCGCGATCGGGTGCTCAATCTCGACCTCGGTCGAGGCCTCAGCGGAACTCGGCTGCTGCGGTACGACGCACGCGGCCATGGCCGGTCGACGGGGCGGAAAGTCCCCGAGGACTATGCCTGGCAGAACCTCGCTGACGATCTTCTGCGATTGCTGGATCACTGGTTCCCGGGCGAACGCGTCCACGGGGTCGGCCCCTCCATGGGCGCCGCGACCCTTCTTCACGCCGCGTCGATCGAGCCGGACCGCTTCACCGGGCTCACACTCATGGTGCCGCCCACTGCGTGGAAGACCCGACCGGGTCACGCCGCACACTATCGAGCAGCGGCTGCGCTCATCGAGTCTGACGGCGTGGAGGCATTTCACACCGCCACGCGGGGATCGGTTCCGCCCCCGGCCACCGTCGGGTCGCCGGAGACATGGCCCGATGTCGCCGACGCTCTCTTGCCGTCGTTGCTTCGCGGCGCGGGGCTCAGCGATCTGCCTGCCCCCGAAGCCGTGGCACGAATCGATGCGCCGACGACGATCCTGGCGTGGGTGGGTGATCCGGGCCACCCGCTGTCGACTGCGGAATCCCTCGCCGTGCTGCTCCCGCACGCGACCCTGAGGGTCGCCCGCACCCCGGAGGATGTCGAAACCTGGCCCGAGATCCTTCGTCAGGACGTCGACCGCCGCGGCTAGACCGCCCGTTCGATCGGACTGCGTCAGTTGTTGAAGCGGAACTCCACGACGTCGCCGTCGCCGTCGCTCATCGCATCCTCGACCTCGTCATCCTCGGTGAGATACGCGGTCCCGAAGACATCACACTCCAGCGTGGCAATGGCGCTGATCAAGTCCGCCTCCAGCACAAATCCACCTTGCGTGCTGTCGGAGTGCCCTGACCACCAGAGCCTGGTCTCTCCGCCTTGACGTAGCTCTATGAGTGCCTGAGCGTTGGGTTCCAGTCTCACCACCAACGCGCGAAGTGCAGAGAAGCCGGTCTGATCGTCGGCACCCGGTTCGTCAACACTCTCCGTGAGCGACCAATAGGTCCGCTGGTGCGTCAGACGCTCCGGGGCATAGTTCCGACCGGCCCGCCCCGCAGGAGTGAGATCGCCTTTGTCACCCCAGTCGCTGGGCTCCAGTCCGAGCATCGCAGAGATCTCGGCTACCGTCCTCGTGTCGCTGTGGATGCTGAGCGACGCCCTGTTGCCCTGGATCATCGGCGAAACTTACTTGGACCCGCCAGATGTGTTTCCGATACGGAACTCCACGACGTCGCCGTCCTGCATGACGTAGTCCTTGCCCTCGAGGCGCGCCTTGCCCTTCGCACGCGCTTCGACGACGGAGCCGGTCTCGACGAGGTCGTCGAACGAGACGATCTCCGCCTTGATGAAGCCCTTCTCGAAGTCGGTGTGGATGACGCCGGCAGCCTGAGGCGCCTTCGAGCCCTTGGGGATCGTCCAGGCGCGCGCCTCCTTGGGGCCGGCGGTGAGGTAGGTCTGCAGGCCCAGCGTGTCGAACCCGATGCGCGCGAGCTGGTCGAGGCCGGACTCGTCCTGGCCGGTCGAGGCGAG
The DNA here is from genome assembly GCF_041641055.1 of Microbacterium sp. Classification (GTDB taxonomy): domain Bacteria; phylum Actinomycetota; class Actinomycetes; order Actinomycetales; family Microbacteriaceae; genus Microbacterium. The sequence goes on from NZ_JBEPZB010000010.1 coordinate 58,849, forward strand.
CAGCTCGGCTGCGTCCTCGGGGTCGAGGTCGATGAGCTCGGACTCGATCTTCGCGTCAAGGAAGATCGCCTTCGCCGGAGCGACGAGCGCCGCGAGCTCGGCCTTGCGCTCGTCGTTCGTGAGCACCGCCTCGTCGACGTTGAAGACGAAGATGACCGGCTTGGAGGTCAGCAGACCGAGCTCCCGGATCGGCGTCAGGTCGATGCCGGCGACGGACAGCAGCACGCCGCGCTCCAGGGCATCCTTCGCCGCCTTCGCCGTCTCCAGGACGACGGGCTCGATCTTCTTGCCGCGTACTTCCTTCTCGTACCGGGTGATCGCCCGGTCGACCGTCTCGAGGTCGGCGAGCATCAGCTCGGCGTTGATCGTCTCCATGTCGGATGCCGGGTTCACCGCACCGTCGACGTGCACGACGTCGTCGTCGGCGAAGCCACGGACCACCTGAGCGATCGCGTCGGCCTCGCGGATGTTCGCGAGGAACTTGTTGCCGAGCCCCTCACCTTCGCTCGCGCCTCGGACGATGCCGGCGATGTCCACGAACGACACGGCGGCAGGCAGTATGCGCTCGCTGCCGAAGATCTCGGCGAGCTTGTCGAGACGCGGATCCGGCAGGTTCACCACCCCGACGTTCGGCTCGATCGTCGCGAACGGATAGTTCGCCGCGAGGACGTCGTTCTTGGTGAGAGCGTTGAAGAGGGTGGACTTGCCGACGTTGGGCAGGCCGACGATGCCGATAGTGAGAGCCACGGGCGTCGAGTCTACCCGTCGCCGATGCGACGTTCCTGCGGACTGTCGCCGCGGTGACCGTCAGCGCCGCACGGCGCGGAAGGCGTGGGTCACGTAGGGCAGGTCGATCGTGCCGTCGCCGAGACCGAGCTCGTCGAACAGCGCGTCCATCGCGCTCGCGATCTCCGCGCGCTCCTCGGGGGCTGCGGCGATGAGGTAGCTGCGCGACAGCGCCATCTGGTGCAACTGCGTGCGGGTCATCGGGCGGGTCCACTCCCAGGTGTGCGTCTCGGCGTCCGCGAAGGGAGCCTCGATGCGCGGGCCCTCGGGTCCGTTGACCAGGTTCTCGGCCGGACTGCTGTGCATGATCTCCGTCAGCCGTCGCACCCACTCCACGCGCTCGTCGCGGATGTTCCAGATCAATCCGAGCACGCCACCTGTGCGGACGACTCGACCGATCTCGGCAGATGCCGCGACCGGCTCGACCCAGTGCCAGGCCTGCCCGAGCACGACGGCGTCGAGGCTCGCGTCCGGCAGGGGCAGGCGCTCCGCAGATCCGCGGAAGGTCGGGACGCCCTGGACGCTCTGCCGCAGAGTGGCGAGCATCGTGTCGTCAGGGTCCACTGCCACGACCTCGGCCTCGGGGGCCTGGGCGAGGACGCGCGTGAGCTTGCCCGTCCCTGCGCCGACGTCGGCGATGCGGCGCGACCCGTGCGGCATCGCGTCGAGCATCCACGCCACGGCTTCGAAGGGATACTCGGGCCTTCCGGCCTCGTAGTTCTCCGCCTGCGCGCCGAACGATGTCGCCCTGTCTGCACTCATGTCGCCAGCCTACGGCGCGTCCTCCTCGGTCGACTCCGAAGCCGGGGAGAGAGTGGGGATGTGCCACTGGATTTCACTGCGATCGACTTCGAGACTGCGAACTCCAGCCCGGCATCCGCCTGTTCCGTCGGACTCGTCCGCGTGCGAGACGGCCAGATCGTGGCCACCGCCGGATGGCTGATCCGCCCGCCGGCAGGGCACGACGAGTTCCAGGAATGGAACACCAAGATCCACGGCATCCGCGCGCACGACGTCGTGACGGCCGCCACCTGGGCCGATCAGTTCGACCGACTGTGCGCCTTCGCCGGTGCCGATGTGCTGGTCGCCCACAACGCCGGGTTCGACCTGAACGTGCTGCGCCGCGCCTCCGAGGCGACCGGGGGCGACTGCCCGCCCTACCGGTCGCTGTGCAGCCTGCAGGTGGCCCGCAAGGTCTACGAGCTCGAGTCCTATCGGCTGCCGAAAGCGGCCGAGGCCGCCGGCTTCACGGGCTTCTCCCACCACGACGCGCTCGCGGATGCGCTCGCCTGCGCGCACATCATCATGGATGCCGCCCGCCGCACCGCCTCCCCCGACGTCTTCGCCCTGGCGACAGCGCTCAAGCTGCGTGTCACGGAGCCCGTAGCCGCCGTGCCCGTCGCCGCCGTGCCCGAGCGCGCCGTCGCCTGAGTCGCGCTGACACCTGGCGCGTCGTCGCCTGAGTCGCGCCACGCGAATGTCCGACCCCTGGCGCATCATGGGGTCATGGACGCTCTGACGATGGTTCTCCTCCTGGTCGCTCTGGCGGCCGGCGTGGCCGGTGGCTGGTTCCTCCGCGCCTCGCGTGGGGCGGCCGACCTCGCGCGGGCACAGGCCGAGCTCGCCGCCGCGCGCGACGACCGCGACCGGCAGTACGACCTCTACCGGGATGCCGTCGAGCATGCACGGCTGGAGCAGCGTGCCGAGGCGCAGCGCGTGCAGCAGCAGAACGCGGTGCTCACGGCACTGGCGCCCGTACGCGAGAGCCTGCAGCAGATGCAGCAGAAGGTGTCCGCGATCGAGCAGGAGCGGCACGTGCAGTTCAGGTCGCTGGCCGAGCAGCTCCGCCGTGCCCAGGAGTCCGACGAGGCTCTGCGTGCGACGACCGAATCCCTCGCGGGTGCACTCAAGTCGACGGCGACGCGAGGCGTCTGGGGAGAGACGCAGCTCCGTCGTGTCGTCGAGGCCGCAGGTCTGACCCGCCATGTCGACTTCGACCTCCAGTCCACCATCTCGTCCGACCGCGGGCAGGGCCGCCCCGACATGGTGATCCGCCTTGCGGGTGGCACGTCCATCGCCGTCGACGCCAAGGTGCCGCTCGACGCGTACCTCGAAGCCTCGGCGCTGCCCGGGGGCGACTCGCACGAGACGCAGCGACGAGCGCACATGCAGAGGCACGTCAAAGCGGTGCGCGCGCACATCGACGCCCTCGCCAAGAAGGCGTACTGGTCGGGACTCGACGCGAGCCCCGAGTTCGTCATCTGCTTCCTGCCGAGCGAATCCCTGCTCGCGGCGGCGATCGATGAGGACCCGACGCTGCTCGACTACGCGTTCAGCAAGCGAGTGGCGCTCGCCTCGCCCGTGAACCTCTGGGCGGTCCTGAAGACCGTGGCGTACACGTGGACGCAGCAGGAGGTCTCGACCGAGGCGCGGGCGCTGCTGAACCTCGGCACTCAGCTCTACGACCGGCTCGGCGTACTGGCCGGCCACGCGGATGATCTGCGCCGCGCCCTGGAGCGCACGGTCGACAGCTACAACCGCTTCGCCGGCTCGCTGGAGAGCAGAGTGCTGGTCACCGCTCGGCAGTTCCCCGGCATCAGCGCCACAACGCTCGACGCGGTGCCGCCGACGATCACGGCGCAGTCCCGTAAGTTCACGGCAGCAGAGCTGGTGGAGGGCGGTGCCACGGCAGACGGCACCGCAGCACAAGCAGATTCTTCCGCAGACGCAGCCTCAGCAGACGAAGCTCCGGAAGGTGGCGCGACTGATGCTCCGACCCTACAGGCCGACGTGGGTGAGATCCGATCGCGGCTCGGCGATCACCAGGCGATGGGTGGCTGAAAGACAGGCGGCTGACGGAAAGACAGCTGCGGCAGCGGAACGCCCGTGCTCAGGCGATGCCGGGTACGCCGCTGAGCAGCAGGATGACCAGGCCGCTCGTCACGACGAAGGCACCGACCATCCACCAGGAGCTGAGCTCGTGGCCTTCATCACGGCGGACGCGGAACAGCACGTCGGCACGTCGCGCGGGATCCGAGACCGGAGCCTTCGTCACGGCGGCGGGTGCGTGGGACAGGGGAACGCCCGCTTCATCCACGGAGACACGCATGATGCGGCCGGTGCTCGTCGTCACGATCTTGGTCGGCGCGGCTTTGGAGCCACTCGTGTGCTGCGTTGTCATCGGTCTGCCCTCCTGTGCCTGCGGTGCCTGGCGGCTCCGTCGACGGCGACAAATCCAGTGTCAATTGTGACACGGACGCGGAGGAAAGCCGGCCCGGCGCTCTGGAGGGCTGTACCGGGTCGGTAACGATGACCCGGTACAGCTCAGAGGGTCGTGGTCAGAGCCACTTCGAGACGAGGTGCTCGGAAGCGATCCGGCGCAGCGTGCCCGAGGCCCCGCGCAGCACGACGCTCTCGGTGTAGATGTACCCGCCGTCGCGCCGCACGCCGTCGACCAGCTGGCCGTCGGTGACGCCGGTCGCGACGAAGATCGTGTTGTCACCCCGCACCAGATCGTTCGCCTCGTATACGCGATCCATGTCGAGTCCGGCATCGATCCCGCGCTGACGCTCATCGTCGTCACGCGGCCACAGACGCCCCTGGATGTGCCCGCCGAGCGCCTTGATCGCGCAAGCCGTCACGATCCCCTCCGGGCTGCCGCCGATACCGACGCACATGTCGGTGCGCGCCGCGTGACGGGCAGCGTTGATGCCGCCGGCGACGTCGCCGTCGCTCATCAGACGGGTGCCGGCACCGGCATCCCGGATCTCCTGGATCAGTTGCTCGTGGCGGGGACGGTTCAGAACCGAGACGACGATCTCGTCGACGGGCTTGCCCAGCGCGCCGGCGAGCTTGCGGATGTTCTCGCCCATCGGGAGCCGGATGTCGACCACGCCGACGCCTGCCGGGCCCGTGACGAGCTTGTCCATGTAGAACACGCTGGAGGCGTCGAGCATCGACCCGCGGTCGGATACGGCGATCACCGAGAGCGCGTTCTGACGCCCCGCGGCGGTGAGCGACGTGCCGTCGATCGGGTCGACGGCGATGTCGCACTGCGGACCGGTGCCCGTGCCGACGACCTCGCCGTTGAACAGCATGGGAGCGTTGTCCTTCTCGCCCTCGCCGATGACGACTCTGCCCTGGAAGGCGACCGTACCCAGGAAGGCGCGCATCGCGTCGACGGCGGCACCGTCGGCGGCCTCCTTCGCGCCACGTCCGATGAACGGCACGGCGCGGATCGCGGCGGCCTCAGTCGCGCGCACCAACTCCATCGCCAGGTTTCGGTCGGGACGAAGAGGGCTCAGATCCGCAGTAAGACTCACCATGCGGCCAGCCTAACCAGGGAGGCGCGTCAACCAGCCCGTTTTCGGGCAACAACAGACGAAGGAATCGCGATTCTTAACACGAGAATAGGACAGGGGTGCTCGCGGGGTCACCTCGACAGCAGCACCGAGTCAGCCCCGATAGAGTGACAGCTGTCCCGGCTTCCCCTATCGCAGGAGTTCTCATGCCCGTCGCCACCCCGGATCAGTACGCCGAAATGCTCGACCGCGCGAAGGCCGGCGGCTTCGCGTACCCCGCCTTCAACGTCTCGAGCTCGCAGACGATCAACTCCGTCCTGCAGGGCCTCACCGAGGCGGGCTCCGACGGAATCATCCAGGTCACCACCGGTGGCGCCGACTACTTCGCCGGCCACACCGTCAAGGCCCGCGCGACCGGCGCGCTCGCGTTCGCCCGCTACGCCACCGAGGTCGCCAAGAACTACCCGGTGACCGTCGCCCTGCACACCGACCACTGCCCGAAGGACGCCCTCGCCGGCTTCGTCGAGCCGCTGATCGCCGCATCCGAGGAAGAGGTGAAGGCCGGCCGCAACCCGATCTTCCAGTCCCACATGTGGGACGGGTCCGCAGTCCCCCTCGCGGAGAACATCGAGATCGCCAAGGATCTGCTGCCCCGGATGAAGAACATCAACGCCATCCTCGAGGTCGAGATCGGCGTCGTCGGCGGCGAGGAGGACGGTGTCGCGCACGAGGGCTCGAACGACGCTCTCTACACGACCTTCGCGGATGTCGATCAGGCCGTGCAGGCCCTCGGCCTCGGCGAGCAGGGCCGCTACATCGCCGCCCTCACCTTCGGCAACGTCCACGGCGTCTACAAGCCCGGTGGAGTCAAGCTGCGCCCCGAACTTCTCGGAGAGATCCAGGAGCAGGTCGCCGCGAAGTACAACACCGGTGCGAAGCCGCTCGATCTCGTCTTCCACGGTGGCTCCGGCTCCACGGATGACGAGATCGCCCTCGCGGTCGCCAACGGCGTCATCAAGATGAACATCGACACCGACACGCAGTACGCCTACACGCGCGCGATCGCCGACTACATGTTCAAGAACTACGACGGCGTCCTGAAGGTCGACGGCGAGGTCGGCAACAAGAAGCAGTACGACCCGCGCGCCTGGGGCAAGGTCGCGGAGACCGCCATGGCGGCTCGCGTCGTCGAGTCCACGCGCCAGCTCGGCTCCTACGGCCAGTCGAAGAGCTGACCGGAACCTGCCTGATGCAGAGATGCCCCCGACCGACAGGTCGGGGGCATCTCTGCGTATCCGGCGACTAGCGCGCCGCCATCGTGTCCATGAAGGAGATGAACGCCGGGTCGTTCATCAGCGGGATCGCGACGCAGATCGATGCGATGAACAGCGTGACCGCCGCCCCGACGAGCGGAACCCACCAGGCGCGCCGTCCGCTGCGCAGCCGGCGGACCGAGAAGTAGGCGGTGAACGACCACCCCGCCGCCAGCACGACTGCGGCGATCGTGCCCCAGAGCTTGCCCTGCGCGAAGTTCGTGAACTCGCCGTCCGCGCCGACGGCTCGGAGCACCTCGTTCATCGCCGTGGAGAAGTCGAGGTAGGACAGCCCGGTGACGACGACGTTGACGAGGCCGTAGGCGAGGAGCGCGATCGTCACGAACCGGTCGACCGGGCTCGAACTCGCAGGGCGCGGCTCCGCGGTCGGAGCCGGAGGTACGACCGGTGATTCGGCTGCGACCGGCATCGCGTCGAGCGGCGGCAGGCCTGCTGCCCTGCGCTGCTCCTCGAGGGTGGCGATCTCGCCGTACTGCGGCCGTTGGTCCGTCATCACGCCATGGTATCCGTCCAGCCTCTGCGCGGCTCTCAGGGTGATGGCGCCGAAAACGATGGCGGCCCCGGAGAAGTGGGGACTTCACGGGGCCGCGGATTCGGAACGCTGGGGACGTTCGTCATCCAAGTGGGTTGAGAAACGCTGGGGACGTTTCACCACCTGTAGCGCCGAATGCACAGACGACTACAACCCACACTCTAGGAAAGCGCGTGCCGACACGCCAGGGGTATTTCTTCAGATAGTGAAACAACATCCGGCCCGCCGAACGTCGGCAGGTTCACTCGGAGGCGCTCGCCGACGGCTCGCTGCCCGCCAGCGCATCCGCGCCGAGCTGCAGAGACAGCCGCCGCGCCGCCTGCTGGAGCTTTCCGATGAGACTGCGATCCAGCACGACCTGGTCGGCCGGGAGCGAGATCGCCAGCGACGCCACCACATCGGGCGCGATCACCGGGACCGCGACGCAGGCGTTGCCGATCGCATACTCCTCGCGGTCGACCGCGAAGCCCGGGGACTGCTCGAGGTGGGTCAGCAGCGTCCGCCGATCGCTGATCGTGCGCGGCGTGAGCTCTTCGAGCCGATGCCTGGCGAGGTAGTCCAGGCGCTCGTCGTCACTGAGCTCGGTGAGGATCTGCTTCCCGAGCGCCGTGGCGTGTGCGCTGGACTCCAGCCCCACCCACAGCTCGATCCGGGGATTGCGCACCGCATCGACGATGTCGACGAGGTGCAGTTCGCCGTCCCGATACCGGGACAGATAGGCGGTCGCGCCCAGCTCCTCGGTCACGTCACGGAGCGCCGCACGCACTCGCGCGAGGAAGATCCCTCTCGCGCCCGAGTCCGCCTGGAACGCCGGAAACCGGGAGCCCAGCACGAGGCCGTCCGGTTCGCTGGTCAGGTATCCCTCATGGATCAGCGTGCGCACGAGGTTGTAGGTCGTGCCCTGGGTCAGCCCGGTGATGGCGGACAGCATCTTCACCGGCAGGGGTCGCGGCGAGTTCGCCACGATGTCGACGAGCCGCAGAGCGCGTTGCACAGACCCGATGAGGGTCGGTTCGGCCTCTGCCGCGCTCACCGTCTAGGCGCTTCCACCAGACGCGCGTCCCCCGAGCGCCCGGGCATCGCGCTGGCCGGAGGCATCCTGGCGCAGCTCCTTCGGAAGGGAGAACATGAGGTCCTCCTCCGCCGTCTTGACCTCTTCGACGTCTCGGTACCCAGCGCCGTCGAGAGCGTCGAGCACCTCCCGCACCAGCACCTCGGGAACGGATGCGCCGCTGGTCACGCCGACCGTGGCGACACCGTCGAGCCACTCCTGCTTGACCTCTTCGGCGTAGTCCACCCGGTACGCAGCTTTGGCGCCGTACTCCAGGGCGACCTCGACCAGGCGCACCGAGTTCGACGAGTTCGCGGAGCCGACGACGATCACGAGGTCGGCGTTCGCGGCGACCTTCTTGATCGCGACCTGACGGTTCTGCGTCGCGTAGCAGATGTCGTCGGAGGGCGGATTGTGCATCTCGGGGAAGCGCGTGCGCAGCCGGTTGACGGTCTCCATGGTCTCGTCGACCGAGAGCGTGGTCTGCGAGAGCCAGACGACCTTCGAGGGATCCTTCACCTGCACGGTGTCGGCCTCGGCAGGCGAGTTGACGATCGTGACGTGTTCCGGCGCTTCGCCGGCCGTCCCCTCGACCTCCTCGTGGCCCTCGTGCCCGATGAGCAGGATCTCGAAGTCGTCACGGGCGAAGCGCACGGCCTCGCGGTGCACCTTGGTCACCAAGGGGCAGGTCGCATCGATCGCGTGCAGGCCGCGGTCGGCAGCCGCATCGACGACGGCGGGTGAGACTCCGTGCGCGCTGAAGACGACGTGAGCACCCGGCGGGACCTCGTCGACCTCTTCGACGAAGACGGCACCCTTCTCCTCGAGCTCGGAGACGACGTGGATGTTGTGCACGATCTGCTTGCGCACGTAGACCGGGGCTCCGTAGCGCTCCAGCGCCTTCTCGACCGCGACCACGGCGCGGTCGACGCCGGCGCAATAGCCGCGGGGAGCGGCGAGCAGAACGCGCTTGTTCCCGACGACCGGGTTATCCTGAAGCCGCCCGGCCGCCCCACGTACTCGTGGGATGCGCGGCAGAGGCAGATGAACGGCAGTCGAGGTCACCCTTGAATTCTACCGCCGAGAACCTGAGCAGGAGCGGGAAGGGACGCCGAGCGCATGACGGTCTTCGAAGCATCCACGCGTCCGGGCGAGACTCCGCCCGCGGATGCCGTCGCTCCCCGCGACTCCACCGCCGACGCGCCGACGTCCGTGGCCCGGCTCAACGGGACCATCCGCGACTTCGTCGCCCGCTGGAACACGGTCTGGGTCGAGGGCGAGATCACCTCCTGGAACGTCCGCGGCGGCAACATCTTCGCCCGCCTCAAGGACACGCGCTCCGACGCGCAGATCTCGATCAGGATCTGGTCGAGCGTCCGCCCGCGCATCCCCTCCGATCTCGCCGTCGGCGATCATGTGGTCGCGGCGGTCAAGGCCGATTACTTCGTCAAGGCCGGCGACTTCAGTTTCGCCGCGTCGGCGATGAAGCACGTCGGTCTCGGCGATCAGCTCGAACGCCTCGAGAAGCTGCGCCTGCAGCTGCGCCAGGAGGGCCTGTTCGACGCATCCCGCAAGAAGCGGCTGCCCTTCCTGCCGCACGTGATCGGGCTGATCACCGGTGAGAGGTCGGATGCCGAGAAGGACGTGCACCGCAATGCGGAGCTGCGGTGGCCCCAGGTCCGCTTCCGCACGGAGTACGCCGCCGTGCAGGGCGACCGGTGCGTCCCCGACACGCTCGCGGCACTCGCCAGGCTCGACGCCGACCCCGATGTCGACGTGATCGTCATCGCCCGTGGCGGCGGCGACCCGCAGACGCTCCTGGGGTTCAGCGACGAACGTCTCGTGCGCGCCGTGGCAGCGGCCTCGACTCCCGTCGTCAGCGCGATCGGCCATGAGAACGACCACCCCCTGCTCGACGACGTCGCCGACCTCCGCGCCTCCACGCCCACGGATGCCGCCAAACGGATCGTCCCGGACGTCAGCGAGCAGCGGGCCCTGATCGCGCAGCTGCGGTCGAGGGCCACCTCCCGGGTCACCCAGCGCCTGTCGCACGACATCGCCCAGCTGGAGCAGCTGCGGTCCCGTCCGGCGCTGCGATCGCCCGATCCGATCATCGACTCGCGTTCGCAGGAGGTGTGGCTGACCCTCTCCCGCGGGCGGGACACCATCACCCGTCGGCTCGATGCGGCAGGCCGCGCGACCAGCGAGCTGCGCGCGTCGCTCCGTGCCCTCTCCCCCGCGGCCACCCTCGCACGGGGGTATGCGATCGCTCACCTCGACGGTGGCGTCATCCTGCGCGACGCGGCGGATGCGCCGGCCGGAAGCGCCCTCACGATCACGGTCGACCGCGGCTCACTCGCGGCTCGCTCGGAAGGCGAGATCGCCGAGGAATCGGCATCCTCCTCCAGGTAGTGCGCCGGGTAGTGCGCCGGGTCGCCCGCGGGGTCGCCTGCCGGGTCGTCCGCGGGTCAGCCCTCCGGATGAGCACCGCCTGCGCAGCGCGTAGGATGGAGGCGTGAGTGCGCTGAACGACACCCCTGTGGACACGCTGTCGTTCGAAGCCGCTCGAGACGAGCTGGTCAGGGTGGTCTCGGAGCTCGAGCAGGGGGCGCCCACGCTGGAGCAGTCGCTCGCGCTCTGGGAACGCGGCGAGGCCCTCGCGGCCCGCTGCGAGGAGTGGCTCCTGGGCGCCAAGCGCCGCCTCGACGCCGCACGCTCGGCCGCATCCGACTCCTCCGGCGCATCAGACTCCTCCGACGAGGACGAGTCGTGAACAAGCCCGCCCCGATCGTCGCGGAGCTCGGACGCCCGGAGACCCCCGCCGAGACCGCCGCCCGCAAGGCCGCATCGAGCAAGGCCTATCGCTCGAGCCAGACCGTGCGGAGCCTCGTCGCCGCCCTCATCGCCACTCTGGCGATCGTCGCGGTGATCGTCTTCGCCGTTCCGCGCGGGGAACCCGCGACCACGGAGGACATCGACGTCGCCGGCATCGCCGCCGACGTGGAATCCACCGTCGGGAGCCCGGTCATCGTCCCCGAACTCGGATCGTTCTGGCGTGTCAACGCCGCAGGCCTCACCAGCGGCGCGCCCATGGTCTGGGACGTGACGCTGGCCCCGGCTGCTCAGAACGAGCGCGGCTTCATCAAGCTCGCACAGGCCTTCGGCACGGATGCGTCGTGGGCGCCGCAGCGGCTCAACGGCACGGCGCCGACCGACACCACGACCATCGACGGCGTGGAGTGGGACGTCTACGACCTCGGCGACGCCGGCGCGAAGCAGAACATCACCTACGCGATCGGAACCCAGGCGGGCGACGACTACCTGCTGCTCTACGGTTCCCGCTCGGCCGAGTCCACCGCCGAACTCGCCGAATCGCTCCTCCCCCAGATCCGCGAACTCTCGGAGACCCGATGACCCACGCGCTCACTCCCGCCGCCGCCTGGACGCAGATGCAGGAGGGCAACCAGCGATTCGTGGCCGACGCCCCCCGGCACCCCAATCAGGACGTGGCCCGGCGCAAGCACCTCGCTGCGGCGCAGCATCCCGTCGCCACCCTGTTCGGATGCTCCGACTCGCGTCTGGCCGCCGAGATCATCTTCGACCTCGGACTCGGAGACCTGTTCGTCGTCCGCAACGCCGGACAGGTCATCGGCGAGTCGATCGTCGCGAGCCTCGAGTACGCGGTGGCGGTTCTGAACGTGCCGCTGATCGTCGTCCTCGCCCACGACTCCTGCGGCGCCGTGCGCGCAGCGATCGACGGCACCGCGATCGACGCGGCACCCCTGCCTCCGCATATCTGGAAGCTCATCGCCCCGATCGTCCCCGCCGCCCGCAAGGTGCTCGCCGAGAGCGGCGGAAGCACCGTCGCCGAGATCGACGCCGAACTCGTCGGCCAGGAGCACCTGCGCAACACAGTCAGAGACCTGCTGCAGTCGTCCGAGGTGATCTCGAACGCCGTCGCAGAAGGCCGTCTGGGCATCGTCGGCGCGAACTACCGGCTCGCCGAGGGCACAGCAGTGCCCGTCATCACGGTCGGGATCGACGACGCAATCGACACCGAGGGGCACAGCCCCGCAACCAAGGAGGGTTCGGAATGACCGACCAGCACAGCGGCGCAGACGCGCAGGGTTACCGCATCGAGCACGACACGATGGGCGAGGTGCGGGTTCCCGCCGACGCGCTCTACGGCGCTCAGACGCAGCGCGCAGTGGAGAACTTCCCGATCTCGGGCAAGGGCCTGGAGTCCACCCAGATCGCTGCCCTCGCGCGCATCAAAAAGGCTGCGGCGCTCGCGAACAAGGAGCTCGGCACGCTCGACGGCGCCATCGCGGACGCGATCGCCCAGGCGGCCGACCAGGTCGCCTCCGGCGCCCACGACGGCGAGTTCCCGGTCGACACGTACCAGACCGGTTCCGGCACGTCGTCGAACATGAACATGAACGAGGTCCTCGCGACGCTCGCCACCCGCATCCTCGGTGCGAACGTGCACCCGAACGATCACGTCAACGCGTCGCAGTCGTCGAACGACGTCTTCCCGACCTCCGTGCACATCGCCGTCACGCAGGCCCTGATCGACACGCTCATCCCGGCCCTCGACCACCTCGCCGTCGCTTTCGAGGCGAAGGCCGAGCTGTGGAAGGACGCCGTGAAGTCCGGCCGCACCCACCTGATGGATGCGACGCCTGTCACCCTCGGCCAGGAGTTCGGCGGATACGCCCGTCAGATGCGCCTCGGCATCGAGCGCGTCCAGTCCGCTCTCCCCCGCGTCGCCGAGGTGCCGCTGGGCGGCACCGCCACCGGAACCGGCATCAACACCCCGCTCGGATTCCCGCAGAAGGTGATCGAGCTGCTTGCGGCCGAGACCGAGCTGCCCATCACGGAGGCGAAGGACCACTTCGAGGCCCAGGCCAACCGCGACGGTCTCGTCGAGGCATCCGGCGCTCTCCGCACGATCGCGGTCTCGCTGACCAAGATCAACAACGATCTGCGCTGGATGGGCTCCGGCCCCAACACCGGTCTCGGCGAGCTGCACATCCCCGACCTGCAGCCCGGCTCGTCGATCATGCCCGGCAAGGTGAACCCGGTCGTCCCCGAGGCGGTGCTCATGGTCTGCGCCCGTGTCATCGGCAACGACGCCACCGTCGCCTGGGCCGGTGCGTCCGGTTCGTTCGAGCTCAACGTCGCCATCCCCGTGATGGGCACGGCGGTCCTGGAGTCGATCCGCCTGCTTGCCAACGCCTCGCGCGTGCTCGCCGACAAGACCGTCGACGGTCTGCAGGCGAACCTCGACCGCGCAGCCGCCTTCGCGGGCATGAGCCCGTCGATCGTGACGCCGCTCAACAAGCTGATCGGCTATGAGGCCGCCGCGAAGATCGCCAAGCACTCGGTCGCGAAGGGCATCACCGTGCGCGACGCCGTGATCGACCTCGGCTACGTCGAGCGCGGAGACCTCACGATCGAGCAGCTCGACGAGAAGCTCGACCTGCTGTCGATGACCCACCCGGGTTGATCCACTCCGGGTGATCACCTCACGCTGACGACGGATGCCGCAGGGACATGTTCCTTGCGGCATCCGTCGTCTTCGGGTCTGGTCGGCATCCGACCGTGTCCCTGCCCCCTGCCCAGATGTCCCGTGCTGCACACGATGTCCCGTTCTGCACATCAATGTCGGGGAAACGTCCGTGATTTGAGGCACGCTGTGCGGTCTGGGACAAGCCCACTCCCCCTGCACCCCGTCCAGATGTCACGTTCTGCACACGATGTCCCGTTCTGCACATAAATGTCGGGGAAACGTCCGTGATTCGAGGCACGCTGTGCAGGCTGGGACAATCCCACTCCCCCTGCACCCCGACCTTCTCCGGGGTCTTGTCCACCGGTCGCGATTTCGCGCCATCGGACCCTGCGGCCCAGGCGGCAGGGTTGTCGTCATGCTCTCCGCACCCGACACCATCCAGCGGCTCGGCGGGATCGCGCGCGGTTCGCACCTCCAGAGCCTCGGCTTCGATCGGCGCACGCTGTCGCGCAGCGTGAATGCCGGGGAGATCGAGCGGCTGCGCGCGGGGATCTTCGCGTCGGGTCGAGTACCGGAGGACATCCGCACCGCTGTCCTGCACGGCGGCGCAGCGACCTGTGTGACCGTGCTTCGCGCACAAGGAGTGTGGACGCTGCCCGCGGCAGCCGCTGTGCATGTATGGCTCGGTCCCGGCCGCCACGGTCATCCGCATCCGGACTGTGCGTGCGTCATCCACTACTACCGAGGCGATCGTCCCCTCGCTGCCGCGTCGCTCACGGTCGCACTCGTGCACGTCCGACGATGCGCCGGCGACGAGGCGTTCTTCGCGGCCTTCGAGTCCGCGTGGCGACTCGGCAAGCTCTCGAAGGCTGCGCGTTCCAGGATTCGAGCTGCACTCCCGCAGAACGCGCGCTGGCTCGTCGACATCGCCCGGTCGGATGCGGACAGCGGGCTGGAGTCCCTGCTGCGGTTGAGACTGCATCTCCTCGGCATCCGCCTCGACTGCCAGGTCGTGATCGACGGAGTCGGTCGTGTCGACTTCGTCATCGACGGGCGACTGATCCTCGAGGCCGACGGCAAGTCGAACCATGACGATGCATCGCACCGGCACCGGGATCTGGTCAGAGACTCGGCGGCCTCGATCCGCGGGTACGAGACGCTGCGATTCGACTACGCGCAGATCGTGCACGACTGGCCGGAAGTACAGACGGCGGTCCTCGCTGCAATCCGCCGTCTGTCGATGCAGGACTGACCTTCAGGGTCGCTCCGGCACGCACTCCGCCGCCCGCAGAGCACACAAAGCCCGGGATCGCACAGTCTTCGGCGAGACAGATGTGCGATCCGGGGCATCGTGTGCAGAACGGGACGGGGACCGCAGGACGGGACGGGGTGGGTGGATCAGAACGGGACAGGGGCCGCAGATCGGGCCAGGGTCGGTGGATCGGGACGGGGACGTGTGCAGAACGGGACGGGGACGTGTGCAGAACGGGACGGGGACGTGTGCAGAACGGGGCGGGGTCAGCAGCAGCGAGCGCCGGGGTCGGCATCCTGCTGGGCGTAGTGCGCCCGCCAGAACTCGCGCTCGGTGAGCGGCGCTCGATCGGGGTGCCGCTCCCGCTCGTGAGCGACATAGGCGACGTAGCGCGACTGACCCGTCACCCCGTTCACATACCAGGCGACCGCCTTCCAGACCCGCCGTGCGGTCCCGGACACGGCAGCCATCAGTGCCCCCTCGTCGGCTGAGCGGATGCCGGCAGCGAGTCCCACTCCTTCTCCACAACCCGCTCCTCCCGAGAGGCGAACAGACCTGCGGGAGCGAAGCGCCGAGACGGCACCTCAGGATCCTCGTGATCGACGACCGGCCCTGGACGCAGCGCCTGGATGACCTTCACGAGCGAGATCGTGATCACGATCACCGAAAGCACGAGGAACGTCACCGACAGCACTCCCTGGATCATCGTGTTGCGGACGACGGCCTCCATCGCCGCGACGCTCGTCGCCGTGCCGAACGACGTCTCCCCCGCCGCCAGCGCGTCACGGAAGGCGACGTGGTTGGCGAAGTACCCGACCTGCGGCACGGTGGAGAAGATCTTCTGCAGGGAGGCGGTGACCGTCACCACCGTCACGAACGCCAGCGGCAGAGCCACCACCCAGAGCGCCCGGAAGGTGCGCCTGCGTGCCACGATCGTGAGCACCACGGCCAGGGCGATCGCCGCGAGCAGCTGATTCGCGATGCCGAAGAGCGGGAACAGGGTGTTGATGCCGCCGAGCGGATCCGTCACTCCCATGATCAGCACCGCTCCCCAGCCGGCCACCATCACCGCCGTGCAGATCCACGCGCCGACCCTCCAGGACGTGTCCTTGAAGCGCGGGATGACGTTGCCCACCGAGTCCTGCAGCATGAACCGCGCGACACGGGTGCCGGCATCCACGGCCGTGAGGATGAAGAGAGCCTCGAACATGATCGCGAAGTGGTACCAGAAGGCCATCATCCCGGTGCCGCCGATCCACTGCTGCATGATGTGCGCGAGACCGAGAGCCAGCGTCGGGGCGCCGCCGGTGCGCGAGACGATCGACTCCTCGCCCACCGCCTCCGCCGTACTCGTGAGCATCTCGGGCGTCAGGTTCACCCCGGTGAGTCCGAGACTGTTCACGAACTGCACCGCGCCCTCGACCGTGCCGAGTGTCGCGGCCGGCGACGAGTTCATCGCGAAGTACAGACCGCGATCGATCGAGATCGCGGCCACGAGCGCCATGATCGCCACGAACGACTCCATGAGCATCCCGCCGTAGCCGATGAACCGGGTCTGCTTCTCCTTCTCGATCATCTTCGGCGTCGTGCCGGACGAGATGAGGGCGTGGAACCCGCTCAGGGCACCGCAGGCGATCGTGACGAACAGGAACGGGAACAGTGCCCCCGACCACACCGGGCCGGTCTCCCCGCCCGCGAACTCGCTGAACGCGGGGACGGTGATCTCCGGCCGCACGAACAGGATCGCGACGGCGAGCGCGACGATCACCCCGATCTTCATGAACGTCGACAGGTAGTCGCGCGGTGCCAGCAGCATCCAGACCGGCAGCACGGCGGCGATGAAGCCGTAGATGATGATGCCCCACGCGATCGTCGTGCGGTCGAGGGTGAAGAGCGCCTGACCCCAGTCGGTCTCGGCGACCATGCCGCCGCCGATGATCGCCGCCATGAGCAGCACGAAGCCGATGAGCGACACCTCGGTGATCTTGCCCGGACGGATCCAGCGGAGGTACGCGCCCATGAAGAGCGCGATCGGGATGGTCATCGCCACCGAGAAGACGCCCCAGGGGCTCTCGCCGAGCGCGTTCACGACCACCAGGGCGAGGATGGCCGTGATGATGATCATGATGAGCAGCGTCGCCACGATCGCCGCGGTGCCGCCGAAGCGCCCGAGCTCGTCGCGCGCCATCTGTCCGAGCGAGCGTCCGCCGCGACGCATCGAGAAGAACATCACGAGGTAGTCCTGCACAGCCCCCGCCAGCACGACGCCCACGATGATCCACAGGGTGCCGGGCAGGTAGCCCATCTGCGCCGCCAGCACCGGCCCGACCAGCGGACCCGCGCCCGCGATGGCTGCGAAGTGGTGGCCGAACAGCACCCGACGGTCGGTCGCGACGTAGTCCTTGCCGTCGGCCTTGTACTCGGCGGGTGTCGCCCGTCGGTCGTCGGGCTTCACGAGATTGCGCTCGATGAACTTGGAGTAGAAGCGGTAGAACACGAGGTACGTGCAGACTGCGGCGAACACGAACCAGATCGCGTTCACCGTCTCGCCGCGCACGATCGCGAGCATGGTCCAGGCCACACCGCCGAGCAGCGCGATGGCCACCCACAGCACGATCTTCAGCGGTGTCCATCTCGGCTTCTCGTCCACCGCCACGGGCGGAAGCGAGTGGTCTTCGACGGTCTTGGTCGCATCGCTCATTGCGCATCACTCCATCGTCTGCGTTCGATGCGACGAGCCTAATCCGGCCTCCGCGGGCAGCGGAAGCGGATCGCCGGTCTCTCCGGCATGCACACCGGTATCCCGACGCGACAGACGACAGCGGATGCCGCGATACCGCGGCATCCGCTGTCCGGCGAGCTCGGCCTAGCTGAGCTCGCCCCCCTCCAGGAGTTCGGTGACGAGAGCGGCGATCGCGGAGCGCTCGGACCGCATCAGCGTCACGTGGGCGAAGAGATCGTGCCCCTTGAGCGTCTCGATGACGCTGGCGATGCCGTCGTGACGCCCGACGCGCAGGTTGTCGCGCTGGCCGACGTCATGGGTGAGGATGACGCGCGAGTTCTGCCCCATGCGGCTGAGCACCGTGAGGAGGACGTTGCGCTCGAGCGACTGCGCCTCGTCGACGATCACGAACGCATCGTGCAGGGAACGGCCGCGGATGTGGGTGAGTGGGAGCACCTCGAGGATGCCGCGCTCGACGACCTCCTCCATGACGTTGCCCGACACCACCGAACCGAGCGTGTCGAAGACCGCCTGGCCCCAGGGCCCCATCTTCTCGCCCTGGTCGCCGGGGAGGTAGCCGAGCTCCTGGCCGCCGACGGCGAACAGCGGACGGAAGACGATGATCTTCTTCTGCTGCTGGCGTTCGAGCACGGCCTCGAGGCCGGCGCACAGCGCGAGCGCCGACTTGCCCGTCCCCGCTCGGCCGCCGAGCGAGACGATCCCCACGTCGGGGTCCGTGAGCAGGTCGATCGCGATGCGCTGCTCGGCGGAGCGTCCGTGCATCCCGAAGATGTCCCGATCGCCGCGCACGAGCTTGTACTCGCCGTCGCCCGTCACCCGGCCGAGTGCGGAGCCGCGCTCGGAGTGGATGATGAGACCGGTGTTCACCGGAAGCCCCCTGGCGTCTTCGCTGATTCCGACCTCGCTCTCGTAGAGGTCGCTGATCTCGTCGCCCGAGAGGTCGAGCGTGGTGATGCCCGTCCATCCGGAATCGACGGCCTGCTCTGCGAGGTACTCCTCGGCGCGCAGACCGAGGGAGGCGGCCTTGACGCGCATCGGGAGGTCCTTGGAGACGATCGTGACGTCCTGCCCGTCCTGAGCGAGGTTCATCGCGACCGAGAGGATGCGGGTGTCGTTGTCGCTCAGGCGGATGCCGGCCGGCAGGATCGACGAATCGGTGTTCGCGAGCTCGACGCGCAGCGTGCCGCCTTCGCCGACCTCGACCGGGAAGTCGAGTCGACCGTGCTCGATGCGCAGATCGTCGAGGTGGCGCAGCGCCTGGCGGGCGAAGTAGCCGATCTCGGGGTCGTGGCGCTTTCCCTCGAGCTCCGTGATGACCACGACCGGCAGCACCACCGAATGCTCGGCGAAGCGGAAGAAGGCCTGCGGATCGCTCAGCAGGACGGACGTGTCGAGCACATAGGTCCGCAGGTCCTGATCAGGATCAGCGGATGCCGCTCGCGCCGTCGACTTACGGGTGGACTGCTGCGCGGTGCTGGTGGACTGCTGCGCTGTACGTGAGGTCACGACCCACTCCCGACCCGGGGAATCCCGGTTATTCGAACGAGTCGACCAGGGGGTCACGAGTCGTCATCCTGAGGCCGACCCGACGGGCACCTTGCCCGATGCCTCGAAGCTACGACCAGGCGCCGACATTTCTCCGATCCGACACGCCACCAATTCGTTACGTGTTCATTAACGGGCGGCGTCGCCGGTCCACGACGTCGGGGGGGTCAGCGGCCGAATCGTCGATCCCGGTCCGCGTAGTCGCGGATGGCCCGGAGGAAGTCGACCTGCCGCAGGTCGGGCCCGAGCGCCTCGACGAAGTAGAACTCGCTGTGTGCGCTCTGCCACAGCAGGAAGTCGCTCAGCCGCTGCTCGCCGCTGGTGCGGATCACGAGGTCGGGGTCGGGCTGCCCTCCGGTGTAGAGGTGCTCTCCGATCATCTCGGGGGTGAGGTGTGCGGCGAGGTCCTCGATGGTTCCCCCGGACGCCTGGTGCGCCGTGACGATGCTGCGCACCGCGTCGACGATCTCGTTGCGGCCGCCGTACCCGACCGCGAGGTTCACGTGCAGGCCGGTGTGGTCGCGGGTGCGCTCCTGGGCGTCGTCGAGCACTCGGGCGAGCTCGGGCGGCAGGATGTCGGAGCGGCCGACGTGCTTCACCCTCCAGTTGCCCTCCTGCGACAGCGCCTCGGCGAGCTCGGCGATGATCTCGATGAGGTCCGCCAGCTCGGCGGAGTCGCGTTTGAGCAGGTTGTCGCTCGAGAGCAGGTAGAGCGAGACGACGGGGATGCCGAGCTCGTCGCACCAGCCCAGGAACTCGCGCATCTTCGCGGCCCCGGCGCGGTGCCCCTCCGCCGGGGTGTCGTAGCCCAGCTGCCGCGCCCATCGACGGTTCCCGTCGATCATCATGGCGACGTGACGCGGCACGGACGCAGGATCCAGGTGGCGGCGCAGCCGACTGGTGTAGAGGCGGTACAGCGGCCCCCGCCCCTGACCCTCACGTGACATCACCTCCCTACGCTATCGTGCCGACACGCAGCGGCGGAGGGCGGACGCTCAGGATATGTACGCCTGGCGGTATGGCCGCGCGAATAGAGTGAGGGCGTGAGCACACCCGACTCCGCGGAACCAGACGTCCCCCAGCTGCCGCTGATGGAAGAGGCGGCCCACGACGCCGCCGTCGACATCAAGCCGACCTGGCGCGGATGGCTGCACGCGGCGACGTTCCCGGTCGCGATCGTCACCGGAATCGTGCTCATCACCGTGGCACAGGGCGGCGCGGCCAAGTGGGCGGCCGCCGTCTTCATGGCCACGTCGCTGCTCCTCTTCGGCAACTCGGCGCTCTACCACCGCATCGACTGGAGCCCGAAGGTCAAGATCATCCTCAAGAGGATCGACCACGCGAACATCCTGCTGCTGATCGCCGGGACCTACACGCCTCTGGCGGTGCTCGCGCTGCCGCCGGAGAAGGGCGGTCTGCTGCTGATCCTGGTCTGGAGCGGCGCGCTGCTCGGCATCCTGTTCCGGGTCTTCTGGATCGACGCGCCGCGCTGGCTCTACGTCGCGCTGTACCTGCTGCTGGGCTGGGCGGCCGTGATGTACATGGCGGACCTGCTCGCCGCGAACCCCACGATGATGGTGCTCGTGATCGTGGGCGGGCTGCTCTACACCGGCGGAGCGATCGTGTACGCGCTCAAGAAGCCCAATCCCTGGCCCGGCCATTTCGGCTTCCACGAGATCTTCCACCTGTGCACGGTGCTCGCGTTCCTGTGCCACTGGACCGCGTGCCTGCTCATCGCGCTCGAGCCGCTGTCGCCCTCGCTCGGCGCCTGACCTGCGCAGGTGCGGCTCAGCGCCGCCGACTCAGCGACGGCGCTCGGTCAGCGCCGCAGGCGCGGTCGGTCAGCGCTTGTCGGGATCGTCGTCGCCCTCGCGGACGATCGGCAGGTCGGCATCCGTCTCGGTCGCCTCGTCCGCGGCGCGGGCGGCCTCCTCGGCGTCGAGTTCCTCGCGGACCTCTTCGCGGTAGCGGACACGGCGGATCCGCCGGTTCATGTCGAGGATCAGCAGGATCACGGCCACCAGCAGGATCACCACGAACGCGAACCCCACGAAGCCGGGAGTCACCGACTCGGGATCGACCGTCATCGTGGGTGTCGGCATCGGGGTCTCGGTGAGAGCAAGCACGGAGTCTGCCTTTCATGCGCAGGTCGCATAACCTGGAGTCACCAGCCTAACGACCGGAAGCGCCTCCCCGTGACAACCGCACAACAGCTCGACGACCGCTATGGACGCACGCGCCGCCGCCGCGCGCCGTGGATCGTGCTGATCGCCGTGGCCGCACTGCTGGTCGGAGCGTTCGGATGGTCGATCGTGACGACGCAGATGAACGCCGTCGACGCCGACGATCTCGGGTACGACCTGGTCGACGAGCACTCCGTCACCGTGCGATTCCAGGTGACAGGCGTGCAGGGCAAGGATGTCGCGTGCGTGGTCGAAGCCCTCGATGAGGAGTTCGGCGTGGTCGGCTGGAAGGTCGTCGAGATCCCTGCAGGGGACACCCATTCCCAGGCGGTCTCCGCCACCGTCCCGACCGTGTCGGAGGCGACCACAGGTTTGGTGAACAGCTGCTGGGTCGCTTAGACTCGTCGCAGACAGATGACGCCCTGGCACCGTGCCGGGGCGTCTTGGCATATCCCCCGCGGAACGTCGCCGGGTACCTACCGAAGGAGCTTCGTCATGTCTACTGACGCTCAGGTTCCCTTCCTCACGCAGGAAGCGTACGACCGGCTCGTCGCCGAGCTGGAACACCTCTCCACGACGGGTCGTGACGAGATCGCGAAGCGCATCGAGGCGGCACGCGAAGAGGGCGACCTCAAGGAGAACGGCGGCTACCACGCCGCCAAGGACGAGCAGGGCAAGCAGGAGGCCCGCATCCGCACCCTCGAGAACCTCCTCAAGACCGCCAAGGTCGGCGAAGCACCGGCGAGCCGCGGGATCGTCGAACCCGGCACCGTCGTGACCGCTCTGGTCGCCGGCGGCGAGGAGGTCTTCCTCCTCGGCAGCCGCGAGATCGCGGTCGGCAGCGACCTCGACGTGTACAGCGAGGCCAGCCCGCTCGGTCAGGCGATCCTCGGACTCAAGGTCGGCGAGAAGTCGTCGTACGAGGCGCCCAACGGCCGCGACATCTCGGTCGAGATCGTCAACGTCGAGACCTACACCGGCTGACGCGCAGTCGCGCAGGCGTGACAGACGCCACGAGAAGAGGCCCCGTCCGAGCGGACGGGGCCTCTTCTCGTATCCGCTGTCAGTCCGGCACGATCATCGGGTGGAACCCGGCACGGCGGAGGGTGTCGAGGGTGTGCTCGGAATGCTCCGCCCCGCGCGTCTCGACGCTGAGCTCGAGGATGACCTCGCTGATCTGCAGGCCGTGGCCGTGCCTGGTGTGCATGGCCTCGATGACGTTGGCCCCGGCTTCGGCGATGAGCTCCGACACCCGCGCGAGCTGGCCTGGACGGTCGGGAAGCGGGATGCGGATCGTGAGATAGCGACCGGATGCCGCGAGTCCGTGCGACACGACCCGCTGCAGCAGGAGGGGATCGATGTTCCCTCCCGACAGCACAGCCATCGTGGTGCCGGAGGCCGAGACCTTGCCTGCCAGGATAGCCGCGACGCCGGCCGCTCCGGCAGGCTCCACGACGACCTTGGCCTGCTCGAGCAGGATGAGGATGGCACGGGCGAGGTCGTCGTCGGACACGGTGACGACCTCGTCGACGAGGTCTTTGATGATGTCGAACGGGATCGCACCGGGGCGCGCGACGAGGATGCCGTCGGCGATCGTCGGCCGCGTCTCGATGTCCACCGGGTGCCCGGCGTCCAGCGAAGGCGGCACTGCCGCGGCGTTCTCCGCCTGCACGCCGATGATGCGCACCGTGCGCCCGAGCTGCGCGGCGCGGGCCTTCACCGCAGCCGCGACGCCGGCGATGAGCCCGCCGCCGCCGATCCCCAGCACGATGGTGTCGACCTCGGGGGCGTCGTCGAGGAGTTCGAGTCCGAGGGTGCCCTGCCCGATCACGACGTCGCGGTGGTCGAACGGGTGGATGAGCATCGCGCCCGTGCGGTCGGCGAACTCGGCGGCCAGCCGCAGGGAGGTCGCGACCGTCTCGCCCTCGAGCACCACCTCGGCGCCGTAGCCGCGCGTGGCGAGGAGCTTGGGCACCGGGACCCCGAGCGGCATGAAGATCGTGGCGGGGATGCCGAGCGCCTGCGCGGCGAGCGCCACGCCCTGCGCGTGGTTGCCGGCGGACGCCGCGACGACGCCGTGCGAGCGCTCCTCGGCGCTCAGCTTCGACAGGCGGTAGGCGGCGCCGCGGATCTTGAAGGACCCGGTGCGCTGCAGATTCTCCATCTTCAGCAGCACCGGAGCACCGAGGACGTCCGACAGCGCCCGTGAGGGCAGTGTCGGGGTGTGCGTGATCACCTCAGCCAGACTCTGAGCTGCGTTCTCGAACTCCGTCAGGCTGGGGACTGCGCTCATCGATTCCTCCGTCTCCGCTCGCGCGGAACTGTGCTCCAGATAAGGTCTGCGTTCGGTTGGTCGCCTGTGCGCCACGATCCCGTGCTCACCGTGACGGCTGCCACGTTGACGAAGGCCGCGAGCGGCACCGCGAACAGCGCGCCGGGGATTCCTCCGACCATGGATCCCCCGGCCACCACGAGGACGACGGCCAGCGGATGCACCTTCACGGCCGAGCCCATCAGGATCGGCTGCAGGATGTGCCCTTCCAGCTGCTGGACGCCGAGGACGACGGCGAGCATGGCGAGCGCGATCAGAGGGCCGTTGTACACCAGCGCGAGCAGCACGGCGACGGCCCCCGTGACGACGGCACCCACGATCGGGACGAACGACCCGAGGAAGACCAGGACCGCGACGGGGATCGCCAGCGGCACTCCGAGCAGTGCGGCGCCGACGCCGATGCCGACCGCGTCGATGGCCGCGACGAGCAGCTGCGTCCGCGCGTAGTTCACGAGCGTCGCGAAGCCGTTGCTGGCCGCGGCGTCGGCGGCCGGGCGCGCAGCGCGCGGGAAGAGGCGCAGCGTCCAGCGCCAGATGCCGCGCCCGTCGGCGAGGAGGCAGATGAGGATGAAGAGCGACAGCACCGCGCCTGTGACGACGTGTGCCGCGGTGGTCCCGACGGCGAGGGCCCCGTTGAGCAGGACCTGGGTCTGCTCGTTGACGAACTCCATGCCCTGGTCGATCCAGCCCTGAATCTGCGCTTCGCTGAGATGCAGCGGGCCTTCGAGGAGGAACTGGCGGAACTCCTCGACGGCCTGCGCGCTGCGGGCCTGGACGTCGGGAAGCTGCGTCCGCACCTGCCAGATCACGAGCCACAGCAGCAGCGAGACGATCGCGAGCGTGCCGAGGATGGAGAGCGCGACAGCGAGCCAACGCGGGAACCGGTGGCGCAGCATCCACTGGAAGGCGGGCCAGAGCAGGGCGGTGATGAGGATGCCGACCATCAGCGGGATCACGAGCAGCTTGAGCTGGATGACCAGCCAGATGATGCCGGCCACGACCGCGGCGATCAGCAGCAGTCGCCACGCGTAGGCGGCGGTCACCCTGAGCCCGATCGGCACGGCGTCATCCGCCTCGGTGGTGACGGTGCGATCGGTCGATATCGGGCGCGGACGGAAGAGATCTCTCAGCCGCGGACGCTGCTCTTCGCTCATCGCCCAAGTCTACGGCGCGGTCACCGGGACCCAGGACGCGGTGACGCCCGATGTCGGACCGCGGCGATACGCTGACGACGTGACCGCCACCCGCAGCGCCGACACCCTCAGTGCGGCCCAGGCCCGTCGAATCGCACTGGCCGCGCAGGGCTTCTCGCGCGCCCGACCGGCCTCGGTGTCCGCGCGGCACCTGCACGGGGTGATGGATCGTCTCGGAGTGCTGCAGATCGACTCCGTCAACGTGTTCGCACGGTCGCACTATCTGCCGATGTTCTCGCGTCTCGGCTCGTACGACCCCGCGGTCTTCGACCGGGTGTTCCATGCGCGTACGACCCACTACGTCGAGTACATCGCGCACGAGGCGACATTCGTCCCCGTCGAGGACTGGCCACTGTGGCGGTTCCGCATGGACCGGTTTCGCGAGCGCTGGGCGGGTCCTGACTCCTGGATGAGCAGCAACGCGAGGACCCTGGAGTGGGTCAAGGACGAGCTCCGCTCCCGCGGGCCGCTGCGACCAGCCGACCTGCGGGAGGACGCGCCTCGCGAGCGAGGCACGTGGTGGGACTGGGACGACGTCAAGCTCGCACTCGAGCACCTGTGGCGCATCGGCGACGTGGCGATCAGCGGCCGCAAGGGATTCGAGCGTCGTTACGCCCTCGCCGAGCACGTCATCCCTGACGCGATCCTGTCGCAGCACGTGTCCCGTGAGGATGCGATCCGGGAGCTCACACGACGGGCGGCGCGCTCGTCGGGCGTCGCCACGCAGTCCGATCTCGCCGACTACCACCGCATCCGCGACCGAGCCGCCATCTCGCAGGCCGTCTCCGACCTCGTCGACGCCGGCGAGTTGCATCCGGTGACGGTGCGCGGCTGGGAGCGCGGCGGCCGCGCACTCCCCGCGTGGCGACATCGGGACGCGGTGCTCCCCCGCCGCATCACCGCCGCCGCGCTGCTGACCCCGTTCGATCCGGTCGTCTGGTTCCGCGACAGGGCGCTGCGCGCATTCGAGCTCGACTACCGGATCGAGATCTACGTGCCCGCAGACAAGCGCCGATACGGCTACTACTCGCTCCCGGTGCTCGTCGACGACCGGATCGTCGCGCGAGTCGATCTGAAGGCCGACCGCTCCACCTCCACCCTGCAGGTGCAGTCCGCCTGGTGGGAGCCGCAGGCCGTGCCGGACACCGATGCGGAGCGCATCGCCGGCGAGCTCGCGCTCGCGGCGGCGTGGCAAGGACTCGAGCACGTGTCCGTCTCCGGCTGGGGCACCGCGGCCGCGGACGTGCACGCGGCGCTCACGCGCCGAATCGACACGTCGGTGCGCCGCCACGTGCACGCCAGAGAGGGCACGCCGTGAACCGGCGAGGCGCCTGGATCCTCGGAGGCGCGGCCGTGATCGGGCTTGTCCTCGTCGGCAGCATGTGGGTCTGGCAGGCCACCGACGTGCCCGCGGGTCCGCAGTGCTCGCCGACCCCGACCGCGGCGTCGACACCGCCCGCTGATCCCACCGCTCTCGCCCAGGAGGCGCTCGACGAGCACCTCGAAGGATGCACGGCCGAAGAGGCCGCGGGCGGGGCAGTGCCGGAGGGGTGCGGCATCCGCATCCCGTGGGGAACCGAATTCGCCGGCGTCGACTCGGTGCGCTTCCGAATCGAGCGGATGCCCGTGCTGGAGCTGTCCGATGACGGATTCGTCGCCGACGGCGGCATCCTCGTCGCGACCGTGTCTGGCACCGGGCAGGACTCGGCGCCGCTCACACATACCTATCGCACCGAGTCCTGGACAGTGCGCGGCGACGCGACCGTGTCAGACGGCGAAGCGAGACTGAAGGTCTGGTGACCGCACAGCGCTGTGGAGAAACGCAGCGTCGTGTGAGTCCGCAGGGTCAGAACTGCACGCGGGGAGGCTCCGAGATGGCGCCGCTGTCGGCGACCTCGAAGAACTCGCGCTCGGTGAAGCCCAGGCCCTTCGCGAAGAGGTTGTTCGGGAAGACCTTGATCTTGGTGTTCAGCTCGCGCACGCCGCCGTTGTAGAAACGACGCGCGGCCTGGATCTTGTCTTCGGTGTCGACAAGGGCCTGCTGCACCTGGAGGAAGTTCTGGCTCGCCTGCAGCTGCGGATACGCCTCTGCGACGGCGAACAGGCTGCGGAGCGCCTGCTGGAGGTGGCCCTCGGCGATGCCTGCCTCGCCGGGGCTGCCCGCGGAGAGCGTCTCTGCTCGGGCACGCGTGACGTTCTCGAAGACGGCCTTCTCATGCGCGGCGTAGCCCTTCACCGTCTCGATGAGATTCGGTATCAGGTCGGCTCGACGCTTCAGCTGCACGGTGATACCGCTCCAGGCCTCGTCGACGCGCACGTTCAGCTGCACCAGCGAGTTGTAGGTCGCCCACAGGTAGATTCCGATGAGCAGAATCACACCGACGACGATCAGTACCGGCACGAGCCATTCCATCAGAGGCCCACCCTTCCTCGTGTTTGTCTCATCCTATCGGCGCAGCCTGCGCGTCGACTGGGTGCCCCGCCCGTGCGAGGCCGTCGCGAGCATGTCACGAGCCCAGGACCCTGTCGAGATAGCGGTTGGTGAAGCGGCGATCGGGGTCGAGCTCATCGCGGAGCGCCGTGAAGTCCTCGAAGCGGGGATAGATCTCCCGCAGCCGATCCGCCGTGAGCGTGTGCAGCTTCCCCCAGTGCGGACGCCCGCCGTGTTCGAGCATGATCTGCTCGACGGCCTCGAAGTACTCGGAGGGGTCTGCTCGCCAGTACCGATGCACCGCGATGTATCCCGTAGCCCTGCCGTAGGCGGTCGAGAGCCACCGGTCGTCCGCGGCGGCGAACCGGACTTCGATGGGGAACTCGATGCGCCAGCCGCGCTGCTCGATGAGCGCCCGCACCGAGCGGAACGCGGGGACGACGTGATCGGCGGGGAGGGCGTACTCCATCTCGCGGAAACGCACCGTGCGACTCTGCGTGAGCACGCGGTGCGACAGCTCGGTGTAGCGCCGATCGCCCGTGAGCTTCACCGCGAGCCTGTTGAACGGAGGCGTGATCGCGGGAGCCACCTGACCCGCTGCGCACACGACGCGATACACGCCGTTGGAGAGCAGGGTCTCATCGATCCAGCGCCCGATGACCGGCAGCGGCTGACGACGTGTCGACTCCGGCACTCTGGTCTGCCGCTTGGTGAGCGCGACGTCGGTGTGCGGGAACCAGTAGAACTCGAAGTGGTCGGATGCCTCCACCCGGTGGTCCAGGCTCGCCAGGACGTCGTCGAGGGGCGCCGGCTCATCGATCGCCGCCATCGCGAATGCCGGCACGCACTGGAGCGTCACCTCGGTGAGGATGCCGAGGGCGCCGAGGCCGAGCGCGACGGCCGGCAGCATCTCCGCATTGTGCTCGTCGTCGACACGCAGGAACTCCCCCGCTGCGGTCACCAGCGTCGCCCCGACGACCTGGGCGGCGAGTCCCCCGAACCCCGCTCCGGTGCCGTGCGTCCCGGTCGATATGGCGCCGGAGATCGACTGCCGGTCGATGTCACCGAGGTTCTCCATCGCCAGGCCGAACGGCGCGAGGAGTCCGGGGATCCGGTGCAGTCTCGTGCCCGCCAGCAGAGTGACGCGGCCGGTCGCCCGGTCCGCCGACACGAGCCCCTGCAGGTCGTCGAGTTCGAGCAGGACTCCGGGCGCGACGGCGATGCCCGTGAAGCTGTGCCCCGCGCCGACCGCCTTGATCGTCAGCCCCTGCGCGACAGCCGCGACGACAGCGCGCTGGACTCCTTCCGGCGAGCGTGGGCGCTCGACCCGCAGCGGCTTGACCTGCGCCGACCGCCCCCAGTTCTGCCAGGTGCCGCCGATTCTCGTCACAGGAACGCCTTTCCCTCGCCGCGATACGTCGGCAGCTCGTCGATGATCTCGTCTCCGGACACGAGGTGATAGCTGTCGATGCGCTCGGCCGGCTCGCCGCTCTTCGCATGCCGGAACCAGACGCGGTCGCCGACGCCGAGCCGTTCCGCCGCTCGCCCCTGCAGCGGCGTCTGCACCTCGCCTGCCGCCTCCCGCGGCAGGGTGCGCAGCCCCTCGGGCCAGACGGGTCGCGGCTGACGCGACGCCACCGCGGGGCCCGAGGCGATCCATCCGCCACCCAGCACCGTCGCGATGTCGGGCGTCGGGCGACGAACGACATCGAACGCGAATGCAGCGGCCGGCGCGGGCCGGAACGATCGATAGCCGTCGAAGAGATGACCGCCGAGCAGGCCGCTGCCTGCGCTCGCCTCCGTCAGCGACTCGTCGCTCCCGGTGAACTCGAGCGACCCGGTGCCGCCGCCGTTCAGGAACTCGAGCGGAGCGATCTCCGTCAGTGCCCCGACGATCGCGGCGCGCCGCTCACGGAGCTCGGAGCGGGAGCGAGCCTGCATGAGGCGGATCACCGGCGCATCGGGTCCGGCGTTGTCGCCCTGACCGGCGATCTGCGCCTCGTACATCTGCAGCCCGACGAGGGTGAAGCCAGGGCGACGGACGATCTTCCTGGCGAAGGCGGCGACTTCTCCCGCCGAGAAGAGCCCGGATCTGCGCACTCCGATGTGACCGAGCGCAGCGGAGCGGAGGGAGGCGTCGGCGTCGATGGCCACTCGGATGTCAGGGCGGCGCCCGGCCGGAGCGACACTGTCGATGATGTCGAGGTGGGCGAGGTCGTCGACCATGAGCGTGATGCGCCCGGCGGACTCCTCCGAGGCGAACAGCTCTGCCAGCCCTGCCCGATCGACGGTCGGATAGCCGAGCACGATGTCGTCGTGCGTCTCAGCGAGCCAGAGCGCCTCGGCGAGAGTGAAGGCCAGGATCCCGCGGTACCCGGGGAGCCGCAGCACGGCGTCCAGCACGCTCCGCACGCGCACCGACTTCGACGCCACCCGGATGGGCAGGCCGCCGGCGCGCACCAGCAGGTCCATCGCATTGTGGCGGAGCGCATCGAGGTCGATCACGGCCACGGGAGCCGGCAGATGGCCGGTCGCGGCAGACAGTCGCGGCCAGTAGCGGGCGGGATCCTGCCACGCGGGCGACACGGAGAGGCGTCCCTCGTCGGGGCTCAGATCGGCGGTGAGGTCGAGCACTCCTTCACCTTAGGGCGTGAGTGTGCGCAACCTCCGCAGTCCATCGCATATTCGGAATCCCGATACTTTGCAGGTTTTCACCGTCACGATCGAAGCACGGTTCCGTCTTGGTCAATGAGTCCGTCTTCGTGACGGGCTCGCCGGCCATGCCAGGCCGGCTGCCGGGGGGTAACGATGCTGTCTCAGCAGCATCACGGGGAGACGGGCGCTGAGACGCTCGTCTCTCTGTCCCCGGGCCGGGCGCCGGTCTTGCGTTCTATCGCCCGTATACTCTGAGCGCACGGCCCCAGCGGCCCCCGTAGCCCAATGGCAGAGGCAGGCGACTTAAAATCGCTTCAGTCTGGGTTCGAGTCCCAGCGGGGGCACCAGACCGACACCCTCATTCGCGGGCACCCCCGGCGTCGCCGACGCTCTCCCGGTTGCCGGCCTCGACTCGCCTCCCCTCCTGCACTCGACGCAGCACCAGGACCGCGAGGGCGACGGCGATCGCCGTGTAGACCGCGTAGTCGAGGTAGCCGAGCAGGTGCTCGAGCCGCTCATGCTGGGTGCCGAGCGCGGCCCCCAGGCCGATGAGCAGGGAATTCCACGCTCCGCTGCCCACGATCGTGTAGGCGCTGAACCACACGAGGTTCATTCGCGTGGCACCGGCGGGGATGGAGATCAGACTGCGGATCCCCGGCACCAGCCGACCGACGAGGACCGTCCAGCCTCCGCTGCGCTGGAACCATCTGGCACCCCGCTCGAGGTCGGAGCGACTGACCAGACGCGTCGCCGCGAGGAGGCGCACTGCGTGCTCGACGCCGATCGCGGCTCCGAGCCAATACAGCAGCAGCGCTCCGAGCCAGGAGGCGAGAGTGCTCCAGACGATCAGCCATCCGAGGGAGAGATCGCCGCTCTGGCTCAGGTACCCGGCGAACGGCAGGATCACCTCGCTGGGGATCGGCGGCACCAGCACCTCGATGAACACGAGCAGGCCCACGCCGACGTCGCCCAGCGCGGTGAGGACGTCGGCCGCGAGCCCGGTCAATCCCGAGAAGCCGTGGTCGGTGGCCGCGGCCGCAGCGGAAGCTGGGAACACGGTCAGCGTCCGAACAGGTCGCCGAGACCCGGGATGCCGAGGTCACCGAGCCGCTGCCCCCACTCGCTCGCCGTGTCACCGGCTCCCGAGACGGCCTCGCCCGCGGATCCGAGCACGCCCTCCGCGGCCCCAGCGATCTCCTCGCCGCCCAGACCCCCGGCGATCGCCTCGAGGTCGATCCCCTGGGCCAGGGCGTCGAAGTCGACGCCGAGCCCGGCCGCCTGCTCGAGGAGCGGAGCGGCGACGGCACTTCCGACCGCACCGACCGCCACGACGCCGAGCGCGCCGACAGCGGCGCCGCCCAGCGCACCGGCAGCTCCGAACCCGCGAACCCGCGAGAGGATGCCGCGCATGCGCCCCGGACGCGCCGCCTCGGAGCGACCGGCCGCGCGTGCGAGATCCTCGGGTGAGGACGACGCCGGGCGCTCGCCCGGCGCGAGTTCCGTGTTCATGCGCTCCTGAACCTGAGTCCGCTGCGCCGGGGTCAGCCGTGCGAACGCCTCGCGATGGATCTGCTCGACGCGGTGCGGATCAGCGGTCTCGAGCAGGTAGTCGTACCGGGCGATCGCGGCCCGGTCGGCATCCGTCCCCGCCCCGGCGGTGCGGGAGGCGCCGGCGGCAGGCGGGGAGTACGGGTCATGGGATGGCCGGCGCACCGGCGGAGCCGAGTATCGATCGTTCTCGGGCTGACGCCGACCCGGCGCGGGAGGCGTGTGTCCCCGGGAGCCGTCGCGATCCGTGCGGGATCCGCTCTCGTCGAGATCGAGGGCGCGAGCGGCCAACCCGAGCAGTCGGTTGAGTTTTCCCATGGTGACGATTCCTTCGTGGGTGTGGACGACCACGGGTCTCGACGGCGATGCGATGAGGGGTCCTTGGCCGTCCGCGAATACGGACGCCAGGTCTCCTCCACCCTCACGGGCCGGTGAGCCGGGACACGACCTCGTATCCGTAATGACGACACCACCGCAGACGGGAGTACTCCCCTTGCGCTGCCGACGGTAGCAAGTGCGCCTATGAACCCGGTGCGAGACGCACACGGTCGCGGCAGACGACGAACGCCCCGACTCCGGAGGAATCGGGGCGTTCGAGGAGTGGACTACTTGGCGGAAGCCGTCTCTGCGGTCTTCTTGGCGGCCGGCTTCTTGGCTGCAGGCTTGGCGGCGGAGGTCTTCTCCCCCGCGGGCTTCTCCTCCGCGGCCTTGTCGGAGGCGGTCGCCTGCGCGGCAGGAGCGGTCACGGCGGGCGCCGGAGCATCCGCTGCCGGACGCGGACGAGCGGCGAACTCCTCGAAGACGTAGCGCGGGTTCTGCACGGTCTCGAGGTTCACGAGATCGCGACCCAGCCACAGGTTGTTCCACCAGCCCCAGACCACGCGGAACTTGCGCTCCCACGTGGGCATCGCGAGTCCGTGGTATCCGCGGTGCGCGACCCAGGCGACGAAGCCCTTGAGGGCGATCTTGCCGGACTGGAAGACGCCGTTGTACAGACCGAGGCCGGCGACGGCACCCAGGTTCTTGTGGAAGTACTCCTTCGGGTCCTCCCCGCGGAGCACGGCGACGACGTTCTTCGCGAGCAGCTTCGCCTGACGCACCGCGTGCTGGGCGTTCGGCACGCAGAAGCCACCGACTCCGCCACCGGAGAGGTCGGGCACTGCGGAGACGTCACCGGCGGCCCAGGCGCCCTCGACGAACGCCTCGGGGGTGCCGACGCGCAGATCGGCACGGGTCTGGATGCGACCGCGCTCCTCGACGGGCAGGTCGCCGCCGCGCACGACGGTCGGGTTCGCCATGACACCGGCGGTCCAGACGATCAGGTCGGTCGGGATGATCTCGCCCGTCGACAGCTCGACGTTGCCGTCGACCGCGCTGGTGAGCTGCGTGTCGAGGTGCACGTTGGCGCCGCGCTTCGCGAGGTCCTTGAGGACCCACTCGCTCGTCGGCAGCGAGACCTCGGGCATGATGCGGCCCATCGCCTCGATGAGGTGGAAGTGCGTGTCGTCGAAGGTCAGCTCCGGGTACTTGCCCACCAGCGACGAGGCGAGCGAGCGCAGCTCCGCGAAGACCTCGATACCGGCGAACCCGCCGCCGACGACGACGACCGAGAGCAGACGGTCGCGCTCGGGACCTGCGGGCAGCGACGCCGCCTTGTCGAAGTTCGACATCAGGCGGTCGCGGATCGCGACGGCCTCCTCGATCGTCTTCAGGCCGATCGCGTTGTCTGCGATGCCCGGGATCGGGAAGGTGCGGGAGACGGCGCCGGCGGTGACGACGATCTGGTCGTACGCGAACTCGTACGGCTCACCGACCGGCGGAGTGATCATCGCGACCTTCTCGGCGTGGTTGATGTTGGTCACCTTGGCCGTCAGCACGTTCGTGCGCTTGAGGTGACGACGGTGGGCGACCACCGAGTGACGGGCTTCGATCGAGCCTGCGGCCACCTCGGGGAGGAACGGCTGGTACGTCATGTACGGCAGCGGGTCGACCATGGTGACCTCTGCCTCGCCCTTGCGGAGGTGCTTCTCCAGCTTCCACGCCGTGTAGAAGCCTGCATAGCCTCCACCGACGATCAGGATCTTGGGCACAGTGCTGTTCTCAGGCACAGGGGGGAACTCCTCGGGAGTCAGGAATGTGGCGTGCGAGCGCGCGCCGATCGGATGCGCCGGGCAGCTGCGGTGACGCCAAGCGCTACCAGGATACCAGGGACTGTGAGGGCGATGAGCGGCAGGGTACCGTAGCGCAGCGATTCAGCGCTGGGAAGCAGCGGTGAACCGGGGTCGGTGGGGGCGTCGGCCGCGGGCAGCGGCGGCACCTCGACCGGTGCGGCGGTCGGTTCGGGCTGCGGAACGGTGTCGGCGCGACGGAACAGTCGCACCCATTCCGCGAGGTCGCCCATCGGGTTCTCGGAGACCTTCGGCACGTCGGCGGAGATCGCCGCCTCCGCGTCGATCAACCCGTAGCCGTACAGCGGATCGGGGAGCTTCGTCATCCCCGGCACCGCGATCGCCGTCTTGATGATGCGGTTGATGACGTTCGCGGCATCCATGTCGGGGTGCGCCGAGCGGATCAGCGCGGCGATCCCCGCCACGATCGGGGCCGCACCGCTCGTGCCGCTCCACGGGACCACCTTGCCGTCGGCCGAGACCCCGCGCAGCCCCTCGCTGGGCGCGGCGATACCGATCGTGATGCCCTGCGTCGACGCCTCGAGGCTCGCGGTGCCCGTCTGGTCGACGCCGCCCACCGTGAGCACCCCGGGGATCGTCGCCGGCGCGCCGATGATGTTGGTGCCGCTCCCCCGGTTCCCCGCCGCGACGACGACCACCACGTCGTGCTCGAACGCATACAGGAACGCCTCGTCCCAGCTCTTGTCCCAGTCCAGCGTGTTGGTGGTGAACGACAGGTTGATGATGTCCGCGCCGTTGTCGACGGCCCACCGCATCGCCTTCGCGACCTGGTCCGTGAAGGGCACCGCGGCCGCGGCGCCGAAGCCGACCGAGATCGAGAGCAGGTCGGCCTCCGGGGCGACGCCGATCATCCCCTTGCCGTCCGCCGCTCCCCGGCCGGCGGCGAGCGAGGCGACCCACGATCCGTGGTTCCCGTCGATCGCCCCGACGGGGGTGCGTCCGTCGGGAGAGCCCGAACCCGAGACATCCGTGCCGCCCACCACCGCCTCGTCGAAGACGCCCGGCACCTTGCCGATGCCGGTGTCGATCACGGCGATCGTCACTCCGTCGCCGCGCGTGGTCTGCCAGGCCTCACGGATCCGCGCTCCGTCGAGCCAGTACTCCGCTGCCCGCGTGGGATCGGCCGGGTCATCCGGCACGGGCGGCGGCGTGGCGGAGGCTCCGAGGAGCAGGACGGATGCCACGATCGTCGCGAGTGCGACGCCGCCGCGCAGCACCCGACGCGGAGTCATGCCGACGAAGCCTCGACGTCGCGCAGGGCTGCACCCGGGTCTTCGCACCGGCAGTTCTCGGGCGACCAGGAGGAGCGCTCGAGCGCCGCGTCGCCGATCGGATTGACGCCGAGACCGGCCGCGAGCGCGTGGCCGGCCAGCGCGTGCAGGCACTTGACACGGGTCGGCATACCGCCGGCCGAGATGCCGGCGATCTCCGTCACATCGCCGAACTGCGCGCGGTCTGCGAGGTAGGCCTCGTGAGCGGCGAGATACGCCGCAGCGATCCCCTCGTCATCGGCCAGCAGGGCGGCCAGCTCGGGCATGACCTGCGTCGCCTCGAGCGTCGACATCGCCGCCGTCGCCGCCGGATGGGTCAGATAGTAGAACGTGGGGAAGGGAGTCCCGTCCGGAAGCCGCGGCGTGGTGGCGACCACGGTCGGGTTCCCGCAGACGCAGCGCGCCGCGATGCCGACGACCCCGCGGGCCGTTCTGCCCAGCTGGGCCGAGACCACGGCGAGCTCGGCGGTCGTGGGAGCGGAGAAAGGCGGAGTCGTCACCCCACCAGCGTACGGGAGCCTCCCGGGGAGGATGCTCGGAGCGACGCCGCTCGGGCGCGCCGCAGCCTCACCGCGCGACGGCGGCGGTGTCGCTGAGACCGGCCGAGGTGAGGGTGCGCAGCAGCTGCGGCATCCAGTCGGACTGCTTCTCCTCGAGAGTGTCGCTCACCGGCTCCTGCTCGCGCGGCAGCGCGGCCGGGTCCAGGTCGTTGTCGATCAGGTAGACGACCTCGCCGGGCTTGACGTAGTAGAGCCGCTCCCGCGCCTGGGTGGTGATGAAAGCCGGGTCGTTCCAGCGGTCGCGCTCCTTCTCGAGTGCCGTGATCTGGTCTTCGGAGACCTGGATCGACTGCTCGAGGGCCGCGATCTTCTGGCGCTGGTCGATGAAGGTGCCGAGCGTCGGCACGAGCACCCAGGCTCCGAGCACGACCAGCGAGAGCATGATGACCGAGAACGCCGAGAGGCGGATGCCCGACGCCCATTCCCGCACGTCCACGCGGCGGTCCTGAGCGGCACCGGCCGCCCCGCGGACCGAACGGGTCGTGCGAGGGGGCCTGGACCCGCGGGCGGGGCGGGTCGCCGGAGTCGATGCGGCGGCGCGGGGCGTGGCCGGAGACGCCGAAGGAGGAGCCGGTCGTCGTGCCACGGCTCCTCCTCCGTACGGTCGCCGCTCAGGCGGCGCGTGTCTGTCTCAGCTGCAGTCAGCCCTGGTAGCGCGGGAAGGCCGAACGACCGGCGAAGACCGCGGCGTCGCCCAGTTCCTCCTCGATGCGCAGAAGCTGATTGTACTTCGCGACGCGCTCGCTGCGAGCAGGCGCACCCGCCTTGATCTGACCCGCGTTGGTCGCGACGACGAGGTCGGCGATCGTGGTGTCCTCGGTCTCACCGGAGCGGTGCGACAGCATCGCCGTGTAGCCGGAGCGCTGGGCGAGGCTGACCGCGTCGAACGTCTCCGTCAGGGTGCCGATCTGGTTGACCTTCACGAGCAGCGAGTTGGCGACGCCGCGCTTGATGCCGTCGGCGAGGCGCGTCGGGTTGGTGACGAACAGGTCGTCGCCGACGAGCTGGACATTCGAGCCCAGTGCATCGGTGAGGAGCTTCCAGTTGTCCCAGTCGTCCTCGGCGAGGGCGTCCTCGATCGTGACGATCGGGAAGTCGTTCACCAGGCCCTGGTAGTACTCGATCAGCTCGGGCCCGCTCCAGTCCTTGTTGTCGAGGCGGTACACGCCGTCGGAGAAGAACTCGGTCGCCGCGACGTCGAGGCCCAGGGCGATGTCGGTGCCGGGTGTGAAGCCCGCCTTCTCGATCGCCTGGACGAGGAAGTCCAGCCCCTCGCGGTTGCTGGGCAGGTCGGGGGCGAAGCCGCCCTCGTCGCCGAGGCCGGTCGCATAGCCGGCGGCCTTCAGCTCGGCACGCAGCACGTGGTAGGTCTCGACGCCCCAGCGGAGCGCCTCGGAGTAGGTCTCGGCGCCGATCGGCGCGAGGAAGAACTCCTGCATGTCGATGCCGTTGTCGGCGTGCTCGCCGCCGTTGATGACGTTGAACAGCGGAACGGGGAGCACGTGCGCGTTGGGTCCGCCGAGGTAGCGGAACAGCGGCAGATCGGCCGAGTCGGCCGCGGCCTTGGCGACGGCCAGGCTGACGCCGAGGATCGCGTTGGCGCCGGTGCGCTGCTTGTTCTCGGTGCCGTCGGTCTCGATGAGGATCTCGTCGACGATGCGCTGCTCGCTCGCCTCGACGCCCTCGAGGGCCGGGCCGAGCTCGTCGATGATCGCCTCGACGGCCTTCAGCACGCCCTTGCCGCCGTAGCGGCTCTTGTCGCCGTCGCGGAGCTCGTACGCCTCGAATGCGCCGGTGGATGCACCGGACGGGACGGCGGCCCGCTGGACGACACCGTCATCGAGGAGCACCTCCACCTCGACGGTCGGGTTCCCGCGCGAGTCGAGAATCTCACGTGCGCCTACAGCCTCGATCAGTGCCACTGATGTGCTCCTTGCTCAGAGAAAACGTTGTGTGGAGCGTCGTCGATCCGCGCTCAGTCTAGCCCGCCCCGGACAGCGACCCCCGGTCGGAGTCAGCGGGTCACACGATCACGGCGAGCGCCACGCCGTCCCAGCCCTTGACGCCGACCGTCTGCAGCGCGGTGGCATCGAAACGCGGGTCCTCACCGAGCATCCGCAGGGCGTCCCTGGTGCCGTTCACCTTCGGGTCGTCCGAGTCCGCGCGGACGATCTCGCCCTCGCGTCCGATGTTGTCGAGCACGACGACGGTGCCTGTGCGGCCGAGCCGCGCCGCCCAGTCGAGGTAGATGGTGTTGGACTCCTTGTCGGCATCGATGAAGACGAGGTCGAAACCGCCGACCAGGGTCGGCAGGACGTCGGCACCGCGGCCGATCCGGATCTCCACCCGGTCTCCCACCCCTGCCGCACCGATGCTCGCGCGGGCCACGGCGGCGTTGTCGGCCTCGGCCTCGATGGTGACGACCCTGCCGCCCTCGCCGACCGCGCGCGCGAGCCAGATCGTGGAGTACCCGCCCAGCGTCCCGATCTCGAGCACGCGGCGAGCGCCGCTGATGCGCGCCAGCAGGTTCAGCAGCTTGCCGCCGACGGGTGCGACCTCGATCTCGGGGAGCCCGGCCTCGCGCTGCGCCGCGAGTGCGGCGTCGAGATCGGGATCGTGCCCGACGAGCAGGTCGGCGAGGTAGACGTCGGCGTTCGACCAGGCGGTGGGAGTGGATTCCATGACCTCAGCAAACCTCGCGGCTCTCCCACCGTCAAGGGGCCGGAGGCGGACCGCCGGCGCGCGGAGCGGAGAGCAGCCGACCGGGACCACCGGCGAGCTCGGGCTGCTCGCGGAACTGCCCTGTGAGGACGAGCACCGCGATGGTCGCCGCGGCGACGATCCACCCGGCGACCCCGAGGGGACCGGCGAGGGCGAGATCCGGCTGTGACGCCGCGACCAGCAGGATCAGCCCCGCCGAGGCGTTGAGCGAGCCGTGCGCGAGGACGGCCGGCCAGACCGACGCAGAGCGCAGTCGCAGCCAGCCCAGCAGAATGCCCCAGGCGATGCATCCGCCGATCATGAGGAGCACACCGGTGATGTCGGTGCGTCCGAAGTTGTAGCCCAGCAGGATCAGCGGGCTGTGCCACAGTCCCCAGATCGCGCCGCTGAGCAGGAGCGCTGGCCAGGTGCCGAGCGGACGCAGCGCCGGGACGAGCCAGCCCCGCCAGCCGAGCTCCTCGCCGAAGGCGAGCAGGCTGTTGAAGAGGGCGGCCGCGGGGATCATCGCGATCTGCGAGATCACCACCAGCTCCACCGGTGGCATCGGGGCGCCGGCCGGCAGGGCTTTCGCGATCTCGGCTGCGAAGCCCGAGAAGGTGAGGTCGAGGTCGACGAAGCCGACGGCTGCGGCGACGAGGATGCCGAGGGCGACGAGCACCGGAGGCACCAGCCACCCGATGACCATGAGCCACACCACCCGTCGTGCCGGGCGCAGCGGCCACAGCCCGAGGAACCGGAGTCGTGTGCCGGGCCCGGGGACCTTCATCGCGAAGGTGACGGCGAGCGCCGCCACGGCCGGGGTGAGCATCATCACGGGCAGCAGGTACCCGGTGCTCGGCTCGGCGAGACCGTCGCCGAGCCACAGGGGCAGGGCGACCAGCCAGGCCAGCCCGCAGGACAGCAGGACGAAGACGAGGACGGCGGCGATGCGGAGACGGGTCATGACTGTTCCTCTGGTCGAGAGTCGGATGCCGGGGTCAGCGAGGTGCGACCGCGGCGAGCACGGAGGCGGCGGTGGCGGCGTCGTCGACCGTCACGACGAACACCCGGCCGTCGGTTCGCGTCACCTCGAGAGCGTCGCCCTCGCGCAGCACGAATCCTCGCCGGCCGTCCGTGCCGATGCGGTAGCCCCATCCCCCGAATTCGGCGAAGGGATTCACGTGCACCGCCCGCACTGCGGCGATGTCTGCGGCGGGGATCTCGAGTCGCGGCCATCCCGCAACGGAGCGCACCCGGAGACCGGCCGCACTCGCCCGCACCCGGAACGCGAGACCGGTCGCGATCAGGGCGACGAGCACCAGCGCGACGGCGGCGACGATCCATCCGGCGGCGATGCCCTGCGCGAGCAGCAGCACGCTCATCGCGATCACGACGAACGCACTGACCCCGAGCACGACCTGACCGCCGGTGGCCACCGTCACGCTCCTGATCCAGACCGCGCGCTCGTGGTCGGCGAGGGCGAGCGGCGCCGCCGGTGCACCGGAGCCCTCAGCCGCGAACGCCACTGTGGGCTGCAGGAACCATCCGAGGATCCCGAGTCCGAGCAGCACGACGAGGAAGGCCGGGATCCACACGGCGATGTCGGGCGCGTCTGCCGCATCGGCGAGCCCCCGCTGCACGGAGGTCGTCACTACCGCGACCAGGGACAGCGCCCCGGCCATGCCGAGGCTCGCGGCTCCGAGCAGTCGAGCCGTCGCCGACCACCGCGGCTGGGTCTGGGAGCTCGTGCGGTTCCGCGACGAGCCGCGGTGTGCGAGGAACGCGATGATCGCGAAGAGCAGCACCGCCCCTC
Source organism: Microbacterium sp. (assembly GCF_041641055.1). Classification (GTDB taxonomy): domain Bacteria; phylum Actinomycetota; class Actinomycetes; order Actinomycetales; family Microbacteriaceae; genus Microbacterium. The sequence continues at coordinate 98,780 of NZ_JBEPZB010000010.1, forward strand.
CCCCGAAGCCGAGGAGAAGCACGAGCGGGGTCCATCGCGGACCGAACCCGTCGACGCCGTCGGGCCCCCAGTGCACGGCGGCGGGGTCCGGCAGACCGGGCAGCCATGACAGCACGACGATGGCGGCGAGCACGATCAGCGCGAGCGGGACGATCACCCCCACCCACAGGAAGGCGGTGCGGGCTCGGCGGATGTCGGGGGTCATGCGTCGGTCTCCTTGATCAGTGCGGCCAGGGTCGTGGGTGAGAGGCCGAGGGATGCGGCGCGTGCGACGAGAGCGGCGATGTCGTGGGAGAGCTCCGCCAGCGGTGCGGCGGACGCGGAGACGACTGCTCCCCTGCCTCGACGCAGGTCGATGAGGCCCTCGTCTCTGAGTTGCTGATAGGCCCGGAGCACCGTGTGGACGTTGATCTCGAGCGCCTCGGCGACCTCTCGCGCAGGCGGCAGGCGGTCGCCGGGCACGAGGCGCCCGGTGAGGATGTCGGCTCGCACGGACGCCGCCACCTGATCGAAGAGGGAGCGCGCGCTGTCGGCGTCGATGCGAATCAGCATCCGGTCCTCGGTTTTCTACTAGTTCTACGAGAACTATAACAACTGTACGAACCCTCCATCAACCTTTGTCTGCGTCGACACCTCCTCCACACTGTCCTCATGCGCATCACTCCTCGCCGTCTCGCGATCGGCATGAGCCTCTGGATCCCCAATCTGTGCAGCGGCATCCGCATCCGCCGATTCAGCGACGACTGGACGCACGCGACCGTCGAACTCCACGTGAACGTCCTCACCCGCAACTACGTCAGAACGGCGTTCGGCGGCTCGATGTCGGCGATGACCGATCCCTACTTCTTCATGCTCGTGATGCACCAGCTCGGTCGCGACTACGTGGTGTGGGACACCCGGGGTGAGATCGAGTTCCTGAAGCCCGGCCGCGGAGTGCTCACCGCCGAGTTCGAGGTCAGCCGCGAGCGTGCGGCCGAGATCCGCGAACGGGCGCACGGCGGAGCGAAGGTCCTGGAGTGGTTCGAGACCGTGATCACCGACCGCGACGGCGACGTCGTCGCGAAGGTGCGTCGCGAGGTCTACATCCGCGAGAAGCAGCGCGTCACCGCGGCGCGGGCCTGATCGATCCCCCGCACGAGCCCGAGCGCGATGCGGCCGCTCTCCTCGAAGGGCTGGGGCGCGCACGGCGACACGCAGCGTTCACCCCGGCATGGCACGATGACGGGATGCCCCTCGCCCGCCGCCTGAGACTCGGCGACGCCGTCGCCATCGGCCTCGGCTCGATGATCGGCGCCGGCGTCTTCTCTGTGTGGGGCCCCGCCGTCGGGGCCGCAGGGCAGGGGATCCTGATCGCTCTGGCCGTGGCCGCACTGGTCGCCTACTGCAACGCGACGGCCTCGGCCCAGCTCGCCGCCGCGCATCCGGTCGCCGGGGGCACGTACGCCTACGCCAGGGCGGAGATCGGCCCCTGGTGGGGGTTCGTCGCCGGGTGGAGCTTCGTGATCGGCAAGATCGCGAGCTGCGCGGCGATGGCGATGACCTTCGCCGCCTACGCCGCACCACCCGGGTGGCAGATCCCGGTCGCCGTCACCGCCGTGGTGCTGCTCGCTGTCGTCAACTGCTTCGGGGTCACCCGCACGGCCCTCGTCACGCGAGTGCTCGTCGTGTGCTCGCTGCTCGGGCTCGCCGTGGTGGTCGCCGTCGGACTCGGCACGGCGGCCACCGCCGCTCCCACGCCGCTGCTCTCGGCGGATGCCTATGGCGTGCTGCAGGGTGCGGGGCTGCTGTTCTTCGCCTTCGCCGGATACGCGCGCATCGCGACGATGGGCGAAGAGGTCATCGACCCCGCGCGGACCATCCCGCGTGCGATCGCGCTGGCCCTGGGCGGGGCGGTCGTCGTCTATGCGCTCGTCGCCCTCACGGTCGTCCTGACCCTGGGCGGAGCGGCGTCGACCACGTCCACTCCGCTCGCCGACGTCCTCGCGGCGGCGGGCTGGGACGGGCTCTCCCCGGTGGTGCGCATCGCCGCCGCGGCGGCATCCCTCGGCGCTCTGCTGGCCCTCCTCACCGGCATCGGACGCACCACGCTCGCCATGTCCCGAGAGCGGGACCTGCCGCGCTCCCTGGCGAGGATCGACGTGCGGTGGCAGGTGCCCCGGAGGGCCGAGATCACGATCGCGGTGATCATCGTCGGGATCGTGCTCGTCGCCGACCTCCGCGATGCCATCGGCTTCTCGTCCTTCGGCGTGCTGCTGTACTACCTCATCGCGAATGCGGCGGCGTTCCGTCAGCACGGCTCCGCCCGGCGCTATCCGCGGGCGCTGCAGGTGGTCGGAGCGCTCGGATGCCTCCTGCTCGTCAACACCCTGCCGGTGCTCGCCTCCCTCGTCGGCACGGCGGTCGTGCTCGCCGGGGTGCTGGTGCGGATGGCGCGACTGCGACTCGAGCGCTGATCAGCGCTCGACCGCTCCTTCCACTGCTCCCGCTGCTTCTGCTGCCTCCGCCCGGTACGTCCGCGGCGCGATGCCGAGGACGTGCCGGAAATCGCGGGTGAGGTGCGCGTGGTCCGCGTACCCGAGCTCGGCGGCGAGCCGTGCGAGATCGAGCCCTGGATCCAGGCGCAGCCGCTCGGCCGCCTCCTGCAGGCGTCGGCGACGGATCATCGCGGCGGGTGAGACGCCGACGCGACGATGCGCCAGACGCTGGAGGGTGCGCACGGACACCGCGAGGCGGCTCGCCGCCTCCTCGACGGAATCGGCGGCATCCGTCCCCAGGAGCACGTCGACGAGGGCGTTCGCCTGATGCGAGGCATCGGACAGCGGACCCACGCGCTCCGCGAGCCAGTCCGAGAAGACCGCGACGGCACGCTCCCGACGCTCATCCGTCGTGTTCCCCTCCGTCGCGTGCATGGCTGCTCCGACCGCGCTCACCAGCTGCGGGGCATCGACGGACTGCCAGCCGTCGACGATCGCGCTCGGGTCGTCGGTCAGCGCCGCGACGGCCGCAGGGCGCAGCAGCGCCCCGACCGCCCAGCCGCTCCCCCGGAGGTAGCGGTGAGTGGCCCTCGTCGTCGCGCCGGCGAGGATGACGGAATCGCCCTCGACCACCAGATTCAGAGCCGGGTACCCCACGATCTCCTGCCGCGACGATCGTCCGGCATCGAGATCCCACTCCGGGATCCAGAACCACACCGCGAGATCGCGAGCGGACGCCGTGGGCGGGAGTCGATGGAACTCGGGCAGCCTCGCGGGGTAGAGCACACCGCGCGTCGAACTGACCATCGCCCCAGCGTATTCCTGTCGGCCGACGTCGCTCCGACTCTGTCGCAGGAGTTCAAGCGCGCACGACGAGCGGCTCCGTAGCGTGGCGTCATGAGCACTCAGAACACCGCCGGCGTGACCGGCGAGCACACCACGGACGGACGCCCGCACAGCGCCACCTCGCTGACTCCCTTCCTGGCGATACCCCGGGCGCGAGACGCCATCGACTTCTACCGCGACGTCTTCGGCGCGACGGTCGTCGACGTGACCGAGTTCGGTGACGTCGTCGCGCACGCCGACCTCGACTTCGGCCTCGGCAGACTGCAGCTGGGAGAGCCGAGCCCCGAGTACCACCTCGTCGCCGCTCCGCAGGGCGATGACGACTGCTATTCGCTCGGGCTGTACGTGTCCGACGTCGACTCCGTCGTGGAGCGTGCGGTCGCTGCCGGCGCCATCGTGCGCGAGGCGCCGTCCGACTTCGTGTCGGGAGACCGCTTCGCCAGCATCCGCGACCCCTTCGGCGTGCGCTGGTCGGTCATGACGCGGGTCGAGGATCTGTCCGACGAGGAGAGCGCGCGACGGGTCGCCGAGTGGGCCGCGTCCTTCACCTCGCAGCCGACGGACGGCGCGAACTGAGGGCGCGCTCCGCGGCCGCGCACACCGCCGGCAGCAGCACCTCGGCGGTGCGCCGGTAGCCCAGCGGACTGGGATGGAAGCGGTCGAGGCTGAACATCGCGTCCGGGTCGTCGAAGAACAGCGGACCGACGGCTCGGCGCAGATCGACCGGATGCGCGCCGGAGGCGTGAGCGGCCTCCGCCTGGGCCTCCGCCAGCCTCCGCGACATGCTGGCGATCAGGCGCCGCAGCGGTTGCGGTACGGGCCGCAGGGCGCCGAGGTCGGGGCAGGTGCCGACCACCACCTCCGTGCCACGGGCGCGCAGCTGCAGGATCGTCTCGCGCAGGTGCAGGACGGACACCGGGATCGGGATGCGATGCGTGACGTCGTTCCCGCCGACCACGATGACTGCCACGTGCGGGGCGTAGTCCGTCGACAGGCTCGCCACCTGAGCGGCGAGGTCCGGTGATTCGGAGCCGACGACCGCCGCCGTGCGCAGGTGGACCGGCCGGCGCATCCGTCGTCCGAGCCCCTTGGCGAGGCGTCCTCCGAGAGTCTCCTTGCGGCGCTCCGCGCCGAGTCCCGCCGCCACGGAATCACCGAGCACCAGCAGGTCGATCGGCTCGCCCTCGAGCGACCGTCGCCACACCCGATCGGCGTCGATCGACTGCTCGCCCAACGGCTTGCCGATACGTCGCCGAGCGACGGCGGCCTGATGCGTGAGGACGGCCCGGATGCCGAGCGCCACCGTGACGGCAGCACCGATCGTGACGACGGCGACGAGAGGCGGTCGACTCATGCCCCGATTCGACCCGACCGGTGTGAACGCCGGATGAACGGCATCCGCACGGAATTCAGGAGAGCGGCTTGAGCTGCAGGTCCGCTGTGCCGGCCGCGACCGTCGCGAACTCCGTGTACCCGTCGGAGGCGGAGCGCTCCAGCAGCGCCTTCACATTCTTCGTCCGGCGCTCCAGCCGGACTCTGGCGCCGGACGCCACGAGCGCCGCCTTGTGCGAGACCAGCTCGCCCACCGGGACGTCGGCGTCGTGGATGAGCACGACGGCCCGCTCCCCGGCATCCGCTCCGGAGGTCACGAGGTCGACGAGGCGCTCGAATCCCAGCGAGAAGCCGACCGCGGGCACCTGCTGGCCGAGGAAGCGCCCGATCATGCCGTCGTACCGGCCTCCGCCACCCAGCGAATACGACACCGACGGGTGGGCGAGCTCGAAGATCGTGCCCGTGTAGTAGCCCATGCCGCGCACCAGGAACGGATCGAAGACGAGGGGGATGTCGGTGGAGGCGCGCCCCACCGCGACGGCCTCGCCGATGCCGACCAGGTGCCCGACGAGCTCGTCCGGCGCACCCTCCGGCAGCGCCGTGCGGATCTGCCCCTCGGCGAAGGCGGTGCGTTCCCCGCTCTGGGGACGGGTGAGGAACGCCTCGAACGCGTCGACGGCCGCAGCATCCGCGCCCCGCTCGCGCAGCTCGGCGGCGACGCCGCCCGGGCCGATCTTGTCGAGTTTGTCGATCGTGATGAGCACGCCCGGCCGCTCCTCGGCGGAGAACCCGAAGCTGTCGAGCATCCACTCCAGCACGCGCCGATCGTTGATCCGCACGCTCGCCCCCTCGAGCCCGAGGGCATCCACCGCGTCGAGGGAGGCGACCATCAGCTCGGCCTCGGCGCGCGAGGAGTCGTCGCCGATGATGTCGATGTCGCACTGGACGAACTGGCGGTAGCGGCCCTTCTGCGGGCGTTCGGCACGCCAGACCGGACCGATCTGGATCGAGCGGAACACCCCGGGGAGCTGACCGCGGTTGCTCGCGTAGAAGCGTGCGAGCGGGACGGTGAGGTCGTAACGCAGGCCGAGATCGGCGAGGGCACCCTGATCGTCCGCCGCGGCGCGGATCGCCTCGGCATCCAGGCCGCGTCGCAGCACGTTGTAGGCGAGCTTCTCGTTGTCCCCGCCGATGCCGGCGTGCAGCCGCGAGTACTCCTCGAGCGCCGGGGTCTCGATCTCGTCGAAGCCGTGCGCACGGTAACGGTCGCGGATGACGGAGAGGACGCGCTCACGGCGGGCCTTGTCGGCGGGGAGGATGTCGCGCATGCCGCGCGGCGGGTTCACAGTAGCCACCCCTCCATCCTTCCAGGTCGGCGGGGCCCGTCGTGGCGTCACCGACCGGATTCGGCCTCGCGGACCTCGTCCTCGAGGGCGCGCAGCCTCTCGCGCAGCGCCCGTTCGGCATCCCAGCCGCGTGCCCCGGCCAGAGCGACGAGCCCCAGCAGGGCGTCTCCGAGCTCCTGCTCGGTCGCGGGAGCAGAGGCGGCCGGCTCGACGATGCCCGGTGCGGGCGCGGCGACCGCACCGACACCGGCAGCGCGGCCGACGAGCTTCTGGGCGAGGGCGATCGCGGGCATCCCTCGGGGGATGCCGTCGAGCACGCTGCGTCTCGTGCGCTTCTCCGCCGCTTTCGCGGCGTTCCAGTGCACGAGCACCTCCTCGGGGGTGTTCGCCACCTCCCCGGCGAAGACGTGCGGATGCCGACGCACCATCTTCTCGGTCAACGTCGCCGCGACGTCGTCGATGTCGAACGGATCGTCTGGGTCCTGCGCCGCGATCGCCGCGTGGAAGAGGACCTGCCACAGCAGGTCGCCGAGCTCTTCGCGGAGGTCGGCGCGCGAACCGTTCTCGACCGCATCGATGACCTCGTGGGATTCCTCGATCAGGTACGGCACGAGGTCACGATGGGTGATCTGCTGAGACCAGACGCAGCGCTCGCGCACCTCATGCATGGTCTCCGCTGCCGCGCGCAGCGGATCCGCGGCGGCCTCCTCCGACATCAGCTCGCCTCAGCCGGTGCTGACGGTGCTGCGACGCCGAGACGCCGATAGTGCCGGGCGCGCAGCGACACGATCACGCCCGAGAGGAGCAGGGCGAGGAAGGAGCCGACCAGCACGCCGAGGATCGCCTGGTCGCGGATGGTGCCGTCACCGGCGAACGCGAGGTTCGCCAGCAACAGCGAGACCGTGAAGCCGATCCCGCCCAACGCGCCGGCGGCGAGGATGTCGGCGAAGGGCAGGGCGGGTGCCGCTCCCCGCGGACGGATGCGCATCGCGAGCCAGCCGAACACCGAGATGCCGATGATCTTGCCGACCGGCAGCGCCACCACGATCCCCCAGAAGGCGGGCGACAGCTCGGACGGCGCCAGCGCCGGGATCACGACGAACGCCGCGACGAAGGCGAACACCGGCAGGATCACGCCGTTGACGGTGGGTTCGAGGATATGTCGGGTGCGGGCGGCAGGAACGGGCGCCATCACGAGTCCGAGCATGACGCCCGCGATCGTGGCGTGGATACCGGACGAGGCGACGAGTCCCCACGCCGCAATGCCGACGACGACCATCGCGACCGCGACGGCCGGGTGGCCCTTCGCGTGCAGCAGCCTGCTGAGCAGCCAGAAGACCGCGACCGCGACGACCGCGAGCACCAGATAGAGCCACTGCACGTCGTGCGCGAACAGGACGGCGATGAAGATGATGCCGATGATGTCGTCGAGGATCGCGAGCGCCAGCAGGAAGACCCGCACGTTCGAGGGCAGCCCCCGTCCGAACATCGCCAGCACGCCGAGGGCGAATGCGATGTCGGTGGCCGTCGGGATCGGCCAGCCCGTTGCGGTGGCCGAGTCCCCGGCGATGAGGAGGTAGACGGCGATCGGCACCAGCACACCGCCGGCCGCGGCGATCGCCGGCTGCACGGCTTTGCGGGGCGAGTCGAGCTCGCCGTGGGTCAGCTCGTGCCGCAGCTCGATCGCGACGACGAGGAAGAAGATTGCGAGCAGGCCGTCGGACACCCAGTGCTCGATCGACAGATCCAGCGCGGTTCCCGGCACTGCGATGTGCAGATCGAGCACCGCCGCGAGCGCGTCGTGCGAGGGGAGATTGGCCAGAAGAAGACCCAGTCCAGCCGCGACGAGCAGCAGGACAGCGGGGAACTGCTGGCCACGGAGGGGGTTCGCGGAGATTCGCATCCCGTCCATCGTAGTTCGCGGCGGTGCCGGATCGTCTCGGATCGTCATGCGTTCGGAGCACGACCCCGAGCCGGGATACTCTCGAACCGTGACCCCCGAACACGCCTTCCCCGAGCCCACCGACACCTCGGCCATCCGCATCATCGGCCGTTTCGAAGCGGGCCGCGGCATCCCGGATGCGATGCGCTCCGACGTCAGGATGCTCGGCGCCCTCCTCGGCCAGGTTCTGCGCGAGGCGGGCGGAGACGACCTCTTCGCGGACGTCGAGCGACTGCGTCTGGCGACCATCCAGGCCTACGACGAAGAGACGTCCGACGCGTTCGAGCGTGCGGCCGCGATCGCCGAGTCGTTCAGCATTGAGCGTGCCGACGAGGTCGCCCGGGCCTTCACCTGCTACTTCCACCTCGTGAACCTCGCCGAGGAGCACCAGCGTGTGCGCGTGCTCCGCGAGCGCGCAGGACAGCCGGGGCGCGAGGATGCAGCGGACACGGTCGCGTCGGCATACGCGCGGCTGAAGACCGAGGTCGGCGACGACGAGGCCCGTCGGCGCCTGGAGGGTCTGCGCTTCCACCCGGTCTTCACCGCACACCCCACCGAGGCGCGTCGCCGGGCGGTGTCGTCGAGCATCCGACGCCTGTCCGAGCTGCTCACCCAGCACGATGCGGCCAGCGAGGGCGGGTCGGAGCAGCACCGCGCTCGGCGCCGGATGCTGGAGGAGATCGACACCCTGTGGCGCACCGCTCCCCTGCGCGCTCAGAAGCCGTCACCGACAGACGAGGTCCGCACGGTCATGGGCGTGTTCGACGAGACGCTCTTCACGACTGTGCCGCACGTCTACCGTCGCATCGACGACGCGCTGCGCGGTGACGACTCGGGCTCCACCGCGCCGGTCGTGCCCGCCTTCGTCCGCATCGGCTCGTGGGTCGGCGGCGACCGCGACGGCAACCCGTTCGTCACCGCATCCGTGACGCGGGAAGCCTCGCAGATCGCCTCGGACCACGTCTTGCGCGGCCTGGAGCGGGCGCTGGAGCGCATCGGCCGCACGCTCACCCTCGACGCCGAGGACACGCCGCCCAGCGCTGCCGTCTCGGCGCTGTGGGAGAGTTTCGTCACGGCCGAGCCGCGCACCGCGGAGGAGCTCGGTGCCCGCTCCCCCGGCGAGCCCCATCGTCGCGTGCTGCTGGCGCTCGCCCACCGGGTCGCGGCCACCCGCCGTGGAGACGAGCAGCGCTACTCGCGTCCCGAGGAGCTGCTCGACGACCTCCGCACCGTGCAGTCGTCCCTGGCGGATGCCGGCGCGAAGCGCCACGCGTTCGGTGGCGTGCAGCACCTGATCTGGCAGGTCGAGACCTACGGCTTCCACCTGACCGAGCTCGAGGTGCGCCAGCACTCACAGGTGCACGCGAAGGCCCTCGCGGAGCTGTCCTCCGGCGAGGCGATCAGCGCTCAGACCGAGGAGGTCCTTGAGGTCTTCCGCGCGATCGCCGACATCCAGCGCGACCGCGGCCTGCGCGCCGCCGGTCGCTACGTCGTGTCGTTCACGCAGGCGGCCTCGGACCTCGCGAACGTGTACGCCCTCGCGCGGCACGCGCTCGGCGACGATGCGCCGGTACTCGACGTCGTCCCCCTGTTCGAGACCTTCGCCGACCTGCAGGCGGCCCCTGGCATCCTCGCCGAGGCGGTCACCTTCCCGGAGTTCCGGGAGCGGATGGCCGCGACCGGCAACCGCCTCGAGGTCATGCTCGGCTACTCCGACTCGTCGAAGGACGTCGGCCCCGTCGCCGCCAACCTCGCCCTCTACGAGGCCCAGGAGAAGATCGCGCTGTGGGCGCAGGAGTCGGACATCGAGCTGACGCTGTTCCACGGCCGTGGCGGTGCCCTCGGTCGCGGCGGCGGACCCGCGAACTCGGCGATCCTCGCGCAGCCGCCGCACTCGGTCGACGGCCGCTTCAAACTCACCGAGCAGGGCGAGGTCATCTTCGCCCGCTACGGCGAGCCCGCGATCGCGATGCGTCACATCGATCAGGTCGCCGCAGCGACGCTGCTCGCGTCGTCGCCGACGGTGGAGAAGCACACCAGCGAGGCGGCCGCCCGATTCGCCGACATCGCCTCGGTGATGGACCGCTCCTCGCGCGAGCGCTTCTTCTCGCTGGTGAAGGCCGAGGGCTTCGCGCCCTGGTTCGCCACGGTCACGCCGATGGAGGAGATCGGTCTGCTCGCACTCGGATCCCGCCCCGCGCGCCGCGGCCTGTCGGTCGAATCGCTGGAGGATCTCCGCGCGATCCCGTGGGTGTTCGCCTGGACCCAGGCGCGCATCAACCTCGCCGGCTGGTTCGGTCTCGGCACGGCGCTCGCGGCCGTCGGCGACGAGGCTCGTCTCATCGAGGCATACCGCGACTGGCCCCTGCTGCGCACCATGATCGACAACGTCGCGATGAGCCTCGCCAAGACCGACGAGCGCATCGCCCGTCAGTATCTCGCGTTGGGCGACCGCGACGACCTCGCCCAGCTCGTGCTCGACGAGATGACGCTGACGCGCGAGTGGGTGATCCGCCTCACCGGAGGTGTCGGACTGCTGGAGAACAAGCCGATCCTGCAGCGCGCGGTGCAGCTGCGCACGCCGTACGTCGACGCGCTCTCCCTGCTGCAGCTGCGCGCGCTCCGAGCGCTGCGCGACCCCGCTGCCGCGACCGGCTCGGGCGCGGACGACGAGCAACGACGACTCCTGCTGCTCTCGGTGAGCGGCGTCGCCGCCGGCCTGCAGAACACCGGATGACGCCCCTCCGAACCGTCTGACCGCGCAGCGCCGGGGTGAGAAACCTCACCTCGGCGCGCCCGCTAGAGTGAAAACTCCGCCGTATCCGGCGCCCTTCACGCGACACGATCGCACGCAGCATCCTCCCCGATCAGAAAGCCCCCGCGTGACCTCTTCGTCTACCGCCGACTTCCATCCGCTCCCTGCGACCGTGCAGCCCGTCTTCGACACGGTGCTCACGCGCAGCCCGCACGAGCCCGAGTTCCAGCAGGCCGTGCACGAGGTCCTGAACTCGATCGCCCCGGTGCTGGAGCGCACTCCGCAGTTCGTAGACGGCGGCATCCTGGAGCGACTCGTCGAGCCGGAGCGTCAGATCCTGTTCCGCGTGCCGTGGGTCGACGACTCCGGACGCCTGCAGGTCAACCGCGGCTACCGCATCCAGTTCTCGTCCGTCCTGGGTCCCTACAAGGGCGGCCTCCGGTTCCACCCTTCGGTCAACCTGTCGATCATCAAGTTCCTCGGCTTCGAGCAGATCTTCAAGAACGCCCTCACCGGGCAGGGCATCGGCGGAGGCAAGGGCGGCTCGGACTTCGACCCGCACGGCCGGTCGGATGCCGAGATCATGCGCTTCTGCCAGTCGTTCATGAGCGAGCTGTACCGCCACCTCGGGGAGCACACCGACGTGCCGGCCGGAGACATCGGTGTCGGCGGACGCGAGATCGGCTACCTGTTCGGCCAGTATCGCAAGATCACGAACCGCCACGAATCGGGCATGTTCACCGGCAAGGGCACGGGCTGGGGCGGCGCGGAGGTGCGCACCGAGGCCACCGGCTACGGCGCGGTCTTCTTCGCCCAGGAGATGCTCGGCGTGCACGGCGACTCGCTCGACGGCAAGCGCGTCGGGGTGTCCGGATCCGGCAACGTCGCGATCTACGCGATCCAGAAGGCATCGCAGCTCGGTGGCACGGCCGTGACGGCCTCCGACTCCTCCGGCTACGTCGTCGACGACGCCGGTATCGACGTCGATCTGCTGCGCCAGATCAAGGAGGTCGAACGCGCCCGTATCGTCGAGTATGCGAACCGTCGGCCGAGCGCGCGTTTCGTCGAGGGCGGCAGCGTCTGGGAGGTGCCGGTCGACATCGCCGTGCCCTCGGCCACGCAGAACGAGCTCGACCTCGCCGGCGCCGAGGCGCTTATCGCGAACGGTGTGCGCGCGGTCTCCGAGGGGGCGAACATGCCCTGTGTCCCCGGCGCGATCGACGCGTTCCAGAACGCAGGAGTGCTGTTCGCGCCGGGCAAGGCGGCGAATGCCGGCGGTGTGGCGACCTCCGCCCTGGAGATGAGTCAGAACGCCTCCCGCCAGCGCTGGAGCTTCGAGGCGAGCGAGAACAAGCTGCGTGAGATCATGGCCGACATCCACAGCGCCGCGTTCGAGGCGGCCGAGCGGTACGACGTCGCGGGCGACTACGTCGCCGGAGCCAACATCGCGGGCTTCGAGCGTGTCGCCGGCGCGATGCTCGCTCAGGGCGTCATCTGAAACGCGAAGCCCGTCGCTGCGACAGACCCTCGCGAACGCTGGTACATGAGAGAAAGAGCCGCCTCCCTCCCCAGGTAGGCGGCTCTTCCGCATGCCAGTGTCTCAGATCTCGTCGACCGGCACCTTGACGACCTTGTTGAAGCCGGTGACCGCCTGGTTCTCATCGAACGCGACGACCTTCTTCCGGAACCCCTTCGTGATGATCGCGAGGTAGATCACGCCGAGCGCGGTCCAGATGAGCCCGCCCGTCAACGCGTCGCTGTGCAGGTTCGCCCAGAGCAGGCCGGTGAGCAGCATTCCGATGCCGGGCATGACGATGTAGCTGAAGATCTCGCGGGGAGTCCTGCGCATCCCCTTCCGGATGGCGAACCATGCGATCACGGAGATGTTCACGAACGTGAAGGCGATGAGAGCGCCGTAGTTGATCCACGCCGCGATCAGCTCGAGCGTGAACGGGATCGCGAGCAGCGAGATGGCGCCGACGAGCACGATGTTGAACGTGGGCGTATGGGTGCGGGGGTTGATGTAGCCGAATGCCCGCTGCGGCAGCACGTTGTTCCGACCCATCACGAGCAGCATCCGCGACACCGACGCATGCGAGGCGAGCCCCGAGGCGAGCGTCGCGCAGAATCCTGCGGCCGTGAGGACCGCCATGAGCACGTTGCCGCCGACGAGCTCGCCGATGACCGGCAGCGTCGAGTCCTCGACGTACTGCATGTCGCCACCAGGGGCGAACTCGTTCCAGTCCGGGAAGCGGAGCTGGGTGACGTACGCGGCGGTCAGGAAGATCGCGCCGCCGAGCAGCACGGTCAGGAGGATCGCCTTCGGCATCACCTTGGGATCCTTCGCCTCCTCCGCGTACATGGTGACCGCGTCGAATCCGATGAACGAGAAGCAGACGATCGTGGCTCCCATGAGCACCGCGCTCATCGTGGCACCGTCGTGGATGAACGGTGCCGCCGAGGCGATGGTCGAGGCGCCTTCGCCGCGCAGCAGCTGGGCGACCACCAGGATCACGAAGACGACCATCACCACGATCGAGAACACCAGCAGGATCATGTTGAGATTCGAGGTGCCGCGCATGGTCATGTAGATGATGCTCGTGACGAGGATGCAGTACAGGACGACCCAGATCCAGCCCGGGATGTCGGGGAACAGCGCCTCGAGGTAGCTGCGGATGATGAGGCAGTTCACCATCGGCAGCAGCACGTAGTCGATGAGCGAGGTCCAGCCGACCATGAACCCGAGGTTGGGGTGGATCGATTCGCGGACGTAGGTGTACGCCGAACCCGCACTCGGGATGGCGCTGGAGATCTTGCCGTAGCTGATGGCCGTGAAGACCATGACCACGAGGGCGACGAGGTACGCGGCGGGGACGACATTGTCCGTGTCGCGGGCGACCATGCCGAACGTGTCGAACACCACGGTGGGCGTCATGTAGCCGAGGCCGAGGCCCACGATCGCCCACAGGCCGAGGTTGCGCCTGAGGGTTCCGCCACCCTGTGCGAGCGGCTTCGTCTTCATCGCCATGTGTACTCCTTCGGGAAAAGCGCACGGGTCGGACCTCGGGCAGTCCGACGCTGACGCTCAGTATGTACCCGGGAGTTTCGTCAGCGGAAGAGCGGATCTGATTCGAAATACGCTTTTAACATGCCTGCTCGACGCGCGATTCGAAGCCGACCGTCGATCACCAGCCCTCGCTCAGCACGCGGTCGAGCATCGCGACGACCTGGTCGGCGCTCTGTGGCGTGAGGCACAGCGGCGGCTTGACCTTCAGCACGTTCGAGCGCTCGCTGGTCGTCAGGACGATGACGCCGAGCTCGCGCATCCGCTCGCAGATCGCCGCCGCCTCTGCATCCGCGGGCTCCATCGTCTCGTGGTCGCGCACGAGCTCGACGCCGAGATAGAGGCCGGCTCCGTGGATCGGTCCGATGAGCGGATGCCGCTGCGCCAGCGCGCGCAGCTGCTCGGCGAGGTGACCGCCCACCTCGAGCGCGTTGCGCTGCAGGTCTTCGTCGACCATCGCGTCGAGCACCGCCAGGCCGACCGCGCAGCTCAGTGTGCTGCCGCCGGCCGAGGAGAAGAACTGCCCCTGGGCGCTCAGGGCATCGGCGATCCTCCGCGACGTGATCACGGCGCCGATGGGATAGCCGTTGCCCATGGGCTTCGCGATCGTGACGATGTCGGGCACGACACCCGATTGCTCGAAACCCCAGAACGACGATCCCATGCGACCGAAGCCCACCTGCACCTCGTCGGCGATACAGAGGCCGCCGCTCTCGCGCACCCGGTGGTATGCGCCGGCGAGATACCCGTGCGGCAGCACCACGCCGCCCGCGTTGCCCAGGATCGACTCGCAGAGGAAGGCGGCCGGATTCCTCCCCGCCGCACCGAGCATGTCGAGGTCGCTCGAGAGGTCCGCAAGGTACTGCGCGGCCGTGTCGTCGCCGCGATATGTGCCCCGGAAGGGATTGGGCACGTCGGCGACATGCACCCAGTCGGGTCTGGTGTCCAGCGCGTGCGGATTGTCATAGGCGCTGGTGGTGACCGCATCGCTCGCCATGGTCCACCCGTGGTACGCCTCACGGAGCGCGATCACGGTCCTCCTCCCGGTCGCGGCCTGGGCCAGGCGGATCGCGAGATCCACGGCCTCGGATCCGCTGTTCACCAGCAGCACCGTGTCGAGCCCCGAGCCCTCCGGCATCAGAGCGACGAGTCGTTCGCTGTACTCGGCGAGGTCGCGGAACAGGAATCGCGAGTTCGTCGCGAGTGTCCGCAGCTGTCGCGCGGCCGCGCTGGCGACCCCGGGATGAGCGTGGCCGAGCCCGGCGACGTTGTTGACCATGTCGATGTAGCTGCGACCGGTCGTGTCGATCAGGTGGTGCCGCCAGCCGCGCTCGATCTGAGGCGGCTGCTCGTAGTACCGCTCCTGGGCCTCGGCGAAGATCCGGTCCCGGCGGCGGAGCTCCTCGTCCGCCTCGTCCGACTGGACCCGAGTGCCGAGACCGAGGAGCGGAGCGGGATCAGCCGTGAAGCGACGCCAGGCAGCAACACGTTCCGGGACCACGAGCTGCGCGGTGATCGTCGCATCGGGCGCGGGGGTGGCGAGCGAGGGAGCATCCGCTCGTCTCACTCCGATGACGATCGTCCGGTTCTCGAAGGATGCGGCGAGTCTGCCGATGCTCTCGCCCCTCTCGACACGTCCGCTGCGACTCGGCTCGATGTCCGCGCCACGGAGCTCGAGCCGCCATCCGCCGTCGAGGGCGATGCGCACCCCTCCCTCGGTGATCTTCAGCTCCCCCGCGACCGGTGCGATCATTCGCGACGACGGGCCAGGAGCGACATGCAGCTCGGTCTCGACCGGCCAGGTCGCTGCCGCGCTCGCGGTGTCGACCGTCGTGCGGGTGAGCCGGAACACCCCGTAGGGCACGACGGCCGCACGCGCACCCTGCGCGTGAGCCCTGGCCACCAGATGCGACTCGGCGTCCGGATCCGCCCAGCGACCGGCGTCCAGTCCCTCGGCTTCGACACCGGGGTCGACGACGACGACTCGACCGTCGAGGTCCGGGAGCAGCGTCGAGAGCGCGAACCGGGCGTCGTCCGCCGCCGACTCGCCCACAGCCGGCACGCCTGCGACGGAATCGTCCGGCGCCGGCTCGTCCGGTGCTGACCCGCTCGGCCTCTGAATCTCGGGATCGGACGCAGCGGAGGGCGGCCCCTCGTCCGCAGCGTCGGACGCGTCGGACGCGTCGGCCGCGTCGGCCGCGAACGGATCGAACTCCGCGGAATCGAACCCGAGCCTTGCCAGCACATGCTCGGTCGCCTCGACAAGCGGCAGCGCGGTGGCTGCGTCGAAGATCGCCTGCTCCCCCTCGATCCGCTCCCTGGCGTAGTCGTTGTCGCCGTCGATGTCGAGCTGCCGCCAGCCGCTGGCGACGAGGAGGGCTGCCCGCAGCACGACGAGAGGCCACACTGCCAGAGCCTCCTCGCGCGTCAGCGGAGCGTCGGCGTGGAAGGCGGCGATGGTCTCGAGCCCCCGCAGCGGGCGATCCGGTTCGTGATGCAGCATCGACGAGACGCACACCGCGAGCTCCGCCACCCGCCACCCGGTTCCCAGGTCCCCGAGATCGAGCACGATGTGCGGATGCAGCCGGGTGTCGGCCCCACGACGTCCGGTGACGTTGTCGTCGGTGAGATCGCCGTGGATCGGCTGGATCGGCAGCGCCGGGGCGACGCCCGACAGCGCCGCCTGCGCCTCGTCCGCCGCCGCGCGCACCCGCGAGCGCAGTTCCGCGTCGGTGATGGCGGGGGCGAGGGCGGTCGTCTGCGGGTACGCGACCCGCATATCCCACATCTGCTCGCGATCGAGACCCGGATGCGTCAGCCCGGCGAGCGCGTTCACGGACGCGGCGGCCAGAGTGCCGAACTCGGCGAGCACGACGGGGGCGAGGTACCCGGCATCCACCAGCGGCTCCCCCTCGGCGAATTCGCTGCGACGAACGGCGAAACCGCGCCATCGTTGGGTCAGCGCTCCGTCGAGGCCGGGGAGCACCGCGGGAACCGGAACCCCGGCTGCCCGGTACGCGTCGAGTGCCTGGTGCTGCGCATCACGCGCGTCGTCGCCGAATACCGGATTGTCCACCCGCAGCACGCTGCGCGACCCGTCCTCCTCGACGAGCACGAAATTGCGGTCCTGGTTGCTGCCGAGCTCGCTCGCCACAGCGTCGATGCCGTAGCACTCCCGTGCGATCAGCGCGGCGTCGGCCGTGCTGACATCGGGTCGGACGAGTCCGGTGTCCGCGCTCACCCTCGGCCCGCCGCGCGGCCGTCGTGGTCGAGGGGTACGTCGGCGGCATGCCGGGCCAGCGAGCTGCCGTAGCGCTCGGTCAGCTGGACCATCAGGTCAGGAGTGTCCCGGTCGACGCCGAACACGTGCCCGGGGAAGTCGAGTTCCGGTTGAGCGGCCGAGATCTCGGCCTCCCTGTCGGGCGAGAGCAGCTGCACCGGGTCACCGACGGCGACCCAGCCGATCGGCACCACCGTGCCGGAGGGCAGCACCGCGCGCCGGTGCACGATCGCGTTCACCCGCACCTCGCATCGGTCGCCCACCAGCGCCCCGTTGAAGATGCGGGCACCCGAGGCGAAGAACACCTCTTCGCCGACGGTCGCGCCGGCGATGCTCGCGAGAGTGCCGACGAGGGTATGGGATCCGATGTGCACCGCGTTCGCAGCGGTCGCGCGGATGAGCGCGTTCTCCATCACGATCACGTGCGCGCCGATCACGATCGGGCCGCCTTCCGCGGTGATCACGGCGCCGTGCAGCACTTGGCAGCCGGGGCCGATCTCGACATCGCCGGAGATCACGGCGGTGGGAGCGACGACGGCGGTGTCATGGATCCGGGGGCGAGCCCCGAGGTGCTCGTACAACATGACGCCAGCGTAGTGCGGCGAGCGCGCCGTGCGCACACGTCCCTCTGTCTCCTTCCTGTCCCCCTCCCCCTCCTGCCGACTCCCTCCCGACTCCCCGCCGACTCCCCCCGCCCGACTCCCCTTCCGACTCCCCGCACCGGGCACAGCTTCGGATACGCCGGGCGGCGCGCCGCGGCATCCGCTCGAACGTCCGCGTGTCGAAGGGATGCTCCGAAGCTGTGCCCACCGTCGACGGAACATGGCGACAGCTGCCGACTCCCCGCCCGACTCCCCTTCCGACTCCCCTTCCGACTCCCCGCACCGGGCACAGCTTCGGATACGCCGGGCGGCGCGCCGCGGCATCCGCGCGAACGTCGGCGTGTCGAGGGGATGCTCCGA